>NZ_WJIG01000009.1:0-721 GCF_009647635.1 Phyllobacterium sp. SYP-B3895 | reverse complement strand
AGCCCTTGGCAAACGCCCGCAGGGTAAGACCTGCGATGCAATTGAAGGCATTATTTCCGAAGGCGAAGAGATAATGGAAGAATTCAAGGGTCAACCAGCCCTTGATGCAGGCTTGGCTTCGGCCGCCCAGGCCGTTGAACACTATGAAATTGCCCGCTATGGGACTTTGGCGAGATGGGCGGAAGAGCTAGGGTTGACCGACGCCAAAGCGCTTCTTGTTGCAACGCTTGAGGAAGAAGAAGCCACCGACCAAGCCCTGACGGCTTTGGCCGAAAGCAGCCTCAACCCCGCGGCCCAGGCGGCATAGTTTTTCCCATGTCTACGCTCGATTTGACTGCCTTGTCATGCATATAGGCAGTCAAATCGCAGCGGAGGTGGAACGATCCCCGATTTTTGGGAGAACATCATGCAACATGCGCCGCCAGAAAACGTTTTGACATCTAAGAAGGAACTGCTTGCTGCTATTCCGGCATTGCGCCGATTTTCCCGTACCTTTCACAAATCAAAGCCAGCCGCCGAAGATCTGGTTCAGGAGACATTGGTGCGCGCTTGGCACGCGCTCGACCGCTATCAGCCAGGCACCAGCATGCAGGCATGGCTTTTCACCATCATGCGCAACATCTTTCTCACCGATTACCGAAAGCGCGACCGGGAGACGACGGGATTTACGACGGATATTGCGGATTACCAAGGCGCACAAGCTGCGCCTCAAGAATGGAAA
>NZ_WJIG01000008.1:0-3435 GCF_009647635.1 Phyllobacterium sp. SYP-B3895 | reverse complement strand
CGTCTCAAGACGCGGGAGAGTAGGTCGCTGCCAGGTCTGCCAAACGCAACAAACAAAGCTTCTCGACAAACACACAACAACAAACATAAGCGCCGCACCAAACGGCCCTTTCCATGCAAGCGCAAGCACTCGCAACAAAGGGAAGCGCAAGCGCATACCGCACACAATTGACGCGGGGTGGAGCAGCCCGGTAGCTCGTCAGGCTCATAACCTGAAGGTCACAGGTTCAAATCCTGTCCCCGCAACCAACATCACATAACAACAATCCACACAAAAGCCCGGCATCCGCCGGGCTTTCGTGCGTTCAAGGGTCCAATTCTTTCAGCCAGGCCACGCTTGCTTGCACGATGACATTGAGCGGTTCTGCCACATCCTGGCGCAGGACGCGAGGTTCATCAACCGGCGCCTCGAGCGTCGCCAGCTGACTGCCGAGCATGGTAACCGGCATGAAATGCCCGGTGCGTTTGGCCATGTGCTCATGCAACACGGCCACGCTGCCATCGAGGAATACGAAAGCCAAGGGACCGGCAGCGGCCTTGCGCAAGCGGTCGCGATAGACCTTCTTCAATGCCGAGCACGAAACGACAATCCCGTCTTCGGCCGCTGCCAGCGTGGCTCCGATCTGGTCAAGCCATGGCCAGCGGTCGTCATCAGTCAAGGGAGTACCTGCCGCCATCTTGGCAACATTGCTTGCCGGGTGCAGGCTATCGCCTTCCAGGAATGGCAGCCCGAGAGCGTCGGCAATGCCGGCGCCGACGGAGGATTTTCCGGAGCCGCTGACCCCCATGACAATGACGCGAATCATACCGAGGCTGTTATCCCGCCATCGACATGCAGCACCTGGCCATTGACGAAGGAAGACGCGTCACCGGAAAGAAACACCGCCGCGCCCACCAATTCATCGACATTACCCCATCGGCCCGCGGGCGTACGCTTTTTCAGCCATGCCGAAAAATCCGCATTGTCCATAAGCGCCCGGTTGAGCGGCGTCCTGAAGTAGCCGGGCGCAATGGCGTTGATCTGCAAGCCGTGCTTCGCCCAGTCGGTGCACATGCCGCGGGTCAGGTTCCGCACCGCCCCCTTCGTCGCCGTATAGGGCGCGATCGACGGGCGCGCGAGCTCGCTCTGGACGGAACCAATGTTGATGATCTTGCCCCGGCCGCGCTTGATCATGTGCCGGGCAACAGATTGGCCGGCGTAAAATACGCTTGAGATATTGGTCTGCAGCAATTGCTGCCATTTATCCTCGGGAAAATCCTCGAGCGGTGCGCGAAACTGCATGCCGGCATTGTTGACAAGAATGTCGATCGGCCCAATTTCCGTTTCGATCGCATCGACCCCTGCCTTTACTGCGGCAAGATCGGTTACATCGAATGTCGACGCATAGGCGTTAAGCCCGACGGCCGCGAGTTCACCGACCGCCGCGTCGACCTTTACCCTGTCACGCCCATTGATGACGACCGCCGCACCGTGCTCGGCGAGACCCTTGGCAAGCGCGAAACCAATGCCCTGGCTCGAACCGGTGACAAGGGCAAGCCGTCCTTCAAGATTGAACAGCGGATAGGGCATTCTTTTGTTCCTCCACGCGGACGCCTGAAAATAGCGCCAGGCGTTCCTATATCAAGTCTTCGAATCGGCGGCGATGTTCGCACAGACGGCCATGGCGGCGAAACCCATTCGGGTCAAATCGAGAGAAGCGGCGCAATTTCACGTTGAACGCGACTGCTCCTATGCTATTGGTTCGGCCAAACGGAGAGAGATATATCACATGACCCTGCACCAGAACCTTATCAACGGCGAGTGGTTCGGCAGCGATGCCGTTGCCAACGTCAATCCATCGAATACAAATGATGTTGTTGGCGAGTACGCACGCGCCAGCGCTGAAGATACAGTTCGGGCCATCGCGGCGGCAAAGGCAGCGTTTCCCGTCTGGTCGCGTTCGGGCATTCTCGAGCGTCATGCGATCCTGCGCAAGACGGCTGATGAAATCACGGCGCGCAAGGACGAACTCGGCCGCCTGCTCTCGCGGGAGGAGGGCAAGACACTCGCGGAAGGGATCGGCGAGACGCTGCGCGCCGCCCAGATTTTCGATTTTTTTGCTGGCGAAGTTCTGCGGCTTGCCGGTGAAGTGATACCGAGCGCCCGCCCGAACATCGGCGTCGAGATTACGGGCGAACCCGTCGGGGTCGTCGGTATCATCACGCCTTGGAATTTCCCGATTGCCATTCCCGCCTGGAAGATCGCGCCGGCGCTCGCCTATGGCAACACGGTCGTGTTCAAGCCGGCCGATCTTGTACCCGGCTGCTCCTGGGCCATCGTCGATATTCTGCACCGCGCCGGCCTGCCCAAGGGCGTTCTCAATCTCGTCATGGGCAAGGGGTCGGTCGTCGGTCAGGCAATTCTCGACAGTGCCGATGTCCACGCCATCACTTTCACGGGATCTGTCGGCACCGGCAAGCGCGTCGCCGCAGCTTCGATCGAGCATATGCGCAAGTTCCAGCTGGAGATGGGCGGCAAGAATCCCTTCGTCGTTCTCGACGACGCGGACCTCAACGTCGCAGTCGAGGCGGCCGTCAACAGTGCCTTCTTTTCGACAGGGCAGCGCTGCACGGCCTCGTCGCGCATCATCGTCACCGAAGGCATCCACGACAAATTCGTTGCCGCCGCGACAGAGCGCTTGAAGGGGCTTGTGATCGATGACGCCTTGAAGGCGGGCACGCATATCGGCCCGGTGGTCGACCAGAGCCAGCTCGATCAGGATATGAACTATATCGAGATTGGAAGGGGCGAAGGCGCAAAGCTGGCGTTCGGCGGCGAACGGCTCAACCGCGAGGCCCCGGGCTTCTATCTGCAGCCGGCGCTTTTCACCGAAGCCACCAATCAGATGCGCATTTCGCGCGAAGAGATTTTTGGCCCCGTCGCCAGTGTCATTCGCGTCAAGGATTACGAAGAAGCCCTGCATACCGCCAATGACACGCCGTTCGGCCTGTCGTCCGGCATAGCGACGACCAGCCTGAAGCACGCAACGCATTTCAAGCGCAATGCCGAGGCCGGCATGGTGATGGTCAATCTGCCGACCGCAGGTGTCGACTTCCATGTGCCGTTTGGCGGGCGCAAGGGGTCGAGCTACGGCCCGCGCGAGCAGGGCAAATATGCGGCGGAGTTTTATACGACGGTAAAGACTGCCTATACGCTGGCTTGATTTCGCGGTCGCATCTTTGGGACAGCCTTGGTTTTCGCAGGCGCTGCCATAGCAGCGCCTGTTTTCGTTGGGCTTTTTCGATTAGCCGCGACCGCTTATCCACAGGGTTGGGTGGTGGTTGGAAAAAGTTTTGAGAAATTGAAAAAGGCGTGTTGACAGTTTTGTTGGGTGGGGTCTATATACCGGCACAACGAGGGCGGGGCGCCGCTGGCGGTTGCTGAATGCGCCCTAAG
>NZ_WJIG01000007.1:2500-5993 GCF_009647635.1 Phyllobacterium sp. SYP-B3895 | reverse complement strand
GTGAGTAGTGAGTAGTGAAGACACTACTTTGCTTTCTTTCTACTCCACTACTGACGACTTACGACTTACCTTTTTCACGCCTTTGTGGCGTTTTGGATGGATATTTGTAATGAGAATGATCAAGTCGATCGAGCTATTAGTACCGGTAAGCTTCATGCGTTGCCGCACTTCCACACCCGGCCTATCAACGTGGTGGTCTTCCACGGCTCTGATAGGGAATACTCGTTTTCAGGTGGGTTTCCCGCTTAGATGCCTTCAGCGGTTATCCCGTCCGTATATAGCTACCCTGCTATGCGGCTGGCGCCACAACAGGTCCACCAGAGATACGTCCATCCCGGTCCTCTCGTACTAGGGACAGATCCTGTCAATATTCCTACACCCACGGCAGATAGGGACCGAACTGTCTCACGACGTTCTGAACCCAACTCACGTACCGCTTTAAATGGCGAACAGCCATACCCTTGGGACCTGCTCCAGCCCCAGGATGCGATGAGTCGACATCGAGGTGCCAAACAACCCCGTCGATATGGACTCTTGGGGGTCATCAGCCTGTTATCCCCGGCGTACCTTTTATCCGTTGAGCGATGGCCCTTCCACGCGGGACCACCGGATCACTATGACCGACTTTCGTCTCTGCTCGACTTGTCAGTCTCGCAGTCAGGCGGGCTTATGCCATTGCACTCGACGACCGATTTCCGACCGGTCTGAGCCCACCATCGCGCGCCTCCGTTACTCTTTAGGAGGCGACCGCCCCAGTCAAACTACCCACCATACACTGTCCTGGACCCGGATAACGGGCCGCAGTTAGACATCCATGACGATAAGGGTGGTATTTCAAGGGTGACTCCACCATGGCTGGCGCCACGGCTTCAAAGTCTACCACCTATCCTACACATGCCGACACGAATGCCAGTGTAAAGCTATAGTAAAGGTGCACGGGGTCTTTCCGTCTAACCGCAGGAACCCCGCATCTTCACGGGGAATTCAATTTCACTGAGTCTGCGTTGGAGACAGCGGGGAAGTCGTTACGCCATTCGTGCAGGTCGGAACTTACCCGACAAGGAATTTCGCTACCTTAGGACCGTTATAGTTACGGCCGCCGTTTACTGGGGCTTCGATTCAAAGCTTGCACCTCTCCTCTTAACCTTCCAGCACCGGGCAGGCGTCAGACCCTATACGTCGCCTTACGGCTTCGCAGAGCCCTGTGTTTTTGGTAAACAGTCGCTACCCCCTGGTCTGTGCCACCCCCTTCTACTTGCGTAAAAAAGGGTCACGCTTCTTCCGAAGTTACGCGTGCAATTTGCCGAGTTCCTTCAACGCAGTTCTCTCAAGCGCCTTGGTATTCTCTACCAGTCCACCAGTGTCGGTTTCGGGTACGGTCTATACGCGGGAGCTATTTCCTGGAACCGCTTCGAAGCCCCTCCAATCCAATAAGGAGGAACAACATACGCGATCCGTCACTACCCGCAGGCCCACGAATATTAACGTGGTTCCCATCGACTACGCCTTTCGGCCTCGCCTTAGGGGCCGGCTAACCCTGCTCAGATTAACTTTAAGCAGGAACCCTTGGACTTTCGGCGAGGGAGTCTCTCACTCCCTTTATCGTTACTCATGTCAGCATTCTCACTTCCGATACCTCCACCAGCCCTCACGGGTCCGGCTTCAACGGCTTACGGAACGCTCCGCTACCACTTGCCTGTTGCCAGGCAAATCCACAGCTTCGGTGTATGGCTTGAGCCCCGGTACATTTTCGGCGCAAAGACCCTTATTTAGACCAGTGAGCTGTTACGCTTTCTTTAAATGATGGCTGCTTCTAAGCCAACATCCTGGTTGTTTTGGGATCCTCACATCCTTTCCCACTTAGCCATAACTTAGGGACCTTAGATGGTGGTCAGGGTTGTTGCCCTCTTCACGACGGACGTTAGCACCCGCCGTGTGTCTGCCGATCAGTACTTTCCGGTATTCGGAGTTTGGTTAGGTTTGGTAAATCGGTGAGATCCCCTAGCCCATCCAGTGCTCTACCCCCGGAAGTATAAAATCGACGCTCTACCTAAATAGATTTCGCGGAGAACCAGCTATCTCCGAGTTTGATTGGCCTTTCACCCCTAGCCACAAGTCATCCCAATCTATTGCAACAGATGCGGGTTCGGTCCTCCAGCAAGTGTTACCTTGCCTTCAACCTGCTCATGGCTAGATCACTCGGTTTCGGGTCTAATGCAACGAACTGAACGCCCTGTTCAGACTCGCTTTCGCTGCGCCTACACCTACCGGTTTAAGCTTGCTCGTCACACTAAGTCGCTGACCCATTATACAAAAGGTACGCTGTCACCCAGAACAAATCTTGGGCTCCAACTGTTTGTAGGCATTCGGTTTCAGGATCTCTTTCACTCCCCTTGTCGGGGTGCTTTTCACCTTTCCCTCACGGTACTGGTTCGCTATCGGTCATGCACGAGTACTTAGGCTTGGAGAGTGGTCTCCCCATGTTCAGACAGGATTTCACGTGTCCCGCCCTACTCAAGGACTTTTATTCGCATTACGTGTACGGGGCTGTCACCCATTCTAGCCGCCCTTTCCAGAGCGTTCCACTTGTCTCATAAAAGCCACTGGCCTGGTCCGCGTTCGCTCGCCACTACTAGCGGAGTCTCGTTTGATGTCCTTTCCTCCGGGTACTTAGATGTTTCAGTTCCCCGGGTTCGCTTCTAACCCCTATGTATTCGAAGGTCAGATACCTTATTTCAATGCTTGGAAACCTGAAGCGTCAACGACGCAAGTGAGGAGTGATCAGTCAGTCGTGAATAGAATTTTCTACTCACTCATCACCAATTCCTACTCACCCATGCGCCAGCGGCGCATCAGATTTCCCAAGCATTTAAGGTGGGTTTCCCCATTCGGAAATCGTCGGATCAAAGGGTATTCGCACCTCCCCGACGCTTATCGCAGCGTATCACGTCCTTCATCGCCTGTGCATGCCAAGGCATCCACCAAATGCCCTTAAGACACTTGATCATTCTCATTGCCAATATCCATCTCATCTTTGCAGACAATCCCAACGCTCCAACGTTCCAATGACAGCACCTCGCCGGGACGAACCCTGCAAAGACACCCATACAGACCGCTAGGTCGTCGCAGCTTGCTGCGCGCCCGCGCAGCGCCCGTCCCGGCAGGGACGATACGGCGCGTGAGCGAATAAAAAAGATATGACAAAAGACCAGCTTCTCGAGATATCTCCGATGGCACTGCGGTTAAGCCGCCAATCATCTTGCAAGGGTTTTGATGAGCATCCCTTGCGACGTCACCGGGCGTTCACCGGTCCCGAAGGACCCCTGAACATCCGGATGACCCGGACATATCTTCTCTTTACGATTTCATACAGAACAGGCAGCCACCCGGCCAAATCGCCAGGCGCCTGCAAACTTTTGCTTTCATGATGTCTTTGTTTCAGCCACAAGTATCAGCCGCAGCAACCAGAACCTTGGTGGAGCCGGACGGGATC
>NZ_WJIG01000006.1:0-16887 GCF_009647635.1 Phyllobacterium sp. SYP-B3895 | reverse complement strand
CGTTCTTCTCCAACTACCGTCCGCAGTTCTACTTCCGCACGACCGACGTGACGGGTGTTGTGACGCTGCCGGAAGGCACGGAAATGGTCATGCCCGGCGACAACATCGCAGTCGATGTGACGCTGATTGTGCCGATCGCCATGGAAGAGAAGCTCCGCTTCGCTATCCGTGAAGGCGGCCGCACCGTTGGTGCAGGGATTGTTTCTTCGATTATCGAGTAAAATCGTCTTCTGACGATTGCGTACGGGAAGGGCGGTCCTTGGGGCCGCCCTTTCTGCATTTGAGTGCTGGGCGGATCTTCCGCACGCGATTCGACTCCGACGTATAGGGCTTGAACTTACGGCACCCCGTAGCCATTTGGATTACTCGCCCAAGCAACTGATTCATCAATTCACAGACCCGTAGCGTGGTTTGAGGGTTTTCAGGTGTTGCAAGAACTTCATTGGCAAACGAATTTTGCCGCAACTCACTGGAAGTCGTAATATTGCCCTTGAAATGGCGGCGCCTTTATGGAATGTACGCCGCCAATGCAGGGGAGTAGCTCAGTTGGTAGAGCGGCGGTCTCCAAAACCGTAGGTCGCAGGTTCGAACCCTGTCTCCCCTGCCAACGCATAATCTGCCGGGACACGATTGGATGGTGCCGCCGACAGATGTTTGGAAAAGAAGCGATCCGGGGACTTGCGTTTTTCCGGAATCGGTTCTATGTAACGTCAACAGACACGCGGTGCGTGGAGCTGAACGGTCAGCTTTACGGACCGCAATGGTGTGGACAGATGGTGTTGTAACAAGTTCAACACAGCATGTTTACAGCACAATGACACGCACGAGCGGTAAATGGCATCCAAAACGAATCCGATAACTTTTTTTCAGCAAGTGCGCGCTGAAACCGCAAAGGTCACATGGCCTTCGCGGCGCGAGACGCTCATTTCCACCGCTATGGTGATGGTAATGGCGGCTTTTGCTGCGGTCTTTTTTTTCGCGGCCGATCAGTTGATGGCATTCGGGATCGATCTCGTTCTCGGTCTTGGCCGTTAACGCAGGCTGAACAAAAATCGGGATTGGGAATAAGTAATGACCGCGCGCTGGTACATCGTTCACGCCTATTCGAATTTTGAAAAGAAGGTCGCTGAGTCGATCGAAGAAAAGGCGAGGCAGAAGGGTCTGTCGCATCTTTTCGAGAAGATCCTCGTGCCGACCGAGAAAGTGGTCGAGGTGCGTCGTGGCCGCAAGGTCGACGCCGAGCGCAAGTTCTTCCCGGGCTATGTCCTGGTTCGTGCCGATCTAACGGATGACGCATATCATCTGATCAAGAACACGCCGAAGGTGACCGGGTTCCTCGGTTCCGACAACAAGCCGATCGCGATCTCCGACAAGGAAGCCGAGCGCATCCTGACCCAGGTCCAGGAAGGCGTCGAGCGTCCGAAGGCTTCGATCTCGTTCGAGATCGGCGAAAGCGTTCGTGTCGCCGATGGTCCGTTCGCTTCGTTCAACGGCACCGTGCAGGAAGTCGACGAAGAGCGTTCGCGCCTCAAGGTGGAAGTTTCGATTTTCGGCCGCGCTACGCCGGTCGATCTCGAATTTGGTCAGGTCGAGAAGGTCTGATCATTGCGGCTCTAGGGTCGCGTGCCGCGCAAGCGGCGAACATGGTGGGAGGTGAGGCGATCTGGAGCCGGATCCCCGACCCGCACCACCAAACTGCAACCGCCGGTTTTCCGGCATAATGAAAAGGCAGAGAAGTTATGGCTAAGAAAGTAGCAGGCCAGCTCAAGCTGCAGGTTTCGGCAGGATCGGCAACGCCGTCCCCGCCGATCGGACCGGCACTTGGTCAGCGCGGCATCAACATCATGGAATTCTGCAAGGCGTTCAACGCGCAGACGCAGGAACTGGAAAAGGGCTCGCCCATTCCGGTCGTCATTACCTATTATCAGGACAAGTCCTTCACTTTTGTGATGAAGACGCCGCCGGTGTCTTACTTCCTGAAGAAGGCTGCAAACCTGAAGTCGGGCTCCAAGGAGCCAGGCAAGACGGTTGCCGGCAAGATCTCGCGCGACAAGGTCCGTGAAATCGCCGAAGCGAAGATGAAGGACCTGAACGCAGCGGACGTCGAAGCCGCAATGCGCATGGTCGAAGGTTCTGCCCGTTCGATGGGCCTGGAAGTGGTGGGCTAAGACGATGGCAAAACTTGCAAAGCGTGTAGCGAAGGTTCGCGAAGGCGTTGACCGCAACAAGCTCTATGACCTGACCTCGGCGATTGCCATGGTCAAGGAGCGTGCCGTTGCCAAGTTCGACGAGACGATCGAAGTCGCAATGAATCTCGGCGTTGATCCCCGCCATGCCGACCAGATGGTCCGCGGCGTCGTCAACCTGCCGAATGGCACGGGCCGTACGGTTCGCGTGGCTGTTTTCGCCCGCGGCGACAAGGCCGAAGAGGCCAAGAAGGCTGGTGCCGACATCGTTGGCGCCGAAGACCTGTTCGAGATCGTCAACGGCGGCAAGATCGATTTCGATCGCTGCATTGCGACCCCGGACATGATGCCGCTCGTCGGCCGTCTCGGTAAGGTTCTCGGCCCGCGCGGCATGATGCCGAACCCGAAGGTCGGTACGGTTACGGCTGACGTCACCGCTGCCGTCAAGGCTTCGAAGGGCGGCGCCGTAGAGTTCCGCGTCGAGAAGGCCGGTATCGTTCATGCGGGCGTTGGCAAGGCTTCGTTCGATGCCAAGGCACTCGAAGAGAACATCAAGGCGTTCGCCGATGCCGTCACCAAGGCAAAGCCGGCCGGCGCCAAGGGTGAGTACGTCAAGCGCGTCGCGATTTCGTCGACGATGGGCGCTGGCGTCAAGATCGATCCCGCAACGGTTCGCGTCGCGTAACCATTGCATCAATTCTCAAGCCCAAGCGTTTGAGATGAAAAGAATTCCAGGCCCTTCGGGGTCTGGATAACCGGATGAAAGTCCGGTTATCCTGTCCGAGATTGCGGGTGGTTCGCCTTAATTCGTATGAACCCGCATGAGACGTGGAACAACCAGGTTTGAGGGCGAAAGCCCGAAGAACAAGGTTCGAACCGTAGTTGCCTTTCGCTATTGCCGGTTTCGGCAAGCAAGGGGGACAGGATCCTCAGGTGTTGCGTGGATCCAGTTTTCTAACTGGCCCCTTGCAGCAAAAGGCAACCCGGCAGGGACGCAATCAAGCGTTTCTGCCAAATGGAGAGAGACAGTGGAAAAAGCGGAAAAGCGCGAATTCGTCGCGTGGCTGAACGGGGTCTTCAAGGACTCTGGCTCAGTTGTCGTGGCCCACTATACCGGTCTCACCGTAGCGCAGCTGGGCGATCTTCGCTCCAAGATGCGTGATGCTGGTGGCACCGTTAAAGTCGCGAAGAACCGCCTCGCCAAAATCGCTCTTCAGGGTACGGATTCGGAAGGCATCGCTGACCTGTTTACAGGCCAGACACTCGTTGCCTATTCCAACGATCCGATTACGGCACCAAAGATCGCCATCGAATTTGCCAAGGGTAACGAAAAGCTCGTCATCCTCGGTGGCTCGATGGGAGCAACGACTCTCGACCCGGAAGGTGTAAAGGCTCTGGCCGCACTTCCGTCACTCGACGAGTTGCGCGCAAAGCTGGTTGGCATGATCCAGACCCCGGCCACGCGCATTGCTCAGATCGTCAACGCACCGGCAGGTCAGCTTGCCCGCGTTTTCGGCGCCTATGCCCGGAAGGACGAAGCGGCATAAGGCCGTTCTCGCTGTCAATTATCGAACCTTGTAAAGGAATATCACAATGACTGATCTCGCAAAGATCGTAGAAGACCTGTCCAACCTGACCGTTCTCGAAGCTGCTGAACTTTCGAAGATTCTTGAAGAGAAGTGGGGCGTTTCCGCTGCTGCTCCGGTTGCTGTTGCTGCTGCCGCTGGCGGCGGTGCAGCTGCTGCCGCAGTTGAGGAAAAGACTGAATTCGACGTCGTTCTGACCGAAGCCGGCGCTAACAAGATCAACGTGATCAAGGAAGTCCGCGCAATCACCGGTCTCGGCCTCAAGGAAGCCAAGGACCTCGTTGAAGCAGCTCCGAAGCCGGTCAAGGAAGCCGCGACCAAGGACGAAGCTGACAAGATCAAGGCACAGCTCGAAGCTGCTGGCGCCAAGGTCGAACTCAAGTAAGTCTTGCGTTTTGGGCGGGCAGGGCAACCTGCCCGCCACTCCCGCGCTGCGGGTGATGCAGAATTCCCCTCCACGTTGGAGGGTCCGGTACTGAACCCTTTTCCTGACGGCAAGATTGATGCTTTCAGGAAACGGGTTTTGTCCCGTTCACGGGGCCGCAAATGCGGTTTTAAGAAACAGGCCAGTTTCTGGCATAAAGACGAGGAGCGACGATGGCTCAGACCCATTCTTTCAATGGTCGTAGGCGCGTACGCAAGTTTTTCGGTAAGATTCCGGAAGTCGCAGAGATGCCGAACCTCATCGAGGTTCAAAAAGCTTCCTACGATCAGTTTCTGATGGTGGAAGAGCCCAAGGGCGGGCGACTGGATGAAGGTCTGCAGGCTGTCTTCAAGTCTGTATTTCCGATTTCGGATTTCTCGGGCGCTTCCATGCTCGAATTCGTCAAGTACGAGTTCGAAGCTCCCAAGTTCGACGTGGATGAATGCCGGCAGCGCGATCTGACCTATGCAGCGCCGCTGAAGGTGACGCTGCGCCTCATCGTGTTCGATATCGACGAGGATACCGGCGCGAAGTCGATCAAGGACATCAAGGAACAGGACGTCTACATGGGCGATATGCCGCTCATGACGGACAACGGCACGTTCATTGTGAACGGCACCGAGCGCGTTATCGTATCGCAGATGCACCGTTCGCCCGGCGTGTTCTTCGATCACGACAAGGGCAAGACGCATTCGTCGGGCAAGCTTCTTTTCGCTGCCCGCGTCATTCCATACCGCGGTTCCTGGCTCGATATCGAGTTCGATGCCAAGGATGTCGTCTATGCGCGTATCGATCGCCGCCGCAAGATTCCGGTGACGTCGTTGCTCATGGCGCTTGGCATGGACTCGGAAGAGATTCTTTCGACCTTCTATAACTCCATCACGTTCAGCCGTGACGGAGAAGGCTGGCGCATTCCTTATTCGGTCGACCGCTTCAAGGGCTTCAAGGCCACCTCCGACGTGATCGACGCCGACACCGGCGAAGTTGTGCTCGAATCCGGCAAGAAGCTGACCGCACGCAGTGCCAAGCAGCTTGCCGAAAAGGGCCTCAAGTTCATCAAGGCCACCGAGGACGACCTGTTCGGCTCGTACCTTGCCGAGGACATCGTCAACTTCGAGACCGGTGAGGTTTACCTCGAGGCCGGCGACGAACTTGACGAGAAGACCCTCAAGGTATTGCTCGATACCGGCACGGAAGAAATCAACGTTCTTGATATCGACCATGTCAATATCGGACCGTATATCCGCAACACGCTGGCCGTGGACAAGAACGAAAGCCGCCAGGATGCGCTGTTCGACATCTACCGCGTGATGCGTCCGGGTGAGCCGCCAACGATCGACTCGGCGGAAGCCATGTTCAAGTCGCTGTTCTTCGACAGCGAGCGCTATGATCTGTCGGCTGTCGGCCGCGTGAAGATGAACATGCGCCTCGACCTCAATGCGGAAGACACTGTTCGTGTCCTGCGCAAGGAAGACATCCTTGCCGTGGTCAAGATGCTTGTCGACCTGCGCGATGGCCGCGGTGAAATCGACGACATCGACAATCTCGGCAACCGCCGTGTCCGTTCGGTCGGCGAATTGATGGAGAATCAGTACCGTGTTGGCTTGCTTCGCATGGAGCGCGCCATCAAGGAACGCATGTCCTCGATCGAAATCGACACCGTGATGCCGCAGGATCTAATCAACGCGAAGCCGGCTGCCGCAGCCGTTCGCGAGTTCTTCGGTTCCTCGCAGCTATCGCAGTTCATGGATCAGACCAACCCCTTGTCCGAGATCACGCACAAGCGTCGTCTTTCGGCACTTGGACCGGGCGGTCTGACCCGCGAGCGCGCCGGCTTCGAAGTTCGCGACGTTCATCCGACGCATTATGGCCGTATCTGCCCGATCGAAACGCCGGAAGGCCCGAATATCGGTTTGATCAACTCGCTCGCGACCTTCGCCCGCGTCAACAAGTACGGCTTCATCGAGAGCCCCTACCGCAAGATCGTTGACGGCAAGGTCACGGACGAAGTCGTCTATCTGTCGGCCATGGAAGAAGCCAAGTATCACGTGGCCCAGGCCAATGTGGAACTGGACGCCACCGGCGGGTTCACCGACGAATTCGTCGTCTGCCGCCATGCCGGTGAAGTTCTGATGGCGCCGCGTGAAAACGTGGACCTGATGGACGTTTCGCCCAAGCAGCTCGTTTCGGTCGCCGCGGCGCTCATTCCGTTCCTTGAGAACGATGACGCCAACCGCGCCCTGATGGGTTCGAACATGCAGCGTCAGGCCGTTCCTCTGGTTCGCGCCGAGGCTCCGTTCGTCGGCACGGGCATGGAACCGATCGTTGCCCGCGACTCGGGCGCCGCTATCGGTGCACGCCGTACCGGTATCGTCGACCAGGTAGATGCGACCCGTATCGTTATCCGTGCGACGGAAGATCTCGTGCCCGGCAAGTCGGGCGTCGATATCTATCGCCTGATGAAGTTCCAGCGCTCGAACCAGAACACCTGTATCAACCAGCGTCCGCTGGTGCGTGTGGGTGACCGGATCGAGAAGGGCGACATCATCGCTGACGGTCCTTCGACCGATCTCGGCGATCTGGCGCTCGGCCGCAACGTGCTCGTCGCGTTCATGCCCTGGAACGGCTACAACTACGAAGACTCGATCCTCCTTTCCGAGAAGATCGTTTCGGACGACGTCTTCACCTCGATCCATATCGAGGAGTTCGAAGTCATGGCCCGCGACACGAAGCTCGGACCTGAGGAAATCACACGCGACATTCCGAACGTTTCGGAAGAAGCGCTGAAGAACCTCGACGAAGCCGGCATCGTCTATATCGGCGCCGAAGTTCAACCGGGCGATATTCTTGTCGGCAAGATCACGCCGAAGGGCGAAAGCCCGATGACGCCGGAAGAAAAGCTTCTGCGCGCCATCTTCGGTGAAAAGGCTTCGGACGTCCGCGATACCTCGATGCGCATGCCGCCCGGGACCTACGGTACCGTTGTGGAAGTTCGCGTCTTCAATCGCCACGGCGTTGAGAAGGACGAACGCGCCATGGCAATCGAGCGCGAGGAAATCGAGCGTCTCGCCAAGGACCGTGACGACGAGCAGGCAATTCTCGACCGCAACGTCTATGGCCGCCTGGTCGATGTTCTCAACGGCAAGGTTGCCGTTGCCGGACCGAAGGCGTTCAAGAAGGGCACGACCGTTACCCAGGCAGTCATGGGTGAATACCCGCGCTCCCAGTGGTGGCAGTTTGCCGTCGAGGACGAGAAGGTACAGGGCGAAATCGAAGCTTTGCGCAACCAGTACGACGATTCCAAGAAGCTGCTCGAGCAGCGCTTCATGGACAAGGTCGAGAAGGTCCAGCGCGGCGACGAGATGCCTCCGGGCGTCATGAAGATGGTCAAGGTCTTCGTTGCTGTGAAGCGCAAGATCCAGCCAGGCGACAAGATGGCCGGCCGTCACGGCAACAAGGGCGTTGTTTCGCGTATCGCCGCTGTTGAGGATATGCCGTTCCTTGAAGACGGAACGCATGTCGACATCGTGCTCAATCCGCTTGGCGTGCCAAGCCGCATGAATGTCGGTCAGATCCTCGAGACGCATCTCGGCTGGGCCTGCGCCGGCATGGGCAAGAAGATCGGCGAGCTGATCGAAGCCTACAAGGCACAGGGCGACATTGCGCCGCTCCGGACCACGATCGAATCGATCATTCCGGACAACGACCGCAATGAGCCGGTTCGCAACTATGACGACGAGAGCATCGTTCGTCTCGGCGAGCAGATGAAGCGCGGTGTATCGATTGCAACGCCGGTCTTCGACGGTGCGCATGAACCGGACATCAATGTGATGCTGGAACAGGCGGGCCTGAAGTCCTCGGGTCAGTCGACGCTCTATGACGGACGTACGGGTGAAACGTTCGATCGCCAGGTAACAGTCGGCTACATCTATATGCTGAAGCTGCACCACCTGGTCGACGACAAGATCCACGCCCGTTCGATCGGACCTTACTCGCTCGTCACGCAGCAGCCGCTGGGTGGCAAGGCGCAGTTCGGTGGCCAGCGCTTCGGTGAAATGGAGGTCTGGGCCCTTGAAGCATACGGTGCGGCATACACGCTGCAGGAAATGCTGACGGTCAAGTCCGACGACGTCGCCGGTCGTACCAAGGTCTACGAGGCGATCGTCCGCGGCGACGATACGTTCGAGGCCGGCATTCCGGAGAGCTTCAACGTTCTCGTCAAGGAAATGCGTTCGCTCGGCCTCAATGTCGAACTGGACGATACACGACAGCAGGAACAACAGCAGGCGCTTCCAGACGCTGCTGAATAAGAAGGGAAGGGTGCGCAGTTTCGCTGCGCACCCGACCAGTATGTTCGAGCCGCTGCAGAAGCGGCATTTGATCCAGATGGACCCGCGGCGGCGGCTATCCATCGCAAGTAGAGGGCAGGCTTTGCCCCATGGAGAAACGGCATGAACCAAGAGGTCATGAATCTTTTCAATCCTCAGGTGCCTGTGCAGGCATTCGATTCCATCCGGATATCGATCGCCAGCCCTGAGAAGATTCTGTCCTGGTCATACGGTGAGATCAAGAAGCCGGAGACGATCAACTACCGCACCTTCAAGCCGGAGCGGGATGGTCTCTTCTGCGCGCGGATCTTCGGGCCGATCAAGGACTATGAATGCTTGTGCGGCAAGTACAAGCGTATGAAATACAAGGGCATCATCTGCGAAAAGTGCGGCGTCGAAGTCACGCTGTCGCGCGTTCGACGTGAGCGCATGGGCCATATCGAACTCGCGGCTCCGGTTGCGCATATCTGGTTCTTGAAGTCGCTTCCGAGCCGTATCGGCACGTTGCTCGACATGACCCTCAAGGGCATCGAGCGCGTTCTCTATTTCGAGAACTACATCGTGACCGAGCCGGGCCTGACAGCTCTCAAGGAACACCAGCTTCTCTCTGAAGAAGAGTACATGATCGCCGTCGACGAATATGGTGAGGACGCCTTCACGGCGCTCATCGGCGCCGAAGCAATTCATGAACTTCTGGCTTCGATGGATCTCGAAAAGATCGCCGGCGACCTGCGGGCGGAACTTGCCGAGACGACCTCGGATCTGAAGCAGAAGAAGCTGATGAAGCGTCTGAAGATCGTCGAGAACTTCCTGGAATCGGGCAACCGTCCGGAATGGATGATCATGAAGATCGTGCCGGTCATTCCGCCGGATCTGCGCCCGCTCGTGCCGCTCGACGGCGGCCGTTTCGCGACGTCCGATCTCAACGATCTGTATCGCCGCGTCATCAACCGCAACAACCGCCTTAAGCGCCTGATCGAACTGCGCGCGCCCGGCATCATCATCCGCAACGAGAAGCGCATGCTTCAGGAGTCGGTTGATGCTCTGTTCGACAACGGCCGTCGCGGCCGCGTCATCACCGGCGCCAACAAGCGTCCGCTGAAGTCGCTGTCCGACATGCTTAAGGGCAAGCAGGGCCGCTTCCGTCAGAACCTGCTCGGCAAGCGCGTCGACTATTCCGGCCGTTCGGTTATCGTGACCGGTCCGGAGTTGAAGCTCCACCAGTGCGGCCTGCCGAAGAAGATGGCGCTCGAACTGTTCAAGCCGTTCATCTACGCCCGTCTCGACGCCAAGGGTTACTCCTCGACCGTCAAGCAGGCGAAGAAGCTCGTTGAAAAGGAAAAGCCGGAAGTCTGGGATATTCTCGACGAGGTCATCCGCGAGCACCCGGTTCTCCTGAACCGCGCGCCGACGCTGCACCGTCTTGGCATCCAGGCCTTCGAGCCCACCCTGATCGAAGGCAAGGCCATTCAGCTGCATCCGCTCGTCTGTACCGCTTTCAACGCGGACTTTGACGGCGACCAGATGGCTGTTCACGTGCCGCTTTCGCTGGAAGCCCAGCTCGAAGCACGCGTCCTGATGATGTCGACGAACAACATCCTGCACCCCGCCAACGGTCTGCCGGTTATCGTTCCATCGCAGGACATGGTTCTCGGTCTCTATTACCTGTCGATCGTCGCGGCCAAGGAGCCGGGCGAGGGCATGGCGTTCGCCGATATGGGCGAGCTTCATCACGCCATCGGCAGCGGTGCGGTTACCCTGCACACCAAGATCAAGGGCCGCTTCAAGAGCATCGATGCGGACGGCAAGCCGACCTCGAAGATCTATGAGACCACGCCTGGCCGCATGATCATCGGCGAACTGCTGCCGAAGCACCACAACGTGCCTTTCGACATCTGCAACCAGGAAATGACCAAGAAGAACATCTCCAAGATGATCGACACGGTCTATCGCCATTGCGGTCAGAAAGAGACGGTCATTTTCTGCGATCGCATCATGCAGCTCGGCTTCGCCCATGCCTGCCGCGCCGGCATTTCGTTCGGCAAGGACGACATGGTCATTCCGGAAACCAAGGCGAAGCTCGTTGCCGAGACCGAAGCTTTGGCGACGGAATACGAGCAGCAGTACAATGACGGCCTGATCACTCAGGGCGAGAAGTACAACAAGGTTGTCGACGCTTGGGGCAAGTGCACCGAGAAGGTCGCCGACGAAATGATGGCACGCATCAAGGCCGTCGAGTTCGATCCTGTTACTGGCCGCCAGAAGCAGATGAACTCGATCTACATGATGTCGCACTCGGGTGCTCGTGGTTCGCCGAACCAGATGCGTCAGCTTGGCGGTATGCGCGGCCTGATGGCCAAGCCCTCGGGCGAGATCATCGAGACGCCGATCATTTCGAACTTCAAGGAAGGTCTGACCGTTAACGAGTACTTCAACTCGACCCACGGCGCCCGTAAGGGTCTCGCCGACACCGCCTTGAAGACGGCCAACTCCGGTTATCTGACACGCCGTCTTGTTGACGTCGCGCAGGATTGCATCGTCATCTCGACCGATTGCGGTACGACCACCGGTCTTACCATGCAGCCGATCGTCGATGCCGGTCAGGTCGTTGCGACCCTCGGCCAGCGTGTCCTCGGCCGTACGGCGCTCGAAGATATCGTGCATCCGGTCTCCAGCGACGTTCTCGTCGCCGGCGGCAAGATCATCGACGAGTTCGATGTCGACGCGATCGAAAAGGCTGGCGTTCAGTCGATTCGTATCCGATCGGCGCTGACCTGCGAGACGCGCGGCGGTATCTGCGCCAAGTGCTATGGCCGCGATCTGGCCCGTGGTACGCCGGTCAACCAGGGTGAAGCTGTCGGCGTTATCGCCGCACAGTCGATCGGTGAGCCGGGCACGCAGCTGACGATGCGCACGTTCCACCTTGGTGGTACGGCACAGGTTGTCGATCAGTCGTTCCTCGAAGCAAGCTACGAGGGTACGGTCCAGATCCGCAACCGCAACGTGGTGCGCAACTCGGACGGCCATCTGGTGGTCATGGGCCGCAACATGGCTGTCGTCATCCTCGATGCCAACGGCAAGGAACGCGCCACGCACCGCGTCACCTACGGTTCGCGCATCTATGTCGATGATGGTGACAACGTGAAGCGCGGCCAGCGCATTGCCGAGTGGGATCCATACACCCGTCCGGTCATGACGGAAGTCGAAGGTCATGTCGAATTCGAAGACATGGTCGACGGTCTCTCGGTCGCGGAAACGACGGACGAGTCGACGGGCATCACCAAGCGCGTCGTCATCGACTGGCGTTCGACCCCGCGCGGCTCTGATCTGAAGCCTGCGATCGTCGTCAAGGACAAGGCCGGCAAGGTGATGAAACTGGCAAAGGGCGGCGATGCACGCTTCCAGCTGTCGGTCGAGTCGATCCTTTCGGTCGAGCCGGGTTCGCATGTGAAGGCGGGTGACGTTCTTGCCCGTATTCCGATGGAAAGCGCCAAGACCAAGGACATCACCGGTGGTCTGCCGCGCGTTGCGGAACTGTTCGAGGCACGTCGTCCGAAGGACCATGCGATCATCGCCGAGATCGATGGTACGGTTCGTTTCGGCCGTGACTACAAGAACAAGCGCCGCATCGTCATCGAACCGAACGACGAGACGCTCGAGCCTGTCGAGTATCTGATCCCCAAGGGCAAGCCGTTCCATCTTCAGGACGGTGACGCTATCGAAAAGGGCGATTACATCCTCGACGGCAATCCGGCGCCGCACGACATCCTGGCGATCAAGGGCGTGGAAGCACTTGCTTCCTACCTCGTCAACGAAATCCAGGAAGTTTACCGGTTGCAGGGCGTTCTGATCAACGACAAGCACATCGAAGTGATTGTCCGTCAGATGCTGCAGAAGGTCGAGATCACCGAATCCGGCGATACCGGCTTTATCCCCGGCGATCATGTCGATCGTATCGAGCTCGACGAGATCAACGAGCGTCTTGAGGAAGATGGCAAGAAGCCCGGCTACGGTGTACCGGTTCTTCTCGGCATCACCAAGGCCTCGCTGCAGACCCCGTCGTTCATCTCGGCGGCATCCTTCCAGGAAACGACCCGCGTCCTCACGGAAGCGGCCGTTGCCGGCAAGATGGATGCTCTGCAGGGCCTGAAGGAAAACGTCATTGTTGGACGTCTGATCCCGGCAGGTACCGGCGGCACGGTCAAGCAGATCCGCCGCATTGCCGTGGCTCGCGACGAGCTTATCATCGACGAGCGCCGCAAGGAGTCCGGTGCAACGGCTGCCAAGGCAAGCCCGATGCTCGCGGACATGACGGACCAGTCCGCGGCCGAATAAGGGCTGGTTGGAAACAAATGAAGAGGCCGCCGCGAGCTGATCGCGGCGGCCTTGTCGATTCCAGCACGTTGATCCGGTTTCTATTCGTTGAACTCAATGAGTGCCGCCTGGCCAGTAAGCGCATTCTGCCAGGCAGAGCGGTGCGGTTCCTCATCCGGCTCTTCGGTGATCGTGCCGATTTCGAGAAGCTCGGCTTCGTCATAGCCTTCGTTGGCTAGAATCTGCAGAGCGATGTTCACCAGATTTTCGGTGTCGTCGGTCATGAGCAGCAGATGGACCTGCCTCGGGTCCTCGTCCTTCTCTTTCCAGACGTCGGCGACGATGAGATTGACCGGTTTTGGTGAGTCTTCAGGCATTCGATGATTCCCTTGGCAAACAATGCTGATGATGGATTTGAACGTGTCCTAGCACGAACGGTTGCGACGTCGTCGTGGAATACGTGAAATTTTGCTTGAAATAATGCCTGTTCGGCGAAACTATCTTTCAATGGGCCGGTGCTGCGCCGCTAAAGCGCGCAAACCTTAATAAATCTTGGCGTTCAGGCTTGACTGTAACGCAATGACCAAGTATCAGCACGCCATCTGAGCCGATGTGAGATTGGCTTTTTCGGAGCGACTCGCTCTGGAGTTCATCTCAAACAGGGTTCGTTTTACGATCGATATGCAATTGCCGCTCGCACGAGGCCTTATGGTCTCCTCTGCTTTTATTCGGGCAAGCCACCAACCGGTGGTTCTGTTGCCCGAATTCGTGCATGAGCATGGCGCTGAAACGGCCCTGACGGGCGAAGATACGAGATTTGTGAAAGAGGGAAGGTTGAATGCCTACCGTAAACCAGCTGATCCGCAAGCCGCGCGTTGCGCCGGTAAAGCGCAATAAAGTCCCTGCTCTGCAGGAAAACCCGCAGAAGCGCGGCGTTTGCACTCGCGTCTACACGACGACCCCGAAGAAGCCGAACTCGGCTCTGCGTAAGGTCGCCAAGGTGCGTCTGACGAACGGATTTGAAGTCATCGGATATATTCCGGGTGAGGGGCATAACCTTCAGGAACACTCCGTCGTGATGATCCGCGGCGGTCGTGTAAAGGACTTGCCGGGTGTTCGTTACCACATCATCCGTGGTGTTCTGGATACCCAGGGCGTTAAGAACCGCAAGCAGCGCCGTTCGAAGTACGGTGCGAAGCGTCCGAAGTAAGATTTACCCGGGCTCAAGCCATGTGTGGCGAGCCTGACGAAGCGAAGAGACAGAGAATATGTCCAGACGCCATAGTGCAGAAAAGCGTGAGATCAATCCGGATCCGAAGTTCGGTGATCTCGTTCTGACCAAGTTCATGAATGCAGTCATGCTTCATGGCAAGAAGTCCGTTGCGGAGCGCATCGTTTACGGTGCGCTTGAGTCCGTCGAAACCAAGAGCAAGCAGGAGCCGGTTGCCCTGTTCCATCAGGCTCTCGACAATGTTGCGCCGCACGTCGAAGTGCGCTCGCGCCGCGTTGGTGGTGCAACGTACCAGGTTCCGGTCGACGTTCGTCCCGAGCGCCGTCAGGCTCTTGCCATCCGTTGGCTCATCAATGCAGCCCGTGGCCGCAACGAGTCGACCATGGTCGATCGCCTGTCCGGTGAACTGCTGGATGCTGCAAACAACCGCGGCTCGGCTGTGAAGAAGCGTGAAGACACGCATCGCATGGCAGAAGCCAACCGCGCATTCTCGCATTACCGCTGGTAATCGTCGAAACCCTATTCTTGAAGGCAACCTATCATGGCCCGCGAATATAAAATCGAAGACTACCGTAATTTCGGTATCATGGCGCACATCGACGCCGGCAAGACCACGACCACCGAGCGTATCCTTTACTACACCGGTAAGTCGCACAAGATCGGTGAAGTCCACGATGGCGCCGCAACCATGGACTGGATGGAGCAGGAGCAGGAGCGTGGCATCACGATCACCTCTGCCGCGACCACCACGTTCTGGAAGGGCCGTGACGGCAAGATGCGCCGTTTCAACATCATCGACACGCCTGGCCACGTCGACTTCACGATTGAAGTCGAACGCTCGCTGCGCGTTCTCGACGGTGCGATTGCTCTCCTCGACGCCAATGCCGGTGTCGAGCCGCAGACTGAAACCGTCTGGCGTCAGGCTGAGAAGTATCATGTCCCGCGCATGATCTTCGTCAACAAGATGGACAAGACCGGCGCCGATTTCTATCGCTGCGTCGACATGGTCAAGAGCCGTCTTGGTGCAAAGGCGCTCGTCATGCAGCTGCCGATCGGTGCCGAGAACGAGTTCAAGGGCGTTATCGACCTCATCGAGATGAAGGCTCTAGTCTGGCGCGACGAACAGCTCGGCGCCCAGTGGGACGTCGTCGAGATTCCGGCCGACCTGAAGGACAAGGCTGAAGAATTCCGTGAGAAGCTCATCGAGACCGCTGTTGAGGTCGAGGAAGCTGCCATGGAGGCCTATCTCGAAGGCAACATGCCTGACAATGACAAGCTGCGCGCGCTCATCCGCGTCGGCACCTGCCGCGTCGAATTCCACCCGGTATTCTGCGGCTCGGCCTTCAAGAACAAGGGCGTTCAGCCGCTGCTCGATGGTGTCGTAGAATTCTTGCCTTCGCCGGTCGACGTTCCTCCGATCAAGGGTATCGATCCCAAGACCGATGCGGAAACCGTTCGCAAGTCTTCTGACGAAGAGCCGCTGTCGATGCTCGCATTCAAGATCATGAACGACCCGTTCGTCGGCTCGCTCACGTTCTGCCGCATCTACTCGGGCAAGCTTACCAAGGGTATCTCGCTCGACAACACTGTGAAGCTCAAGCGTGAACGCATCGGCCGCATGCTGCAGATGCACTCCAATTCGCGTGAAGACATCGAAGAAGCATTTGCCGGCGACATCGTTGCCCTGGCAGGCCTCAAGGAAACGACGACGGGCGACACGCTCTGCGATCCGCTGAAGCCAGTCATTCTGGAACGCATGGTGTTTCCGGAACCGGTTATCTCGATCGCGATCGAGCCGAAGACCAAGGCCGACCAGGAAAAGATGGGCCTCGCGCTTAATCGCCTTGCTGCTGAAGATCCTTCATTCCGCGTCAAGTCGGACGAAGAATCCGGTCAGACGATCATTTCCGGCATGGGCGAGCTTCATCTCGACATTCTCGTTGACCGTATGCGTCGTGAGTTCAAGGTCGAGGCGAATGTCGGCAATCCGCAGGTTGCCTATCGTGAATCGATCACCCGCAAGGCTGAAATCGACTACACGCACAAGAAGCAGTCCGGTGGTTCGGGTCAGTTCGCCCGCATCAAGGTCGTCTTCGAGCCGCATGATGGCGACGAGTTCATCTTCGAATCGAAGATCGTCGGCGGTGCGATCCCGAAGGAATACATCCCTGGTGTTGAAAAGGGTATCCTGAGCGTTATGGGTGCGGGTCCGCTCGCAGGCTTCCCGATGCTCGGCGTGAAAGCCACGCTGATCGACGGTGCCTACCATGATGTGGACTCCTCGGTTCTCGCCTTCGAAATCGCAGCCCGCGCTGCATTCCGCGAAGGTGCGCAGAAGGCTGGTGCCCAGCTGCTCGAACCGATCATGAAGGTCGAGGTCGTAACTCCTGAAGATTATGTCGGTGACGTGATTGGCGATCTGAACTCACGTCGTGGTCAGATTTCGGGTACGGAAGCTCGTGGTATCGCGACCGTCGTCAATGCAAACGTGCCGCTGGCCAACATGTTTGGCTATGTGAGCAACCTGCGTTCGATGAGCCAGGGTCGTGCGCAGTACACGATGCAGTTCGATCACTACGAGCCTGTTCCGACGGCAGTCGCGCAGGAAATCCAGAAGAAGTTTGCGTAACCATAAGGTTGCGCGTGACAGTTGAGAAGCCTGAGCAGGCGAACATATAACGGAGAGCTCAGATGGCTAAGAGCAAGTTTGAACGTAACAAGCCGCACGTCAACATTGGCACGATTGGTCACGTTGACCATGGCAAGACGTCGTTGACGGCAGCGATTACGAAGTATTTTGGTGAGTACAAGGCGTACG
>NZ_WJIG01000005.1:0-214687 GCF_009647635.1 Phyllobacterium sp. SYP-B3895 | reverse complement strand
TCCGAACTCGGCCGTGAAACGCCCCTGCGCCAATGGTACTTCGTCTCAAGACGCGGGAGAGTAGGTCGCTGCCAGGTCTGCCAAACGCAACAAACAAAGCTTCTCGACAAACACACAACAACAAACATAAGCGCCGCACCAAACGGCCCTTTCCATGCAAGCGCAAGCCCGCGCACCAAAGGCCAAAGCGCAAGCGCATGCCGCACCCAATTGACGCGGGGTGGAGCAGCCCGGTAGCTCGTCAGGCTCATAACCTGAAGGTCACAGGTTCAAATCCTGTCCCCGCAACCAACATCACATAACAACAATCCACACAAAAGCCCGGCCATCCCCCGGGCTTTCGTGCGTTTATACGGCAAGTTCAATCGAAGCGAACCGCTGCGGTGTTGGATCCACAAACGAGGACGACGACACGCTCGTCTTTTTCAGGGACATAGCGGCCCGAGAGCAGTGCGGCCATTGCTGCAGCCCCGCCGGGTTCGGCAACGATCCGGACGGTGTCCCACAAGGCCTGCTGCGCCTTGCGGATCTCGTCATCCGCGACCAGCACTGACGCGCCGACAAAGGCTTGCGCGATTGGAAACATGAGATCGCCGACGCGGCGCGGCGCCAGCGAATCGGCGGCGATCCCGCCGGCGGGTGCATCGACGGGCTTACCGGCCGCGAGCGCATGATTGAGGGTTGGAGCACTTTCCGGCTCGACCGCGACAATCTTGATGCGGCCGCGCAGCCACGAGGCAATACCGCCAATGAGACCACCGCCTCCGACTGCAACCAGCAGCGTGGTTGTTTCCGGAAGGTCCGCTTCGATTTCACGCCCGAGCGTCGCCTGGCCGAGCAGCGTCTCGACCTGGTCATAGGCGTGCACGGCGAGCGCGTCTGTCTCGGCAACGAATAGGTCACTCGCCTCGAGGGCATCGGCGTAGCGCTCGCCGCCGATCACGAGCTTTGCACCATAGCTGCGAATCTTGTCGGCCTTCGCTGGCGAGGTGACGCTTGGCACGAAGATGGTGGCCGGCACGCCGAGCCGCATGGCGGCATAGGCGACCGCCGCGCCATGATTGCCGCCCGAGGCGGCAACGACACCGGCCGCGGGAACCGGCCGTGTCAAAAGATTGGTAAAGGCCCCGCGGGCTTTGAATGACCCCGAGTGCTGCAAACATTCGAGTTTGAGCGCTACGGGGAGACCGGCCATACCGAAATCGTCAAGATCCACATTGAGCACGGGCGTGTGCCGGATATGCGGCCGGATGATTTCTTCGACAGCAGTGATACGTTCAGGCGTGATATCGATGGGCATGATCGCACCATATTTCGCGGCTAGGCACAAAAGCAAGATCGATCGAGCGACGACAACGGCCTATCGATGATGATCTTCGCCATGGAAAGAGCTATGAACAGAAATTCGATCGTTTTTTGGATCTTAAGTCTTCTTGCCGCAGCAGCCAGCGGCGTGTTCTACGGCTACTTCTACAACGGAAAAATATCGGCGATTGGCGCGGTCTTCGCCCTGTTCCTTTGCATTCCCCCGCTGCTCTTCGAACGGGGAAACCTGTTCCCGCGACTTTTCGACCGGATCAATGCACTACCGACCCCGAGCTATATCTTTTGCTCGCTCCTTGCCAATTATTTGCTCATCGGTATGGGCTACTTCGTTTGCGGCACCATGCTCTGGGCCCTTGGCTTTATTCCCGGGGCCTGGTGGCAGGAGGCAATCCTGCCGACGAGCATATGGATTTACACGCTTGTCATTCTGGCGGTCCTGAGCTTTGTATCGCGCGTACGCGAGCTTCTCGGGCGCGACATCTTTGCCAACCTCCTGATCGGGCGCTATCGCAAACCGATCGAGGAGGAGCGCATCTTTCTCTTCGTCGATCTGGTCGGGTCCACGACCTTTGCCGAAGAATTCGGCGATCTGCGGGCTCAGCAGTTCCTTGGTGCGCTCTTTGCCGCGTTTGCCGGACCCGTTCGGCGGCACAACGGAACCATCGATGACTATGTCGGCGATGCTGCGATCATTACCTGGCCGATGCATCGGGGTCTGCGCAATGCCGATTGCATCGCGTGTCTCTTCGACATCATCGATGTGATCGAGGCAAACTCGGAAAAGTGGCTGAGTGAATTCGGCCGCGTGCCGCGTCTGCGCGCCGCCTTGCATGGCGGGTCGGTGGTTACCGCCGAGATCGGGGTGGACCACCACAAGATCACCTATTTCGGCGATACGGTAAACACGACGGCACGGCTCGAACAACTTTGCCGCAGTTTGAACGCGCCGGTGCTGATCTCCAGCGATCTTGCCGCGCGGCTGACGCTGCCCGACGGTATTCGCAGCAACAATCTCGGTACTCATGCAGTTCGGGGAAAGGGCCAGAGCCTCGGCGTCATGGCCCTTGTGCGGCCGCGCGGTGAGCAGTCAGAACTCATGGCGCAGCGGGCCTAGAACCTCAATATTCTCCGCACGGGCCGCAACGGCAAGGCGCCTGTCAAGCGTGGCAAGGGGCATGTTTTGATTGATCGCCAGTGCGAGATAGCTTGAGGCCATCGACGCATCGATAATCAAAGCCAATCTCAGCGGCGGCCTTCTTCGATCCAGGCCTTGATTTCCTCAGCTGTCGTAGGTTGACGGCCCCTTTGTGCAGCCAGAATCTCCTGTATCACAGCGGCGACGTCAGATTTGCCGGGGATGCGCGTCAGACGCGCGACAGGATGGTCGCCACGCGATATCACAACGTCTTCTCCGGCTTCGACCTTGGCCAAAAGCTCGGAAAGATGCTTTTTCGCTTCACCGACTTTCATTCTGATGGTCATTTTGTGTCCTTGCTGCGGGTCGGGGAGGCCAGCTTGGTCAAGCCGTGGCCAAGCGGAATGTTCTCATACAGACAAATTCTGTCCGTAAAGCGTCAAAATTGCTATTAGAGCGATGACAGGCCATGTGCGGTGCGATATGTTCGGAACGTCGAGGGCCTTGTGATTTGCAAGAAAGCAAGGCCCTGTCAGCTTGCGGGAGAGTGGCCAGTGTGCGAATGCACCGGTCCACCGAAGGGGAAATCGCCCGAAATCTCTCAGGTACCAGGAACCGCAAGCCGATAAGGCAACTCTGGAAAGTCGGGGGAGACCCCGCGCCGAAGGTGTAAGTTCAGCCGGTGCCAAGGCGCCGCGAGCGAGTCTCTCAGGCTTCCGACAGAGGGGTAAAGCATCATTCCGTCGCTGTGGCGGAGGTCTTTGCATGTCTCTGGAGTGAAAATGGGCGCTGAAGTCAATTCTGAAACCGACGAACTGAAATCGCTGCCGCTTGGCGACCTGCACGAAGCGGCAAATGCGCGCTTCGGCGGCTTTGCCGGCTGGTCGATGCCGATCACCTATCCGCTCGGCGTGATGAAGGAACACCTGCATACGCGCGAAAAGGCGGGTTTGTTCGATATCTCGCATATGCAGCTTTTCGAGATCGCCGGGCAGGGCGCCGCGGCGCTCCTCTCCCGTGCCTGTCCTCTCGACGCGGGCTCGCTCGCGACCGGCCAGTCCAAATATACGTTCTTTCTCAATGAACAGGCTGGGATTATCGACGATCTCATCGTCACGCCGCTCGGCGACGAACGCTTCATGATAGTCGCCAATGCCGGCAATGCCGCGGTGGATGAGGCACATTTGCGCGAACTCGGCAAGGATTTCAATGCCAGCATCGATGCCCTTGACCGCGTGTTCCTGGCAATCCAGGGCCCGCAAGCGGCAGATGTTTTGCACAAGGCAGGCATTGCCGGTACCGATCTTGAATTTATGCATGGGTACGAGCCGCAGCCTGGCTGGTTCATGAGCCGCTCGGGTTATACGGGCGAAGATGGTTTTGAGATCGGCCTTCTGGAAGCGGACGCCCGCGCACTTGTCGCCAAGCTTCTCGCGGACGACCGCGTGACATGGATTGGGCTCGCCGCGCGTGACAGTTTGCGGCTCGAGGCCGGCCTTTGCCTGCATGGCCAGGACATTACGTCGGAGATCGATCCGGTCGATGCGGGGCTTACCTGGGCCATATCGAAGCAAGTCCGGGGTGAGGGCGGTTTTATCGGATCTGAAGCGCTACAGGCCAAGCTCGCCGCCGGGTCAGGGCGCAAGCGCGTCGGCCTGAAGCCCGAGGGGCGCCAACCTGTCAGGTCCGGCGTGACGCTTGTCGATGCCGGCGGCAACCCTGTCGGGATCGTTACCTCCGGGGGATTTGGTCCGTCGGCGGGCCACCCGGTTGCCATGGGCTATGTCGAGAAGGCGCTCGCACCGACTGGTTCACAGGTTTTTGCCGAGATACGCGGCAGCCGCATCGCGCTGCATGTCCACCCGCTTCCCTTCGTTACACATCGTTACCACAAAGGATAATTGAAATGGCTGTCACTTATTTCACTGAAGATCATGAATGGCTGCGCGTTGAAGACGGGATTGCGACAGTCGGCATTACCGACCATGCGCAGGACCAATTGGGAGACCTCGTTTTCGTGCAATTGCCGGAAGTCGGGCAAACGCTGGCGAAGGGCGATGCTGCCGTCGTCGTCGAGTCGGTCAAGGCCGCTTCGGACGTCTACGCGCCGGTCGATGGCGAAGTGACAGAGGTCAATGAGGCAGCGGCCAGCGACCCGGCCCTGGTCAATTCTTCGGCGGCCGGCGATGGCTGGCTGTGGAAAATGAAGCTTGCGGATACCAATCAATTGACCGGCCTTCTCGATGAAGCCGGCTACAAAGCAATTATCGGCTGATTATCATGCAGAACAAGGGCATCTTTCCGTTCACCGACCGCCACATTGGACCAAGCCTTCAGGGCTCGCGTGCCATGCTGGCGGCAGTTGGCATTCCCTCCCTCGAAACGCTCATCTCCCAGGCGGTACCGAAATCCATCCGGCTCGAGCGTCCCCTCGACGTTCCCGAAGCAGTGAATGAGGCCGAAGCGCTCGCTGAACTTTCGGCTAAGATGGCGCAGAACAAGACCCACAAAAGCTTCATCGGGCAAGGCTATCACGGGACTCATGTGCCCGCCGTTATCCAGCGCAACCTTTTCGAAAACCCTGCCTGGTACACGGCCTATACGCCGTACCAATCAGAAATAAGTCAGGGCAGGCTCGAGCTTCTATTCCATTTCCAGACCCTCGTGACCGAATTGACCGGCTTGCCGGTCGCGTCGGCGTCCTTGCTTGACGAGGCGACGGCCGTGGCCGAGGCGGTCGGCATCGCCTACCGGCATCATCGCGAGAAGCGTACCCGCATTGTTCTCGCCGGTGATGTGCATCCGCAGATTCTCGACGTGGTTCGCACCCGCGCCGAACCACTCGGGATGAGCGTCAACGGCGGTGTAATCGACGCTGAAGTGGCAGCGATCATCGTTCCCTGGCCGGATACATATGGCGTCTACAGGGATCACTCCGCCGCCATTCGGGACGCAAAGGCATCCGGCGCTCTGGTGATAGCGGTCGCTGATCCTTTGGCGTTGACGATCACCGCACCTCCGGCATCGCTCGGCGCCGATATTGCCGCGGGATCGATGCAGCGCTTCGGCGTGCCCGTCGGTTATGGCGGTCCGCACGCCGCCTATCTTGCCGTGACCGATTCTCTTACGCGTCTTATTCCGGGCAGGCTGGTCGGCCAGTCCGTGGACAGCAAGGGCCGCCCTGGTTATCGGCTTGCCCTGCAAACACGCGAACAGCACATCCGCCGCGACAAGGCGACGTCCAACATCTGCACGGCGCAGGCATTGCTGGCGAACATGGCAGTATCCTTCGCCATCTGGCATGGACCACAGGGGCTGCAGGCGATTGCTTCGCGCGTACACAGCCAGGCGGTCCGCCTTGCCGCTGCTTTGGAGGCCGCAGGCATCGGGCTTGCCGGCAAGCGCTTCTTCGACACGCTTACCGTCGATGTGCCGGGCACGGCGGGGGAGATTGCCGCCACTGCGGAAAAGGATGGACGCCTGCTTCGGATCATCGATCAGGACCGGCTTGGCCTCACGCTTGACGAAACCACGACCGAGGCGGATTTGCAGGCTCTCGCCGCCCTGTTCGGCGCGATCTTGCCTGATGATACGGACATGCGTCTGCCGAGCGAACGCCGCGCAGAGGGGTTCATGACCCAGGAGGTGTTCCATCAGCAGCGCTCCGAGACGGAAATGATGCGGTTCCTTCGTCGCCTCGCCGACAAGGATCTTGCGCTCGACCGGGCCATGATCCCGCTCGGCTCCTGCACGATGAAGCTCAATGCGGCGGCCGAGATGCTGCCTGTGAGCTGGCAGAGCGTCGCCAATGTTCACCCGTTTGCCCCGGTCGATCACGCGCTCGGCTATAAGGCGCTCACGGATGACCTCGAAACATGGCTCGCGGAAATCACGGGCTTCGATGCGGTGTCCCTGCAGCCGAATGCTGGCAGTCAGGGCGAATATGCCGGTCTCCTTGCCATTCGCCGTTATCATCTCGATCGCGGCGATGCGCATCGCGACATATGCCTCATTCCGGAATCGGCGCATGGCACCAATCCCGCCAGCGCCCATATGGCGGGAATGCGCGTCGTTGTCGTCGCCTGCGAGGAAGCGGGCGACATCGACCTCGACGACCTGAAGGCCAAGGCGGAACTGCATGGTGCCAATCTGGCGGCGCTGATGATCACCTATCCCTCGACGCATGGCGTCTTCGAGGAGGGTGTCAAGGACATCTGCGCCATCATTCATGCGCATGGCGGGCAGGTCTATTTCGACGGCGCCAATCTCAATGCGCTCGTCGGGCTGGCCCGTCCCGGTGATATCGGTGCCGACGTATGCCATATGAACCTGCACAAGACCTTCTGCATTCCGCATGGCGGCGGCGGACCGGGCGTCGGCCCGATCGGTGTCAAGAGCCACCTTGCTCCCTTCCTGCCGGGACATGTCGAGCTCAATACAGGCCACGCTGTTTCAGCGGCCCCCTTCGGCAGCGCATCGATCTTGCCGATCACCTGGATGTACATCCGGATGATGGGCGCAAACGGCCTGAAGCGCGCGACGGAAATGGCCATCCTCAACGCCAACTACATTGCAGGCCGGCTCGAGAACCACTATCCGGTGCTGTTCAAGGGCCGCAATGGCCGCGTCGCGCATGAATGCATCCTTGATACAAGGGTGCTGAAAGAAAGCGCCGGCGTGACCGTCGAAGACATCGCAAAACGGCTCATCGACTACGGCTTCCATGCGCCGACCATGTCCTGGCCAATTCCGGGGACACTGATGGTCGAGCCGACGGAATCGGAATCGAAACGCGAGATCGACCGGTTCTGCGATGCCATGATCGCAATCGCCGGTGAAGCGGCAAAGGTTGCGAGCGGAGCGTGGCCGAAGGACGACAATCCACTCGTCAACGCGCCGCATCCGGCAGGTGATGTTCTGGCCGACGATTGGGCGCATCCCTATAGCCGGAGCGAGGCCAGCCTGCCGGCCGGACCGAGCGAGGAGAACCCGAAATATTGGCCGCCGGTCTCGCGCATCGACAACGTGGCCGGAGACCGCAACCTTGTCTGCTCATGTCCGCCGATGCAGGCCTATAGCTAAGTGCCAAGCGCCTCCTTCTCCTTGGGAAGGGGGCGCTTCGTGTTGCACCGTTGCTCTTCACCAATTGGGTGTGAGACTGCCTTCGTCGGTACTATCCGAAACGTTGAATTCTTCGGCAAGCCGGCGAAGCGCCGCCGGCATGGCCCGAAGGTCCTCGGAACCGAAATGAAGGTGGGGCAACCGCGTGCGGATGAGTTCGGCAACAACCCGGGCTTGCATGCCGTCACGCGAGCGTTTGGCAGCATCGCGGTCCGTACGACGCGACAGCCACAATTTATGAAGGGCGAAGGCCCGGGGATCCGGACAGGAAAAGGTGAGCGGATAGCCGCGTTGGTCGATCACGACGGCCGAAACCTTGGGACTGTTGACGAGCCAGGCGAGCCCTTCGATTTCAACGGCGCGCAGGTCTTGGTCGTCGGAGCTGAATCCTGACCTGCCATCCCCCGACATGATGTTCTTCGGCGTCGGCTTGATCAGATCGACAAGAAAGCCGTCGCGGTTGGCTGCCCTGTAGCTGTTCTTCGCCAGTGGTACGAAGGAATGGTCGACTTTTTGCAGGATTCCGATCAGCCCTTTCTGCGAAAAGGTCTTGCTGATCAAGCGCAGGCTGAATCTCGAGTCCATGAGAAGGTCAACGTCTTGCGTCGAGAGAAGGCCACTCGTGATGTGTACCCCCGCAAGGCGCTCGTAGACGAAGAGGGCGTTGGTTCCGACGATGTCAATGGCGGTGCCGATCAACCCGAGTTTGTCCAGGGCGCGGATGATGCGGGCCGTCAATAGCGGTACGCGTCCGAGCGACATGGCGCGGTTGACCGGAGCAAGCTCATCGAGACGCTGCGCAAGGCTGCCCACGCGCTCCTTCGAGGTCTCGCGACCGGCGTGGAACTGGCCGTATGTCGTTTCGGTTTCCGTGGAACGCGGACCAAGTGATTTCCAGATACCGCCGGATTTCTTGTAGAGGTATTCCTTGGCATTCGTGCTCGTCTTCCACGACATGGAGCCGGAAAAGCGCTGGTCGTATTCCTTCGAACTCGCCTTATAGGATTCATAAACCTGCTCGGTATCGACAAGCTGGCGAATCTGATCTGACGATAATTCTTTGAAATTATTCATCTTATCCCACAAGAACGAGAAATGCATCGTATGGGGGATAATATCTCGGTTGAGCGATGTTATAAAGCGATATTGAACAGGATTATCCCTATTTGGTATTAAATAGAGCTGAAAAGGGATAATCCAATGACGGCTAGCGCTGGCTCACTCAATGGGCATTCCTGCGCGCAAAATATAACTTCCCAGCGACAGCGACGGAGACCGCCCCACCGCCACGATGTTGCAGGGGAGTAATCAACAGATAGTGCAGGTTTTCCAAAACCTTGTCGTATCGATCAGGCGAACAGCGGAGTTCCATAAGATAGATTACGCCGCAAAGGGTTCAGGAGGTGGGTTCAAGTTTGAAGTGCGACTTGCGGGAGAACCAGCGCTCACCTCTCCGAAGGAACTAAAATGAATGATGTTAGAACTTTACACTGACGCCATGGCCTTCTGGATGATCGCGGGGTCGATGGTGAAGAGTTCCTGGGCACGCCCTACCCCGCGCAAGGCGAAGCGGCCGACGCAGACCAGTTTCAAGCGGAATGCATCCGGCAGCGTGGCAGCATAGCGCTCCGAAATCAGGATCTCCTGGTCGACGGACCGGCACATCGAAGCGATACGGCTGACCTCGTTTACAGCAGGCCCGACCACCGTGAAGTCAAGTCGTGTGTCACTGCCGATATTGCCGAAGAACACTTCGCCAATATGCAGGCCGAGATAGACATTGGTCGCGGGTTGTCCGGCTTCGACCCGTTGCCGGTTGAGAACGATCAGCTTCTTGCGCAGGAGCGCCTGGGCCTTCAAGGCGGCCGTGGCTGCGTCGGCGGAATCGCCATCGGTAAAGATCGCGAGCGTACCGTCACCGATCAGTTTGAGCACGTCGCCGCCCATCTCCTGGATCGACGATATCACGGCCTCTGCATAATCGTTGAGCATGGGAATGATGGCGTCGGGCGCTGCAGCGTCGGAAATGCGCGTGTAATCACGAAGATCCGAATACCAGAGGACGGCCTCGATGCGATCGGCGGCGCCGCGATTGATGCGGCCGGCAAGCACCCGTTTGGCGGCGTCGTGGCCAAGGTAAACCTCCGCCAGGGTCCTTACGATCCGCGTCAGCGAAGCGCATTTCATCGCGAGTGCAAGACTGCTTACCAGCCGTCGCAGGGCGACGATGTCCGCATCGCTGAAACCCTCTTCATGGTCGCAGGCCCAGGACGAGTAGAATCCATCCATTTCGCCGATGCTGCCCTGCTTCGAGAAAGGGACGATCATTGCAAAATAGTCTGTGCAGCCCTCGTCTCGCATCGAAGCGAGTTGGCGAAACGAAGGTGTTTCGTCGGCAGTCAGCCTGTGCCGCATTTCGACTTCGCCGATCTCCAGCAAATGATAGAAAGTCGATGCCTGCCAATTCTCGGCGCTCTCGCCGCTTTGCGACGAGCCATACTCGATGATGGTGCGTTCCAGTTTCCCCTCGCGCCGCCAGAGAAACACCCTCCCCTCATAGATCGGATGGAGCGTATCGACGAATGTATTCCCGCGTTCGAGCTTGATGCCCGCTGCAACGCATCGATCGCAGAACCCGTTCATGAGATCGGTTTCGGTTGCACCGCAGATGCCTTGGGCATTGAGCCAGGTTTCGATTTCGACAATTTCGGCTTCGGTCACGGTTCTTCACCCATGCTGCAACTGACAAAAGAGGTAGCACGACCTGCACATTTGACCAAGAATTCTCAGCGGCAAGTGCCCGTCCCAGATTGGGATCGAGAAATCCACAGGCTGTTGCGAAATGCTCCAAGTCATTCATAATACATGGAAAAAATCATTTCTATCAGCATATCACCGGGTTGGAATAGTACTAAAGTCTCATTGACACAGGACCCGCAACTAAATACACGCATAACGTGGCATAAATTTGAGAATACAACGAATCCGAGTGTTGATAAATCTTGCTTGAATCAAAAAAGCAAGGCGATGGACGACTTTTGCTTTTCTTTTTAGTGAACCGAATTTACGGTTGGCAATATATTGCAATTTATTTCAGGCGGGTTGATTTTGAGTTCGGCATTTTCTCGTTGCGTTCATTCTTTCGGGTTGCTGTGTTCCAATGGTTGAGCGTGGCGGCGACACGGCGACCCTGACGCCGGACAAAGGTCTCGATTCACGCTATTTCAGCGAAGCGGTGCGCTGGGAAAACGACGTTATTCGTACGGTGAAGCGGTCAAGGCGCGTTGCCTGGATCGTCGCTGGGTTCAGCGCCCTGCTCGCCGGCCTCGCCATGGCCTGCCTTGCCCTGCTCCTGCCGCTGAAAAGCTTCGAGCCCTATGTCATCGAGGTCGACAAGACGACGGGCTTCATGGAGATCAAGCGGCCGCTCGCCGAGGGCGACCTGACGCAGTCGGAAGCGATCACCCGGATGGATGTGGTTCGCTACGTCAAGGCGCGCGAGACCTATGATCCTGCTTCCGTTCAGGACAATTTCGATCTGGCGCAACTCCTTTCGACCGGGGATGCGCAGCGGGATCTTCTCAACCTCTACGGCCCCTCCAGCCCGACCAACCCTGTCAATCGGTTTGGCCGCCAGACCCGCGTGCTTCCGACCATCAAGTCAATTCAGATACCCAACAACAAAACCGCCATCGTGCGTTTTTCCACGCAGCGCGTCGGTCAGGATACGGGGCCCGAAGAGCATTGGGTGGCGCTCATGCATTTCCGCTATTCGCGCGAACCGATGACCAATGAGTGGCGGTTCGACAATCCGCTCGGCTTTCAGATCCAGGACTACCGCCGCGATCAGGAAAGCGTGCCGGCATCGGAACAGGGGCATTGATCATGACGCTGTTCTCCGTTTGCCGATTGCAATTGATTGCGCCGCTCGTTTGCGCCGGGGTTCTCGCCGCAAGCCCGGTCCTCGCCGAAATTGCGCCGAAGCGCGGTCAGGCCGATGCGCGTGTACGCACCGTCAACTACAATCCCGCCAATGTCGTCTCGGTCGACGCAACCCACGGCGTCTCGACGATGATCGTCCTCGGCGATACCGAGAAGATTGAAACGGTAGCGGTGGGTGACAGTCTGTCCTGGAAGATCGAGCCCAACAAGCGTGGCAACATCATCTTCCTGAAGCCGGTCGAGGCGAAGACGACGACGAACATGAACGTCGTCAGCGACAAGCATGTCTACACGTTCATCCTGCGGGCCCATGCCGAATCTGAAGGCGACCAGACCTATCTGGTCAAGTTCCGCTATCCGGACGAGGAGGCGGATTCGCGACTGCTCGCGGAAGCGCAGCGCCTCGTCTCCGAACCCAACCGCGCCAGTTTCCAGTTCGAGAATTCCAATACGAACTACCAGTTCCGCGGCGACGGCGAGTTGAAGCCGACCTACGCCTTCGACGATGGGGTGAAGACCTGGTTCAAGTTTGACGGTGACATTCCCTCGATCTTCATTGTCGAAGGCGGCAAGCGGGAAATCTTGGCCAATTTCCGCCGCGAAGGCGATTATCTGGTCGTCGACAAGATCGCCAGGCAGTGGATGCTGCGGCGCGGCGACCTCGCGCTGTGCCTGTTCAATATGCAGAAGATCGGTGGATCGGCCGTTGCGGCCAGGACCACTTCTTCCAATGAGCGGATGAGGTAGCGCCATGCCTGATCCGAATTATCATCAAAGCGTCGAACTCGAGGAAAGCGCGCAGTCGCAACTGTCGGAGCCGAAGCGCGGCTTGAGCAAGGCTGCCATCGTCGTACTTTTTGGCATGGTTTCGATTCCCCTTCTGGCGATGCCGTTCTGGTTGGCGCAGCCGAAGGCGCCGGACAATGTGGAATCAAATGAGAACGAAGAATTCCTGGCACCGCCAGCAAAAGTGCAGCTGAACGTGCCGCCGCCGGAGCCGGAAGCGCCGGCGGCAGCGCCGATGCAGCCAACCGGGACCTCGGCGACGGACGCCGAACTCGAGCGGGCAAAGCAGGCCGCCGAGGAAGAGGCGCGCCGCCTCGCCGAAGAGCGCAAGGCACTCGAGGCCGAACGGTTGGCGCGCGAATCCGAAAACGACCAGAAGAGATGGGAGCGCTACCGTTCGCCCATGGTCGTGACCGAGACCGGCGGCCAGGTCGACCCGCTGGCTCAGGCAGGCAAGACTCCGGAACAGGCGGAAAAGGAAAAGAGCGCCGCAACCTTCCAGGACACCAACCCGAACAACCAGTTCCTCTCGGCCTTGGCCGCCAAACCGGTGGAAGTCGCGACGGCTGAACAGACCAAGCGCATCGACGCGCTGGTGCCGCAAGGCACGATGATCCGCGGTGTCCTCGAAACGGCGGTGCAGACCGACCTGCCCGGCATGGTGCGCGCCGTAACGACGGAGGATGTGTGGTCCTTCGATGGGCGCCGCGTGCTCATCCCCTCGGGTTCGCGCATGATCGGCGAATATAATGCAGGAGTCGAGCAGAACCAGAAGCGCGCCTTTATCGTGTGGAACCGGCTGCTTCGCGCCGATGGTGTCTCGCTCAACCTTGGCTCCATCGGCACGGATGAACTTGGCGTCTCCGGCTCGGCCGGCGACGTCAATAATCACTACCTCGCCAAGTATGGTTCGGCTTTTGTGCTGAGCTTTCTCAGCCTTGGCGCGCAGGCGTTCGCGGACACAGGTTCACGTGCCACCACCTACAACACCGGTCCGATTACGACGCAGATTACCGATCCGATTACGGGCAAGACGACCGTCAACACCATCTATCCCGACAACAATGTCGGACAAGACCTTGGCAACAAGGCACTTGGCGCGGCTGCCCAGGGGCTCGCGCAGGTCGGGCAAGAGGTTCTCAAAAGCACGATGAACATCAAGCCGACGATCAGCATCAACCAGGGCACACCGGTTGCGATCTTCGTGCGGCGCGATCTCGATTTTTCCGAACTTTATCCCGATCCTGTTCAGGAGAAGCTCAAGGAACTCAAACGTGGGCGAGGCTGGGATGGCAAATATTGACGGCATTCAAGTCAGGCTCGGAGGTGGTCCGCGATGAGTTACGCCGCCTCACTCTCTGATCTCATCGATCTCGCCTTCGCACCTCTGCGCGGCTTTCTCCAGTCTCCCGATGTCGTCGAAATCTGCATCAATGAACCGGGAATCGCCTTCGTTGAACGGGTTGGCCAGCCGGGCATGATGCGCTACGCCATGCCGGAGCTGACAGCGGAGCGGATGCGGTTCATGGCTGAGCGGGTTGCCGCTGCAAGCCACCAGTTCATCAACGAGGAAGAGCCTATTCTTTCGGCGACCCTGCCTGATGGCGCGCGTGTCCAGGTGGTGCTGCCGCCGGCTGCACCAAAGGGCGGCGCTATCGTCATTCGCCGTCAGGTGACACGCCAACTCGTCCTCGACGATTATGCGGCCTCTGGGGCACTTCGCTCGACCCTTGTCACCGACAGCGCCTATCAATTGACCGATGATGAAACGCTGCTTTGCGACCTGGTTGCGCGCGGCAACATCGAGTCTTTCCTGCGCGAAGCCGTGTGCCGGCGCGTATCGATGCTAATTTCGGGTGGTACCGGTTCGGGCAAGACGACGTTCCTTAACGCGCTGATGCAGGAGATTCCGGGTTACGAACGCCTGATCACGATTGAAGACACGCCGGAACTGACGCCGCCGCAGGAAAATCACGTCAGCCTCATTGCGACGCGCGGCAACCAGAACGTCGCCCGCGTTGATCCGCGCCATCTTGTTGAAGCATCGCTGCGCATGCGGCCAGACCGGCTGCTGCTCGGCGAAATCCGCGGCGGCGAGGCAATCGACTTCCTGCAGGCCATCAACACGGGCCACCCCGGTTCGCTGTCGACCGTGCATGCCAATTCGCCGAGCGCTGCCTATACGCGTCTCGCATTGCTCGTCATGCAAGGGAGCGGCGGCGGCCTTGGCCTTACGAAGGTCGAGATCGTCGAGATGTTGCGCGCGACGGTGCCGCTTGTGGTCCAGCTCGGCCGGCGCGATGGGCGGCCGGGTGTCGTCACCGAAATCTTCTACGACCCGTTCGTGCGCTCCGGACGGCAAAGACCAGCTGCCTATAACGACTTTTCAAAGATGCAGGAGCCCGGTGTCGTTCCGCTGGGGCGCAAGCAATGAACCGGATTTGTCTCCTGCTGACCTCCTTCGCCGTGATTGCTGCCGGTTCGGTGAGCGTGGCGCTCGCTGAAGATGCGCCGGTCAAGGTGACGGTCATCGAGGAAGCGGCGCCGGTCAATCCGCCCAGTGCAACGATTGCCGCGAAACCTGCCGGCTGCGATTTCAGCAAGGTGCCGGATGCAAAACAGGGTGAAATCATCATCCGCAAGATAGCGGACGAAGAAGCGTTCGACCTCGACTTCCTCCTCGCCATCGCAAGGCAGGAAAGCGGCTTTCGCATGAATGCCGTTTCGAGCGCGGGCGCCGTGGGGCTGATGCAACTGATGCCTGCCACGGCGAAGCGCTTCAGCGTCGATATCTGCGACCCGGAAGACAATGTCCGCGGCGCGGTACGGTACCTGCGCTTCCTGCAGAAACGTTACCAGAACCCGCTTTACGTGCTCGCCGCCTATAATGCCGGTGAGGGTGCCGTCGACCAAAATCGCGGCATACCGCTCTATCCCGAAACCGTTCGCTATGTCTCGGCCATTCTTACCGATCTCTACGGGTGGAAGTCGCTTGGAGTGCCAGCGTCCGACGGCGAAAAGCGGACGGCGGGCAAGAAGAACGAGGGCCAACCTGCCAAGCCGGAGGAATGGACTCAAGGATTTGTATTACATGTGGAGTAGTCAGAATGTTTAATAGATTGCGCATTTCCGGGGCTGCATTGGCTCTGTCACTTACATTTTTTGCCGGCGAAGCCTTCGCACAGTCCAGCTTGCAGCCAGTATCCTCTGTTCTGCAGACCATGATCAACATTCTGACGGGGCCGATCGCGTCGATGCTGGCCATTCTTGCCGTCATAAGCTGCGGTTTCCTTGCCTGGACCGGCCGGTTTACCTGGGGTATCGCCGGCTCCGTCATCATGGGCATCGTCCTGGTTTTCGGATCGACACAGATCGTTTCGTTCTTCCAGGGCGCATTGGGCCACTAGGACCGGGGCAGGATCGGCCCGTCCGATCGGAGACTTAAAGTGACGAGAGCAAGGTTGGATGTGCAGGTCCGCATCTTCGGTGCGGACAGGCGGCAGCGTGCCGGATCAGCGTTTGCGATTGCGGCCGGTTTCGCCGGAAAGGGTATGAGATGACTGAGGAAGCGCCGGACATGATCTCGTTGGTCAAGGCATTGACACGCGCACCGACCCTGTTCGGCGTGCCGTATATGTATGCCATGTTCAACATGGTGGTGACGGCGGTCATTTTTCTGGCGACGAAGAGCCTGTTCACGCTCTTCCTCGTGCTCCCTATCCACAGTTTCGGCTATTTCCTGACACTGCGCGACGAACAGATATTCAATATTTTGCGGGTCAAGGCCGCCAAGACACCGCCGCAGTCCACCACCCTCTGGGGTGTCAAAAGCTACGCGCCGGGAGATCCGACATGATGTCGCGCGCTGTCCGCAAGGAAATGCGCTACGGCGCCCAGGCGACGCGCGAACGCTCCGTCGCCGCCAACGTGCCCTATACGCGCCATGTGGACGATACTACCTTGCGCACGAAGGACGGCCTGCTCCTGAGCGTACTCAAGGTCGAAGGCTTCTGCTTCGAAACCGCCGACATGGCGCAGATCAACGGCAAGCTCGAAGGGCGCAACACCATCCTGCGCACGCTCGGCAACAGCCGGTATGCCGTCTATGGCCACATGATCCGCCGACGGCTCGAACCGAAGCTCGATGGCGAGTTCACCAACCCCTTCGCCGACGAATTGAACCGCCGCTATATGGCGCAGCTTGAGCAGCGGCGCATGTTCGTCAACGAGATGTACATCACCATCGTCCGGCGGCCGCTGCGCGGCCAGGTCGGCATGATTGAAACCATCGCCAAGGGCATTTTTGCGCGCGGCGGCAAGGGCCAACCCAAGGGCGCGCGGCAGGGCGAAGCCGAGGAATTGCGCGAACTGCGCGATGCCGTCCTCGGTGTGCGCGAGGTCCTGCAGGATTATCAGGTCAAGCTCCTCGGCATCCGCGAGACTGAACCTGGCATTTTCTATTCCGAGCCGCTCGAATTCCTCGTCCAGATTTTGAACGGGATCGAGCCGGTCAAGATGCGTCTGCCGCGCATGCCGCTTGACGGCGCGCTGGCGATGAAGCGCCTGCATTTCGGCCGCAATGCCGTCGAGTTCGTCGGCGCGACGCCGCCTGCCGATTCCCGCCTCGGCGCCATGCTGTCGGTGCGCGAATATCCTTCCTATACGGGCCCCCTCCTCCTTGATGGCCTGTTGAAGGTGCCGCACGAATTCATCGTCAGCCAAAGTTTTTCCATTATCGACAAGCCGGTTGCACAAAACCAGATCGAGCGCGTTTCACGCCAGATCGCCATGGCTGAGGAAGCCGGCTCCATCATCGGCAACCAGCTTGTCGGCGCGCGAGACGAACTTTTGAGTTCGCGTTCCATCTATGGCGAGCACCATCTGTCGATCATGTGCCTCGGCAACGACAAGGCCGAACTGGACCGTTGCATCCGCTCGGTCGGCGCGACGCTCACGGACCAGTCTATCATCTGGTTGCGGGAAGATCTGAACTGCGAGGCGGCATTCTGGGCGCAGCTTCCGGGAAACTTCTCCTATCAGGCGCGCTCGGCGATGATCTCGTCGAAAAATTTTGCCGGGTTTCTTTCCTTGCATAATTTCCCGGGCGGCAAGCGCGACGGCAACCATTGGGGCAGCGCTATCTCGCTTCTGGAGACAACCAGTCAGAGCGCCTATTTCTTCAATTTCCACGTGCGCGATCTTGGTAATTTCACCATGGTCGGTCCCTCGGGATCGGGCAAGACCGTTGCCCTATCTTTCCTGATGGCCCAGTCGCAGCGCATCAAGCCGACGCCCCGCTGCATCTTCTTCGACAAGGACCGCGGCGGCGAGATCTTCATCCGCGCGCTTGGCGGCACTTACGAGATACTGCAGCCGGGCGAGCCGACCGGGTTCAATCCGCTGCAGCTCAGCGATACCGGTCCCAATCGTGAATTCCTGTTCCAGCTGTTTTCGCTGATGCTGCGCCGGCCCGACGGACAGCCCTTGCCCGCAAGCGAAGAAAGCGTCATCCGCTCGGCAATCGCCCAAATTCTCACGACGACCCCTGAGGGGAGATCATTGCCGGCCTTTGCCACGCTGCTGCGAGGACGTATTCGCGCCGGTGAGAACGATCTGCTGGCGCGCTTCGAAAAATGGCTGCGGCCGGACCAGGTCGGCTGGCTTTTCAACAATCCTGTCGATCGCTTTACCTGGTCAGACGTTGCGGGCTTCGACATGACCAAGATCCTCGACGATCCGCAGACCCGCAGCGCGGCGTTGATGTACATCTTCCACCGCCTCGACGAACTCCTCGACGGGACGCCGATCCAGATCTTCCTCGATGAAGGCTGGCGGCTCTTGGAGGACCCGGTGTTTGCGGCCTTCATCAGGGACAAGATGAAGACGATTCGAAAGTTCAACGGGATCATCGGCTTCGGCACGCAGAGCACATCGGATATCGTCAATTCGAACATCGCCCATACGCTGATCGAGCAGAGTGCGACGCATATTTTCTTCCCCAATCCACGCGCCGACCTCGAAAGTCATGCCGGCGGGCTCGGCCTATCGGCGCGCGAAATGGAGTGGATCAAGTCGACGGATCCGGCAAGCCGCTGCTTTCTGATCAAGCACGGCCAGGAATCAGTCATCGCCCGCCTGCGCCTGACGGAAATGGACGACCTCCTCAAGGTTCTTTCGGGACGAGCGGAGACAATACTGGAACTGAATGCCCTCAGGGAGAAGCTCGGCGACGATCCCAAGCAATGGTTGCCCGCCTTTTGCGGGCAAGGAGTAAAGGTGTGAGAGTAACTTGTGTATGCGTAATTCTGCTTGCCACATTGCTTGCTTCAGGCTGTGCGAGCCGGCAGAAATTGAAGACCCCGTGTGATTTGCCCGCATCCGCGCTGTCGTTCGGACCGGTCGATGACTGCGGGCCGCTGCTGCCGGTCAACGAAGCGCTGACGAATATCATCGTCCAGCAGCCACTATAGGACGGGCGGCATGGAGCCAAATTTCATTGCTGCCCTGTCGTCCAACATCGATGCACTCGGCAAGAGTTTCACGGCAACCACTTACGGCGTTCTCGCCGCCTATATGACGCCGGTGCTCAGCGGGCTGATGGTGCTCTACCTCGTCTTCTGGGGCTTTCAGTTCTGGCAGGGGCGCGGCGACACGAATGTCGTTACTGCTGCATTCCGCATGCTTCGGCTCGCAGTGATTTTCTTTCTTGCCACCAGTTGGGGGCCGTTCCAGGTTGCGGTCTATCAGGTTGTGACCATGGCGCCGCTTTTTGTCAGCAACAATGTGATGCTCAACAACATCGTCAATCCGGATACCGGCAAGGCGATGACAGTCGGGACAGTCGCCACCGATATTTCGACGATCTATTCGATTGCTGTCCGGGCGTCGGTGAAGATCGAACGGGAAGCGACGGCGTTGCAAGCCGCCGCTCCGGAAGTTTTAGGGCCAGACGGCAAGCCTGTCCCGGGAGCCCAACCTGCCGCGCCGGCGCGCAAGCCGCCGACGAACCCGCTCGAGACAGTCCTGACGACCTCGTTGCAGTCGGCAATTGTCTGGATCTCCGCCGCGCTCTTCGTCGGCTATGCAATGTTCCTGATGCTGTTCGCCAAGATGGGGTTATGGGTCATGCTGGCGCTGGCACCGATCTTCATCATCCTACTGATGTTCAAGATACCGTCGCGCTTCTTCTCCGGCTGGCTGACGGGTACGCTCCAGGCCATGCTGGTCCCGATCTTCCTCAGCACTTTCCTGAGCTTTTATATTCTCGGCGTCCGCGCCAACATCATGGTTCTGTTCAAGGCCGTCAGCAATCCCGATACACCGCTGATGATCAAGGACGTGGCGCCTTTCGTGCTGATCTGTATTGCCGGCATGTTTCTCATGGCACAGATCGTGCCCTTTGCGGGGCGCATCGCGACAAGCACGCAGGAATGGATCAGCGATGCCTTCGGCAGCGATCGCATCGTTCGCATCGTTACCAATATGGTGGGCGGTGGCCGGCGCGGCGGCGGCGGAATAGCCGGACCGGCTGGCGGCGGCGCTTATGGCTCGGGCGGTGGCCAGATTGCCGGTGGTTCGGCGGATACAAGCCTGCGTGACGTTCAGGACCGCAATGCCGCAATCAACCGGCAGACCAGGAATAGATAGCGGTCTCAGTTGCCCTGCAAGACCGTATTGATCAGGGCCTTTTGGCGCCCGATGCAGTCGATCAGCCTAAAATTGCGCTCGATGGTGCGCCGCGCTGCAACGCGCAATGGCATGAATTTCTCCGGCGCCTTGAGAACGTCGAGGATCGTGCCGGCGAGTGCGTCGGTGTCGTAAAAGGGAACGAGCAGACCGTTCTGTCCCGAGCGGATCACCTCCTGGACCGGTGCTGTGTCGGAACCGATGATCAACGCGCCGCATGACATGGCTTCTATAACCGACCAGGAAAGGACGAAGGGGTAGGTGAGATAGATATGCGCCGCCGAGACCTGGTAGAGCTTGCGCAAAAGATCGTGCGAGATGGCGCCGGGAAAGACGATGCGGTCCGCCGGGATATCGTGCTCGGCCAGCAGTTTATCTTTCCACGAACCGCCTCCCGGCGGAGGAGCGCCATAGCTGACGCCATCACCACCGACAAAGACGAAAATGGCATCAGGATTGCTGCGGATGACTTTTGCCGCCGCGGCGAGCGCCTGAGGAAATCCCCTGTAGGGCTCGAGATCACGGGAAACGAATGTGACGATGGGCGGATCGCCGGGCTTTAGTACGCGCCCATCCGGAAACTTCAGGGTCGCGTTGCGGTCGGGACGAAAGCGCTGCGTGTCGACGCCTTCATGGCACACGGCTATCCGCCGTTGGGCCGCCGCCGGATAAAGGCTCTTTTGCCAGCGGGTCGGACTCACCCCCCCATCGATCGCCTCAAGCGTGAGAAGCTGCGCCACATTGCGCAGCCGCAAGCGCTTTCGTGTATCGAGATCGGGAACGTCGTCAGGCGCAAACCCGACGTCAGCGCCTTCAGCGCGATAGAAGAATTCGCAGTAGCCGATTGCTGGAACCTGCGGCAATACATCCTTGACGAACATCATGCTACCCCAGCCGATGTGACCGATGACGATATCCGGCCGCTCGCCGTGGCGAACCATCGCGTCGAGGGTTTCCGCGACGCGATGGCCGATGCGGACATGGTGATCCGGGATGCCGAGGTGCCGCGCCATTTGGCTGTCGGCCCGGGGACCGGGCTCGACTCGATGCCGAATGACGCGGACCGATGGAATACGCCGGTCGACAGATTCACTGATCAGGCTGACATCGTGGCCAGTTTCGGCAAGGTGGGAGGCCAATGCCGCAAACTGCCCGAATCCACGCCGATGAACGAATGCCACATGCATGACGTCAGAAACGGTCCCAAGAGGAACAGCGATGGTTGCCTGACGTTTGGTTGGGATCGCTCAAAGGCAAATCATAGGCCGTAACGCGTGGCATTGCCCCAAACCAGTTCGAGTCGATGCAAGGTTTGGAAGGCGATTTCCAGGTTGCGGAGGTCTTCTGCGTCCCGTGCGAGCAATCGGTTGTAGGTTCCGCCTGCGTTGCGCAGATCGGCACACAATTGCTCGCCCTTTTCAGTCAGTCTGATACGCGCCGAGCGCTTGTCCCGCTGCGAAGCAACCCTGTCGATATAGCCCCCGTCAGCCAGTTGCTTCAGATAGTACGAGATATTGGAACCGACATAGTGGCCGCGATCCAAGAGTTCTCCAACCGAAAGTTCGACATCCCCTATCGCCAAAAGAACCATCGCCTGGGCCGGCCCCACATCTTCGATTCCGAGTTTCGTCATCTCATTGCGCAGCACGCCAGCAAAGCGACGATTGACGCGTTCTATCATGCGCGCCAGTTCGAAGTGTGTAACGACAACCGCATGGTTTGCGGGCTTCGCCTTCCTGTTGTCGGCTGATATTTCAGGGAAATCGGCGGCCGCGAAGCCGTCGATAGATGTTTCGACTTCCACTCCTTCGTGTAGAAGTTTTTGTATCATCCTTCTCTCCTAGTCAATTTTACTTCAAATTTTGAAGTAAGTTACAAGTATGTTTTCGGGTCTCCCTCGTTGATTTCCCCACCAAAAGAACTTTTTTCTGTCACATTCTCTGCAGTAATACTCTATAAGTCTATTGCATTAGACTGACGCCTCAGGGCTAACCAAGGGCTGTGTCATTTCCAAGGCAGATCACATATGACAGATACTCGTCAAATCAATCCAAATGGCAAGAGCCATGCTGGTAAAAAAGCGCTTTCGGCCGCGAACGCCGAGCCAAAAGCGCTGGTTTTACGGGCCCGTAAGATATTCATGGCGGGCCTGCTTTATGCCGCTCTGCTCAGTGCCTGCATCAGCCTTTTGCAACTTACAGTACCCTTGTACATGCTACAGGTGCATGACAGGGTTCTGAACAGCCAGAGCAAGGACACACTGGTCATGCTCACCATCCTGGCGGTGAGCGCTCTTATAGTTTTTGGTGTTCTTGAGTTCATTCGCGCCATGTCCTTCCAGGCCATGGGCAGCGCGCTTGTGCGCCGGCTGAACCTTCCGGTCCTGTCGGCTGCGGTCGAGGCTTCGATCGACCAGGGCCTGCCGAAGGCGACGCAGTCACTCCGTGATCTGACAGAATTGCGCAGCTTTTTGACCTCCTCGGCGGTCAGTGCGCCGCTTGATGCGGCCTGGTCGCCGATTTTCCTCGCTGCCCTTTTCCTAATGCACCCGGTCTACGGCATCATCGGCGTCATCGCTGTGATTGTCCTTGTCTGCTGCGGCGTCATCACGGATCTTATGACCCGCAGCCTCGTCAAGGATGCAAACCAGGCCAATATCGAAGCCATTTCGAAGATCGGCTCCACGCTCCGCCATGCCGAGGTAATTGAGGCCATGGGCATGTTGCCCGCCCTCGCCCGCCGCTGGCGATCGCTGCAGATGAATGCGATCGGCCTCCTCGATCTCGGCGGCAGCCGCAGCCGTGCCATGGCGACAATCGCGCGCACCATGCGCTTCATGGTCCAGATCGCCGTGCTCGCCGCAGGTACGCTCCTCGCAATGGATCGCCAGATTACGCCGGGTGCGATGATTGCCGCCAGTATCCTCGTCGGAAGGTTGCTGCTCCCATTCGATCATGTCGTCGATAACTGGCGTCTTTGGGTGCAGGCCGTCGGCAACTGGCAACGCATTCAATCGCTGCTGTCGCAGAATCTCGCGGTGCGGCAGACAATGCCGACCCCGCGCCCTCACGGTGATCTTGTCATCGACAAGCTCGTCTATGCCGTGCCGGGTGTCGACGTGCCGATCATCAAGGGCATTTCCTTCTCGCTTTCGCCGGGCGAAGTGCTCGGCATTGTCGGACCTTCTGCGGCCGGCAAGTCCACTCTGGCGCGCTTGCTCATCGGCATCGTGCGGCCGACTGCCGGCGGCGTCTTCCTCGACGGCAACAATGTTTATCTCTGGGAGCGTGGCTCCTTTGGCGAGATCGCCGGCTATCTACCGCAATCGGTCGCTCTCCTTGAAGGAACGATTCGCGACAACATCGCCCGCATGACCGATAGCGAGCCACAGCGTGTGCTAGAAGCGGCCCGCCTCGCTGATGTGCATGAGATGATCGGGCGCCTGCCGCTCGGCTATGACACACCGGTCGGCGATGGCCGCCTGACGCTTTCGGGCGGACAGCGGCAACGCATTGGCCTTGCCCGTTGCCTTTATAACAACCCGAGGCTGATCGTTCTCGATGAGCCAAACGCCAATCTCGATTCGGTAGGTGAACGGGCGCTGATGCGGGCGATCGAACAGGCGCGCGACGACGGCGCCATCGTCATCATGATCGCGCATCGACCGACAATAATGCAGGTGGCTGACAAACTCCTGGTTCTTGAAAACGGCCGGATCACCCAGTTCGGGCCGCGTACGGATGTGGTCGCATCGATTACGCCGGTCAATTCGAAGATGGGGGCTGCCGGAGCATGATTGACAAGATCAAGAAGAATTTGCCGGTTCGGGCCGACGCTTCGCTTCCAATGAAAACGGTCGGCAGTCAGCTCGCGGCGCACCGGCCGATCGCCAGACCTGTCTGGTATACGGAACTCGAACATGATTCCGACCACCCGCCGCTGCGGCGGCTGATCATCGCCGGGGTTCTGACTATCACCATAGCTTTCGGCGGCTTCTTCGGCTGGGCCTATTCGGCCGAACTCGGCAGTGCCGCGGTGGCCATTGGTAGCGTCATCGTCGATTCGAAGCGCAAGACGGTGAGCCACCTAGAGGGTGGCATTCTGGACCGCGTTCTCGTCCAGGAAGGCGATGAGGTAAAAGTAGGCCAGCCGCTGATCAGGCTTGATGATACGCGCGCACGCTCGGATCTGCAGTCGCTGCAGAGCCGCCGCGTCGGTCTTATCGCCAAGCTTGCACGCCTGCGCGCCGAACAAGCCGGCAACACCGAAATTACGTTCCCTGCCAATTTCGGCGAGGTGGGCGATATTTCCGCCGACAGCGCCAAGAAGGCCGAGCAGGTCTTCTTTACCAAGCGCCAGACGCAAAAAGAGAGCAAGATCGATATTCAGAAGAAGACGATCGAGCAATATACCGAACAGGCAAAGGCGCTCGACGTCCAGACCAGGGCGACCGATCGCCAGATCGAACTGATCGACGAACAGCGCAAGGCCATTGCAAGTCTGGTCGCCAAGGGATTTGCCCAGCGCTCGAAACTCATCGAGATCGACACGCGTCTTAGCGAGCTTGCGGGTGATCGCGGCGAGTATGCCGGCGACAAGGCCAAGGCGGAACAGGCCAAGGCCGGCGCAGAATTTGCGCTCACCGGCATCGAAAGCGACATGCAGGCGGAGATCGCCGGCGAAATAACCACGAGCCAGGTCGAACTCGCAGATGTCGAAGAACGGATCGTTGCGGCGAAGGATGTGATGCGCCGCGTAGAGATCAAGTCGCCTCAGGCAGGTATCGTTGCCAATATCCGATTGCGCACGCCTGGCGGCGTCGTCGCTGCCGGCGAGCCACTCCTTGATATCGTACCGGAAAACGAGCCGCTCGTCGTCGAGATGAAGATCGGCCCGCGGGATATCGACAGCGTGACGGTCGGCTCCCCTGCCCAGGTCCGGCTCACGGCCTACAACCAGCGTGCCCAGGCTCCACTGGACGGCAAGATCACCTATCTTGCCGCCGACCAGCTCGTCGACGAAAAGACGGACGCTGCCTACTTTGTCGCGCGCGCCGAAATCACGCCGCAATCGCTTGCGGCCAATCCGCAGGTGAAGCTCTATCCTGGCATGCCGGCCGAGGTCGTCATCGTCCACAAGTCGCGTAAGGCTATCGAGTACATAACCTCTCCGATTGCCGACAGCTTTAATAGGGCGTTCCGCGAGGATTAAGGGGCATATTGCCCCTTACGGCCCCATGTTTCTAGACTACTTCAAATTTAGAAATAAAGTAGTTCCAATTAATATCCAGATCCAAAGTAGTATCTCGTAAAATATAAATTACTTTCACGAATTATTACATGTCATAATACATTCGTGTAATAAATTGTTACTATGTGTTGCCACATTTATATTCCATGACTAGGTTGCATTTCGATTTGGTGCAGTGCACAATCGTTAAAGCATAAACGTCGGAACAGCTCCGGCATTTTGTAAACTCAAAGCAGGACAGAAGGAGAAGCAGATGGCCACTTTAGAAGGCGGCGCCTACGACGACGTTTTGTTTGGCTCGCGTTTCGACGACTTCATCCGCGCCCATGGCGGTGATGATGTTGTCTTTGGCGGAAATGGTCATGACACGATTTTTGGTGATGAGGGGGACGATCTCCTGTTCGGCGACAAGGGCGATGACGCTCTGTTCGGCGGCGAGGGAACGGACGTTCTGTTCGGTGGAAATGGTGATGACGTCCTGAGCGGCGGCAACGGCGATGACGTTCTCTTCGGCGACAAGGGCGACGATGTCCTCCAGGGTGGAGCAGGCAACGATACGCTGTTTGGTGGTGCCGGGAGCGACGTTCTTCTCGGCGGCGCCGGAAATGACTTCATTGCAGGTGGCGCTGGCGATGACGTCCTTATCGGTGGTGCCGGTAACGACGTGTTCCAGTTCACCGGTGGTGGCGGCAACGATGTCGTGCTCGATTTTACCCCTGGGGAAGACATCCTCCAGATCTCCAGCGGTATCAACGGCCAGGACATCCATTCCGCGGACGACCTCGCGTCGCGCGTTACCCAGGTCGGCAACAATGTTGTCGTGGACCTCGGTCACGGCGATTCCGTCACGCTGGTCAACACCAGCTCGGAAGACGTGCAGGCTCATCCGGACAACTATTTCACCGTTCATTGATCGTGAAATCGAATTGCGCGCTCCGCTCCATGCGGGGCGCGTTCCTTCCGCTATGAATGAAAGGGCCGTGTATTGAACCTCGACCATTCGACGGACATTGAAGGCGATACTGAGAGTATTTATGTCTCCCGGCTCTGCGCGGACATTGCTGTCCTGATCTGGGATCTGCCCGGCGCAATGCGGGCGTCAACCAAATGCGTGCTTGAATCGAAGGAGCAGCCTGTTCCGCTGGTCAGCCTCAATATTCCTCTTGAAACCGGCGGCCACCGCGTCCTTTGGGCCATGCGTACCAAGGACGAACCGATTGGCCTGACGCTTTCCGCGGGTTCGCTTGGACCGACAGAACAGACGCTGCTTTATCCGGCGGCCGAGTTGCCGCATCTCGACGTCGATCGGGCGGTAAACAACCTTTCGGCAGCGGGCCATATCAAGCTGCTCACAAATCTCCTGAGCACCTGGCGCAGCATGTTCCGGCTGTCGCAGAATCAGGTCTTTGCCAGCGTGGTGCGTGAAGTCGCGCTAGCGCTCGCTCCCGAGCCGCGCAAGATTCGCGTTTGTGCGCAACCGCTCGAGGGCCAGCATCTGCTTGAAACGGCAATCGATCCCGAACTTGGCGACGTTACCTCGATCTATGCGATTGGACCCAATTCTGTTTCAGCTTTGCCTTCGAAGTTCGTCATCGGCAACCGCGTCCGCAAGGGCTGGCAACCATGCCACTTGCTCGTCGAGTCGGCGAAAACGCTTCCGCAATCCTTCCATATCATTCTCACCGGCAAGAACGGCGTCGCCATACGCGAGTTGACGGATCGGGAGGCTGCCCCCGGCGATTTCCAGAAGTGGTGGAGCAAGAACCAGGCACATCCCGAGCTCCGCGAGTTCCTCGTGCGCCAGCTTGCCCAGATTCCAGCTGCGGGCATTGCAACGGCGATCGACATGCAGATGCGCATGCCGCTCACAGCCAAGCAGATCGCCAAGTCGCAGACCCATCCCGCCGCGGAGATCGACCTTGCCCTTGCGCTCAACGGCGGCTTGCTCGTTGGCGGCTGGACGCATGATCCTTCCTCCATGCTTGCAGGTATCGAATATCTGACCGAAGAAGGCCGTATCCTGCCGCTCAAGCCTAATTTCTACAAGTTCGCAGGCAAGACCGAGGCGCGTGAAGACGGGTTGGGCGCGGATGTCACCGGGTTTGTCGCCTGGGTGCCGCAAACCTCCTCTGCAGGTCCGGTGCTGCAGCCGCGATTCCAGATGCGGCTGACCTCCGGGGCGACCGCACCGCTTATTCCGCCGCTGCAGCCATTCGAGCCCGCAGCGCAGCGCAACCGGATCCTGCGCGCCGTCCCGCCGCAGCATGCGCGCAGTGAGGTCTTTGAGAATATCCTTGCGCCTGCCCTCACCGAGGTCGAGCGCAAGCTCGGCAAGACGGTTCGCATCGCCGATACGAAGGAGTTCGGCGTGATGTCGGCTGCCCCCCTCGTTTCGATCGTTGTACCGCTCTACCGCAACCTCGACTTCCTGCGTTTCCAGCTTTCCGCGATGGCGACCGATCCTTGGCTCGTTGCCAATGCGGAACTCATCTACGTTCTCGATTCGCCCGAAATCCAGGAGGATACGGAGCACCTTCTCGGCGGCCTGCATCTGCTCCACGGCCTGCCGATGAAGCTCGCGATCATGAACCGCAATGGCGGCTATGCCCGCGCCTGCAATGCCGGCGCTAGCCTTGCAAGCGGCACCGTGCTCGTCATGCTGAATTCCGACGTCGTGCCAACCGAAGCAGGCTGGCTCGGGCCACTGGTCGAGCCCTTGCTGGAAGAAAAGAAGCTCGGCGCCATCGGCCCGAAGCTGCTCTTCGAGGATGGGTCGCTGCAGCACGCCGGGCTCTATTTCGCCCCCGACCGGCGCAATGTCTGGCTCAACCACCATTTCCACAAGGGCATGCCCGGCAATTATGCGCCGGCACAGATCGCGCGCACTGTCCCGGCGGTTACGGGCGCCTGTCTCGTCACCCGCAAGGATATTTACGATCTCGTCGGCGGATTTACCGAGGACTATATCATCGGTGACTACGAAGACAGCGATCTGTGCATGAAGATCCGCCAGATCGGTTTTCAGATTGCCTATCAGCCGGCGGTTTCGCTTTATCATTTCGAGCGGCGCTCGATCCGCCGCAGCCCGGACTACATGCGCGGGCTGGCCAGCCAGTACAATTCCTGGCTGCACACCAAGCGCTGGAACAAAGATATCACCGAATTGATGACGACTTACGTGGACGAGGCTGCGGACGAAACCGTGACCGACTTCGTCGCCGAGAAGTCGAAAAGGAGTGCAGCTTGAACGAGGTAATCGCACTGAAGCAGGCTCGGGCCGAGCGTCACCTCCCCTTCAACGAAGATCATGTCCGCTGGTTGACGGATGCCGTGTTGCGCAACCGCTTCCTTCCGCGCCCTGACCCTGACAGCATCTTTGTAGGCGATGGCGATTTCCAGGCTGTGGGCGCCGAATTTCTTGGCCACTTCATTCGCATGGGCGGCCTGCAGCCGCAAAGCCGCATACTCGACATCGGCTGCGGCATCGGCCGCATGGCGGTCCCGCTTACGCAATATCTTGACGGCGATAATGGAAGCTATTGCGGCATGGACCCCGTTGCCGGGGGCATCAACTGGTGCCAGCGCATGGTCAGCCCCGCCTACCCGAACTTCGAGTTCCGACAGGTGGATATTGCCCACTCGCTCTATAATCCGAAGGGCGAGATCAACGGTCTCGAACTGAAGCTGCCTTACGACAGCCGCCAGTTCGATTTCATCATCATGACTTCGGTCGTCACCCATCTGCCCGACGAAGAAGTCACCGCCTATCTTCGCGAAGTCGAACGCGTGCTTGCTCCTGGCGGGCGCGTGTTCATGACTGCATTCGTCGTCGATCAGTCCGCACAAGAAAATAGATTGAAGAAGCGTGACGCGCGTCTCGGGTTCCAGCGCTATGACGAAGGTCCATGCTGGTTCGTGCCGGAAATGCCGCCGCTTGCGGCGGTTGGCTTCGATGATGGCTTCCTCGATCGCGCATTGACCCGCGCCGGGCTTTCGATCGTTACGAAGTCGCTTGGTCATTGGCGCGGCGTGCCCGCCGACCACTACCAGGACGTCTTCATTGCAGAATACAGGGAGGACGGCCGATGACGCGCGTTCTCGTTGCTGCCCATAACCATCCCGCCCTTCATCCGGGCGGGACTGAAATCTTTGCGCACGATCTTTTTCGCGCCTACCAGAGGGCGGGCTGCGAGGCCCTGTTTCTCGGCGCCACCAACCAGATCCATCGTCAGGAGCGTCCGGGCACGAGTTTTCAGAGCATCGGCTCGAGTGGCGACGAGGTCCTGTTGTGGTCCGGCCATTTCGACCGGTTCTTCATGAGCCAGATCGACCTTTACGGTGTCGTTCCGGATATTGTTGAACTCTTGCAGGATTTCCGCCCCGATATCGTGCACCTGCATCACCTGTTGCTGCTCGGCGCAGAATTTCCGCACATCGTACGCCGTACGCTGCCGGACTGCCGGATCGTCATGACCCTGCATGACTACTATCCGATCTGCCACCACGACGGTCTGATGGTCCGCACGAAGGAAAAGGAACTCTGCTACGGCGCAAGCCCCGACCGTTGCCATGCCTGTTTCAAGGATATTCCGCTTGATAAATTCGTCCTGCGCGAGCGCCATCTGAAATCGCTCCTGAGCGTTGTCGATGGCTACGTCGCTCCGAGCGCCTTCCTCAAGCAGCGCTATGTCGAATGGGGCCTGCCGGAAGAGAGGATCAACCTTATTCCGAACGGCCAGCCCGAACGCCCGGCTCCGGCGCAGGCAGACGCGCCGGCGCGCCGCAAGCCGGTGTTTGGATATTTCGGTAATCTCAACCCATGGAAGGGTGGCACGGTCCTGCTCGAAGCGGCCAAGCAACTCATTGCCGAAGGTCTCGATTTCGAGCTGCGGGTTCATGGCGCCGCTCCCTTCCAGAGCGAAAATTTCGTCGAGGCGATCGACAAGCTGTTCGCCGAAACGGCGCCGGTGGTGCAACGGCGGGGAGCCTACCGCCGCGACGACATTGCTGGCCTAATCCGTTCCGTGGATTGCATGGTCATGCCGTCGATCTGGTGGGAAAATGCGCCCCTGGTCATCCAGGAAGCCCAAGGCCAGAACTGTCCTGTCATTACCAGCAATATTGGCGGCATGGCCGAGATGATCGAGGACGGCGTCAACGGCCTGACTGTTCCGCCGAATGACCCGACGGCGCTGGCCGCAGCCATGCGGCGCATAGTGGAGGACCCGGATCTGCGCGAGATCCTGAGCCATGGGGCGCGTCACCCCGAAACGATAGACACGACAGCACTTCGCTATCTCGCACTCATCGAGAGCCTGCGTCCTGCGCGTGTCGCAGCCTAGAGGAGTACGCCATGTCCATCGTGACAAAAGTGGCGCCGCAGGCTCCAGCGCAAGCTCAAGCCGCGCCAAGCGCCACGCCTGAACAGGATAATAGCCAGCAGGGCATCAAGGGCCGTGTCGACGCAATCGACAACAGCCGGCTCTTCGGCTGGGCCTTCGATCCGGCAACGCCCGCCAATCGCCTGACCATCCGCGTGCTTTTGGACGGTAAGCCGATCGCCGAGGCCGTGGCCGACCGCGACCGGCCGGACTTGAAGCGCAACGGCATCGGCGATGGCCTTCACGCCTTCGACGTGATGTTGCCGGAATTTGCGGTACGACGCGCCGGCGAACTCAGCGTTGTCGCCATTACGACTGGCGGCAAGCAGCATCCGCTGCGCGTGCCACGACCCGACGAACAGGCTGCTGAGGCGTTGATTGCGGCGCCGATGGCGCGGATCCTCGACAAGCTCGACGTCCTGATGGCGTCGCAGCGCCAGCTTCAGGTCAATCAGCGCTCGATCCAGCGCCACGCGACGACGGTCATCGACGGTGCCGGCAACAGCCCGACGGTCGATCTCGTTGATATCAGCGGTTCAATTGAGACGCTGCGCGGCGATATCAACCAGCGCCTGACCGAACTCGACGTTCACCTCATGCGTATGGACGGTGTGGTTGCTGGTCTCGAGACTCGCATCGAGTCGCTGCAGAAGCGTTCGGGCGGCGAGGCCAAACCGTTGCTTCTGCTGCTGTTCACTTTGGTTGGCATCGCAGCCGGCGCCGCCGTCGCGATGTTTGCCTTTTCTTGAGATCATGGAGTAGCAAGTGCTTCCCGACGAAAAAGAACATACGCCGGCGTCCCGATCCGGCAAAGCGCCCGAACGTCACCCGATGGTGATGGAAGGCGAGATGGTGGTCGGATGCCCTATTGATGACACGCTCATTCTCGTTCTCGGCATTGGTGGCCTGACCTCCGAACAGGTCACGGTATTCCTGAACGGTGATCCTGCGATGAGCCTGAAAGTGCCGCTTGTCAGCTGGCACCTGAAGGAGCCCTCGCCTGCTGGTACCCATGGCTTCGTTGCCATCGTGCCGACGAATATCTTGCGCCGCCGTTCGCTGAAGACCGTGCTCTTCCAGCACAAGGCGCAGGCGACCCGCTATGCCTTCGCAGGCCGCGCCGCCGCCATCGGCGACCTCGTCGCCATGGTGACCGACCTTGCGGGCGCTGATCTGCCCGTCGTTATCGACGGACTTGTGGAAGGGCTCATATCCGGTCCGATCGGCCGCAAGAAACTTTCAGCGATCACCGCGCTGCTGCAGGCAGGCGCGCGCTCGGATGGCTGTGTCGAACTTATCGGCGGCAGCGATGAAGGCGAAATCTTCGTCCAGGGATGGGCGCAGGACCTGACGCCTTCGGTGACCCGTCTCCTGATCAGCGGCAAAACCCCGTCGATCGCCGAGTGCTCGATCAGTGTCTTCGCCCGCCCGGATCTTCAGGACCAGGCATCGGGATTTGCGGGTCTTCTCCTTGCCAGCGAAGCGGTCGAGCCCAATGATATCGAGCGGTTGCTGTTCCGCGGACGTCGCGGATGGCGCTTCACCGAAGTCTATGACCGCCGTGTCATCGCCGGCAACCGCGAGACGCCCGGCCACGTCCGGGCGATCCTGCCGCGTGTTCGCAGTTCGACGGAAATCCTCTTGCGTATGCGCTCCGCCGCCAACCGCTTTGACGGCGCCGAGACGGTTTCGAGCCTGCCATTTCCCGTGCGCATGGGCATCGACAACGCCTACCGCGTCGAGGGCAGCGGCCTTTTGATCGCGGGCTGGCTGCTCGATCCTGACAGTCACGTCGAAGCCGTCAAGTTGCGGCGGCATCGCGGCGAAGCGCAGCTCGACGGCAACTGGACGCGCATCGACCGGCCTGACGTTACCCGCGGCTTCGACAACCAGCCGCCGTTCAATGCAGGCCTCAACCCGAACCGGCATGCTCATGGCTTTGTTGCTTTTGCACCAGAGCTCGAGGGCGACAGCACGGCGCCGTTCTATCTGGAACTCACCTTGAGCGATACGCGCCGTGCCTTCATGCCGCTGACGCCGACCCGCATCACCTCGCGCGATGCCGTTGTCCGGCAGATCCGTGCTATCGATCCAAATGCCTGGGCGCTGCGCCATATCGTCGATCAGCAGCTCGTACCTCTGCTGCGAGTCGTCAGCCGTCCGGCACCCGAAATCTTCGGTGTTGTCGATGTCGGCGCCTTCGAGGAAGCCGAAGGACCGGCCATTGTCATCGGCGTCGACGAACGTGTTGAGGAAATCGCTCCGCTCCTGACGCTTCTTGCGCTCGACCCTGAAACACGCCGCGCGCCGATCGTTATTGCCGCTGCAGCGGAATTGATCGACCGTATCGGCGTCCATGTGCGCCGGCTGGCCAATTTCTATGGCTTGCGCCTGCGGCTCGTGTCGGCGAGCGGTTCGGAAGACCTTTACGATGCGCTCGAAGTCGGCGCACGCGCCGTTTCCACCGAGACCGTGGTGTTCCTCGCCGCGTCGCTGTTGCCGCGCAACAATGGCTGGTTCCACAAGCTGCTTGCGGCCTATCATGACCGCGAGGCCTGCGTGCTGTCGCCGACCCTTGCCTATGAGGATGACTCCATCCGCTGGGCAGGCACCTGGGTTGCCGGCTCACAGTCCGACCGGGCGCTCATCAGCCGCTACGCCGGCTACCCGATCGATGCCGTCACCGGCATGGGTACGACGGAAGTCGCCACGGCCACCTTCGAATGTTGCGTTCTGCCGAGGGACGCTCTCTTTTCCGTGGGTGGCTTCACCCGCGGCTATCTCGGCACGCATGAGAAGGGCCTCGATCTCGGCCTCAAACTCAAGCAGTCCGGCCTCAAGTCCTATTGGCTGCCTTCGGCGCAGATGCTCGGAACGGACGACATATCCGTCTCCGACAAGGCTTCGACGATTGCCTTGATCGAGCGCATCGACCGCCAGGTATTCGATTCCCGCTGGGCTAAGATTCTAACGAAAGATGGCATGCCATCGGAGGTCAAATAGATGACTGAACAACTTCGGGTACTCGTGGTCTCGCACGCACACCCGAGCATTTCCCTGGGTGGCGCAGAAATCGCCTCCTATAATCTTCACAAGGGCCTGAATACGCTCCCGGGCGTCCAGTCCGTCTATCTCGCGCGCGCCGGCCATCCGATCCCGCGCCATGGAACGACGGCCTTGATGAGCCTTAGGCGCAGCAGCGACGAGATCCTGTTTCACGCCGACGAGTACGATCACTTCTATCTGTCCAACAACAATACAGACGAGATCCGCCGCGATCTCCTGCGCTTCGTTGGCGACCTTAATCCACACGTGGTGCACTTCCACCATGTCCTCGGTCTTGGACTTGAGGCGCTTTACGCAATTCGCGAGGCACTGCCCGATACGGCGATCCTCGTCACGTTCCATGAGTTCCTGTCGATCTGCCACAATCACGGGCAGATGGTGAAGGCGGGATCGGCCAAGCTCTGCAACGAGGCCTCGCCCATTGATTGCCACGGCTGTTTCCCCGACATTCCGCCGGCGCGCTTCCTCAAGCGCGAGCGCTTCGTCCGCGGCATGCTCGAACTCGCCGACGGGTTCGTTTCCCCAAGCATGTTCCTTGCGCGCAAATATGCCGAATGGGGCCTTGATCCCGAAAAACTTAGCGTGATCGAAAACGGCATCTTCATTGATGGTGTTACGCCGCCACGCGAACTGACCGGACCAAAGCCCCGGCGCGGCCGCTTCGCCTATTTCGGCCAGATGACGCCGTTCAAGGGCGTCGATGTGCTGATCGACGCGGTCTCGCGTGTTCCTGAAGATGTCTGGGGCGAGGATTCGCGCCTGATGATCTTCGGCGGCAATCTCGAAAAGCAGCCGCGCGATTTCCAGGATCGCATGGAAAAGCTCATCGAGGACGCAGGATCACGCGTGCGTTTCTACGGTGCCTACCAGAATTCAGAAATGCCGCGCCTGATGCAGTCGGTAGACTGGGTGGTCATGCCTTCCGTGTGGTGGGAAAATTCCCCCATCGTCATTCAGGAGGCGCTGCACCATCGCCGGCCGATCATCTGCTCCAATATCGGCGGCATGGCCGAAAAGGTCCGCGACGGCGAGGATGGTCTGCATTTCCGCGTCCGCAGCGCCGAAGACCTTGCCGACCGCTTCACCGAGGTTCTCAGCGACCAGACGATCTGGGAGCGCCTGCACCAAACTATCCGCCAACCGACCAACCACATCGAGTGTGCCGAGGCGCACCTGGAACTCTACGAACGACTACTGAAATCGACACGCAACCAACCGATAAATGTCACGACAAATGCGGACATCGTTCTCTCGCAAGCGAGTTGACGCTGAAACACCGTTAAGTCCGAAAGCCAAACGGAGGTAATTTCTATGGCACGCGTACTCGTAATGATCCCCTCAGGCGAAGTGTACGATCACGACAGTGTTCGCTGGTATAACTACAAGGATGTCCAGCGCAGCATCAACCACTATCACAATATTGGCGATGCTTTCGTATTCGACTCGTCGCTTAAGCTGATGAATTACGACAAGCTCGGCGTACTGCCGATTGCTGAACCCAAGATGGAAGACATCGACCGCCTTCGGGAGGAATATGACTACGTCTTCCTGCGCGGCTCCAATTATGTTCATCAGTCGATGGGCTGGAGCCAGACCATCCCGGTTCTGAAGCGTCTCGGCCTGCCGGTCATCGCCTTCGGCATCGGCGCGCAGGCCCCGGTCAAGGGCAAGCTCGAGCTGTCCGAGGAAACCAAGACCGTCCTCCACATGATGGCCGATTCCACCGCGTCTATCGGCGTGCGCGGCGCCTATTCGGCGCAGGTGCTGTGGGATATCGGTATCCGCAATGTGCGCATCGTCGGCTGCCCGACGGCGTTCCGCCGCAACGATCCCGAAATGCGCATCAAGTTGCCGGCGCTCGATGATGTCCAGAACATCGGCATCACCATGCGACGCGAAGTCTCGCCGACCTATGCGCAGGATATCAAGCGCTACCTGACGTTCCATCGTGACCTCGTCAAGGAACTTGCCGGACGCTTCGACGCTGTGCTGATGTCGCAGGGCGAAGTCGAGGAAAAGAAGCTCGTCTTCGGCACGGAAGAGCAGAAAGAGGAAGCCATCGCAGCGTTGAAGGCCAACAAGTGGGTCTCTGACTGGTTCCTCGACGAGACTGTCGAGAAGCTCTATCGCGAGCGCATGTTCTATTCGGACGTGGTTGCCGACTACGAGGATCTCGTTCAGTCCAAAGATCTCGTCCTTGGCTACCGCCTGCACGGCAACCTGATGGCCTTGTCGAACGGCACCCCGTCGATCTACTTCACCTATGACAGCCGTACGGTTGAGTTTGCCGAGACCTACCAGATTCCAAGCTTCGACGTCTTCAGCAACAAGGAATTCAAGCTCGAGGACTATTGGGATCAGTCGCTCTTCGACAAGTACAATCGCGCCTGGTACCAGACTTATGGTGAGATGCATCGCTTCCTCACCGAAAACGGTGTCGACCACAAGATGACCGACACGAGCAAGCGTATTAAAGAACCTGTCCGCAAGGTTGCCTGATGCGCAATTGCTTCGCCATAGCCGCCGCCGCACTCGTGCTGGCGGTGGCTGGGCCTGCTCTTGGCCAGGAGACGCCGAGCGTCACGCTCGGCGTTTCCGGCCCGGAGGAAACGGTATTCGATTGGGCAAAGCAGGCCTGCGTCAAGTCGCACGTGCCCGATGCGCCGGCACGTGCCTTTCGCGACTCTGACGGCAACGTTCACCTGATCGCCAGCCACAATGACAATCGCCGCTTCAGCGGCCCCGATCTCAATCACCTGCAGCCCGAATGTACGGTCATCTACCAGGCGAGGAAATCCAATGTCCTCGGCCAGTATGACGATATGGGCTGGATCAGCGGCCTGTGGACCGGCGACGGCAAGACCGTCTATGCGCTGGCGCATATGGAGCTGCGCGGCAATCGCGCGCCTGGTCTTTGCAGCAGCAAATCCTATAGTTCCTGTCTGTTGAATACGGTCACGGCCCTGGTGTCGCGCGATGGCGGCAAGAACTTTGCACCGGAAACTGGCCCGGGTGCCGGCCCGATGGTGGCGAACCTCCCCTACCCTTTCCCGAACGATCGCAATGCACGCGTCGGCTATGCCAATCCGACAAACATAATTCAGCGTGACGGCTGGTATTACGCCATGGTCTTCGCGGATGGCTATCGCGACCAGAAGCGCGGCAACTGCGTGTTGCGCACGCGCGACCTTGGCGATCCGTCTTCGTGGCGCGCCTGGGACGGCAAGGAATTCTCGGTTCAATTCATCGATCCGTTCCGCCAGCAGACGGCAAACGCTAAGGATCATGTCTGTGCGCCCGTATCTACAAATAAAATCGGCCGCATGATCGGTTCGATATCCGAATATCGCGGCAGCGGTGAAGTCATTGCTGTCTTCGGCGACCGGCGCACCGAGGCCGGCAAGACCGCCTCCGGAATCTATGCATCGACCTCGAAGGATCTGGTGGACTGGTCGGAGCCAAGGCTCATTTTTGAAGCGCCGCTGCTGTGGGAGAAGAGTTGCGGGGCCGATGGCAGGGTGTTCTACCCTGCCTTGCTCGACCCCAACGCAAAGGCACCGTCTTTCCAGGATACCGGGGACAATGCCTTCATCTATTTCACACGCTATCGGTTGACCGGATGCAAGGTCACCTGGGACAGGGATCTCGTGCGCGTGCCGGTCACGATTTCAATGGGAGGAACAGCGAAGGGACAGGGAGGAGGAACGGCGCAGTAATCGATTGGCAGACGTGTCTATCCCCAAACCTTTCTCAATCCTTCAGGAGTACTTCCCATGACTGTTCTTGTTACCGGTGGCGCAGGCTACATCGGCAGCCACATGACGCTGGCGCTCAAGGATGCCGGCCGTTCCGTTGTGGTTCTCGACGATCTCAGCTGCGGTTTTCCATGGCTGGTGCCAAGCGACGTGCCGCTGGTGCGCGGCGATATCGGCGATCAGGCATTGGTTCGCGATGTCATTCGCAGCTATGGAATCACAGCGATCCTCCATTTTGCCGGGTCGATCGTCGTGCCCGATTCGGTGCGTGATCCGCTCTTCTACTATCGCAACAATACGGTCCAGTCCCGAAACCTGATCGAGACCGCCATAGGTGAAGGGATCAAGAACTTCATCTTCTCGTCCACAGCTGCAGTATACGGCGAGCCCGAGACGACGCCGATTACAGAAGACATGCCGCATCAGCCGATCTCGCCTTATGGCACGTCCAAGCTGATGACCGAATGGATGTTGCGCGACGCAGCCGCCGCTTATCCCGATTTCAACTATGTTGCCTTGCGTTATTTCAATGTTGCCGGGGCTGATCCGCAATTGCGGTCCGGTCAATCGTTTCCGCGGGCCACGCACCTCATCAAGATCGCGAGCCAGGCCGCTACGGGTGAACGCTCGCATATGGAAGTCTACGGAACGGATTATCCGACACCGGATGGGACTTGTGTGCGCGACTATATCCATGTCAGCGATCTCGCGCAGGCTCATCTATGCGCCCTCAACTATCTCGAGGATGGCGGGCGCAGCACCGCAGCCAATTGCGGTTACGGCTATGGCTACTCAGTGCTCGAGATCATCGATGCGGTGAAGCGCGTTTCCGGCGTGGATTTTGCGGTCAAACTCGCGGCGCGCCGAGCGGGCGATCCGGCAATCCTGGTGGCGGGCAACGAGCGTGTGTGCAGCCTGCTCGGCTTCGCCCCAAAACGCGACGATCTCGATCTGATCGTCGGAGACGCGCTTGCATGGGAACGGCAACTGCAGGCGCGGGAAGCCAAACAGCGTGAAAAGACGCTCGCCAACGTCTAGACGAGTGTCCAATCGAGGCCTGGGCGGCTGACGATCACGCTTTTATCATTGAACCCCATGCGGCGAACCGGTTAAGCAGGAGGGTGGTCTGACGCCACCCCACACCGATCGACATGGGGGGCAGCCTGGACCGTAAGGGGGGCTGTTGCATGATCGAGCCGCGCAAGGGTACTGGACAGCCGACGATTGCCGACGTCGCCGAGCTTGCGGGCGTTTCGCGTGCAATCGCATCGCGCGCGCTTTCGAGCGAGCCGAGGCCGGTCTCGGCCGACAAGCGCGAACGCGTGCTCAAGGCGGCGCAGACGCTCGGCTACAAGCCGAACCTCCTCGCACGAAGCCTGACGACGAAGACCGTCAATCTCGTTGCGGTGGTGGTCAATCATATCCACGACCTTTCGGATCTCGACCTGTTCGATCTCCTGATCAGCGAGATCCAGTCCATCGGCAAGCAGGTGATTTTCGTTCGGGTCGGGTCCTCGCAAGGGATCGAGGAGTTCCTGCGCAACGGCATTGCCTATCACGTCGACGCTGCGCTGGTTTTCTCAGATTTTGCCGATGCCGCCACGGTGCGCAAGATGTTTCGCAATGACAGCGTGCTGATGCTGAACGGCATGCGCGACGACGCCGCGCCCGCCATTATTCCCGACGAATTGGCCGGAATCACGGCCGCAGTTGCGGATGCTGCCGGCAAAGGCGTTCGCACCGCTCTTCTCGTGACAGGGCGTGCGGCATCGGCCGTCGAGCAGGCACGGGTCGCACACTACAGGTCGGAACTTCAACGCAACGAAATCGCGCTCGCCGGCGAGTTGCGCGGCGACTATTCCTACCAGAGCGGGCGACGCCTTGCGGCGTCACCGGACTGGAAGGAGGTGGACGCCGTATTCTGCACTTCGGATGCGATGGCCATGGGCGTGCTCGATGTTCACAGAGACAGGGTCCTGCAGACCCGTCCCAAAGCCTTTCGGCTCTATGGCTTCGACGACGTGACATTGGCCGAGTATGAGGCCTATCCGATTTCGTCCATAGGCTATGACAAGTCGATCTATATCAAGGAGATCCTGCGGTTCCTGACGCACCCGAAAGACTTTCGGTTAGGCGGAACTCTGGTGCGGGTTCCGACCTATTTCGTTGCGCGCGACAGTTCCTGAACGAAATGAATTGGGCCGGCAAGCCGGCCCATCCCTGTCTTTACCAGAGCGGATTCAGCGTCGGCGGGTTGGCCTTTTCGCCCCACCATTTCTTGTAGTTGGCCTCATAGGCGCCGGACTGGATGTAGTCCGAAACGAACATGTCGAGCCAGCGCACAAATTCCGGGTCGCCCTTCGCGACGGCGATGCCGATCGGGTCGTTGGAAAAGAGGCCAGGAAGGGTAACGAGGTTGTCGTTTTTGGTCGCGAGGTAATCGAGGAGCGAAGAATCCTCGATCGCTGCATCGGCACGCTTCTGCTGCAGCAGAAGGACGCCATCCGGCGAGAAATTATCGGTATAGACCAGCTCCGCATCCGGAACGGCTTTTTTCAGAAAGCTTTCGCCGGTCGTTCCGCGGCCAACGACAACCTTCTTTCCGGCAAGGTCCTTAAGCGAAGCAATGCCAGCGTCCTTCTGGACGATCACGCGCAGGCCGGCGCGGTTATAGGGAATGGAGAAGTTGACCGTCTTCGCCCGCTCAAGCGTCGCGGACGTATTGGCGACAACGATGTCGAGCTGGCCGGAAACAAGCATGGAAATGCGCGCATCGCCGGAGACGTCGGTGAATTCGACCGGCACGCCAAGCTTGGCGGCAAGTTGCGTCGCAACATCGACGTCATATCCGACTGGATTGTTCTTTTCGTCGCGGAAGCCGATCGGCTCGCCGCCGAGCGAAACGCCGATGCGCACCGTGCCGCGGTCGCGTATCTCTTCGAGCTTGCCGGCCTGCGCGGCCCCGGTAAATGCCACTGCCGCGGTCAGGGCAACGGCGGCAATCCTTGCAATCATGGTTTTCATGCATTTCCCCTTTGTGTTGTGGGCCGTGGATCGTATTGCCTCGCAATCCGCAGCTCAGGTTTGGATAATTGTGGCTCCCAGAACCAATATTTGATCTCTCCCGGGCAGCGGAAACTTGCGACTTCATGATTGCCCGCCGCATCGATTGCATGAACGACGACCCCGGCCAGGAAACCGGTGTCAAGTTCGGCAAGATCGTCGATCGCCATATCGACCGCTTCTCGCAATGAGTAGCCGAAGCGAAGGGAAAGCACGATGCTGCGCGCCGTGCCGCAGCGTATCGTCATTTCGCCCGTGTGGGTGCAGGCGGCTGCGCCATAGCGGCTATCCGCATAGAACCCTGCGCCGGCAATTGGCGAATCGCCGAGGCGGCCCGGATATTTCCAGGCCCAACCCGAAGTCGAGGTGGCGGCATGGATGCCACTTGCCATATCCTTCGACAGGAACACTGTGGTGTCGCGCACCCGTTCCGGGTCGGTGATGGCGCGGCTGAGGGCGGCGAGCGCTATGTCGGGGAACGCCGATAGCTGTTCTCGGGAGAGCTCCTTTTCGAGCCTTTCCCACCAGACACGCTTGCTGTCGTCGAAAAGAACGTTGTCGAACGGAAATCCGATCTCGGTTGCAAAGCGTCGCGCACCGTCGCCTGTCAGCATCACATGTGGCAGCCGCCGCATGACTTCGCGGGCGAGCGCGGCCACGGGCAATGTGTCCGGCACGGCACCTACCGCGCCGACATCGCGCGTTGTGCCGTCCATGACGCCGGCGTCAAGTTCCATCTTGCCGAGCATGTTCGGCCAGCCGCCATAGCCGACGCTGCGCACCTTGACCTCGCGCTCCACTTCGGTGATGCCGGCGACCATTGCATCGATGCCGTGCGCATTCTGCTGCAAGAGTTCGACGGATTTTTCGAAACCGGGCCAGGCCTCGGAATTTGCGATGAGGATCATGTTCTATTCTTTGCGCATTTTGGAGAGGAACTGGGCGATACGGGGATTGGCCATTCCGCCATCGCCCGCAAAAAAGCGGTCCGTCGGCAGGTCGACCACGAGGCGTCCCTTGTCGAGAAAGACGATGCGCGAGGAAATCGTCCGCGCGAATTCGATCTCATGGGTGACGAACACCATCGTCGTGCCCGTACGCGCAAGCCGCGCGAGAATATTGAGCACCTCGGCGGTCATCTCGGGGTCGAGCGCACTGGTGATTTCGTCCAGCAGCAGGTAGCGCGGCTTCATCGCCAGAGCGCGACAAATTCCGACACGCTGACGCTGCCCCCCTGAAAGCTGGGCCGGATAGGCGTCGGCGCGTGCCGCGAGCCCAACAGAATCAAGCAAGGCGCGCGCCTCGGACTCGGCCTGCGCGCGAGGAATCCTGAGGACCTGGATCGGGGCAAGCGTGACGTTTTCGACCGCGGTCATATGCGGGTAAAGGTTGAAGAGCTGGAAGACGGTTGCCGAGCGCTTGCGCGCCTCGGCAAGGTCTTTCGGGTTCGAAACATCGAAATCGTCGATGGTGATGAGCCCGCCGTCGAGCCGTTCGAGCCCGTTCATGCAGCGGATCAGCGTGGACTTTCCCGACCCGCTGGAGCCGAGAATAGAGACAACCTCGCCGACGTTGACATCTAGATCGATTCCGTTGAGGACCACGGCGGAGCCGAAGGATTTTTGTACGCCGCGGGCGCGGATCATCTCACAGACCTTTCCATGCAGTGTGAGCGCGCAGGCGCCGTTCCAACCGTGCGCCACCAAGAGCGATGAGCTTGGCGGCGATGTAGTAGAGACCGCCGACGACGGTCCAGACGATGAATGGCTTCAATGTACGCAGATTGAGAATGTTGCCGATCTTGGTGAGATCGATGACGCCAATGACGGAGATCAAGGATGTCACCTGGAGCTGGTTGACGAGAAGTCCCGTCAGGGGGCCGATGGCAAAGGCCATCGCCTGCGGCGCAACGACGTGGCGCAATATTTGCCAGCGCGACAGGCCGAAAACGCGTGCGGATTCGATCTGGTCGCGGCCGATAGATTCGATCGCCGCAACGGCTATCACGTAAATGAAGGCGGCCGTGTTGCCCGATAGCGTAATGACAGCGGCCTCGACCGGCGTAACATTGATCTTCAACAGTGCCGGCAGGCCGAAAAATACAAGAAACAGCTGGACCAGGACCGGCGAGTTTTTAAGAAGCTCCGCGAGAAAGGTAATAAGCGGCGTAAGCAGAGGAACGCGATAAAAGCGTATGACCGCCCATATCGTGCCGATAAGGAATCCGATGAGTGTCGTTACAAGAAAGAGCGCCACCGATACGCCGAGACCCTGCGCCAGCAATATGAGGTCATAGGAAGTGAAGCTCGTATACCGCATCAGGCAACGTCCGGCATGCGGTCGCGATTGAGGCGCCGATGCAGCGCCCCTATCGCGAGCGAGATAAGATAGGTCAAGCTTGCATAGACGATCAGGAGCACAGCATAGACCTCGAACGGGCGAAACGTATCGGAGGCCACGATTTTCGCCGAACCGGTCAATTCATTGAGGGTGATGGTCGAAAGGATCGACGAGGTCAGCACCAGATTGATGAAGACTGAACCGAGCGGCCTTATCGATGTGCGCAGGGCAATCGGCATAACGATCTTGCGAAATATCGTCGGTTTCGACAGCCCGCTTACCTCTGCAGCCTCAAGGATGCCTGTATCGATGGCGAGAATTCCCGAGCGAATGACATCGGAACTGAACGCACCTCCCGCAATCGAAAGCGCGAGAACTCCGGTCGTGAAGGCATCGATGTAGATGCCGATTTCCGGAAGCCCGTAGAAAAAGAAGAACAGCTGGACGATGAACGGGATATTGCGGAACAGATCCACATATATGAAAGCGGCACGCGACAGGAGCGACGAAGATGACGTGCGCAGGGCCGCGACGAGAAGTCCGATGACAAGGCTGCCGAGCAAAGCCAGGGCGCAGGCCTCGGCCGTCAGAAGCGCCCCCTTCAGCAAGAATGGCACGTGCGGCGCCAGTATCATCAGGTCAAATTTCAAACGGCTATCCCGAAGCTAGTGAAACCGGTTTCACATTTGCCGAACACAGACAGAGTGTCAAGGCGGATCGACGAGGTTCCATCAAGGGCCGTGCAGAATTGTGGCAATAATGCGGCAGCTCTCCATCTCGGCGCTTAGAGCGGATAAGCGCTATAGTGGAGAAGCGTACTCAAGATACGGAAATAATTGAGGAATTCAGTCCAGATATAGATTAGAACACTTCTAATATATTGTTATTGCTTCGTTTTTAGCGAAAGTTTATGACTTGGCCCGCGTATAAGCCGTGTCATTCGCACGGCAAAGCCTGCGCTGGGGTTCGAATTCATGCTTGTTCCGTTTCTGATAATGCTGCGCGAGGGTATCGAGGCAGCACTTATCGTGGGTATCGTCGCGAGCTATCTCAAGCAGACCGGACGCGGTGAATGGATGCCTGCCGTATGGGTGGGCGTTCTCCTTGCAGTCGCCTTGTCGCTCTTTGTTGGCGCTGCCCTGCAACTGGTCAGCGCCCAGTTTCCGCAAAAGGCACAGGAGTTCTTCGAGGCGATCGTCGGCCTGATAGCGGTCATCGTGCTTTCGTCCATGGTTTTCTGGATGCGCAAGGCCGCGCGCTCGATCAAATCAGAGTTGCATACCCATATCGACGAGGCCCTCGCCCATACGTCCGGGCAAGCAACGGCACTGATCGCCATGGTGTTCTTCGCAGTGGCGCGCGAAGGGCTTGAATCGGTGTTCTTTCTGCTCGCTATCTTCCAGCAGAGCCCATCGAGCGAAGCACCACTTGGGGCTGTTCTTGGCATTCTGGTATCGATTGCGCTCGGTTACGGCATCTATTTCGGTGGCGTGAGGATGAATCTCCGCCGGTTCTTCTTTTGGACGGGCCTGTTCATTCTCGTTGTTGCCGCCGGCATTCTGGCGGGCACGCTGCGCCATTTCCACGAGGCAGGTGTCTGGAACAGCCTGCAGACCGTGGTCGTCGATTTGAGCGGAATCCTGCCTGTAAGCAGCCCGCTCGGGACCATCTTGTCGGGCATGTTCGGCTATCAGGATATGCCGACGCTGGGCGAAGTGATCGCCTACTTCTCGTTCCTTGCGTTCAGCCTCTACTTTTTCTTGCGACCTTACGTTTCGGCTGCCGCAAACGCGCCAGCGACCAAGCCCTCGAACTGATCGGACGATTTTTCATGTCGCAATCCACCGGCTCCGCCTCCCCTCGCCCCGCATCACAGAAATTGATGCAATTTGCGGTCGTCGGGGCAGCGGCCCTCGTCGTTGCCGGCGGCGCCGCATTCTATTACGCGTCGAAAAATGTAAAGCCGGGGGTGGCGGGCGATGCCATCACGGTTACAATCAAGAATGGCGCCTGCGATCCCAATGCGATTACCGTGGCTGCCGGTCCCTCTACGTTTACGATCGTCAACCAATCGGATCGCGCGCTCGAGTGGGAAATTCTCGACGGCGTCATGGTGATCGAGGAGCGGGAGAATATCGCGCCGGGAATCAGCCAGACGCTGCAGGCGAAATTAAAGCCCGGCGACTATGAGATCACCTGTGGGCTCCTCAACAATCCGCGCGGAACTTTGCATGTGACACCGTCCGCCGTATCCGACGCCGAGGCGGCGCGGCCGGCACTACGCGCCTATCTGGGGCCGCTCGCCGAATTCCAAGTGTTTCTCGTTACTCAGGGAAACAGCCTCGTCAAGGCGAGCCAGGCCCTCGATGCCGCCATCAAGGCGGGCGATCTCGAAAAGGCCAAGGCAGCCTACCAAAGCGCGCGCGTTCCCTACAAGCAGATCGAGCCGATGGCAGATCAATTCGCGGATCTTCACAATGCCATCGATCCTGTCGCCGATTATCTCGAGAAGCGCGAGCAGGATCCGGCGTTCACCGGCTTCCATCGCATCGAATACGGCCTCTACACACAGAAAAGCACTGCGGGTCTCGAAAATTATTCGACCAAACTGCTGGCCGACGTGACGGCACTGAAAGACCGTATTCGCGGTTTGCGGATTTCCCCCGAACAGATCGCCAAGGGTGCGCAGCGCCTCATGGCGTCTACGGCAGAGACGAAGGTGGCTGCGGGTGTCGACCACTACGCGCAGACCGATCTTTCCGACTTCGAGGCAAATGTCGCGGGCGTATCGCGGATGATGGCGCTGCTGAAGCCCGTCGCGGTGACCGCAGCCCCGCAGGTTGTCGGGGATATTGAGTTGCGTTTGACCGATGTGAGCACCGAGCTGAAAGCCCTTCGCGGGCCGGATGGGTATCCTTCCTATGACGGCGTCAATGCCGATACCCGGAAGGTCCTTTCGCAGAAGATGCAGGCGCTGGCGGATGCGATCGGCAAGCTCAACGCCGCTGTGGGATTGGAGTAACGACGATGACGGCGAACGACAAGGGCCTCGTCACCACGCGCCGAAATGTACTGTTTGGCGTGGGTGCGGCTGGCGGTGTCCTCGCCACCGGGCTTGGCAGCGCAAGCGCGGCCGCGAAGCAGGAGGAACAGGTCACCGACGCTCCGGTCAGTGACAAGACGCAGGAGCGCCAGCCCTTCTACGGCGTGCATCAGGCCGGTATCATCACGCCGCGCCCGGCTGCCGGCATGATCGCGGCCTTTGACGTTCTCGCCTCGAGCCCTGAAGACGTCGAGCGGCTGTTCCGCACCTTGTCGGAACGCATCGCTTTTCTGATGCAGGGGGGCAAGCCCCCTGTTTTCGACGACAGATTGCCGCCGTCGGATTCGGGCATTCTCGGGCCCGTCGTCCCACCAGATAATTTGACCATGACCGTCTCGCTCGGCTCGTCGTTCTTCGCCAAGCGCGATTGGCTCGGGGCGCACAAGCCGAAGCGGTTATCGCGAATGAAGGCGTTTCGCAATGACGCGCTTGATGGCGACCTTTGCCACGGCGATCTGACGTTGCAGATATCGTCCAACACGCCCGATACCAACATTCACGCGCTGCGCGATATCATAAAGACCATGCCGGACCTTCTGGTTTTGCGCTGGAAACAGGAGGGCTCTGTCCCTGTGTTGCCGCCAAAGCCCGACGGCAGTCATGAAAGCGCGCGCAACTTCCTCGGCTTCCGCGATGGCTCGGCCAACCCGGACGCCAATAATACCGAGCTGATGGACCGCATCGTCTGGGTGACGGAGAACAGCGATGAGCCCGAATGGGCGCGTCGGGGCTCCTACCAGGTGGTGCGCATCATCCGCAACTTTGTCGAACGCTGGGACCGGACACCGCTTGGCGAACAGGAGCGCATCATCGGGCGCAAGAAAGCAACCGGCGCTCCGTTTTCGGGTGAAACCGAACATGACGTGCCGGATTATGCGAAGGATCCCGAGGGCAAGGTGACGCCGCTCGATGCCCATATCAGGCTCGCCAATCTGCGCACGCCGGAATCCGGAGCCAATCTTATCCTGCGCCGTCCGTTCAACTATTCGAATGGTGTCAGCAAGTCCGGTCAGCTCGAACAGGGACTGCTGTTCATCTGTTACCAGGCCAATCTTGAAAAAGGTTTCATCACTGTGCAGCGCCAGCTGGATGGTGAACCGCTGGAAGAATACATCAAGCCGATCGGCGGCGGCTTCTTCTTCACACTACCCGGCCCTCTTGATGAAACCGACTTCCTGGGCCGGACACTACTCGAAGCAGCGGGTCACGCCGTGACCCGCGTCAGATCTTAAGGGGATAATCGATGAAGCTTAAACTTACACTCTCTGCCAGCCTGTTCGCCCTTTCCGCGGCCATCCTTCCCGGTGTCGCCGTGGCCGAGGTATCGCCGCTCGATCTCGTGCAGCCGATCGCCGACTACAAGATTTATGTGTCGGAAAATTCCGAGAAGCTTGTCGCTGATACCAAGGCATTCACTGACGCAGTCAAGGCCGGTGATGTCGAAAAGGCGAAGTCACTCTTTGGCGCGACCCGCATGAGCTATGAGGCGATCGAACCGATCGCAGAGCTTTTCAGCGACCTTGATGGCTCGATCGACTCGCGTGCCGACGATCATGAGCTTGCTGAAAAGGATCCGGGGTTCACCGGCTTCCATCGGATTGAGTATGGCCTTTTCGCTCAGAACAGCACAGAAGGTCTTGGACCGGTTGCCGACCAGCTCATGGCTGACGTAACCGAGCTCAACAAGCGCATTACCGACCTCACCCTGCCGCCGGAGAAGGTCGTCGGTGGCGCTGCCGTTCTGATGGAAGAAGTTGCTGCCACAAAGATCTCCGGCGAGGAAGATCGCTACAGCCATACCGACCTTTGGGACTTCAAGGCCAACTTCGATGGTTCGCGCAAGATCTTCGATCTTGTTCGTCCCCTGATTGAGAAGGATGAGGCTGCCTTTGTGACCAAGGTTTCCTCCAATTTCGACGCGGTCGATACGACCCTGGCGAAGTACAAGACCGCCGATGGCTACGAGCTGTACGACAAGCTGAGCGAAGACGACCGCAAGGTTCTTGCCGCTGCCGTCAACACGCTCGCCGAAGACCTTTCGACCTTGCGCGGAAAGCTCGGCCTGAACTGACAAGCCTGAAAATCGAGAGTGCAAGAGGCCCGGTCATCGCGACCGGGCCTTTTTGTTTGCCCGCTCGGCATGCGGCATTTTCGCACCGGCCCGTGCCCATTCTTGACCCGATCGCTTTCTTTGCTACTGTCATTTCAGTAATTTCTGAAATAACAGATAAAGCGAAAGAGCACCATGAATCTCCCGCCGCTCGTACAGTCCTTCGTTTTGCATTTTGGCGAAATGGGAAGCCGCTGGGGCATCAACCGAACGGTTGGCCAGATCTATGCGCTGCTCTATGTCTCGCCGGAGCCGCTTAACGCGGATCAGATTGTTGATGCTCTCGGCATCTCGCGCTCGAACGTTTCCATGAGCTTACGCGAATTGCAGGCCTGGAATCTGGTTCTTTTGAAACACCTGCCCGACGATCGCCGCGATTTCTTCACGACGCCCGACGACGTCTGGCAGATCCTGCGGACGCTCGCGGAAGAGCGCAAGAAGCGCGAAGTCGATCCGACACTGTCGGTCCTGCGAGAAATTCTGATGCAGCAGCCGGCGAGCGAGGCGGAACGGCATGCGCAGGAGCGGATGAGTGAAATGCACGGGCTGATCGAGCGGCTGACGACCTGGTATGAGGATGTCAAGCAACTTGAGACCGACCGGCTGGCAACCCTGTTGACGCTGGGCGCCAAAGTCACGAAACTGCTGGAGGCGAAGGATAAGATCGTCTCGCTCGGCAGATCGAAGCGCACTACTGAAAAGGGTTGATGGCATGGGACCCGCAGCAGATGCATCATTGGCGCTTCGCTCAGAGGTGAGCCCGGCAGATGCATGCACTGTGCGGGAATCGACTCATAAGCCGTCTTCCAGTCTGCCGATCGACAAGCAAAAGCCTGCTCGCGCCAAGGCGCCAGCGTTGTTGCAACTAGCGGCGACCCTCCTCTGGCTTCCGCAGGCATGGTTGCTGGCAATGGCGGTTGGCCAGATTATCGCGGGCACCGATTGGCGCAATATTGTCTGGCTTGCCGTTGGGGTTGTCGCCCTCGGCGTCCTGCGGTCTGCACTTGACGCAGCGGGCACGCGGGTCGCGTTCCTTTCCGCCCGCAAGACTCTTTCCGAACTGCGCCAAACCGCTATCGCCTGCCTGGCGCGGCGCTCGCCCCTCGACATTACGCGTCCCGCCTCCGGGCTTGCAGCCAGCGGGATAACCGAACAGGCCGAGGCTATCCTGCCCTATTTGGCCCGCTTCCAGCCGGCGCGGCTCAAGGCGACATACGTTCCCCTTGCCATCCTTGCCTCCATTGTCCCGTTCTCCTGGGTGCCGGCTCTGGTGCTGCTGATGGCGGCGCCGCTGATACCGCTATTCATGGCGCTGATTGGCTGGCGCGCCAAGGCTGCCAGTGAGAAGCAACTGGTCGAGATGGGCAGCATGAATGGCTTTCTTCTTGATCGCCTGCGTGGAATGACGACCATACGCGTTTTCGATGCAGTTGACCTGACGGCCGACCGGTTGCGCGCCAACGCCGAATCCCTGCGCTCGCGTACGATGGCCGTACTGCGGGTTGCTTTTCTCTCTTCAGCTGTTCTTGAACTCTTTGCCGCCCTCGGCGTCGCCATGGTCGCCGTCTATATCGGTTTCCACTATCTTGGACAGTTGCCGTTCGGTGCCTGGGGCGGGCGACTCGATCTGATCGAGGGCTTGTTCATTCTCCTCCTCGCGCCGGCCTTCTTCGAGCCGCTGCGGGAGCTTTCATCCGTATGGCACGACCGTGCTGCTGGTGAAGCGGCGCTGGCCGCACTTGCCGAACTCAGCGATCAGGGCATCGCCATTGTGGGCGGGTCTGGTAGCAATGATCAGAACGATGATAAGCCCGCGTCAGTCTCGATCGAAGGGCTTGGCTATTCTCATGCCGCGCGGGATCGCGATGTGCTGGAAGACTTCGACCTTGAGGTGAAGCCCGGCGAGCGTGTCGCAATACTGGGCCCGAGCGGGTCGGGCAAGTCTACCCTGCTTGCGCTGATCGCAGGGCTGGCTCCCCTCGAAAATGGCAGGATCATCATCGGCGGCGAGCATCTTACGAGCGCGACTGCAGATCAGTTGCGCAATCGAATGATTTGGATCGGCCAAAGGCCGCATATATTTGCCGGCTCACTATGTGAGAATATCGCGCTTGGGCGTCCCGATGTCGACAGAGCGCGGACGAACGGCGCACTGGCTCTTGCCGCCCTCGAACATGTCGCCAAGGCCCACGGCAATCTTCAATTGGGCGAGGGCGGTTCCGGCCTTTCGGGCGGCGAGATATTGAGGTTGGCGCTCGCGCGTGCTGCTGCCGGCTCAGGAAAGAATCTTATCCTCGCCGATGAGCCGACGGCACATCTGGACACGATAACCGCTTGCGAAATCACCGAAGGCCTCCTCGAAATCGCCAGGGGCAAGACACTGATCGTTGCAACACACGATCCGATACTCGCCGCCCGCATGGATCGCATCGTCAGGCTATCGCCTCAGATCGCGCAGGAGGCTGCATGATGGGCATCCTCCACACTTTCCGGCCGATCATTGCACTGTTCTATCGGGAACGCCGCAGCATGCTCCTTGCTGGTGCATTGCTCGCAGCGATCACGGTTCTTACCGGCATCATGCTGCTTGGCCTCTCAGGGTGGTTCATCACTGCGACAGCCATTGCGGGACTGTCGTCTGCAACTGCGTTTGCATTCGATGTATTCGCGCCGGCAGCCGCCATCCGATTTCTGGCTCTGGCGCGAACGGCAGCACGTTATGGTGAGCGCCTGACAACCCATGATGCAACGCTCGGCGTGCTCGCTGGGTTGCGCGAACAATTGTTTCGCAGTTGGTCACGCCCGCAATCCGCAAGGTTGCTCGTTCAGCGGCCGTCGCGCCTGCTGTTCCGACTTACCGCCGATATCGACGCGCTCGATTCGCTATATCTGCGCGTGCTCGTACCGGCAGCCGTTGCGATCGTGACAGCGCTCGCCGTCGCCGTGACTTTTGGGATGATGCATCCGCTTGTCGGTCTTGGCGCAGGGACATTCCTGCTTCTGACAGGACTTGGCGTGCCTCTCATCGCCGCAAGGTTCGCAGGTGCCTCGTCGATACGCCGCGCTCACGCCCTTGAGTCGCTCCGTTCCCGCTGCATCGATCTCGTTGCCGGACAGACGGATCTTTTGATGACCGGGCGGCTTGCGGCGCAAGTGCAAGCGGTGGCGGTCTCCGATCGCCGGGCTGCTGCCGCCGATAGCCGACTGAACTGGATCGAGGTTTTCGCTGGCGCTGGGTTTGGGGTCGCCTCGGCGATCCTGCTCGGCGGGACGCTCATTGCCATGGCGGCTCTTGCCAGCGCGGGCACGATCAATGGTCCCGTTGCGGCGCTTGGCGTTCTGGTGGCGCTCGCAGCGCTTGAACCCTTTGCAGCATTGCGGCGGGGCGCCGTGGAGCTTGGCCGCACCTTGCTCGCCGCGCGCCGAATCGGACCAAGCATCGCACCCCCCTCCCCTCCCCTGCCGCGAACAGCGGCGCGGAACGGAGAAGCGGTTCATATTGCGAATGCCAGCGTCACCCATGACGGCGCCCCCCTACCCGCCCTTCACGCATTGAACTTCACTGTCGCGGACGGCGAGCGAATTGCACTTATCGGACCGAGCGGTGCCGGCAAGTCGACCCTGCTGGCGCTCATTGCCGGCGAACTTGGCCTCGATCGCGGCGAAGTCGCGACCGCAAAATCTGCTCTTCTGACGCAAAGGACGGAACTCTTCCAGGACACGCTGCGTGACAATCTGCGGCTGGCAGCTCCGGAAGCGGATGATGCGCAGCTGCATCGCGCGATCGATCAGGCGGGTCTCAATGAGCTTGTTGCATCGCTTCCGAAAGGTCTCGGCACCAGTCTCGGCGAAGGCGGGCTTGGCCTCTCCGGCGGACAATCGCGGCGCCTTGCTCTTGCGCGACTGCTTTTGCGCGAGGCGCCGCTCTGGCTTCTCGATGAGCCGACTGAAGGCCTCGACGGCGCCACCGCCCGCGACGTGCTGCAACGGCTGCGCAGTGCCATGCCGAGTCATGCAGTGGTGATCGCGACGCATATTCGCCGCGAGGCAGAACTCGCCGACAGGATCATCATTCTCGAACACGGTCGGATCGTCGCTGCGCCGCACCGTGGGGAGAAGGATTTCGATACCGCCCTCGCCGCGCTCCGGCCGGACTGAGGGCCAGCAACTTCACTCGGCGGCGCGCAAATGTGCTGCCGGTCAACAGGGGGGTCGGGGTAGGCCCGACTAGATGCAATGGAACTCGATATCGTGGCGCTTTCGCGCCTGCAATTTGCGATAACGGCGTTATATCACTTTCTCTTTGTCCCGCTGACGCTTGGACTTTCAATACTCCTGGCGATCATGGAAACGGTCTACGTCATGACCGGCCGCGTCATATGGCGCCAGATGACCAAATTCTGGGGTACCCTGTTCGGTATCAATTTCGCCATCGGCGTCGCGACCGGCATCGTGATGGAATTCCAGTTCGGTATGAACTGGAGTTATTACAGCCATTATGTCGGCGATATTTTCGGCGCGCCGCTCGCGATCGAGGGGCTAATGGCCTTCTTCCTCGAAGCGACATTCGTCGGCCTGTTCTTCTTCGGATGGGACAAGCTATCCAAGGTCGGCCACCTCGTCGCGACCTGGTGCGTTGCCGCCGGTTCCAACTTTTCCGCGCTGTGGATTCTCATTGCTAACGGGTGGATGCAAAACCCCGTTGGCGCGACCTTCAATCCGCAGACAATGCGCATGGAAGTATCTGATTTCTATGCAGTTTTGTTCAATCCTGTCGCGCAGGCGAAGTTCGTTCACACCGTTTCGGCTGGCTATGTCACAGCATCGCTTTTCGTGCTCGGCGTGTCGGCGTGGTACGCCTTGAAGGGGCGTCACATTGCGCTCGCCAAGCGTTCGATGACCGTCGCCGCCTCGTTCGGCCTCGCATCCGCCTTATCGGTCGTCGTTCTCGGTGACGAGAGCGGTTATCTGTCGACTGAGCATCAGAAGATGAAGCTCGCCTCGATCGAAGCGATGTGGGAGACGGAACCTGCGCCCGCCGCTTTCACCGTTTTCGGCTTCCCCGATCAGGAATCGCGGGAAACGCATTTTGCCGTGCGCGTGCCGTGGGTCATGGGGTTGATCGGTACGAGGTCGCTGACGACGCCAATCCCCGGCATCGAGGAACTTGTTGAACACGCCCGTTTGCGTATCAAGGAAGGCATCATCGCCTATGACGCCTTGCAGAAAATAAGAGAGGTCGGCAGCACGACGGCTGTTTCCGCCGAGGTGCGCGATGCTTTCGAGGCGAATGGCGCCGATCTCGGCTACGCCCTGCTGTTGAAGCGCTATGTCGATGATCCGCGTCTTGCCACGCCTGAACAGATCGACAAGGCGGCTTGGGATACGGTTCCGAACGTCCCCAGACTGTTCTGGTCGTTCCGCATCATGGTCGGGCTCGGCATTTTCTTCATTATCCTGACGACGACCTTCTTCATTTTGTCCGTTCGCCGCAAGATCGACGCCTATCCCTGGCTGTTGCGGGTCGCCGTGTTTGCGATCCCCCTCCCCTGGATCGCCGCCGAACTCGGCTGGGTTGTCGCCGAATCCGGTCGTCAGCCGTGGATCATCGAAGGCGTTCTTCCGACAGCCGCGGCGGTCTCCAGCCTCGGTGCATCGACGGTGCTCCTCACCATTTGCGGCTTCGTGCTGATCTATACGGTTCTGATCTTCATCGAGATGGGCCTGATGCTGCGCGCTATCCAAAAGGGCCCCGACCCTGACACCGAGCCGGAAGCCGAACTCATTTCCCCGCACATCGTGCCAGCGGAGTAAGCAAACATGATACTGCACCAATTCATCGACTATGAGCTCCTGCGCCTTATCTGGTGGGTCCTGCTGGGTGTTCTTCTCATCGGCTTTGCCATTACCGATGGCTTCGACCTCGGGATTGGCACGCTTTTGCCCTTCGTCACCAAGACCGAGACCGAGCGGCGCATTGCAATAAACGTCATTGGCCCAACCTGGGAAGGTAACCAGGTCTGGCTCATTCTTGGCGGCGGCGCGATCTTCGCCGCATGGCCGCCGCTTTACGCGGTTTCCTTCTCCGGCTTCTATCTCGCGATGTTCGCAATCCTTGCGGCATTGATCTTGCGGCCGGTTGCCTTCAAATACCGTTCGAAGCGCGATAGCGACCGCTGGCGGAGTGGATGGGACATTGCTCTTTTCATCGGCGGGTTTGTGCCGTCGCTTATCTTCGGTGTTGCGGTGGGCAATGTCCTCCAGGGCGTTCCGTTCCGCTTCAACAACGACCTTCGCGTGTTTTACGAAGGTACGTTCTTCGGCCTGCTCAATCCGTTCGCCTTGCTGTGCGGCGTGCTTTCGGTCGTGATGCTCATCATGCATGGGAGCGCCTATCTGATGCTGAAGACCGACGGCCCGATCGCCGAACGCGCCCGTAGCTATGGCGCGCTCGCGGCGCTCGCGACGCTCGTACTTTACGCTCTTGCAGGTATCATTCTTTGGCTTGGCATTGATGGCTACGTCATCACGAGCGCGATCGATCCGCATGGCCCGTCAAATCCGCTCATGAAAACGGTCGCGGAGGAGCCATCTGGCTGGTTTGCCAACTATGGCGCCTATCCCGTGCTGCTCATCGCCCCGATACTGGGGCTTGCGGGCGCTGCCCTGGCATTTTACGGCTTCCGCGCGCGGGCGGAAATAGCAACGCTACTCGTGAGCGCCCTGTCGATCTTCGGGATGATCGCAAGCGTCGGGGTGTCGATGTTCCCGTTCATCCTTCCCTCCTCGCTGGACCCACGGTCGAGCCTGACAGTTTGGGATGCATCTTCGAGCCATCTTACGCTGTTCATCATGCTTGTCGTGACCGCCATCTTCATCCCGCTGATCGTCGCTTACACAACCTGGGTCTACCACGTGCTCTGGGGCAAGGTGGATGCCAATTCAGGTGATGATAAAAGCGGCCACGCTTACTGATCGAAAGGATCGAATCATGTGGTATTTCTCCTGGCTTCTCGGATTGCCATTCGCCGCGGCATTCGCTGTCCTTAATGCGATGTGGTATGAACTCGTAGAGGACGATGCGACACGCAAGGACGGCACCGATCAGCGCAAATGATCACAGCTTTGTTCTACACATCAGTTTACTGCGGTAAATTGGATTGATTTCTTGCGTTGAATCAATCACCTAGAGCCGGCGTTCATGTGATGGCAAATGTCGTTTAAAGCGGCTGACGCCTTCCGGATTCGCCGGCTCTTCCACAGGCGAAATCCTCTTAACCTTTTTTTAACCCAAAAATTCTTGCCGGATCAGACGAATCGGAGCTTAATGGCGCTTCGTAAAGCGTTTGCTTTGAAAAAGCGCTATTAGAGGTTTCGATTTAAATGAATATCGCAATGCCTCTGCCCAAGTTCGAGTTCGACGACAAAATCCTCGATCAAGGGGCGGAGATTTCCCGCCGGCTGGACCAACTTCGGATGGAAAAGTTTCCTCCGAATGCGAAGAAGAAATTGCGCTCCTTTTCGATGGCCGAGGTCGCCCATTATCTCGGCGTCACCCAGAACAATCTGAAGCGCCTGCACCTCGAAGGCAAGGGCCCTGTACCCGCACAGGCAGCGTCCGGTCGCCGTTCCTATACGGCCGAGCAGATGATGGAATTGCGGCACTATCTCGATCGCAACGGCCGCACCGAAGTGAAGAAATACGTGCCGCACCGCAAACCGGGCGACAAGCTGCAAGTCATCGCCGTTGTCAATTTCAAGGGCGGGTCCGGCAAGACGACGACGGCTGCGCATCTTGCCCAATACCTCGCCCTGACCGGACATCGCGTTCTCGCGATCGATCTTGATCCGCAAGCCTCATTGTCGGCTCTGCATGGCTTTCAACCCGAACTCGATCGCAACCTGTCGCTCTACGAATCCATTCGTTACGACGATGAGCGCAAGCCGATCTCCGAGGTCATCCTGCCGACCAACTTTCCTGGGCTCGACATCATCCCGGCAAATCTCGAACTGCAGGAATATGAATATGACACCCCGCTGGCTATGCAGGATCGCTCCTCGCTTGAAGGTCGGCAGTTCTTCACTCGGATCGGCAAGGTCCTCGAACAAGTGGATAACCGCTACGACGTTGTCGTTGTAGATTGCCCGCCGCAGCTTGGCTATCTGACGCTGACAGCTATGTCGGCGGCGACGTCCGTTCTTATTACCGTTCATCCGCAGATGCTCGACCTTATGTCGATGTCGCAGTTCCTGTTGATGCTCGGCGGGATCCTGAAGACAGTCAAGCAGGCCGGGGCAAAAGTCCAGCTCGACTGGTTCCGCTACCTGATCACGCGCTACGAGCCGACGGACATTCCACAGGCCCAGATGGTCGGCTTCATGCAATCGATGCTGGCCGAGGAGATCCTTTCCAATCCGATGCTGAAATCCACGGCAATTTCCGATGCCGGGCTGACAAAGCAGACCCTCTACGAGGTCGAGAAGAACAGCTTCACCCGGTCTACCTATGAACGCGCAATCGAATCGCTGGACGCAGTCAACGCCGAGATCGCAACGCTCATTCACCGGGCGTGGGGACGCTGATCATGCGTGAGGGCTTTACCGCAGTAAATAACGCGAAATTGAAACGCAGGATCAATTGCTTACAGCTTAGCGGGAGCAGATAGATGGCCCGTAAGGACATTTTCAGCAGTGTCATGAACCCGGCGCCGGTCAAGACCGAGCGCAACAATGCCCTGAACTATGTGGTGAGTGGTGCGTCGCGCTCGATCAAGAGCTCCTTCGAGGAACTCGCCAAGGGAAGCGTCGTCGAACTTGATCCCGATCTCGTGGATGGATCGTTTGTTGCCGACCGTATCGATGAGGACGACGAGGCGTTTCAGGAGTTGCTGACCGCGGTCCGGGAGAGGGGGCAGGACTCCCCCATTCTTGTGCGGCCGCACCCAGCGGCTGCCGGTCGCTACCAGGTTGTCTTCGGCCACCGCCGCGTCAAGGTAGCGAAGCATCTCGGCCGGCAAGTCCGCGCCGTCGTGAAGGCGCTCGAGGACCAGGACCATGTGATCGCACAGGGCCAGGAGAATGCGGCGCGTTCGAACCTTTCCTTCATTGAGCGCACATTGTTTGCAAAGCGGCTGGGCGATCTCGGCTACGATCAGTCCGTCATCAAGTCCGCATTGGCGATCGATGCGACGACGTTCTCGAAGATGCAGTCCGTCGGCGCCCACATTCCGGAAGATATCATCCTCGCAATTGGTGCTGCGAAGGCGACGGGACGGGATCGGTGGTGGCAACTTTCGAAGCTTTTGGAAGTGCCAGGCAATGCGGCGAGGGCGAAGGCTCTGGTAGCGTCCGGTGAACTTGAAGCGGAGACCGGCGACGCGCGCTTTGGGCAACTGTTCGATTTGTTGAGCAAGGCCAACAAGCGTCCCGCTAAGGCCGCTGCTTCGCGCAAGAAGGGCTGGGCGCCGACGGACAAGTCGCTCCGCGTCGATATCACCGACAACGGCAAGGCGTTTACCCTGGCGCTCAAAGCCAAGAACGCTTCGCGCTTCGGATCCTACATTACCGACAGGCTGGAGGAGCTTTATCGCGACTTCCAGCAATCGGAAACCGTCAATAAATCAGGAGATTAACCCGCAAAAGAAAAAAGCCCACCTCAACATCGCTGTCTCGGAAGGCTTCTCTCATATCTCTAGCAGGATCGAGAATCGCATTTCCCCGAATCAGTGTCAAGATATTTTGACGTCGTTCTGGCGAGCGGATTTCTTTTGCCTTTAGAAAGGTAAGAGGCAATGCAGACGGGGAATGCATTCACGACGCCCTTTGGGCGGCGGTCGCTATCGCTTGGCATGCTGGCAACCCAACGCCAGGCCCAGGAGATAGATCCGGCAGCGTCGATCGACAAATGGAAGCTGTTCCGGAGCCTGTGCGAGGCGAGGGCGCTGGTAGGAATTTCGGACCGCGCCCTGGTGGTACTGAACGCTCTCCTGACGTTCTATCCACAGGCGGAGCTAAGCGAAGCAAACGGGCTTGTTGTCTTCCCGTCGAACGCGCAGCTGTCATTGCGGGCGCATGGAATGGCTCCAGCCACATTGCGTCGCCATCTCGCTGCTCTGATCGAAGCAGGGCTCATTTTCCGCAAGGACAGCCCCAACGGCAAGCGCTTCGCACGCAAGGCGCGGGGAGGGGAAGGTGGTGAAGCATTCGGCTTCTCGCTGGCTCCCTTGGTGGCGCGGGCCGAGGAACTCGGAGGAATGGCCGAACAGGTGAGAAGCGAACGGCTTCAGCTGAAACTGATGAAGGAGCGCGTAACGCTGCTGCGGCGCGATATCGTCAAACTCATTGAACTCGGCTTCGAAGCTTTGCCCAATCCTGACTGGAGCGCGCATTACAGGCGGTTTCGCAGTGTCATTGACGGGATTCCGCGTCAAGCGACCATCCACGATCTGGAGCCCGCAGTGGACGGTCTGGAATGCATCCACATGGAAGTGTCTAATACCCTGGAGAAACAGTTAAATTCTGAGAATACGAGCGCCAAAGAGTCTCATACTGAGCGCCACAAACAAAATTCAAACACCCAATCCACTTCTGATCTTGAACCCGGCTTTAGAAAAGGCCAGGGGGCAAAAGTCGTGGATCAAACGGGAAGGATGACAGAGACAAAGCAGTCGGTATCAGACAAGACGGATAGGAGCGAGCAGACGCCAGAAACTGCGCAGGCCGACAGGCCTATCCCGCTTGCATTGGTCCGCCAGGCATGCCCGAGCATTGCCGCCTATGGGCGCGACGGGATTTCAAGCTGGCAGGACCTGATGGCCGCGGCCGTGGTCGTGCGCTCGATGCTTGGGGTGAGTCCTTCGGCCTATGAGGAAGCTTGCGATATACTAGGCCAGGAAAATGCGGCGATTGTCGTAGCATGCATCCTCGAAAGGGCAGACCATATCAATTCGGCTGGCGGTTATCTGCGTTCCCTGACGGACAAGGCGGCACGCGAGGAGTTTTCGGTCTGGCCGATGCTCCTTGCTCAGCTGCGGGCCAACGGCAGCCACGTTCAACTGGTGACCACATGACGAGGGCCGGATTTATGACTGCCACGCATGGCGAGCGAACATATGGATGCGCCGATGGGACGGAAGTAAACGCTGTGTTGTCTTCCGCTTCGGCAAAAACATTAACCTAAACAGAGGATTAACGTGTGGGGCGCTTGCCCTCCGGGGCAGCAACGCCGCGGTTACTGGTTGCCGCCAACCGCACAGATCGTGGAGCGCGTCAGGAACCGCACTTCACGCCCATTGTCGAGTGAGAACATGCCGCCCCGTCCCGGAACGACATCGATGATCAGGTCGGTTTGTTTCCAGACATCGTATTGGGAGGCGCTGATATAGACCGGCGCGCCGCCGATCTCGCCAAGCTTGACGTCCTGGTCACCGATAATGAAATCGCCTTGCGCATAGCACATGGGTGAAGAACCGTCGCAGCAGCCGCCGGACTGGTGAAAGAGGATCGGGCCGTATTCGGATTGCAGGGTCGAAATCAATTCAAGTGCCGCAGGGGTAGCGCTGACTTTTTCTTCCATGAGAGCCTCCAAGTGAAATCGATGGCGCCGGCCTTCCAGCGCCATCGATGATCCAACCCGTCAGAAGAAGCCGAGTTTCTTTGGACTATAGCTCACAAGCATGTTCTTCGTCTGCTGGTAGTGGTCCAGCATCTTCAGGTGATTTTCCCGGCCGATGCCGGACTGCTTGTACCCGCCGAACGCGGCATGCGCCGGATAGGCGTGGTAGCAATTGGTCCACACGCGTCCGGCCTGGATGGCGCGGCCAAAGCGATAGCAGGTATTGGCGTCGCGGCTCCAGATCCCGGCGCCGAGACCGTAGAGCGTGTCATTGGCAATCGACAGGGCTTCGTCATTATCCTTGAAGGTGGTCACGGAAACCACTGGACCGAAGATCTCTTCCTGGAAGATGCGCATGCGGTTGTGGCCTTTGAACACCGTCGGCTTGACATAGTAGCCGCCGGCAAGATCGCCTGGAAGTTCGTTGCGGCCGCCACCGATCAGGACCTCGGCGCCTTCCTGCCTGCCGATGTCCATGTAGGAGAGGATCTTCTCGAGTTGTTCGCTGGATGCCTGCGCGCCGATCATGGTCGCTGGATCGAGCGGGTCGCCTTGGACGATAGCCTCGACGCGCTTCAACGCACGCTCCATGAACTTGTCATAGATTGCTTCATGAACGAGGGCGCGGCTCGGGCATGTGCAAACCTCGCCCTGATTGAGTGCGAACATCACGAAACCTTCGATCGCCTTGTCGAAGAAATCGTCATCCTCGGCCGTGACATCCTTGAAGAAAATGTTGGGTGATTTGCCGCCGAGTTCGAGTGTGACGGGAATGAGATTCTGGCTGGCATATTGCATGATCAGGCGGCCAGTCGTGGTCTCGCCGGTAAATGCGATCTTGGCGATGCGCGGGCTGGAGGCGAGGGGCTTGCCTGCCTCAAGGCCGAAGCCGTTGACGATATTGAGGACGCCTGGCGGCAGAAGGTCGCCGACTAACTCAGCGAAAACGAGGATCGATGCAGGCGTTTGTTCGGCAGGCTTCAGCACGACGCAATTGCCCGCAGCGAGCGCGGGTGCAAGCTTCCAGATCGCCATGAGAAGCGGGAAGTTCCACGGAATGATCTGGCCAACGACGCCGAGAGGTTCGTGGAAATGATAGGCGACCGTGTCGTGGTCGATCTCGGAAATGCCACCCTCCTGCGCGCGGATGGCGCCGGCGAAATAGCGCAGATGGTCGATCGCCAGCGGCAGGTCGGCTGCGGTCGTTTCGCGAATGGGCTTGCCATTGTCCCAGGTTTCGGCTTCGGCCAGGATGTCGAGGTTGTCTTCCATCACCTGGGCGATCTTGTTGAGAATGACGCTGCGCTCGGCCGGGCTGGTGCGGCCCCAGGCCTCCTTGGCGGCATGCGCTGCATCGAGTGCTGCTTCGACATCGCTGGCATCAGATCGGGCGATTTCGCAAATTACCTGGCCGTTTACGGGCGAGGTGTTTTCGAAATATTTGCCGGACCTCGGCTCGACGAATTTACCGCCAATGAAGTTGCCGTATCGCGACTTGAATTTGGGCGTGGCTGTGCGGTTGAACTCTACCTTGTTCATGTGATTTCCTCCCTGACGCGAGCCGGTTTTGACGGGCTTGCGCGTTAAATACCGCCTCCTGCGGCAGAGTCGGAGCATCGGCGAGAAAGCACGGCCTGTCAGCCGGGTGCCGGCAACATGACAGTGCGAGTGTCGCAGATCTGAGACAATTGTCCGCGCTAATTGAGTCCGAGGCGCTTGAGCTTCCGGTGTAGCGTGGCGCGGCTCATGCCAAGCATCCCGGCCGCAAGGGAAACATTGCCGCCTGCATTGCTGAGGGCGCGGCGGATGACACTGCGCTCGGCCGAGGCGAAACCGCGTTCTGGATCGATCTCCTGGCCAAGGAGGTTGGCGGCCGGCAGGGGACCGCTGAGGCTTTCGTCGGTCAAGCCGAAGACGTGGCGCGCGGACCGTGACGCGCCGATGACGAGATCGTCCTGGTCGACGGCAATCAGCGCATTGACGACGCGATCCCCGGCAATATTGTCGCCGGCCATCACGATGCGCGCCTTGGGGAAAGCGAGACGGAAATTCTCGGCCTCGACCCGGCGCGCCGCATCGACGACCGCCATGGCAATAAGCTTGACGAAGTCTTCCGTGAGATCGGACCGCGCCGACGAGACATCGATCACTGCCATCAAGCGACCGCGATGATCGAAGATCGGCGCGACAGTGCAGGAAAGAGCGGTGTTGCGGCTGCGAAAATGCTGGTCGCGGTGGATGGTCAGCGATCGTTGCTCGGCGATGGCGGTTCCAATCCCATTCGTGCCTTCGCTTTCTTCGCTCCACACGGCTCCCGTCCAAAGCCCGATCTTGTAGAACGTCGTATCGTCACCGGCATAGCCGCGGCGATCGACTGGCACACCTTCCTTGTCGGCCAGGAGAACGCAGCAACCGGCACCGCCGACCGCGGTATAGAGGCGGTCGAGGGTTCCGGACGCTGTGTCGATCAGCGAGCCGAGCCTTTCGCGCGCTTCCGATAGTTCGCGGTTGGTCAAAACGTTCGGCGGCGTGTGTTCCTCCGGGTTGAGTCCATAGAGGCGCATGGACCGTCCCCAAGATGCGACAAGCGCCGACTGTGCCGCAGCATCGCCCGCAAGCGCCGTTTGGATGTGTTCCGCGTGCAAGCCCTCATGCAGTCTTCCCATGCTCTCCTCCCAGAGTGCTGGCGATCCGCCGATCCATAGCAGCATAGGTCGCGGCAGCCTGCCGTCAAGTCGGCAACAGCTAAAGTGCGAGGCTGGCGTCGCCTCGGTCGATGTCGCGCCGCAAGATGATCGACGTCGTTACATCGTCGACCTGATCCATCGTCGCAACCCTGTCGCGAATTGTGTTGAGGTGATTGATCGAGGGCACTTCGATTTCGACGATGAGGTCAAGCTGGCCGCTGACCGACGAAACACGCCGAACTTCAGGATAGGCGGCAAGACGGTCGAGGACGCCGAGCGAGGGCGTGCGAACCAGGCTGATGAGCAGGAAGGCGCAAATCAGACCTTCGTTGAGCTGGCCGATATCGGCGCGATAGCCGCGAATGACGCCTGACTTCTCGAGGAAGAGTATCCTTTCGCTCGTCGCGCTGCGCGAAAGGCCGATCTCGCCGGCGAGAGTCTTGATGGGAATTTTGGCATCGCGCGAAAGAATGCTCAGGATCGCACGGTCCTTGTCATCCAGCTCTTTCATTGCTCTTTCATCCTCCCCGACCAAATGCCGGTCAGGGCCGTCAAAACGACGATGAAACCGGCGGATTAACGGATGCCCGATTTTTTGCCCCATGCCAAGCTCGAAGAAAATGGAGCCTGCGCATGATTGATCTGTCCCATCCGGCACCGTCGTTCTCGGACGCGGAAGCCCTCACAATCGCTCGTGAGCACTTCGGTATCGAAGGCCGGATCAGCCCGCTTGCCAGCGAGCGGGACCAGAATTTTAAGATCGATTCAAACGACGGTCATTCCTTCATCCTGAAGATCGTCAACGCCAGCGAGCCGCGTGATCAGAGCGATTTTCAAACGGCATTGCTCGAGCATCTTGAGAAGCACGCCTGCGAACTCGCCGTGCCCCGGCTGCGCCGCGCCTTGACCGGTCTGGCCCTCGCAAGCGTGGAAGGGCCGAGCGGCGAGTTGCATGCCGTACGCATGGTGTCCTGGCAGATCGGCGAACCACTCGCGACAATGGAGCGAACGCCGGCAACGCTTGGCAATCTCGGCAAAGTTCTCGGCGAGTTGGACCGGGCGATGCAAGGCTTCATCCACGCCGGGGCCCTGCGAACCTTCGATTGGGATATTCGGGCGGCGGGGTTGTCGCGGCAGCGCGTGCAATATGTCAACGACGCAGCCGATCGCGCCTTGCTGGAACGCTGGCTCGACCGCTTCGACCGTGATGTCGCCCCGCGCCTGCCTGCCTTGCGCGCTGCCGTCATTCACAATGATGCCAATGACTGGAATGTGCTGGTCGACGCCTCCGACCCCACTCGCATCGCCGGCCTCATCGATTTCGGTGATGCACTGCACAGCGTGCTGATTGCGGAGGTCGCCGTTGCCTGCGCCTACTCCATTCTGGAGGTCGAGGACCCGATCGGAGCTGCTGGGTCGATTGTTGCAGGTTTCAACGCGCAGTACTCGCTTCTGGAGGAGGAAGTCGACCTGCTCTTCGACCTGATTGTAATGCGGCTCGTCATCAGCGTAACCATGTCGGCACAGCGCAGCGACAAGACTGCCGAAAATCCGTATCTGCAAGTGAGCGAGGCACCTGCCTGGAACTTGTTGCGGCGGCTCGACCGGATGAACCCGGGCCTTGCCACCGCAATCCTGCGACAGGCCTGCGGCTACGACGCATTCCCTGGCGCAAAAGCAATCGTGCGTTGGATAGAGGACAATAACAAGTCCTTCCGGTCGATTCTTGCGACGCATCCGGCGCGGCTCGCCAAGGGCATCGTGCCATATGGCGATCCACAAAACCCGATGACCGTGCTTTCGGCTGGAAAGGAGCCTGAGAAGGCAACCGAGTGGTGGGATGCCTATGCTGGCGACCAGAAGATTGCGCTCGGCATCGGTCCCTGGGGGGAGGAGCGCTCGGTCTATACCGGCACGATGTTCGAGTCGCGCTTCATTGCAGGAACACGGCGCACCCGGCACCTCGGGCTCGATCTCTTCATGCCTGCCGGGACGAAGCTCTACACCCCGATTGACGCCGTCGTCAGCGAAGTAATGATCGAAGAGGACCCTCTCGGTTATGGCTGTCTGGTCAAGCTAGAACACCGGCCGGAAGGCTGTCCGCCATTCGCGACGCTCTGGGGGCACCTCGCGCATGAGGCAGTCGGTCGTTTGCGCCCTGGTGAAAAACTCGCCGCCGGCGACCTGATCGGGGAGATGGGTGGTCCTTCGGAAAATGGCGGTTGGGTGCCCCATCTGCATCTCCAGCTATCGGTGGATACGCAGCTGGCGGCGATGGAGATACTGGGTGTCGGCGAGCCGGCATTTCTCCCCGTCTGGGCCGAGCTTTTCCCCGATGCCGCTGCCTTTGCCGGATTGCCGCCGGAGACGTTCGAGCAGTCTGGGCGGAGCCGAAGCGAGATCGTTGCCGAGCGCAAGTCCATCCTTCTGCCCAACCTTTCCATTTCCTATGCCGAGCCGATCAAATTTGTCCGCGGGGAGGGCGCCTGGCTGATCGATGATCGCGGCAGGGCGTATCTCGACTGCTTCAACAATGTCTGCCATCTCGGCCATGCCCATCCCGATGTCGTAGAGGCATTGAGCAAGCAGGCCGGAATTCTGAATACGAACACGCGCTATCTCCACGACAACATCGTCGATTACGCCGAGCGACTGACAGCGACCCTTCCCGGTGACTTGTGTGTTGCAACCTTTGCCTGCAGCGGTAGCGAGGCGAACAGCCTGATGTTGCGGATGATGCGCGCCCATACGGGCCGCGAGGAGGCGATCGTGCTCGATTGGGCCTACCACGGCACGACCCAGGAGCTTATCGATCTCAGCCCCTACAAATATAAGCGGAAAGGCGGCAAGGGCCGGAAGTCGCACGTCTATGAAGCGAATATACCTGACACCTACCGCGCGCCTGCCGATTGGCCGGCGGATAAGATCGCGCAGCGGTATGCCGAGAGCGTTGCCGAGCAGATTGCGTCGATGCGCAAGGCCGGGAAGGGACCGGGCGTCTTCCTGGCCGAGTCGATCCCCAGCGTGGCGGGACAGGTCTTCCTGCCCGAAGGCTACCTTAGGGAAGTCTATGCCATGGTGCGCGCCGCCGGCGGAATTTGCGCGGCGGATGAGGTGCAGGTCGGATTTGGGCGCGTTGGGAGCCATTGGTGGGCCTTCGAGACGCAAGGCGTCGTGCCCGACATCGTCACCATGGGCAAGCCGATCGGAAACGGCCATCCGATGGCAGCCGTGGTGACGACCCGCGAGGTGGCTGCCTCGTTCAACAACGGGATGGAATATTTCAATACGTTCGGTGGCAACCCTGTTTCCTGCGCGGTCGGGCTTGCCGTGCTCGACGTGATCGAGCGTGACGATCTGCGCGGCAACGCGCTGGCGATGGGCAATTATCTGCTGGAGCGTTTTAGGGCGATGCAGGCGCGTTATGAAGTGATCGGCGACGTTCGCGGCCAGGGTCTGTTCCTTGGCATCGAGCTTGTTACCGATCGCAAGACCAAGCAACCGGCAACGGAGCTCGCGCGCAAGATCAATAATGGGGCAAGGGAGCGGGGCGTGTTGATGGGAACCGAGGGACCGCATGACAATGTGCTGAAACTGCGTCCCCCGATGATTTTCAACCGCGCCAATGCGGATCTGCTGATCGAGGTCATGGAGGAGACCTTCGCAGCGGTCATGGCGGAGGCATAACAGGCGCAAGGCCCGGCACAGTCTCCAGCAGGCGACGCCGGTAAAAATCTCAAACATCGAAACCAATGGGTCTTCGGACATGTGTCCGGCGGCACGGACAGGCTTTGCCTGCCAAAACGAGGGAGAACACAATGAAACTGACATCCGCTATTGCACTGCTGCTGGCATCGGCAGCGTTCGCAGCATCGCCCGCGTCAGCCGATACGCTGGCAACGATCAAGGAGCGTGGCAAGCTCAATTGCGGCGTGAGTGAAGGCGTGCTCGGCTTTTCCAACGCCGACGACAAAGGCGTGTGGACGGGCTTCGACGTTGATTTCTGCAAGGCCGTGGCGGCAGCCGTCCTCGGCGATCCTAGCAAGGTGACCTATGTGCCACTTTCGACGAAGGCGCGATTTGCGGCTCTCCAATCAGGCGAAGTCGATCTCCTGTCGCGCCAGACAACGTGGACGCAGTCGCGCGATACCGGCATGGGCATGCGCTTCGTCGGGACGATCTATTATGACGGCCAAGGCTTCATGGTGAAGAAATCCCTCGGCGTAAAGAGCGCAAAGGAACTCTCCGGCGCGACGCTATGCACCGAAACCGGCACAACCACCGAAATGAACGCCGCGGATTTCTTCAAGGCGAACAACATCAAGTACGACATCATCTCGTTCGAAAAAGCCGATCAGACGATTGCCGCATTCAATACGGATCGCTGCGACGTCTATACGACCGACGCCTCCGCGCTCTATGCGCAGCGTCTTGTGCTGACCGATCCGGATTCATCGCTGGTATTGCCGGAGATCATCTCCAAGGAGCCGCTGGGACCGGCCGTCCGCCAGGGCGACGACCGTTGGTTCGGCATAGTCCGGTGGACCTTGTTTGCCCTGATCAACGCGGAGGAACTCGGCGTCACCAAGGATAACATCGCTGCACAGTTGGAATCCGACAATCCCGAAGTTCGCCGCTTCCTCGGTGCGGAAGGCAATACTGGCGAATCCATGGGTCTCGACCAGAAGTGGGTTTACAACATCGTCGCTGCGACCGGTAACTACGGCGAGATGTTTGAACGCAGTCTCGGCAAGGGCAGCCCGCTCAAGATTGATCGCGGCATCAACGCCCTCTGGAACGCCGGCGGCCTGATGTACGCCCCGCCGATCCGCTAACAATGGAAATCCCCTTCGTTCGTTGGAGGGGGTTTCATGCATACTGTTTCTGAAGAATATGGAACCAGACCAATGCGTTGATCATTGGTCTGGTTGAAGGCGTCGCCTTCTGAGCGTCATACTGGGCGCGTACCCTCCCAATCGTATCCGAGAAACAGGAATAGAGACATGGCTATCCGAACACTCGTCTGGGGCGAAAACGTTCATGAACAGACGAACAAGACCGTTGCCGGGATTTACCCCGAAGGCATGCACACGCAGATAGCAAAACTCCTTGCTGCGGACGAAAAGATTTCCGTCAAGACAACGACCTTGCAAGAGCCTGAGCATGGGCTGACCGAAAGGGCGCTCGGGGAAACCGACGTGCTGGTTTGGTGGGGGCACCAAGCCCATGGCGATGTTGGCGATGACATCGTCGAAAGGGTGGCAAAACACGTATGGGAAGGCATGGGGCTGATCGTTCTCCACTCCGGCCATTTCTCGAAAATTTTCAAGCGCCTGATGGGTTCGCCTTGTGCCCTCAATTGGCGCGAGGCCGGCGAGCGTGAACGGCTCTGGGTGGTCAATCCGGGTCATCCCATTGCGCGGGGGCTTCCTGCCTATTTCGAGATCGAGAACGAGGAAATGTATGGCGAACCGTTTTCCGTGCCCGAACCGCTCGAGACCGTGTTCGTATCGTGGTTCCAGGGCGGCGAAGTCTTTCGTTCGGGTCTGACATATCGCAGGGGAGCGGGCAATGTATTCTATTTCCGACCGGGCCATGAGACTTACCCCACCTATCACCACGAGACGGTTGGCCTTGTTCTGCGTAACGCCGTGAACTGGGCCTATAATCCCGAGCGTTATCCCACTATAACAACCGCGCCGAATGTGCCGGTCGAGAAGGCGCTCGAGCCGATCGAGGCGCGGGGCGGCAGCGTTCACGCGGAAGGCGAGGAAGGCTTTCGCTGATATCGCTGGATTGGCATCAGGAGCAGGTGGATCGATGCGTCTTTTGATCTTGGGTACCGGCCAGATGGCTAACGCACATGCGCGCAGTTTCGCCGAAATCGAAACGGTGACGCTTGCAGGCGCCGTGGATGTCGATCCCGCCCGCGCCGAGGCGTTTCGCGCGAAATACGGTATCGAAAAGGCTTTCACCTCGCTGGCAGACGCACTTGCCTGGGGAGACTTCGATGCCGTTGCCAATGTTACGCCCGACAGCGCGCATTATTTGACGACCCTGCAATGCCTCGCCGCCGGCAAGCACGTCTTTTGCGAAAAGCCGCTCGCCACGAATTCGGTGGATGCGATGGAGATGGCCGAAAAGGCCGAATCCGCCAATCTCGTGGGCATGGTCAACCTGACCTATCGCAACGTTGCCCAGCTGCAGGCGGCGCGCAAGCTGGTCACGAGCGGCCGGATCGGGACGGTCAAGCATGTCGAGGCGTCATATCTGCAAAGCTGGCTGGTCTCGAAGCAATGGGGCGACTGGCGCACGGAAAGCCAGTGGCTATGGCGCCTGTCGAAAAACCATGGCTCTAACGGCACCCTGGGGGACGTCGGCGTCCACATCCTCGATTTCGTGGTATATGCAACGGACACCGAAATCGACGAAGTGTTTTGCCGGCTAAAAGCATTCGACAAAGCCGAGGGCAATCGTATCGGCGAATATGAACTCGATGCCAATGACAGCTTCACCATGAGCGTGAGCTTCAAGAACGGAGCCCTCGGTGTGGTGCATTCCAGCCGCTGGGCGACAGGTCATGTGAATGAACTGCGGCTGCGCGTTTATGGCGACAAGGGATCGCTCGAAGTGCTTCATCGCCATGACGGTTCCAGGCTTCTTGTTTGCCTTGACGCCGATATTGAGACCGCAACGTGGAGAGAGATCAATGTCGATCCGGTTCAAACAAATTATCAGCGCTTCGTCGAGGCCGTCGCCATCGGCCTGACCCTCGAGCCGTCCTTTCGCCACGCCGCCAGGCTGCAAATGGCGATTGACCTTGCAAACGTCAGCGAGAGTGACCGCCGCGAGCACCGGCTCTTGACTTGAATCGCTATCCGGCGAACTTGTCCGTCGATGTTTCGTAAAGGACATTGCCGAATTCGGCATCGACGCCGACGAGACTGACGTCATAGCCCCACAGGCGACGGACATGGCGCAAGGTCGCATCCCGGGTGCTCTCGCTGAGCACGATGCCGTCGCGAGCCGTATGCTGCAGCCGCAGGTGGCGATTGCCGAGCAGATCGACATCGACGACCTGGATGTTGGGCTGGTTCATGCCGATGTCATAGCTGCGGGCGAGGGAGCTGCGAATTTTCTCATAGCCCCGTTCGTTATGGATAGACGCGACTTGGTAGTGCTTTTCCTTCGATTCATCATCGAGAGCGAACAGCCGCATCTTGCGGATCAGCGCAGGGCTCAAATATTGCAGCAGAAATGACTCATCCCGGTGATTGGCCCAAGCATCGAGCAAGGTGCCGCGCCAGTCGCCATTGCCGGCAAACTCAGGGAACCAGTCGCGGTCCTCGGCCGTCGGTTTGGTACAGATGCGCTCGATATCCTGCATCATGGCGAAACCGAGCGCATAAGGGTTGAGGCCCGAAAAGCGCGGATCGTCGAACCCTGGCTGGAAAACCACATTGGAATGGCTATGAAGCATCTCCAGAAGGTGGCCTTCGCTTATTTTACCTCTGTCAAACAGCATGTTCATGATCGTGTAGTGGACAAACGTTGCGCAGCCTTCATTCATCACTTTAGTCTGCCGCTGCGGATAGAAATACTGGGCGACGACACGGACGATGCGCAGGATCTCTCGCTCCCACGGCTCGAGGATCAGGCTGTTCTTCTCCAGGAAATAGAGAAGGTTCTCTTCCGGCAGGTTGAGGGCTTTCTTTCGCTCCTGCGCCTCCAATTCGGCCTCGGTCGTATCCTCGCTTTGCCGTGGCTGCGGCAAGGTCCGCCAAAGATCGCTGAAAATCTTTTCCTCATACTCCAAGCGCTCGCGAACGCGCGCCTGTTCCTTGGCCGAGGAAATGCGGGGCGGGCGGCGGTAGCGGAAAACCGCCTGGTCCATCAGGGTATGCGCTGCGTCAAGGATGGATTCGACGGCCGCAAAACCATATCGTTCCTCGCAACGCGACACATAGCCCTTGGCGAACTCCATATAGTCGAGGATGGCGCTGGCGTCGGTCCACTGCCTGAAGAGGTAGTTGTTCTTGAAGAAATGGTTGTGGCCGAAGGAGGCATGGGCGATGACCAATGCCTGCAGGGCCATCGTGTTTTCTTCCATCAGATAGGCGATGCATGGATTGGAATTGATGACGATCTCATAGGCGAGGCCGCGACGGCCCTTGCGGTAGAGGTATTCCTCGTAGACGAAATGCTTGCCGAACGACCAATGCTGGTAGATGAGCGGCATGCCATTGGACGAATAGGCGTCCAGCATTTGTTCGGAGGAAATTATTTCGAGCTGATTGGGGTAGCAGTCGAGCCCGAGATCACCGAGGGCGACCTCCTTTATCGCATCATAGGTCCGGGACAATGTATCGAAGGTCCAGTCGGACCCGGTGAACAGAAGATCGGAAGCGCCCGCACTCTTACTCATCTATGACCCCGCTCAGCCGTTCTTGGCGGAAGATGGTTGCTTGGCGAAGAGCTGGCGGAACACCGGGTAGATGTCGCCTGGCTTGGCTATTCGCGTCATCTGGAAGTTTCGCCAATTTTCCCCGACCTGTCGATAGGAACGCCACAGCGAGGTGCCATTGTCGGTCGAGCGGAATATGGCGCTCTCGCGTTCGTCCAGAATCTCGACATAGGCATAATACTGGCAAAGCTTCATGATCTCCTTGTTCAACAGATTGACGCAATGTTCGGAATCGCCCGCGAGGTTGTCGCCGTCCGAAGCCTGGGCGGCATATATATTCCAATCCTGGCTGGGGTAGCGCTCAAGGATGATGCGTTGCATTTCCTCGAGCGCGGTCGATACGACCGTACCGCCGCTTTGGGTGCTGCGAAAGAACGTCTCTTCATCGACTTCGTGCGCCTGATGCGTATGGCGGATGAATACGATGTCGATGCGCTCGTAACGCCTTTTCAAAAAGAGGTGGAGAAGCACGAAGAAGCGCTTTGCCAGATCCTTCTCGCGCTCGCCCATGGAACCTGAAACATCCATGAGGCAGAACATTACAGCGCTTGCATTCGGCAAGGGCTGCGGCTCGAAGCGATTGAAACGAATATCGACCGGATCGATATATCCAACTACTTTGCGGCGGCGCTCGAGACGTTCCAGTTCGATGCGCATTTTCGCAAGGCGCTCTAAGGCAGCGCTGCCGGGCTTCGGGTGCTTTGCTTCGAGTTCCTCGATTTCCTTGGCGATTGCTTCGACCTGGGCAAGCTTGGGACGCTGCAGTGCAATGCGGCGGCCAAAACTGTTGCGCATGGTTCGCCCGACATTGATGTTGGTCGGGGCGCCGGCAATGGTAAAACCAGCACGGCGCGAGCGAAAGGTAACGGCCTCCTTGAGACTGGACTTGATCATGTCCGGAAGTTCGAGGTCTTCGAAAAACAGATCGAGGACCTCCTCGCGCGACAGCACGAACTGGAAATCATCCTCCATGTCGCCTTCGGATGCAGCGCCCTTGCCCGCACCCGTGCCGCCGCCCTGACCGGGCTTGGCAAGGCGGTCACCGGCGGTGAACTCCTTGTTGCCGGGCAGGACGTGTTCGCGCCTGCCGCTGCTTCGATCCGCCTGAAAGCTTGGCTCGCTGGTGCCGTCCAGGGGAAAGGGGACGCTGTGGCCCGCATCCACATCGACGATCTTGCCCGACTTTATCTTCTCATGGACGACGCGCTTCAGCTCTCCGCGCGCGCGGCGCAGAAAGCGTTGTCGATTGCTCAGGCTCTTGTCCTTGGGGTTAAGGCGGCGATCGATGAAGCTCGGCATGCAAGCACCTTTCTTCGGCGATCACCCCGCCTTGTTCACGCGCATGTACCAATCCACCAGTCGACGAACCTGTCGTTCCGTATAACCCCGCTCGACCATGCGCTGGACGAACTCCGTATGCTGCTTCTCGGTGGCGCCATCCTTCTTCGAACCGAAGCTGATGACCGGCAGCAGATCCTCGACCTGGCCAAACATGCGCTTCTCGATGACTTCGCGCAACTTTTCGTAGCTGGTCCAGGACGGGTTGCGGCCATTATTTTTGGCCTTGGCACGGAGGGTGAACTTCACGACCTCGTTGCGGAAGTCCTTGGGATTGGCGATGCCGGCCGGTTTTTCGATTTGCGACAACTCACCGTCGAGAATGCCTCGATTGAGAATCTGACCGGTATCGGGATCCTTGTAGTCCTGGTCCTCGATCCATGCATCGGCGTAGGCGATATAACGGTCGAAGAGGTTCTGGCCGTATTCGCTATAGGATTCGAGATAGGCCTTCTGTATCTCGTGGCCGATGAACTCGGCATAACGGGATGCGAGTTCGGATTTGATGAAATCGAGGTAGCTGGATTCGATCTCCTGCGGGAACTGCTCGCGCTTGACCGACTGTTCGAGCACATACATCAAGTGCACGGGGTCAGCCGCAACCTGCTTGGTGTCGTAGTTGAACGTTTCCGAGAGGACCTTAAAGGCAAAGCGCGTGCTGATGCCGTTCATGCCTTCATCGACGCCTGCGGCGTCACGGTACTCTTGCACCGATTTCGCCTTGGGATCGGATTCACGCAGGTTCTCGCCGTCATAGACACGCATCTTGGTGTACAGCGGGGAATTTTCGTGCTCCGCAAGCCGGGTCGAAACCGTGAAGCGGCTGAGAATTTCCAGCACTTCCGGTGCGCAGGGATTGTTGACGAGTTCGCTCTCACGCAGCAGCTTTTCGTAGATCTGCTTCTCTTCCGTCACCCGCACGCAATAGGGCACCTTGACGACAGACATGCGGTCGAGGAAGGCTTCGTTGTTCTTGTTGTTCTTGAACTGGAGCCATTCGGATTCGTTCGAGTGGGCAAGAATGATCCCCTGGAACGGGAAGGCGCCGAAATTCTCGGTGCCGTTGTAATTCCCTTCCTGTGTCGCGGTCAGCAGCGGATGCAGGACCTTGATCGGCGCCTTGAACATTTCGACGAACTCGAGCATTCCCTGCGTGGTCCGGTTAAGGCCGCCGCTATAGGAGTAAGCGTCGGGGTCGGCCTGGCTGAAATTCTCGAGCTGGCGGATATCCACCTTGCCGACGAGCGAGGAAACGTCCTGGTTGTTCTCGTCGCCAGGTTCGGTCTTGGCGATGCCAATCTGGCGCAGCCGCGACGGAGCAAGCTTGACGACACTGAACTTGGAGATGTCACCGGCAAATTCGTCGAGCCGTTTCGCCGCCCAAGGCGAGATCAGGCCGTTGAGGCGTCTGCGGGCAATGCCGTATTTGTCTTCGAGGAGGCCAGCCATGCGGTCAGGCTGGAACAGGCCGAGCGGCGATTCGAAGATGGGGCTTATGTGGTTGCCGGCCTTGAGGGTGTAGATGGGGCGGCGCTCCATCAATTGCTTCAGCCGTTCCGCAAGTGAAGACTTACCACCGCCAACGGGGCCGAGCAGATAAAGTATCTGCTTACGCTCTTCGAGACCCTGCGCGGCGTAGCGGAAATAACCGACAATGCGTTCGATCGTATCTTCCATGCCGTAGAAATCGGCAAAGGCCGGATAGATCTTGATGGTGCGATTGAGATAGATGCGGCCTAGGCGTTCATCGGTACTGGTATCGACCAGGGTCGGCTCACCGATGGCATCGACCATACGTTCAGAAGCAGTGGCAAACATCTTTGGATCGTTGCGGCAGGCCAGCAGATACTCTTGCAGGCTCATCTCTTCCTGCTTTTCGCTGCTGTAGATCTCTGAGAAGAGACTGAATACGTCAGATGCCTGCGTTGTCATTTCCAACCTCCAGCCGCATGCAAGTTCGAAGGAACTTGAGCTGAAGGGGCCGCCCCTCCGCTCAGAGGATTGCATGCCGTATGGTTACACTGTCAGGTGAGTCGCTCCACTGTGCAAGACACTAATTGTTGTTATCTTGTGTAGATGCAATTTAGGCACATAGTTGTGTCTGCAATGAGGTGAGGATCACCTTTCGTCGTCTGTCCTTCACCAAAGATGTAAGTAGTCTCTCTGGCAAATTGTATAGGTAACGACAAAGAATCTGCGTCACTATGTCAGAAAAGTGGAGCAACGGCGGTCAAGCTGTGCCGATGGTACCATAAGCCAGCGACTATGACGGCGGGAGAACTCCTTCGCTTTTCTGCACGAGGAACATAGTTATGCGGCTTCGTTGCGGTTCATTGCTCCTTGAACGGGATCTGTTATGTTTTTAACAGTTGTCACAATGTTTGAGGGGACGAAACGCAATGGTAAGCCGCAAGGCACGGCGGATAGCAGACCTTTCGGGAGCGCTCCGGGCGCGGCGGGTATTGCGTCTCAAGGATGCAGCCCTGCTGCTCAACGTTTCGGAAATGACCGTCCGCCGCGACGTTGCTGAAAATCCCGACCAGTTCGGCTACCTTGGCGGCCATATCGTTCCGGCTGGCGATTTCTGGAACGACAGTCCTTACGATTTGTCGCAGGCGGTGGACACCCATGCCGCCGCCAAGGTGAAGGCCTGCGCTCTTGCCGCCAGATATATTCGCCCCGACGATACGATCTTTATCGATTGCGGCACGACGCTGCTCAGCCTCATCGACCATGTTCCCGCCGACTACCGGATCACCGCCATCTGTTATGCGCTTAATGTCGCCGAGCGGCTGACGCGGCGCCCGAACATCAGCCTGGTGATGCTGGGCGGACTTTATTACGCTTCGTCCGCGTCGTTTTCCGGCGATTCCGGCCTTGAAACCCTCTCCAAGCTCGGCATCAATACTGCTTTCATTTCGGCCGCCGGACTGGATATGAACCGGGGCGCGTCTTGCGCGCATTTTCATGAAGCGCCGGTCAAGCAAAGAGCGATCGAGTTCGCGGAAATGAGCCTGCTTGTCGCCGACAGCAGCAAAATGGGCAAGGTCAAGCCCGTTCTGTTTGCGCCCGTTGCGGCCTTTCAGGCGATCATCACCGAGGAAGGCGAGATCGACGTGCCTAAAGCCCCTTGACGCGATGGTCATTTTGAAGGAAAAATAACAAAAACTGATATTATTCTAACAATGATGGCGAAGGCCGGAGCGAATGTTCTGGTCTGTTGGCGCCAAGCGCCTATGCTAGACTCGCATTCGCTGGAGGACGTTTTCTCGTGGAAAAAGCCCGGATTATCACTGCATCAGGCGATGGCGGGGTTGTGACAGCCGGTTCCCCGCCAACGAGGCTGGTGGACCACGCCAGGACGAATGGCTGGCCGCGCAATCCCGGCATGGAACTCGACCTTTCCTGGGTGCTTGACGCGCGGGTCAACCTTTCCGCCGTCGAGCGCCGTGTCGCAAGCCTTCCCGGAAGGCGTACGGTCAAGAAGGACGCCCAGGCAGCGTGGCTGTTGAAGGCGGTCACCTGTATCGATCTGACGACGCTCAATGGCGACGACACGACCGAACGTGTCAAACGGCTGTGCGCCAAGGCTATGCACCCGGTACGGCAGGACATTCTCGACGCTTTGGGCATGGGCAAGCGGTCGATCACCACCGGAGCCATCTGCGTCTACCATCGCTTCGTAGCGACGGCGGTGGAAGCCCTCGGTGATTCCGGCATTCCCGTCGCCGCGGTCTCGACCGGCTTTCCGGCGGGGCTTAGTCCGCACCATCTCAAGGTGAAGGAGATCGAAGCGTCGGTTGCCGACGGTGCAAAAGAGATCGATATCGTCATCACCCGCGAACATGTGCTGACCGGCAACTGGACCGCACTCTATGCGGAGATGCAGGACTATCGCAGGGCCTGCGGCGATGCGCACGTGAAGGCGATCCTCGCCACCGGCGACCTCAAGACCTTGCGCAATGTGGCGCGTGCCTCGCTCGTCTGCATGATGGCGGGTGCCGATTTCATCAAGACATCGACCGGCAAGGAAGGTGTGAACGCGACGCTTGCTGTTACGCTGGTGATGCTGCGCATGATCCGTGCCTATGAGGAGCGCACGGGGTTCAAAATAGGCTACAAGCCGGCTGGCGGCATTTCTGCGGCAAAGGACGTGCTGAATTATCAGTTCCTCATGAAGGAAGAACTTGGCCGGGAGTGGCTCGAGCCCGATCTCTTCCGCATCGGCGCATCGAGCCTTCTTGCCGACATCGAGCGGCAATTGGAACATCACGTTACGGGCGCCTATTCCGCGCTCAACAGACATCCGATCGGATAATGCCATGACTGTCGCGACCTATTTTGACGAAATGTCCTACGGCCCCGCACCCGAAGCCGATACCGAAGCCCGCGATTGGCTGGCTCGCCACAAGTCGAGTTTTGGCCACTTCATCAACGGCGCCTTCGTGCCTTCAACGTCGGGGAAGACCTTCGACACGTTCGAGCCCGCCACCGGCAAGCTCCTTGCCAGACTCGCTATAGGTGGCAAGGCGGATGTCGACAAGGCGGTCGGCGCAGCCCGTAAGGCGCAAGTTTCCTGGGCAAGACTGCCCGGTCACCTTCGTGCTCGCCACCTCTACGCGCTTGCCCGGATGATCCAGCGGCACGCCCGCCTGATCGCAGTGGTCGAAGCCATCGACAACGGCAAGCCGATCCGCGAGACGCGCGATATCGATGTGCCGCTCGCCGCTCGCCACTTCTATCATCATGCGGGATGGGCGCAGATCCAAGACACTGAATTTGCGGATCACGTTCCGGTTGGCGTCGTCGGCCAGATCATTCCCTGGAACTTCCCCTTTCTCATGCTCGCATGGAAGATTGCCCCCGCCCTGGCGCTCGGCAACACGGTTGTCCTGAAGCCAGCGGAATTTACCTCGCTGACCGCCTTGCTTTTCGCGGAGCTGGCAGCGGCGGCCGGCCTTCCGGCTGGCGTTCTCAATATTGTCACCGGCGAGGGTGAAACCGGTGCGCTGATCGTCGATCATGGCGACATCGACAAGATTGCCTTCACCGGATCGACGGAAGTCGGCCGCATCATTCGCGAGCGCACGGCGGGCAGCGGCAAATCGCTTACCCTCGAACTTGGCGGCAAGTCACCCTTCATCGTCTTCGATGATGCCGACGTCGATGGTGCGGTCGAAGGTGTCGTCGATGCGATCTGGTTCAACCAGGGTCAGGTATGCTGTGCCGGATCGAGGCTTCTCGTCCAGGAGGGTATTGCCAGGCTTTTCCATGATCGACTGAAGCGCCGCATGCAGACGCTGCGGGTCGGTCTGCCGCTAGACAAGGCGATAGACATGGGCGCCATCGTTGCGCCAGTGCAACTCAGCCGCATTGAAGCGCTGGTGAAGAAGGGGCTTGCCGAAGGCGCAGAACTGCACCAGGCGCAGATCGAAATGCCGAAGGGTGGAAGTTTCTACCCGCCGACGCTTCTGAGCGGCGTGCAACCCACCTCGATCGTCGCGACGGAAGAGATTTTTGGGCCGGTTGCCGTGTCCATGACGTTTCGCACGCCCGAGGAAGCGGTCCAACTCGCCAATCATTCGCGCTATGGTCTTTCCGCCAGCGTGTGGAGCGAAACGATCGGCCTTGCGCTCAACGTCGCGGCCAAGCTTGCGGCCGGCGTCGTCTGGGTCAATGCGACGAACCTGTTCGATGCCGCGGTCGGTTTTGGCGGCAAGCGCGAATCCGGCTTTGGACGTGAGGGCGGGCGCGAAGGCTGTTACGAATATCTGAAGCCTAAGGTGTGGATCGGCCGCAAGGCGCGCGTTCTACCCAACCTGCCCGAACTCAAACCTGTGGCTGGGGATTTTTCCGCGCCGGCGATCGACCGGACGGCCAAGCTCTTCATCGGCGGCAAGCAGGCGCGGCCCGACGGCAATTATTCGCGCGCCGTGATCTCGCCCAAAGGCAAGGTGATCGGAGAGGTCGGCGACGGCAACCGCAAGGACATCCGCAACGCCGTTGTTGCCGCGCAGGCGGCTTCCGCCTGGTCGAGCGCGACGACGCACAATCGCGCGCAGATCCTCTATTACATCGCCGAAAACCTTTCCGGACGCGCCGACGAATTTGCCGCGCGGATTGCTGCCATGACCGGGGCTTCCGCAGCGGCGGCGAGGGCGGAGGTCGACGCCTCTATCGCACGGCTCTTTACCTATGGTGCGTGGGCGGACAAGTTCGAGGGCGCGGTGCACGTTCCGCCCCTGCGGGGTGTGGCCTTGGCAATGCCGGAACCATTGGGCGTAGCTGGTGTAGTGTGCCCGCCTGAAGCTCCGCTACTCGGCCTTGTCAGCCTTGTTGCGCCACTTGTCGCCATGGGCAACCGCGTGGTTGCGGTGCCGAGTGAGGCCTACCCCCTTGCCGCGACCGATTTCTACTCGATCATCGAGACGTCGGATGTGCCAGCGGGTGTCATCAACATCGTGACTGGATCCTCAATCGAACTCGCCAAGACCCTTGCCGCGCACAACGATGTCGATGCTGTTTGGGCGTTTGGCAGCGATGAACTATCTGCCACGGTCGAGAAACTGTCCGTCGGCAACCTCAAGCGGACCTTCGTCGATTACGGCAAGGCCACCGATTGGAACGACCGCGCCGCCGCCGAAGGCACGCTTTTCCTGCGCCGCGCCGTCGATGTAAAGAATATCTGGATTCCTTACGGCGAATAGGAATAGTCAGAGATCAAGGCCCTGCAACTCTGGAGGAATTTCATGCTCAAGAATATCGACCCGGCGCTCAATGCGGACGTTCTCCACGCGTTGCGGTCCATGGGTCACGCCGACACGCTGGTGATTTCAGATACAAACTTTCCCTCCGACGCCATCGCTCGGCAAACGACGTTGGGCAAGCTCCTGCGTATAGACAATGTTTCCGCTGCTCGTGCGATAAAGGCTATTTTGTCGGTGATGCCGCTGGATACGCCGATTCAGCCGTCGGTCGGTCGCATGGAAGTCATGGGCGCGCCGGGCGAAGTGCCGCCGGTCCAGCGTGAAGTGCAAGCTGAGGTCGATGCGGCGGAAGGCAAGGCCTCGCCCATGTACGGCATTGAGCGCTTTGCGTTCTACGAGGAAGCAAAGAAGGCCTATTGCGTTATTACCACCGGAGAGACCCGCTTTTACGGGTGCTTTATGCTCACCAAGGGTGTCATTCCGCCCGAGGCAGCCTGACAAGCAATCGCCGCCGGCGCGAAGGCACTTATGAACTCTTTGCCCAGGAGTATTTTAAGCCTGTGGCTGCTTTGTCTTGCGCAGGTAGGGCAGAACGCGTTCGAACTCGCCGAAGCGCTCCTTCGCCTCTTCGTCCGAAACGGCGGCCGTGATGATCACGTCTTCTCCCTGTTGCCACTGCGCCGGCGTCGCCACCTTGTGCTTGGCCGTGAGCTGAATACTGTCGATGGCGCGCAGGATCTCGTCGAAGTTCCGGCCGGTCGTCATCGGATAGGTAATCGTCAGTTTGATCTTTTTGTCCGGTCCGATCACGAATACCGAGCGCACGGTTGCATTGTCTGCGGGCGTGCGGCCTTCGGATGTATCGCCAGCTTCAGCCGGCAACATGTCGTAGAGCTTCGCGACCTTGAGCTCCTTATCGCCGATCAACGGATAGTCGACCTCGTGGCCCGTCGCCGACTTGATGTCAGCCTTCCACTTGGCGTGGCTTTCGACAGGATCGACGGAAATGCCGATGATCTTGGCGTTGCGCTTGGCAAATTCGGGAGCAAGGCCAGCCATGTAACCGAGTTCGGTGGTGCAGACCGGCGTAAAATTCTTCGGATGGCTGAACAGCACGGCATAGCTGTCCTTGATCCAGTCATGAAAATGGATCTCGCCCTGCGTCGTGTCAGCGGTAAAATCCGGTGCAGTATCATTGATACGTAGGCCCATTTTAGTTCTCCCAGTCCGATGACGATTGAAACCAACGCGATTGCTTACAGGCGATGCGTGGCCAAGCGTTGGATTGAAGCGAAATCTAGCACGGCCCATTGGCGCTGAACAATCACCGGCTCCAATATCTTTGGTATGGGTTCGGCAAGTAGGGTCACGCGTTATTGATCGGCAACGTCGAACTGCCGCTTTCGCGCCACGATTTTTTCACTCGCCTGACATGCGGCGCAACTATGATTCGAGGCACAAGTGATGCGAGACAGATCGGCAAGCAAGATGAACACATCAGCAAATCGATGGACGCCGCATTGGGCAATTCACCCGGGCCAGCATCTCCTTGAGTGCATCCAATCCCGCGGCCTGTCCGTGGAAGACTTTGCCGACCGGACGGATCTGCCCGCAACCACGCTCGATGCCATCATCGCCGGACGGCATCCCATAACCTACGACATCGCCCTTAGGATCGAACGCTCCTTCGGCATCATGCCGGACTTCTGGTTCCTTTTGCAGTCCAAATGGCACCGCCAGCAGGAAACCATGAAGACGCCTGCATAAGGTGGTCGCTCCTCGATCGTTGTCCTATTTGGCGGCGTGCGCCTCGACGACCTTCTTGCAGGCCGGCGAGAGTTGGTCCAACTGCTTTGCCAGGCACCCGAAAATACGCCCGCCACCCGGCGCTACGCCGCTACAGTATTTCTGATAGTCGGGCATGCATGCTTCCCGCTCGGCAGTTGTCTGTGCCGCTGCCATGCCGCCGGAAAGTCCAATGCCGATCGCAAGTAAACCAAAGACCAACCGCATCACAACCTCCCAAAATATGCCGCTGAAGATCTATCCTCCGATTGCGGAATAACGTAGCATCCGACTGGATTTCCCTGCAACCAACGTCAATCGGGGAGTTTGATGGCAGGTCTATTGGGGTTGCATGCCGGCAGGCGCGAAGACAATGCGTATCGCCCGCAAAGACAGCTGGGCGGAGACCCAAACTCAATATTTGCGGCCATTTTGAGAGCCATGCCCCGCAAGAGAATGGTCCTCTCCGCTGCTTTGCTTACCGGCGCTTTCGTACTCGCCGCTTGCAGCGAACAGAACACCTACGAGCCGCCACCGCCGCCAAAAGTTGATGTGGCCCTGCCGGTCAAGCAAAATGTGACGCCCTATCTTGAAACCACGGGCACCACGGCCTCCATCAATTCGACGGCTCTGGTTGCCCGCGTTCAGGGGTTCATCCAATCGATCAACTACCGGGATGGCGATGCGGTCAAGGCGGGTACGGTGCTTTTTGTCATCGAACCGGAGCCTTACCAGCTGGCTCTCGATCAAGCGAACGCTGCCAAGGCTTCGGCCGATGCGGCGCTAAAGCAATCCCAAGCAGAATTTGAGCGCCAGAAAGCCCTCGTCGCCAAGACCTTCGCCACGCAGCAGGATCTCGAAAAAGCCGAAGCCGCCCGTGACGCCAATATTGCCGCCCAGCAGCAGGCGACAGCCAGCATTCAGCAGGCCGAACTCAATCTGAGCTATACGCAGGTCAAGGCGCCCTTCGATGGTGTTGTCACTGCGCGGCTCGTTTCGGTGGGCGAACTTGTTGGCCCCAATAATGTATCGACCCTCGCCAGCATCGTGCAGTTCAACCCGATTTATGTCGACTTCAACGTCAGCGAAAAGGAGGTCTTGCGTGTTCGGGCGACGATGCAGAAGCGCGGAGTGACGACGCAGGACCTGAAGAAGATACCAGTCGAGATCGGCCTGCAAACCGAGAAAGGCTACCCTCACGTCGGAGCCCTCGACTACGCCGCTCCGATAATAACGGCGAATACCGGCCAGCTTGCCGTCCGCGGTGTGTTTGACAACGAAAATCGGCAGTTGCTGCCAGGGTATTTCGTGCGCGTGCGCGTGCCGCTTTTCGAGGAGCCGGACAGGCTGCTCGTACCCGACCGCGCCGTCGGCAGCGATCAAAGCGGGCGCTATGTGCTCATTGCAGGCAAGGACGATATCGTGGAACAGCGCACGGTTCAGCTCGGCCAGCTTGTCGGCGAGTTGCGTGTCGTCAGTTCCGGCGTCACCGCCGATGACCGTGTCGTTGTCTCCGGCCTGCTGACGGCCATTCCCGGCCAGAAGATCGAACCGCATATGACTGTTCTCACCGCCACTGCTGCTGACGGCGTGACGCAATGATCTCCAAATTTTTCATCGAGCGTCCGGTACTTGCCAATGTCATCGCCATTCTCATGGTGGTCATCGGTTTCGTGTCGCTCTACCGGCTGCCGATTGCGCAATATCCCAACGTCGTGCCGCCAACTGTGCAAGTGACGACCCGCTATCCCGGCGCGAGCGCCCGTACCCTGATCGATACGGTGGCGCTGCCCATCGAACAGCAGGTCAACGGCGTCGAGGGCATGCTCTACATGCAGTCCTATTCCGCGTCCGATGGCAGCTATACGCTGACGGTCACCTTTGCGATCGGCACCGATCTCGATGCGGCGCAGGTTCTGGTGCAGAACCGGGTTTCGGCGGCGCTTGCCGCTCTGCCGCAGTCGGTGCAGGTACAGGGTGTAAACGTCCAGAAGAAATCGACGTCGATCCTTGAAATTGTAACCCTCACGTCGCCTGACGATCGCTTCGACAGTCTCTATCTCAGCAACTATGCCACGATCCGGCTTAAGGACGAGCTCGCGCGTGTCCCCGGTGTCGGCAATGTCAGCGTCTTCGGTGCGGGCCAGTACTCCATGCGCATCTGGCTCGACGCCAACAAGATGCGGGCACGCAGCCTGACCGCGCAGGATGTCATCCAGGCGCTGCAACAGCAAAGCACGCAGGTGACCGCAGGGCAGGTCGGCATCCCGCCGGTGCCGGCGGACCAGTCGTTTCAATATACGATAAATGTTGAAAGCCGCCTCAGCGATCCCGAGCAGTTCGGCGCGGTGATCGTAAAGACCGGCACCAACGGGGACTTCACCCGCGTTCGCGATATCGGCCGCGTCGAACTCGGCGCGCAGACCTATGGTCAGTATTTCAAGCTCGACGGCAAGCAGGCGGCGGGCCTTGCAATCTTTCTGTCGCCCGGTGCGAACGCACTGAACGTCGCCAAGCTTGTCAGCGATCGCATGAAGGCGCTCGCCGCCGAATTCCCGCAAGGCGTCACCTATTCGATACCGTTCGATACCACCACGTTCGTCAGCCAGGCGATCAACGAGGTCTACAAGACGCTGTTTGAGGCGGCGCTGCTGGTGCTGATCGTCATTCTCGTCTTTCTACAGGATTGGCGCGCCATGCTCGTGCCGGCGACGACCGTTCCGGTGACGATCATCGGCGCCTTCGCGGCGATGGCGGCCATGGGATTTTCCGTCAACCTGTCGACACTGTTCGCGATCGTGCTTGCCATCGGCATTGTGGTCGATGACGCCATCGTGGTTGTGGAAGGCGCTGCCCACAATATCGAGCAGGGCATGTCGGGGCACGATGCGGTGATCAGTGCCATGGATCTGCTGTTCGGACCGATTGTCGGCATTACCCTCGTCCTGATGGCCGTGTTCCTGCCCGCTTCGTTCCTGCCAGGCATCACCGGACAGATCTTCTCGCAGTTCGCGCTGGTTATCGCGGCGACGGCGTTGATCAGCGCGATCAATGCCGTAACCCTCAAGCCGACCCAATGCGCCCTGTGGCTGCGGCCGACCGTGCCGATGGAAAAGCGCAATGTGTTCTATCGCGGCTTCAATGCCGTCTATCAGCGCGTCGAAAACGCCTATATCCGGCTGATCGGATCAATGGTCAGCCGTGCCGGTCTCATGGCAATCATCGCCTTGGCGATCATCGGCGCGGCGGGTTACGGCCTGACGCGCGCCTCGACGAGCTTCCTGCCCATCGAGGACCAGGGCTATCTGCTGGCAGCGGTCCAGCTTCCTGATGGCGCGGCGCTGGGGCGGACGCAAAAGGTCCTGGAGGATGTCGGCAAGCTCGCCAAGGAAACGCCAGGGGTGAAGCAAGTCATCACCATTGCCGGCATGTCCGCGCTTGACAATAGTTCCACCCTCGCCAATGCCGGCCTCGCCTACATTATGCTCAACGATTGGAGCCAGCGCGGGAAGGGTGAAGACCTTGGATCGCTCTACCAAAAGCTGAATGCAAGCCTCGCCGCCAATTCCGAGGCCCGCATCATCGTGCTGCCGCCACCGCCGATCCAGGGCATCGGCAATGCGGGCGGCTTTACGATGCAGGTCGAAGTCCGTGACGGGAGCTTCGATCTCGCAAAATTGCAGAGCGTGACGAATACCATGGTCGCTGCTGCGGAAGCGCAATCCGGCATCCAGCGTGCAAGCGCGCCGTTCCGGGCGACCGTGCCGCAATACGATGTCCAGATCAATCGCGAGAAGGTGGAGACGCTGCTGCTCACCGCCGATCAGGTGTTCGATACGCTCGCGAGCTATCTCGGCTCCAGCTATGTCGATCAGTTCAACAAATTCGGCCGTGTCTTCCAGATCTATGTCCAGGGCGATGCACAGTTCCGCCTGGCGCCAGACGACATCAACAATCTCACCGTGCGCAACAAGAATGGCGACATGATACCGCTCGGCACAGTCCTGACCATTACGCCAAGCGTCGGTCCTTCCCTGATCAGCCTCTATAATCTTTATCCGTCCGCCTCCATCACGGGCGTTCCCGAAGCCAATTTTTCCTCGGGACAGGCAATGAGCCTTATGGAACAGATTGCCGAGAAGACCATGCCGCCGGGCTTCGGTTTCGATTGGACCGCGCTCTCATTCCAGGAAAAGATTGTCGGCAACCAGATGTATCTCGTCTTCGCGCTTGCCCTACTTTTGGTGTATCTCGTTCTAGCCGGCCAATATGAGAGCTGGATCGCGCCGGTATCCGTCCTGCTCGCGGCCCCGATGTCGCTCGTCGGACCGGTTGGAGTACTGCTTGGCGCGAACACGCCCATCAATCTCTACGTTCAGATCGGCTTGATCCTTCTCATCGCGCTTTCCGCTAAAAATGCCATCCTGATTGTCGAAATGGCGCGGGAATTGCGGGCCTCAGGGAAATCGATTACAGAATCCGCAATCGAAGCGGCGAGGTCCCGCTTCCGGCCTATCCTCATGACATCGTTTGCCTTTATCCTCGGCGTGGCGCCGCTCGTCGTGGCAACGGGCGCCGGCGCCAGTGCGCGCAAATCGATCGGCATCACCGTCTTCAGCGGCATGATCGCTTCGACCTGCCTTGCAGTGCTGTTCGTGCCATCATTCTTCGTCATTATGCAGCGTTTCGAGGAGTGGCGCTCAGCGCGCAAGCAGCCAGCCAAGGCGCCGATGGCCGAAGCCAAATAGTGGGCGAAAAGCGCGTTCGCCCAAACATCTGACTTAACCCAAAGGGATGACACGACTCTTGACGGGGTGACATGGTAACCTTCCGCCTTTGGTGAAGGGGGTGCCATGACGTGGATGCGTGGTGCCGCGATCGTGGCGTTGAGCCTCTCGCTGTTTAGCCCGAGGCCTCTTATTGCTGCTGAAGCAATTGGCGAAGCGGTCCGGATTAAGACCGAAGTAACCGGCGCGGGCGGGACGTTGGCCGTTACCGATCCTGTGCATCGCAACGAGAAGATCAGCACGTCCCCGGACGGCCTCGGCCAGTTCGTGTTCAAGGACGGCACCAAACTTGCGGTTGGGTGGGGCTCTTCCGTTACCCTCGACAAATTCGTCTTCGACGATTCCGACACCGTCAAGAGGCTCTCCATCAAGGCCGCAAAAGGGACATTCCGCTGGATCAGCGGCAGCTCGAAATCGTCCGCTTATGAGATACTCACGCCCGCCGGCACGATTGGCGTTCGCGGTACGGCGTTCGACTTCTATATCGATCGCGACGGCACCACTGCCGTCGTGCTGCTTAGCGGTGCTGTCGGATTTTGCGGCCCGGGTGGATGCCGGCAACTGACAAAGCGTTGCGACTGCGTTGTCGCGAAACCCAATGGCCGAATGACGAACCCCGGCCGCGTCAACCAGAGCATCTTCAAGACGCTTGGCAATAACCGCGCCCTGCCATTCCTCTCCGGCAATCAGCAACTTTCGACCGGCTTCGGACGATTTGTAACCGGTTGCGGGCTTTCCAAGGCTGTGTCGGATCCTGCCCAGACCGCACCCGAAAGAAACCGGCCCGAGCGACCGGCGCCGGCGGCTCCCGCTCCACCGGCGCCGACACCGGTGGCACAGAACGACCCGGACCCGCCGGCACCGCCGAGTCCACCTGCTGCTCCGACCCCGCAGGCAGAACCGCCTGATACGCCAACCGTGCCGGATAAGCCGGACGAACCCGACAAGCCCGATAAGCCTGACAAGGGGCATCATCACGGCAAACATGATCGCCATGACCATGACCGCGACGACGATCATGACGGCGATCGCAGGGGCCGTGGCGGCTGGGATGGTGGCGGGCGACACCAACGTTAGTTGGACTGTTCTCGCCGGCACCGGTTATCTCGAATGGCCGTTGCCCTTGCGCTTCGGCTCATCGAGATAATGTTGGGACCTGCGTGTTATGCGGCCGTAGAATTCCGGCAGCCCAACGCCCAAATCCGCAGCTTTCGACTTGGCGGCATTGACCATTCTGCGGCTGGTTGTCGACTGCGCGCGCATTGCCGCGATAAGTTGCCGGTGAATGGTCTGCAATTCGGCGAATTTCGCCGACGTCGAGACTTGTTCATTACCGACCACGGCAAAGAGTTTCGTCCGCGTGCTCTTGCCCTTTAGCGCAAGGTCGCCGACCTCCAGCAATGCGTAGTCTGGCAGGAGACGCGCGGTGTTGTTGGACACGAGAATATCGAAGCCCACATCCTTGCACGACGATTCGATACGCGCCGCGACATTGACGGCATCGCCGACCGCCGAATAATTGAAACGTGCCTCGGCCCCCATATTGCCGACGCAGGCGATGCCGGTGTGAATGCCGATGCCGATGCCTACGGGTTGTCCCTCGCCGAATCCAAACGCGTCGCGGGCGTTGAGCTTAACGAGTGTCTCGCGCATGCCAAGCGCCGCGTGCACTGCCTTGCGGCCATGGTCGGCGACATCGACGGGTGCATTCCAGAACGCCATGATCGAGTCGCCGATGAACTTGTCGAGCGTTCCCTCATTGGCAATGACATGCTGGCTCAAGGCATCGAGAAGCGTATTCAGGAAGCCGACGAGAGCGGTCGGTTCGAGTCGCTCGCTGATTTCGGTAAAATTCCGCACATCGACGAACATGACGGTGAGTTCGCGATCATCGCCGCCAAGCTGCAAGGCATTGCGCGTGTGCTCGATGCGATAAAGCAGTGAAGGCGAAAGATAGTGACCGAAGGCCTTGCGAACCTCCCGCCGTTCCCGATCAGTCACCAGAAAGCGGAATGCCGTCGCCCCGAAATGGGTGACCGACCAGCCGACGATTGGGGCGAGAGGGTCAAACAGCAGTCCAGCATAGTAGAAGGCGAGCCAGGATGCGGCAAGGCCGAGCGCGGTGATCAGCAAGCCGCAAGCGAGTGCGAAGGCCGGACTGATGAAGGTTGTGACAAGGACAAGGAAGGTACCACCGACGGCGACGGCAAGGATCTCGAGGCCGTTGGCCCAATCCGGACGTGACAGGAATTTGCCGGATAGAATCTGTTCGACCGTCTGCGCATGCAGCGAAACGCCCGGAACATTCTGTCCGAGCGCGGTGGCGCGAATATCCTGCAACCCCGCCGCTGATGTTCCAACGAAGACGATACTGCCTTCGATGGCGGAGGCGAGTTCGGGCGAGTTGCCTTCAGCACCGAGTACGCGCCGAGCCGAGATATAACGTTCGGCTCGGTCGGGGGTAACATAGAGCCACAATTCACCGGCGGCGGTGACGGGTACTGCAAACTCGCCGATCTTCACCTGTGTTATCGTATCGGGCACGTCGGGCGCATCGGCGAGAACATAGGTCGAAGCGCCCTGTGCGACGCGAAGCGCCTCGATAGCAAGGTTGGGGTAAAGCTGCTCGCCGTCGCTCAGAAACAGCGGAACCGTCCGCACGACCGATGTGGAACTGCCGGGATTGAGGCTGATATGGCCAAGGCCGGCGGCGTTTGCCTCAAGTTGCGGTCGCAGCGGCGTCGCCGACTTGATACGCGGCGGGGCGCCGAATGGACTTTCCCCGGTAAACGCAAATCCCGCCTTTACGGGCGGGCGGTAGTTTCCTTCGTTCGACAGCCCAAAGCCCAACACGACGGGCTTTCCCAGAACGGCGTTGGCAAAAATCGCATCATTGTCGGGAAACTTTTCAAGGAGCGCGGGATCGATACCCTTGACGTCGCGAACCACGTTGCTCGGAGACAGGCGATCCGGCTCGGCAAAAAGAATATCGAAGGCGATGGCCGAGGCGCCGAGGTCGTTCAGCTTGTCGACAAGGGCAGCGATCCGGTCGCGCGGCCAGGGCCATTGTCCGTATTCGAGCAGTGAGGCCTCATCGATATCGATCACCCTCACCGGCATGGGTTCGAAGGCGCGCGGCAGGATGCGTTGATATTCATCGAAGGTGACGTCGCGGGCAAGCTTCAGGATGGGTGGATCACCGGCCCGGAGGATGGTGAGCACCGCCACGAAGGCAAGGCCGATAATTACCCCCAATTGCTGCGCGCGTGTCATGACCGCATTTGCCAGCCCTCCCTGGCAACGCATCGACGGCAATTGCGCTGTCGCCCCTTGTACCGCCAGGAAATGGCATGCTGCCCGTTTCTTTGGCTCTATGCAATCGCTTCAACCCACTGGGATGGGCGCGCTCTTGTCCCGCCGAGCGTTCAACTATGGAGGCGACGGTCAGCGGGTGTCGTGTCATTTCGATACCGGTCCCGTGGCCGGCCGAGTACCCTTACTCTTTACGGCGAAAAGTATGCGTTAGACCCAAATGAATGCCGATCACGCGCTGAGATCGTGCGGCGGTTCGAACCGTTGGAACCGGTTGCGTCCAGCAGCCTTTGCCGCGTAGAGCGCGATATCTGCCCGCTTAAACACGTCCGATGGCAAGCCCGCATCGACGACGGCGATGCCGACCGAGGCCCCCAGTCGCAGCGTCCTGCCATCATGCTCGATCGGCTGGCTCAGCGCTTCAACGATAATGCGTGCAAGGTCCTCGGGCGCATCCCTGCCTTGCGATGGCTTTGTAAGAACGGCGAACTCGTCGCCGCCGATACGTGCGACGATCTCAGCGGCGCGGCAAGCGTGTGCGAGGCGGTGCGCCACCTCCTTCAGACAATCGTCGCCGACCGCGTGTCCAAGCGTGTCATTGACTTTCTTGAAACCGTCGAGATCGATCAGGAGCAACGCTCCCGCATAAATCATCTCCCCATGCTGCTTGCACATCTGCGCAAGTTTCGCTTGGAATTGGGTCCGGTTGGCAAGGCCGGTCATCGGATCGTATTCGGCGAGATAGCGGGTCTGATCGAGGAGCAGCTTTTGCTCGGTGATGTCCTGCTTCATGCCAAAGATGCGCACGGGCTCGTTGTCGGAGCATTCCACGGTAGCGGTAATGCGCATCCAGCGGCGATTGCCCTTTGCCGTGACGATTTCGGCTTCCATGGTGAATCCGCTATGCTCTTCGACGGCGCGGCTGCGGCGCCGAATGAGTTCGCGCGCGGATTCCGCAGAATAGAAGGACATGATATCGTTGCGATCGAGCGGCGAGCCCCGTGGCAGATCGAAGATATCGTAGACGACGTCGGTCCAGCGCAACGTTTCATCGGGAAGGCTACACTCCCAGATGCCGATCCTGGCTGCCGCCGCCGATTGATCGAAGATTCTTTGGCTGTGAGCGAGCGCGGCTGCCTGCTGGCGGATGCGCGACTCCATGGCATCAAGCTCTGCCTTTATGCGCGACGCGGTTTCGGCATCATCGCGCCGACCAAGGGACGCGATCATTTCGGCTACCAGATCGGCAAGTCGGCGTGTCTTCGCGCTGGATACACTGCGCGCAGGCGTATTTGACATGTTGAGCTCAATTTGAAACTGCGAGTGCGGCACACGCAACAGTTGCGTAATAGCGATTAAGACTTTCTATATGAAGGCGGCTACGGTCATGGTTGCCTTGCGCTTTGTGATCGCTACGGTAAATGAATTGATCGGCATGGTTAGGATCAAAGAATCTATCAAGGTGCCACGGTGCACCTATGGGTTGAATTTTTCACTCTAAAGTTGAATTGTGTTATTGGGCACCCTTATATTAGAGCGGTTTCAATTGCCAAAAACTGTACTGCGATAAACACTGTTCGAAGCTTTTGTGGGGTAGGAAAACTCATTGACCAAACGCATAGACGCCAAGCTCAAGGTCATTCTATTGGGCGGATCATCCAATGTGGGCAAATCAACCATTGGGGATGTGCTTGCGGGCAAGCTCGGCTGGCGCTGCGTTTCAACCGACAGCCTCGCCAAACATCCAGGCAGGCCGTGGCCAAAGCGGAAGGAAAAGGTTCCGAATCACGTTTCGGAACATTACCTCAATTTGCAAGCCGACGAATTACTCGAGTCTGTGATCCTTCATCACAGGCGCATGTCGCCGCTCGTTGCGGAATTCATCTGGTCGATACTAAAGGGCGCCAATGACGAGAGAACCGTGCTCGAAGGCTCCGCTCTCTGGCCGTTTATTACCGCGGGTCACCGCCTGAAGGAAATCGGCGCGGTGTGGCTAACGGCTAGCGCGGAAACGTTGAGGTCGCGCATCCATGAAAGCAGCGGTTACCAGAATGCCGACGAACGAAGCCGCGCGATGATTGCAAGTTTTCTTGAGCGAACCATCCTCTTCGACCAGAAGACCACCGAACTTGTCAGGGAGCATGGCTGCAGGGTGCTCGATACGGATCAGTTCGCAACGACCGACGACATTGTTGGAGAGATTATCAGTCAGTTCCCTTCCCAATCGAAGCGATAGCTACGAGTTTGCTTCCCGGACGTCGAGATCCTGCAGCAAGTTTCCGAGCGGTTGCGGGCGGTGGAAGAGGAAGCCCTGTCCAAAGCCGATGCCGAGCGAGCGCAAGATACCGACGGCACCGGTGTCTTCGATGTGCTCGGCAACCACATCGACCCCGAGTTCGCGCGCAACGCTGCCGATCGAGCGGACGACCGCTTGATTGAGCCGGCTGTTTGATAGCTTTTCGATGAATGCACCATCGATCTTGATGCTGTCGACATCGAAGTGGTGCAGATAGCCGAAGGAACTGAGGCCCGCGCCAAAATCGTCGAGACTGATGCGGCAGCCGGCGGCCCGGGCTTCCTTGACGAAATTTTCGGCCGCCTCGTAATTGTTGACGGCCGTCGTTTCCGTGATTTCGAAGATCAGGCGCGAGGGGGAGACGTTTGTACGCTCCGTGGTCGTCTTGATGAACGACCACAGAGTCGGATCGCTGATCGTGTTGGCTGAAAGGTTGAGCGCGATCGCAACCTTATCGGTAGCCATCAGCCTCTCGCCATATTGCTCCAGCGTGTGTTCGATGATCCAGCGGTCAACGATTCCCATCAGGCCGAAGCGCTCCGCGGCCGGGATGAACTCAGCCGGGGCAATCAGTGTGCCGTCCGGAGCGCGCATGCGCGACAGGATTTCGATATAGACCGTATTTTCGGTCGTATCGGAAATCTCCCTGATCTCCTGGCCGTAGATTTCCAGCCGCCCTTCCGCCAGCGCCTCGAGAATGCCCGATGCAGCCTGGACGCTTGCGAGGTTCTCCTTCGCCGCGCCAGTGTTTTCATCGTAAATCGCTGTGCGGTTGCGCCCTTCCGCCTTGGCGGCATAGCAGGCAGCGTCGGCCCGCGCGACTGCCTCGTTAAGAGTGAGGTTGGGGTCGTCGAGAAATGCGATACCGACGCTGGCGCCGATTTCCTGCAGTTTCCCGTCCCATTCGAGGCGCACCTTGCGGATCTCTTCAATCAGGCGCTCGGCTATTGCCTTTGTGTCCTCGGGATTGGCCGACGGCAGGACCGCGGCGAACTCATCGCCGCCCAGGCGGCCGATGACAGCGTCGTGCGGGAGCACGCTGTTCATGCTCGCAGTTGCAAGCTTCAGCAGCGCATCGCCAGCGGCGTGGCCGAGCGTGTCGTTCACCATCTTGAAACGATCAAGGTCGATGTAGAGCAGGGCGTGTCGCCGGTCAGGACTGGCAAGTATCGAGGCGGTGGCCACTTCGAATGCACGCCGATTGAGAAGCCCGGTCAAGGTATCGTGGGTCGCCGCGTGCGAGAGTTCACGTTGCAAATTGCGGGCGTTGGTTACGTCCTGAACGACGAGCACCGAGCCGGTGACCGCGCCGGCTGTATTGAAAATCGGTGACGCTAGGTCACGTATTGAGCGGCGTTCGCCATCGCTTCGGACGACAACCGCGTTTTCGACGCGATCGACCGTCGACCTGTTCTCCATCGCTCGCATCGTCGACGACGTCAAAACATGTTCGCTCACTTCGTCAACGAGGCGAAGGGCGCCGCTCACGGGGGCGCCGATCAGTTCGCTCGCAGATCGCAGCAACAGCCGTTCAGCGGCAGGGTTGGCAAAGGTGATGATGTCGTCGACATTCGTTGTCAGCACCGCGTCGCCGATCGATTGCAGTGTGACGCGATAAAGGTCCTTCTCGCGCGCCAGTGCCTCGGCGCTGTGCACCTGCTCGGTAATATCCCAGATGCTGCCCATCAGCATCTCCGGCATGCCTTCGCGCTTAACGAGGCGGGCAAGAGCATATACGTGGCGCACCTCGCCATCGGGCTTGACGATGCGATAGCTCGTCTTCATGGGAATGCCGGTCTTGAAGGTCGCCTCGACCGCCTGTTCCGCAATGGCGGCGTCTTCCGGATGCAGGAGATGGTGCCAGGTGGCGCGGGGGACCTCGTCGGTGCCCGACCCGATACCGAATATTTCGCGCATCCGCCGGTCCCAAAGCACTGTTTCGGTCTCGATATTGAAATGCCACAGGCCAATCTGGCCCGCGTCCAGCGCCAGTTCGACGCGCTGGTTCAACAGCGCCAGCTGATGTTCGGCATTCTTCTGATCGGTAATATCCGTCTGAACGCCTATCATGCGGGTGGGCTTTCCATCCGCATCCCACTCAACCACGCGGCCGCGATCGAGCACCCAGACCCAATGGCCGTCCTTGTGGCGCAGCCGGAACTCCGTTTCGATCTGCGGAATTTCGCCGGCAATATGCCGTTGTCCACTCTCGATGGCGCGCTGCTTGTCGTCCGGGTGGATAAGCGTCAGCCAAAGATCGCCGCTGTCGCCAAGTTCGTCCTCCCGATAGCCGAGCATCCTTTTCCATGTGGAGGAATAGTAGCACTGGCCGGTGACAAGATTGGAATCCCATACGCCCAGACCCGCCGATTCCAGGGCGAAACTCCAGCGATTTGCCTCGGCGCTGTCGGCAGACTGATTGGGCCTTGTATGGAGGCGCATGTTACGTACATCGGTCATGGCGGGAAGCTAGCATGGAAAGCAGGAAAATACAGTTAATGCCACCATACATCCTTTAGTCTATGTGCGATGCACAAAAACCCTTATTGCAATGCAGCAAAATTGGGCTATCGTGGACTGTACTGGGAGGAGCAAATCGTTGCTGAGGGTGACAACATGCTCCAAATCGTAATCCTGATCTGCGCGACCAGTCTTTCGCCAGCCGAATGCCAGACCAACACGGCTCTCGATGTGATCATCGGCCCGCAGGCAAACAATCCCATGATGTGCGGATTGCAGGGCCAGGCCTACATCGCAAGAACTGCCATCGTCGGGCGGTCCCCGAACGAATATGTAAAGATCCGCTGCTCGCCGCCAAAATCCAGGAAGGAGGCGGCGATCGAGCGCCTTTAGGGTTCTATTGCTGGCCGCAGGCCTGCATCTGCGCGCCGTAACTATAGGCCATCTCCGCCGTGCTGCGCGCGACCTTTTGCATATTTGCATTGGTCTTCCAGTCGCCCCGGGCAAAGGCGCTGTGGCCGAAATAGTAGGCGAGATAGAGGTGATAGGCATCGTTGAGCTCGATGCCGTTCGTCTCGTGGCTTTGATTGTGGTACCAGCCGACGAAATTCACGGCATCGGCAAAATTATTCCTGTCGGCCATGAACTTTCCGGTCTCGTTCTTGTACCGCGCCCAGGTGCCGTCGAGTGCCTGCGAATAGCCATAGGCGCTTGACGGTCTTTTCCAGGGAATGAAACCCAGAAGCTTGGTGCGGGGTGGGCGCGAATAGGCGTTATATCCGGATTCCTTGCGGATCGTCGCCATCAGGATCGGAACCGGCACACCATATTCCCGCTCGGTCTTCTTGGCCGCATCGTACCAATTGTCAAACCAGCCGTCCTTCTGGTCGAAGACGGAGCAGACATCGTTGATGCGGCTCGGCGCGGTCGCGCAACCGGCAAAGATGAGCAACAAGCCAATTGCCGCCGATGGAAAAAGGATGGTTCGCCGCATGCCTGTCCTATACGGCGCAAAGGTTAAGAGTTTTTTGCCATGAGGCCCCAAGCTTTGGCGCAGATGGCCGGGGCTGAACAGAACCGCTTCTATTTACTTGGGAAACGCTTTAGGATGGCGGCCGGGAACTTCGATATCTGCCTGCACATGATGATCTGACATCTTGAATGAAGTCGGAGGCGTGAATTGGTGCTTTCGTTCTTTGATATTTTCCGGAACGAACTCGATGTTGTGAATTACCGCCGACGCACCATCCAGGATGGAGCGGTCGCACGCGCAAGATCGCTTACCCGCCGGGGCAGTACCGACCTGTTTCTTCCCGATGTCGAAGTGCCATTTGCGGAAAATCCGCATTTCCTCACCCCGCGCATTGATGCTGCTCTCGCCGAGAGCGAGGTTCCCGGGCGAGAGACAACCCGGACTGTCCCCGGAAGCAATCTTGTCGGCCTTGCGCTTTCCGGCGGCGGCATACGTTCCGCTTCCTTTTCGCTTGGAGTGCTCCAGGGTCTCGACTCCCTGTCGAAGCACAATGAGCCCCGGGTGATCGATGCCATCGACTACGTTTCTGCAGTATCGGGCGGCGGTTACATCGGCACGTCGCTTGTTGCCGGGTTAATGCAGGAAAATGCAACCTTCCCCTTCGACAGCCGCCTTGATGAACAGGAAGCGCCCGAGACGCAGCATCTGCGCGACTATTCGAACTTTCTCGCTGCCAATGGCGGTATTGACTATCTCGTCAGCTTCGCGCTGATTTTGCGAGGGATACTCGTCAACGCCGTCATCGTTTTGCCGGTGCTGCTGCTCCTTGCGGTCCTGACCGTGGCAATTTACCCGCGACCTGACCTCTACAAGTCTTTCACGTTGACGCTGATACTGGCCGGTCTCACAGCGGTCTTCATGGTGGCAAGCGCCATCTACATATCCTTCAGGCCAGGCACCCTGCGATCGAGGGAGATCCTCGGGCAGGGCATCGGCTTGCTCGTGGTCCTCGTTCTGGTCGCGGCTTTGTTCCAGGCCCAGCCCTATATCCTTGCAGCAATCATGTCGCGCGCTGGTGGTCCTGCGAATATGGATATGACCTGGCTTTCACGGCTGTTTGCGCTGCTGACATCCGTCGCCACGGTGCTCATTGCCGCATCCCAGAAGCTCGCCAATGTCGCGAAGGCGTCAATAGGGGAGGCGACGTGGACTGCCAGTCTCAAAAAATATGCGAGCCGCATTGCCCTCTATGTGGCGGCAATCATCGTCCCGCTTTTGCTTTGGCTGGTTTATATCGGCTTGAGTTACTGGGCGATCCAGAACTATTCCGGCAATCGCTGCGCCGCCGGCACGGCCGACTGGATGCGATGGCTCACTCTGTGTGATTTTAGCTCGCTGGCAATCTATCTCGTGGTCGCGCTGGCAATTGTAGTGGTCACCCTCTTCATCGGGCCCAACGCAAACTCGCTGCACAAGCTCTACCGTGACCGCCTGAGCCGGGCTTTCCTGTTCGAGCGGGCGCAGATGGGCACCCACAATGCGCCAAGCGATGTCGATACCTGGAAGTTTTCATCGTTGAAACCGCGCGCCGAAGCGACGGGAGCCTGGCTGCCGTCGGCCGCTTATGCGCCATATCTTCTGACAAATACAGCGATCAATCTCGAAGCGTCCGAAGACCTGAACAAGCGCGGGCGCAACGGCGACACCTTTATCTTCAGCCCGTTGCATGTCGGCAGCTGGTGGACGGGATATGTCCCGACGACGCGGATGGAAGCCATCGTGCCCGACTTGAGCCTGGCCACGGCAATGGCAGTCTCGGGTGCCGCCGCCTCGGCGAATATGGGCCGAAATACCATCAAGGTCCTGACATTCAGCTTGTCGCTCCTCAATATCCGCCTTGGATATTGGCTGGCAAATCCGGCGCGGCTCGACGACTTTCATTCCTGGCGCAATCGCTGGAAGGCTAAACTCGGCACCTGGTTCTTTGCCATGGAGACCCTCGGAAAGCTCAACGAGAAGCGCCTCAACGTCTATCTGACCGACGGCGGGCACATCGAGAATCTCGGCATCTATGAACTGCTGCGCCGACGCTGCAAAGTCATTGTTGCGGTTGACGCTGAAGCGGACCCCAACATGACCTTCTCCGCCCTGGTCAACCTCGAGGTGATGGCGCGCATCGACCTTGGCATCCGCATCGAACTGCCATGGCAGGCACTGCAGTCCAGCGCAACCGGCGTCACGGCGACGGCGCTCTATGGCCCGAACGGACTTCCCGGCAAGCTTGGGCCGCATGCTGTGATCGGTCAGATACGCTACGATGACGGCCAAGGCATCCTTATCTATATAAAGGCCTCGCTGAGCGGTGACGAGAACGATTATGTTCTCGACTACAAGCGCCATAACCCAGCCTTTCCACACGAAACGACGGTCGATCAATTTTTCAGCGAGGAGCAATTCGAGGCATATAGGTCGCTCGGCTTTCATGCCACGCGAGGATTGTTTGCCGGCGACGATGATTTTGCCAAGCCGCGATCGCCTTCGGCCGAATGGGAAGCGGAGGTTTCATCCGCCCTCCAATTGCTCAACATTCCCTACGACATGCGAACTGCGATCCTTGGGCACATTGCCGAACAGCGAAATCGCGAGGGCGAGGGATAACGCGTCAACGAAGTTGTGCGGCCTCCAAAAATTGGGCTAATCCCTATGGGTGAGAAACGCCTAAGTTCATCCGAAGAGATTGCAAGTCATTCAAAGAATGCTATGATCCGTAAAGGGTTTCTGCTCGATAAAAGACAGCATTTATTGACAGTCGTGTAAGACAAGTTCTGCCGAAAATACGAACTGTAATGTAAAGTCATCACTCTTGGTCGGGGCGCGTGCCTCGCTGGTGAGTATTTGTTGTGCAGGAGGAAGTCCTGCGCAGCCGGAGAGCGCTCGCAATGAGGATCTACGAGGCGTTGGTGAAGGGCCTGGAGAGCGTTGGCGTCGGCGCTGCGTTTGGCGGCGCCGGCGAGAACGCTGCCCAACTAATGCTCGCGCTCAAACATTCCAAGAAGATCAGGCCGGTGATCACGCGTCACGAACAGGCCGCAGCCTTCATGGCATGCGGCTACGCCATGTATTCGCGCCGCCTTGGTGTCTGTTTTGCCACGGCCGGCCCCGGCGCCTTCAATCTCTTTTCAGGGCTCGCCGTCGCCATGTCGGACTCCTATCCAATCCTCGCGATTTCGGGTTATTCGTCGCTGGAATGGAAAGGCAAGGGCGCGTTGAACGAGACGTCCGGTGTCAGCCGGACACCCGACTCCCATGCGATGTTCGTGGCAACCACCAAGAAGTCGTTTCTCCTCGAGGATGCGGCCAAGGCCTGCGACGTGCTGGAGGAGGCTGTCAACGTGGCCTTTGATGGTCGTCCGGGACCCGTCCATATCCACGTGCCGGAAAATCTGACCCATAAGGGCGTTTCCGTTGACAATTATCGCGACGTCGATTTGCAGATCAAGCCGGTTGTGCCCGAGACGGCAAGGGTCGAGGCCGTCGCGGAAATTCTGCTCGCCGCTTTGGCAAAAGGCGAGAGAGTACTCGCGCTCATCGGTTTCGGTGCAATTTTAAGCGATACCGGCGAGCCGCTGCTTCGCCTGCTCGAACGCTACCAGATCCCTTTCGTGACGACGCTCGACGGGAAAGGGATCATCGACGAGAGCCACCCTTTGGCCATCGGCGTTTTTTGCGACAGCGGTCACAAAGCGGCGCGGGAAGCGTTCAAGGAGGCGCAGATCGTTCTCGCCATCGGCAACTCCTTTGCCCAGCATGCGACCTTCAATTTCCGCAAGGACCTTCTCAAGGGCAAGAAACTCATTCACCTGAATATTGATGGCGGCGAAGTGGACAAGGTCTACAAGGCGGATGCGGCGATTATCGGCGATGCAAAGCTTGCAATAACGGCGCTTTACGACCGCATGTCGGCCGAACTCGAGCCGCTGCCGAAACGAACCTTCCCCCGCTACGACTATCGATCCGACAAGATTCACGATCTGGTGGGCAAGATTCATCCGGGCCAGCTCGCCCAGGCCCTCTCACGCCGCCTGCCTGACAATGCCATCGTACTTGCAGATGCCGGCGCGCATCTCACCTGGCTCGGATATTATCTCGAACTCAAGTCGCACCAGCGGTTTCGCAAGCCGGGCGGCTTCGGACCCATGGCCGGCAGCGTCAATGGCGCGCTCGGCGTCAAATGTGCTCATCCCGACCGCACCGTCATCGTCGGCTGCGGCGACGGCTGCTATCTGCTTTCCGGGTTCGAGTTGCTAACGGCCGTTCAGTACAACCTGCCGGTGATCTGGATCATCTTCAATGACAACCAGTTCAAACTGATCAAGATTTACCAGCTATCGACCTATGGCGAATCCGGTCTCGTCGAATTCGAGAACCCGGACTACGTCGCCTATGCCAAGGCGTGTGGTGCGCAAGGCTTCCGGGTCGAAACGGTCGGCGAGTTTGAATCGGCCTTGGACAAGGCGCTTGCCCTCAACAAGCCGGTGCTTATCGACGCCCATATCTCGCGGATGGAACTTCCGAAATACAGCTCATCGCCCGAGGGAACGCTCGCCGGATTGGTTGAGCGACTGGGAGAGAGGGTTCGTGCGCAATGAAGGCGCGAAAAAAGTCGCATATTTTCTGATGTAGCCTGCGTAGGGGAACAAAAATGTCGACGTGGCGTGAGGAATATCAAGGTAGTGCGGAAGCCGAGCGGCTGACGTTCGAGCGTCTGGCCCAGGACATGATGGATGTTCAGGTCAAGGCAAAGAAGCATGGCAAGGCGCCGGCAATCCAGCGTGCCTTTCACAGCAAGGCCGTCTTTTCCGCCATCGACGCGAAACTGACCTTCGTTGACGACCTTCCCGAGGAATTTCGCGCGGGATTTGCCCAGCCCGGCGCGTCATACACGACGATCGTCCGGTTCTCGAACGCCAACGGCTATGGCCAGCCTGACTACAAGCCCGACATGCGTGGCGTTGCCTTGCGGGTGAAGGTGTCGGACGACGAATTTCACGACCTGCTTGCCACCAATTTCCCCGTCTCGCATGCGCGCAATGCCGAGCAGTTCGTGGCGTTCGCTAAAGCAACGTCCGGCGGCATTTTCAGTAAACTCGCGGGCCTTGTCCAACTCGTGGTGAAATTCGGGCCGTCCGAGGTCATCCGCATGCTCCGCAATGTCACGACCGCACGCAAACGCAAGGTTTCGAGCGTCGCGCTTGAGTCCTATTGGAGCCGTGGAGCCATCCGATGGGGTGACACGCTCGCCGTGCGCTTCATCCTGCGCCCCGCTGCCGACGCTCCGTCGGCTCCCGAACCTTCGGAAAAGGATCCCGGCTACCTTTCAAACGAGTTCGCGCGCCGTCTTGATCGTGACGACGTCCGGTTCGAACTCTGCCTGCAACCCTATGTCGATGTCGCGTCCACGCCGATCGAGGATACGGCGGTCGAATGGCTGGAATCGGTATCGCGCCCGATCAAGGTGGCCGACCTCACCATTTCGAAGCCCAATTCGGGCATCGCCGAGGCGTTCACCAATGCGAGGGTCATCGACGAGCTTTCCTTCAATCCGTGGAACACCACCGATGAATTCCGGCCCTTGGGCAATCTCAACCGTGCCCGTAAATCAGTCTACGATGCGAGCTCGGCGCATCGGCATGTCTATCGCTGGCGAACGGAAACGCCGCTTCGCAACCGCGTGCTCGGTACGATTGCACGGCAGGGTTTTCTGGTCATCAATCGCTATATCGAGTGGCATAAATTATCGCTGCGACTAAGCCTGCTCAACCTTGACGCGTTTCGCTATGTGCTGCGCGAAAAGAACCTGATCGATACGGAAGTCTATGAAGCACCGCCGACAGCCCGTCCGGTACCACCGTCCAGTGTCGATGAGACAGTCCGCCAGGCGCGCACTTACGATGGAACGTTCAATGATCTTTCCCAGCCCAAAATGGGATCGATCGGCTCGGCCTTCGGTCGCAATCTCAAGCCGGTCTTTGAGCCGGATCAGTTCGACAACCCCAATCCGGTCGAGGTGGCTCGTGAACTGCTGCACCGCGACACATTCATTCCCGCGCGCTCGCTGAACATCCTGGCGGCCGCATGGATCCAGTTCCAGGTGCACGACTGGGTCAATCATGCGCGCAACCCCCTCGGCAAGGACGATGTCATCGTGCCATTGCCCAAGGGAATGACCTGGCAGAGCAGCGTTGGTGGTCCGCGCGAAGAAGTCATGCGTATCGCCAGCAACGTGGCCGGGCGCGATCCGGTCGACGGCCAGCCACCCATCTATTTCGGCAATGCTGCCTCTCAGTGGTGGGACGGTTCGGAAGTCTATGGACCGGATAGCAAGTCCGCCAATCTGTTGCGCGAAGGCCCGAAGCTGCGATTGGTGAACGGGCATCTGCCGGTCGACCTGCGCGGCATGGAGGTCACCGGCTTCAACGAAAGCTGGTGGCTGGGTCTCAGCGCCCTGCACACGCTGTTTGCGCGCGAACACAATCTCCTGTGCGACGAGCTACGCTCGCGCTACCGCAATTGGGATGACGAGCGCGTCTATCATACGGCGCGCCTGATCGTCTCGGCCCTGATTGCCAAGATCCACACCGTTGAATGGACTCCGGCAATCCTCGCGACGAAAGCCATCGACGTCGGCCTCTCCAGCAATTGGAACGGCCCGCCAGCCAATGACTGGCTGACGAAGCTGGGCATATGGCTGCTCGACGCGCACGCGCTGACTGGCATTCCGAAGACCCTGCCGGATCATCATGGCGCGCCATACTGCCTGACGGAGGACTTTGTCACCGTCTACCGCCTGCATCCACTCCTGCCAGACGATTACTGCTTCTACAACCACGCCAACGGCAGCAAGATCGCAGATAAGGGGTTCCTCGACATCCAGGCAGCGGCGGCCGACGATGCGATGCGGGCGTTCGGGCTGCGCAACACGCTCTATTCGTTCGGCATCGCGCATCCGGGTGCGATCACATTGCACAATTATCCCCGCTCGCTGCTGGCGCTCGAACGCGACAACGAGATCATCGACCTTTCGGTGGTCGACCTCGTGCGCACAAGACGGCGCGGCGTGCCGCGCTACAATGATTTCCGTACCGGCCTGCATCGGCCGCGATTGAGAAGCTTCGAAGAGTTGACGACGAATCCCGCCGACATCGAGCTCCTGAAAAAGTTCTATGGAAGTATCGACCGCGTCGATACGGTCGTCGGTCTCTTTGCCGAACCCGCGCCCACCGGCTTCGGTTTCAGCGATACGGCGTTTCGTATCTTCATACTCATGGCATCGCGCCGGCTGCAGAGCGACCGCTTCCTGACCGTCGATTTCAGGCCGGAGGTCTATTCGTCATTAGGTATCGACTGGATCGCCAACAATAACATGACCAGCGTCATCCTTCGGCACTGTCCGGAACTTGCCTCGGTGCTGCCGCGCACCGGCAGCGCCTTTGCGCCTTGGCGCCCGATCCTGCCGAACAGTACAATGCCGTCGATGACGGGAGCGACGCCGTGACCGAGCCGCTCCCCACCAATGCTCCCGCAACATCCACCGGACACCGGGGGCTCGATGCGCTCCTGAAGCGGCCGCTCATGGAAACGATCTGGCGCCGGCGTACGCATCGGGTCAGCCAGGGAAGTACGGTGCTGGCGGGTACGATGAGCTACGAGTCGGACAAGCCGCGCGAGCCGCTTTCCGAACTTGAGGAAGCGGTGCTCATCGCCATGACCGGCTGTACCGGCCTTACCATGCCGGATCGGCCCTTCGAGGATCCATCAACGCGCAAGCCGATCATGGCGAAGCCCAATCTCAACATGGCGGGACGAACGGCGGGAAGCCCGGACAACGCACAAGGAACGCACTTCTTCCTCATCAACGATTCCGGAACCTATTTCCTGCGCAAGCTGCCGCCGCCAGCAGACGGCAACAAGGCGTTCAGCACCGAGCTTCTGTTGGAGCGCGCCAACCAGGCTAAAGTTAAAATACTCGATCGCCGCCTCGATGTTCCGAACGGCAAGAGGGATTTTCCGGCCTATCTCGATTCCAACCGCTTCCTTTCGAACCTTCCCGGAACGACGGTGCTGCTCCCGGTGGTTGACCTGTCACGGCAGTATATCAACGGGATGATGTACATCCTGACGCAGCCTGATGGAGCGCGCCCTGCTATTGTCGACGACCGCAACTTCTATAGGTCGGCGGGCGTGAAGAAATGGGTCGAGAAGGGCTTTCTCAACAAGGACCTGAAGGTGCCGCTCGGCGCAATTGGATCGCTGCGCACGCAGATCGAAGCTGACCTTCTGTTGCAGAATCTCTTTCTCGTCGCCGATGCGATGGGGCTCGGCGCCTGGATACACGCCTCGATCAGTCCGCCCGTCTTGGTTGGGGACCCGAAGTTCACCAAGGACTACGGGCCCATGCTCGGACTCGATGTGGAAACGCCGAAATGGCGCATCATGGATCTTCTGCGCTGGCATGTGCCGCTGCCGCGCTACTCCAACCTCAGGAGCAATTCGATCGGCCTGCGCCACAAGGGCGAGTATCTGATTAAGGGCATGTCACCGCCCTACTACGACTCCATGGCGAGCGCCGTTCAGGAGGTCGTTCGCGAAAAATTTGGCGAGAAGGGCGGTTTTTACACAGACAAGGCCCTGTTCGCGCAGATTTACAAAGGCGACTACGGCAATCGGTACCTTTCCGAAGCTGCTGTCTACAGTTCGGATGTGATCGAATGCGTCCAGGATATCTGCACCTATATCTACGATACCCACGGCAGGTTCCCGGCCCATTGCGATGCGATCCATGTTCCCGGCGTCTGGCTGCAGGTGCATCACGTCGATATCGAATACTATGAACGGTTCTTCCAGAACGGCCTGACCGAAGCACACCATAATCACCATCGGGATTGGCCATAGGACGGGCTTTCTACCAGCGGTTGCCGATATATCTGGCAAATGCATGCCGATCAGGTTATGTTTTGCTTGTGCAGGTTTAGGTCCCTTGGCCCCGCCTTTGCACGGTGCCCCCGGTACCTTTCCCGCTCGAAACGAGATTGGGAGAATTGTTCATGGCACAATTTCACGTGATAGCAGGTGCGAATGAAACGAACGTCTATCCAGAGGTTCGTCGAATTGGTGTGGCCGATGTTTTTGCCGCGCTGCGCGAGGGGCTCGATGATTTTTGGGACAAGCCCTCGCACTATGTCTTTCTCTGCCTGATATATCCGATAGCCGGTCTGGTCCTGATACGCTGGACATCCGGAGCCAACATGCTGCCGCTGCTCTTCCCGCTGATGTCGGGCTTTGCACTGGTCGGGCCGTTCGCGGCGCTAGGCCTTTATGAGATCAGCAGGCGCAGGGAACTCAATCTCGACACGTCCTGGAGCCATGCTTTCGAGGTACGCCACTCGCCGGCAATCCCATCCATCATCGCGGTTGGCATCATGCTTCTCGTTCTGTTCGTCGCCTGGATACTGGTGGCCCAGACGCTTTATACGAACCTCTTCGGTGACCAGGTCCCCGCATCGATCGGCACATTCATGAGCCAGGTGTTCGAGACCCCGGAGGGCCTGAGGATGATCCTGCTCGGCAACGCCATCGGCTTCGTTTTCGCCGTCGTCGTTCTCTGCACCACAGTGATCGCTTTTCCGTTGCTCCTCGATCGCGACGTCGGCGCCTTTGCGGCCGTCGTCACCTCCGTGAAGGCAACGCTTGCCAATCCCGTACCTATCGCGCTCTGGGGCTTGATCGTTGCCGCGCTCCTTCTTGTCGGCTTCCTGACTTTGTTCGTCGGCCTGGCCGTGTTCATCCCGGTGCTCGGCCACGCGACCTGGCATCTCTACAAGAAGATTGTCGTGCCTGCTCCGACTGCAGCGTAACGACGATCAATTCATTTGGGCACAATGGAAACGGCGCCAGATGGCGCCGTTTCCCGTTAAGCGACGCGCGAGAGACTAGATCAGGGGCTGGCGCCGAAGAAGTTGACCCGTGTCAGCAGCGTATAGTGCGACTCCGAAACCATCATCGCGACGAAGACCAGGACCAGGACGGGCGGTACGATGATGGCGTAGATGAGCGCCAGTCTCTCCCAGGCCATATGCATGAAGACAGCAACGATAAGCCCGGCCTTCAGCACCATGAAGATGAGGATCAGGCCCCATCGCAAATATCCGTGCAGGCCGAAATAATCGACGAGGTAGGAACAGACGCTGAGGACGAAGAGCAGTCCCCAGACAAGCAGATAGAGCTTGATCGGATGTTCCTGATGTTCGGCATGTGCTGCAGCCTGTGCCATGTGTCCCACCTCACCACAGATAGAAGAAAGCAAAAATGAAGACCCAGACGAGATCGACGAAGTGCCAATAGAGGCCCGTTATCTCGACAATCTCATAGCGTCCCTTGCGGCTCGTAAAGAAGCCGCGCTTTTCCTGATCGAAATCCCCGCGCCAAACCTTGCGGGCGATGATGATGAGGAAGATAACGCCGATCGTCACGTGCGTGCCGTGGAAACCGGTAATCATGAAGAAACTCGACCCGAACTGGGCCGCGCCAAAGGGGTTCTCCCAGGGACGGACGCCCTCATGGATCAGTTTGGTCCATTCAAAGGCCTGCATGCCGACGAAAGTCGCGCCGAAGAGCGCGGTAAGGAGCATGAGGGCGGCGGTCTTGCGGCGGTCGCGCCGGTAGCCGTACATCACCGCCATAGCCATGGTGCCGCTGCTGCTGATCAACACGAAGGTCATGATCGCGATGAGGATCAGCGGAATATCCTGCCCGCCAATATTCAGCGCGAAGACCTCGCTGGGGTTCGGCCAGGGCACGGTGGTCGACATGCGCGCTGTCATATAGGCAAGCAGGAAACATCCGAAGACGAATGTATCGCTCAACAGGAAGATCCACATCATCGCCTTGCCCCAGGAGACATTCTTGAATGCCCTCTGGTCGGAAGCCCAGTCGGAGGCAAAGCCCTGCATTCCGGGAGCGAGCGGAGGAAGGGCAATGCCAGGCTTGGTCTTTGTGGTTTCGTGCATTGTCACACCTCTAAGTCAGCAATTGCCGGCAGATTTCGACGAAATCGTTCGCCCAGCCCGCAAGCAGGGCAAAAAGGATTAGCCATACGAGCAGCATGAAATGCCAGTACATCGCGCACAGATCGACGCTTAGCCGGATCGCCTTGGCTGGCGCGCCCTTGAGTGCCTTGAAGGATGTGCGACCAAGCGCGACGAGGCCGCCGAGAATGTGCAGGCCGTGCATGCCGGTGATCAGGTAGAAGAAGCTGTTCGCCGGGTTGTCGGCGACGAGATACCCTGCCGCCATCAGTTGACGCCAGGCCAGGATCTGACCGACGAGGAAGCCGACCGAGGTTACGAAGCTGAGGCCAAGTCCGGCCTTCACGGCTTCGAGATTGCCCCGCTGCGCTCTTGCCTTGGTCCACTGCAAAGCGAGGCTGCTTGCAACGAGCAGGGCGGTATTGAACCACAACAGGCCGGGGATCGGCACGGCCCACCAGTCATTGAGGCCCATGCGCATGAAATAGGCGCTGATCAGCAATGTGAACAAAGCGCCGACGACCGCGAGGAAGACGCCGAGCCCGATCTTTGCCGTTGGAATGGAAGATCCTTCCCGCTGGGGCGTGTCGCCGGCATGCCCGACTTCAAGCCAGGGTTTTGACATGAGCCGCTGTTGCGCCATCCACCAGGTGATGATGACGGCAAGCGCCGCGAGGAAGATGAGGATCGCGCTCAAGACGGTTCCCTCGATATCCGGTCGTCGTTGGGCTGGTTCTGCGGGATGAAATCTTCCGCCGCTCCCGGCACGCTGTAGTCATAGGCCCAGCGATAGACGATCGGCAGGTCCTTGCCGAAGTTGCCGTGCGGTGGCGGTGTCGTCGGCGTCTGCCATTCAAGCGTCGTTGCCCGCCACGGATTGCCGCCGGCGTCTTTGCCGTGCCGGACGCTCCAGAAGAGGTTGAACAGGAACACCATCTGGCCGGCGCCGACGATGAGCGCCACGATAGTGATGAACTCGTTCAGCGAATGTGCAGAGGGCGGCACAAAGGCGGTTTCACCCATTTCGTAGTAGCGGCGAGGCATGCCGAGCAGGCCGAGATAGTGCATCGGGAAGAAGATCAGGTAGGCGCCGAGGAATGTCACCCAGAAATGGATACGCCCGAGAGTCTCGTCCATCATCCGCCCGGTGATCTTCGGATACCAATGATAGATCGCACCAAAAACAACGAGGATCGGCGCGACGCCCATCACCATGTGAAAGTGAGCAACCACGAACAACGTATCGGACAGCGGAACATCGACGACGACATTTCCGAGGAAGAGGCCGGTTAGCCCGCCATTGAGGAAGGTGACGATGAAGGCGAGGGCAAACAGCATCGGCAGCGTCAGATGGATGTCGCCGCGCCAGAGAGTCAGCACCCAATTGTAGACTTTAAGCGCCGTCGGCACGGCGATGATCAGCGTCGTCGTCGCAAAGAAGAAGCCGAAGTTCGGGTTCATGCCGCTGACATACATGTGGTGCGCCCAGACGACGAAGCTGAGCGCGCCGATGATGACGATGGCCCAGACCATCATGCGATATCCGAAGATATTCTTGCGCGCGTGGGTGCTGATGAGATCTGAGACGATGCCGAATGCCGGCAAGGCAACGATATAGACTTCGGGATGCCCGAAGAACCAGAAAAGGTGCTGGAAGAGGATCGGGGTCCCCCCGGCATGCTGCAACTGCTCACCCATTTCGACAATCGCCGGCATGAAGAAGCTCGTTCCCAGCAGGCGGTCGAACAGCATCATGACGGAGGCGACGAAAAGGGCAGGGAAAGCGAGAAGGGCCATGACGGTCGCGGTAAAAATGCCCCAGATCGTCAGCGGCAGGCGCATCAGCGTCATGCCGCGGGTGCGTCCCTGGAGCACTGTGACCACATAGTTGAGCCCGCCCATCGTAAAGCCGATGATGAAGAAGATGAGCGACAGAAGCATCAGGACGATGCCCCAATCGGCGCCGCCGGGGGTGCCTGAAAGGACAGCCTGCGGCGGATAGAGCGTCCAGCCGGCGCCTGTCGGTCCGCCGGGCGCAAAGAAGCTGGCAACAAGTATCAAGACGGCCAGTAGATAGAGCCAGTAGCTCAGCATGTTGGCGTATGGAAACACCATGTCGCGAGCGCCGACCATAAGCGGTATGAGATAATTGCCGAACCCCCCGAGGAAGAGGGCTGTCAGCAGGTAGATGACCATGATCATGCCGTGCATGGTGATGAACTGGTAATAGCGCTCGGCATCGATGAAGGTGAAAACGCCGGGAAAGCCGAGTTGCAGGCGCATGAGCCATGAAAGCACGAGCGCAACGAGGCCGATCGCCATTGCCGTCATCGAATATTGAATGGCAATAACCTTGGCATCCTGGCTGAAGACGTAGGTCGTCCACCAACTGTGCGAATGATAGAGTTCCACATCTTCGACTTCCGCCGGCGGGATGGGGTCGTCCATGCTGGATGGAATATTGACCATCAATTGCCTCCCTCAATGCTCATCGCTTCGTCTCCCGAAAAGCGCATGCTCAGTTCACGGTCTTGGTCTCTCCCGATGCCATCAACTGCGTAAAGGTCTGCTGCTGCCCAAGCCACGTCTTGTAATCCTCGTCGTTGTCGACGATGACGGTGCCGCGCATCTGCGGATGGCCGACGCCGCAAAGTTCGGCGCACAGCACTTCGAACGTTCCGGTGCGGGTCGGCGTGAACCAGAAATAGGTGACCATGCCCGGTACCATGTCCATCTTGGCCCGGAACTCCGGCACGTAGAAATCATGCAGCACATCAATGGAGCGCAACACCATCTTTACCGGCTTATCCATCGGCAGATGCAGTTCGCCCCCCTGAATGATAATGTCGTCGAGCCCGGCCGGGTCGTTCTTGTTGATCCCCAGCGGATTATCGCTGGTCACATCGCGCGTCTCCGACGTGCCGAGTTTTCCGTCGGCGCCCGGCAGGCGGAAGCTCCATAGCCATTGCTGCCCGACGACCTCGACTTCGGTGGCGTCGCTCGGGACGGTCACGAACTGATGCCAGACGAAGAGGCCAGGCGTAAGCATTGCCGCAACGCCGATGGCGGTTACCGTCGCGAGCCAGAATTCGAGCTTACGGCTTTCAGGTTCGTAGTGGGCCTTCATTCCCGGCCTGTGGCGAAAACGATAGACGCAGTAGGCAACGAATAGGACAACCGCGACGAAGACAACGCCGGTGATCCAGAATGTGACGATGATTGTGTTGTCGATGTAGTGCCAGTTGGAGGCAATAGGCGTCCACCACCAGGGACTCAACAGATGAAACAGAACTGACGCAACCGCTACTAGAACCAGAATGAGTACGACAGCCATTTCTTGCCACCTCCCTGCCGACATCGGCTGTGGACATGAACATGCAATCTGTAGGCGCCCAAAGGTAGCATTGCACAAAGAAGAAAAACAGGCAATGACAGCAAAATTTATACCCTAGGTTGTATTTTCCGTGGCCGCGAAAGCTTTTGTGCAGTGCACAACTTTATGTCCGGAAGATTTACTGAACGAATACTTATTGCCCATGCGGCAGGTGGTGTCCGCCGTCAACAGGCAATGACAGAATTCCCGTTCAGAGCCCGCCGCCCGGGCAGTGAGTTGGCTAGAATGTCACGCAACGGCTGCAGCTGCTCAATTGCCGTACCATTTGCCTCGATGCCTGGTCTGTGGTTTATTTCGAGCAAGGTTTCCATCATCGACAATTTTGCATGACCGGAATTGACCATCGTGCGCTGGTTCCGAAATTACGACTGACATGTGAGCGTTACTTGGACCGCGCGGCGTATTGGCGCCGCTTGCTTGGGGGTGCGGTACATGGTTGAAGCGGCGAAGCAACGGCGAATACTGGTAAAGACCACGGCGGCAATCGGCGGGCAACGGCTTACCTTTGGAGCTGCCGGCGCCGAATTCAGCGTCGAGCCGCTCTTCCGGAGCATCGGGCAGCAGCACGGCCTTGGTATTGCCGGCGCTGCCGCCTGGCATGTCCTGTCGACGGATGATGACAGCGGCAATCCATGGGATCTCTGCCATTCCATGGTAACGGGAGGCCTCGGTATCGCCGGTACGGCCGTCGAATTTGCCGAGCCGGACCTGACCCAGCGCTGGCTGATCGGTGATGAGAAGTCCATCGGCATAGGCTTGACTGCAAGTTGCGACAGGGCTGCGCCTCAGAATGCCTCTTATCCGCGCGATCCAGACAATTTCTGGTTGAGAAAGCGCAGCCACTCGCAGTTCGATGATGCCTTGGCGGAAGTCGGAACGCCAAGCGCAGCCGGACGGGTACGCGTTGCGCATCTCGACACCGGTTACGATCCGCGGCATGGCAGCTTTCCGGCACACATGAACCTTGCGCTACAGCGCAACTTCGTCGATGCGAACCGGCCGAACGATGCAACAGACACGACGGGCGAGGCGGCGCTGTCAAATCCGGGTCACGGAACCGGGACCCTCGGAATTCTGGCGGGCAAGGCCTTCGGCACCACGCCGGTGATCGGTTGCGCACCGAATGTGGATGTTGTGCCGCTGCGCGTCGCCAACAGCGTCGTCCTGTTCTCCAACAGTTCAATCGCGAGGGCGTTCGACTATGTCCACGCGCTTTGCAACAATCCTGCCACCCGCGTTCATGTCATCACGATGAGCATGGGCGGGCTTGCCTCGCAGGCCTGGGCAGATGCGGTCAACGCCCTTTACGAGCGTGGTGTCTTCATTGTGACGGCCGCGGGCAACAATTACGCCAATCTGCCGACGCGCAACATCGTCTATCCGGCGCGGTTCAACCGCGTCGTCGCGGCCTGCGGCGTCATGGCCGACCATATGCCCTATGCGGACCTGCCGGCAGCGGTCATGGCCGGCAACTATGGCCCGGCATCGAAGATGACGACCGCGATCGCGGCATGTACGCCGAATACAACCTGGGCGCGGAAGGGCTGCCCTGCCATCATCGATTTCGACGGCAACGGCACATCGTCGGCCACGCCGCAGGTTGCCGCATCTGCAGCGCTGTGGATTCAGAAAAACATGACGAAATATACCGCCTACCGCGAGGACTGGATGCGGGTCGAGGCGGTTCGCAAGGCGCTCTTTCAGACGGCGGATGCACGGGGCGATCTGCGACGGCTCGGACGCGGCGAACTCAAGGCACTGGCGGCATTGAGCGTTGCGCCGGCAAGAGCGGCCGATCTCGCCAAGCAGCCAAGCGACAGCGCATCGTTTCCGTTTCTCAACGTACTGACCGGCGGGCAATTCGGCCTAGCGGATGGCGACAACCCCGGCCGCCGTATGCTGGAACTCGAGGCGCTGCAGCTGTCGCAGTCGGCCGAGGTCGAGGCAGCACTTCCCGATCCGTCGGTCGATCCGCAGACGCTGACCGCCAAGCAAAGGCTCGACATTGCAGACGCCCTCTTGGCGCAGCCGGCCATATCGCAGCGCTTGCGCCAAACGCTCATGGCCGCCGTTCCGACGGCGGTCCCCGCTATAGCGCTGCCGCAAGCCGATGATGCCGTCACCAAGTTCCATCTGAAGTCTGCCATGTCCCCCGACATTACGGCCCCGAGCCGCCGCCGCCTGCACGTCTTCGCGCTTGATCCATCGCTGGCAACATCAATTGAAACCGCTGCAATCAACGAAGCCGTGCTTGATGTGCGTTGGGAGCGTGGCCTGCTTCCAGGGCCAATAGGAGAATATCTCGAGATCGTCGACATCGATCCAGCCAGCCGCTGCGCCTATGCGCCCGTCGATCTCAATCATGTGCACCTGCTGCCGCAAGACGGACTTGCCCCATCGGAGGGCAATCCACAATTCCATCAGCAGATGACCTATGCGGTCGCCATGCGAACGATCGAGTTTTTCGAACTTGCGCTTGGCCGGTCGGCATTGTGGGCACCACGCATCGTCACAGTCACGGATAAAGTGCGCCGTGAATTTGTTCAGCGACTGCGTATCTATCCGCACGGCATCCGGGCCCGCAACGCTTATTACAGTCCTGAGCGCAAGGCGCTGCTCTTTGGATATTTCACGGCGAGCGGGCCGACGGCAGGCCTCGGCCTGCCGCATGGCGTCGTATTTACGGCGCTGTCCCACGATGTCATCGCCCACGAGACGACCCACGCCTTGCTGGACGGATTGCATAGCCGGTTCCGCGAACCGACAAACCCGGACGTCCTCGCATTTCACGAGGCCTTCGCCGATATCGTAGCGCTGTTCCAGCACTTCGCCATGCCGGAGGCACTGCGCCACCAGATCAGCCGGACGCGCGGCGACCTCAGCCAGGAAAATCTGCTTTCGGAACTTGCCATCGAATTCGGCCAGGCACTGAGCGGCGGCTATGGCGCGCTGCGCGACGCCATCGGCTCCCGCGATGCAGATGGCAAATGGGTCGCGCGCAAGCCGAAGCCGACGGATTATGGGGCCAGCAAGGAACCGCATGCCTTGGGTGCGGTGCTCGTTTCGGCAATTTTCGCGGCATTCCTTGCGATTTACAAGGCGAGGATGCTCGATCTGGTCAAGCTTGCGACCCAGGGGACCGGGGTGTTGCCGCCGGGCGATATATCGGTCGAACTTGCCGACCGCATGGCCGACGAGGCCAGCAAGGTCGCGACCCAAGTGCTGAAAATGTGCATCAGGGCGCTCGATTATTGCCCGCCGGTCGATATTACCTTTGGCGACTATCTCCGTGCGCTTATCACGGCGGACCGGGATCTCGTGCCGGACGATCCACGCGGCTATCGCGTTGCCTTCGTCGCCGCATTCCGCGATCGTGGTATCTATCCCTCGGGTGTGCGCCACCTGTCGCCCGGCAATCTCATCTGGGAATCGCCGCCGCTACCGCTTACCAATCTCGATGCGATCCTTTCCGAGATGAAACTGACCTGGAATTTGAACAATGACCGGCGCCTCGCCTACAAGGCGTCGCAGCTGAATGCCGCGACGTTCCATGCCTGGCTGGTTTCGCCAAAGCAGGTGTCGGATGAGGAGCTTGCCATGCTCGGCTTCACCCGCAAGAGCCAGAAGATGCGTGTCGGCAACATGGAAGGCCAGATGCGCGGGCTGGAGGTTCATTCGGTACGCCCGGCAAGACGCATTGGTCCCGATGGTCAGAGCCGAACTGATCTTATCGTCGAGATCACCCAGACGTTCCGGCCCGATCAGGTTCTCGACGGCCTTTATCGAGGCGGGTGTACGCTTGTCATCGATCTCGAGACGAGCACCGTCCGGTACTGCATACGCAAGCGGGTAACGAGCGCCGAACGCATGAGCCAGCAGGCTGCCTATCGCCGTCAGTTCGAGTCCGATCCCAGGATGCAATATTTCGATCAATCGCCGGCGGGCGACGAGCCGTTTGCAATGCTGCATCGAAGCGGCCATTAGGCGGGAGGTCAGGAATGGTGAAGAAGAAAACTGTCGCGCCCGCTTCGCCGCGAGGCAGCAAGTCTGGCGGCAAGGGTGCCCGTGCGAACATTCGCATGTACAGGCAGGGCTTCGGCGATTGCTTTCTCATTACGCTGCCGCGCAAGACATCGGGCGCCTACCGGATATTGATCGATTGCGGCGTTCTCCTTGGCACCGACGATGCCGAGGCAAAGATGATCCGCGTTGCCGAAGACATCGTCAAAGTATCCGGAGGGCACATCGACATTGTTGTGGCGACGCATCAACACTGGGATCATCTTTCAGGGTTCATCCAGGCTTCCGACATATTCGCCAAGCTGACGGTTGGCGAGGTGTGGGTGGCATGGACCGAGGATCCCCGCGACGATCTTGCCAATGAGCTTCGACAGGAAAGGGCGCAGGCACTCACCGCACTGCGCATGAGTGCGGCTGCCATGACGATGGCCGGCGACACGGCTGGCGCCAGTGAGATTGACAATCTCCTCGGCTTTTACGGCGCCACGCGCGGCGCCTCGACGGCGGACGCGCTGGATGCCGTCATGAAAATGGGAAAGCTGCGCTTCTGCCGCCCAGCGGACGAGCCGACGCAATTGAAGGATGCAGCCGCGAAGGTCTATGTTCTCGGACCGCCGCACGACGCCAAGCTGATCCGCAAGACCCTGCCTTCGGCGCGCGACCCCGATACTTACGGTGTTGCCGCCAACCAGCTTTCTGACAATGTCACTGCCGCGCTGCTGCCCAACGATGCGGCGACTCCATTCAGTGACCTTCGCGCCATACCGCTCGCGCTGACCCGCGGCATGGAATTCTTCCGCGCACACTATTGGGGACCGGGCGAGGACGCTCCCGACTGGCGCCGGATCGATACTGCGTGGCTCGACGGGGCTTCGGAGCTGGCGCTCGCACTCGACGGCGCAACCAACAATACCAGCCTCGTCCTTGCGATCGAGCTCAAGGGTGGTGACGTTCTGCTTTTCGTCGCTGACGCACAGGTCGGCAATTGGATCTCTTGGGGAGACCTCTCGTGGAAGGTCGGCGGCGATGAAATGACGGGCCCGGATCTCCTGGCAAGGACGATTTTCTATAAGGTCGGCCACCATGGAAGCAGCAATGCCACGCTGCGCGCCAACGGTCTGGCGATGATGAAAAACCTGTCCATTGCCGCAATTCCGGTCGATCATCAAATGGCGCTCAGGAAGGGCTGGGACCGGATTCCCCTGCAGGAACTGACAGAGGCCCTCAAATCCACGGCCAAGACAGGCGTCATCCGCAGCGACGAAACGCCATCGCGCGCTATTACAGGCGTGTCGGCAACGGATCTTTACTTCGACATTTCAATCTGACCGCGCGCGCTGTCGGAAGCCGTGCCTCGCCAAAGCCATATGGCGATTGACCCTGCGCGTCCGCGTATCCGGGTTTCCAGAGGACCGCGAAGGATGCCAGACTTGAATGGATCGGCGTCTTCCCCGGCGGCTCGCAAAATTTCTTCGCTCAACGCCAGTTCCGCCCCGTTGCTGGCGGCCACTTCCATCAATCGGCTCGCGATATTCACCGTGTCGCCCGTCGCGGTGATCTGCTGGCGCATACCGCTCCCCAGCCGCGAAGCCACGATCGTGCCGAAATGGGCGCCGACCTTGAAGCCGATACGGGAGCTGACGGCCTCGGGCAGCCCATCGAGCCAGGCGCGCATGCGGTCGCAAAGGCCGACACAGCAATGCGCGGCATTGAGCGCGTCATCGGGACTCGACGCGGGCAATCCAAAAAGGATCATGGCGCCATCGCCCATGAAACTCGTGATCGACCCGCTGCTGGCCGCGACTTCTTCGTCCACCAGCTGGTAGAATCCGTTGAGGAGTTCCCGCGTTGCGTTGGGTCCTAAGGTTTCGCTAAGACCGGTGAACCCTGAAAGGTCGACAAACACCACGGCGGCATCCTGGCGCACCGGCGCTGCCAGGAAATCGGGATTGCGCGCCAGCCAGTTGCCGAGCCCCGGCGCCTGCACTTGCTGCAGAAGCTTGCTCTGTTCAGCAAAATGTTGCGCCCGTCGTCTTCCGATCCACAACTGCGTTGCGCCGAAGGCGAGTGCAGGCGGTATGGCCGCAACCAGGGGAACGGCGGCGCTCAGCCAGATACCGTTGAAGAAGGCCGTAAGGTTGAATGCGAACCAGGCAAGAACCACGCATAGCGCTGCGATAAGGCCGATGGCATTGCGCCGCCAGGCGAGAAGGCTGACCAGGATGACGGGAAGGGCGGCCGCAAAGCCCGCATCGACGAGCCTGACGGTGCGATCGCGGATGAGAGCGCCACCGTTCATCAAGTGAGTTATCGCTGTGGAAACAACTTCCACTCCCGGCAATACCGGATCGAATGGAGTCGGAAAAACGTCACCGCCACCGGTAACGGTGGTTCCGATGACGACAATCCGGTTCTCGATGCTTTCGCGTGACAGTTTACCAGCAAGCACGTCGGCGGCGCTGATGGTGCGGATCGACCCGCGCGTGCCATAGAAGCTGAGTGGGAGGGCCTGGCCAATATCGGTTCGGATAATTTCGTCGCCGAGCAGCAATCTGCCGGGTTCCACGGCAGGTTCGACACCCTTTGCAATTGAAACCACACGAAGCGGGAAGGATGCCTCGATGTCGCCGCCACTCTTGAAAAGCATCGGAACGAGCCGTGGCGTTCCGTTTCGGTCGGTCGACACGTTAACGACGCCGGTCGCAGCCACATCACCAAAGACGGGTAGGGGCAACAGGAAGCGCTCAGCGTCGGGTACGCCCGATAGCGGGTCGGCGGCGTCATTCTGGGTAAGTTGCTGGCCCTGCGGGAAAACGGCCGCCGCCGCAAGCACGACCGGCGCCTTGGCGAGAGACTGAACCAGCCGCTGGTCGCCCTCGGCCGGTCCCGGATCGACGAGCAACGTATCCACGCCGATGACCTTGGGCTTCAAGGCAGCAATTGCGTCGATCAACTCGGCAAGTTTCGCTCGCGCCAGGGGATAACTGCCAGTTTGGCGGACAACCTCGTCGTCTATGGCGACGATGGTGACGACGTCAGGTGCTGGCTTCTGGCCACGGATGACGGTCCGCAGGTCGGTCATTGTCGCTTCGACCCGATCGATGAACCACATGTCGCCGCGCAGATGCGCGAGGCCAAGACCCGCGCCCCAAATTCCTGCGACAACGAGGGCAATCAGCGTCTGGAGCGCTCTTCCGCTCATGAAATTATTGGCCGAAGCGTGCCATCAATGCCGCTACGCGGGGACGCGGCCAGCGTTTCACGGTGAGGGGGCTCGTGCCCTGATCGACATCGACACCTTCGCCGGGCCCGAGAACGACCCCGGCATTTGCGGAGGGTCGCTGCACGCCGACTTGACCACGCTCGACGAAGACCGAAGTCTTGCCAGCGCCGACATCGACCGCCCACCTGGTGCCGCGCACCGCAGCGATCGCCTGCGGCGTTGTCACCTGAAAGCCGGTGCCGGAACCCGGGGCGAAGTCCAGGAGAAGCGCCTTGCTCTGCAGCCGGACGCCATCCACACGGTTGTCCCGGTTGCGGTCGACAAGCGAGTAGCGGGCTCCCTTTTCAGCAATGATCGTCAAGCCACCCGTGCACTTGAGCATTTGGCGAGATGTGCCACCGACCTGCTGCAGCGTGCAGCCTGACTTGCCGACCTGCGCCGATGCCATGTTCGCTGAAAACAAGATGGCGAACAGCGACAGCGCCGCACCGCGGAAATAACGGGTCATCAGTCCCATGGAAATCTCCTTGCTTGTACCGGCGACTACGATCGTCCTGGACGATGGCACCACGCCCCTCCGTAATTATAGCCAATCCGCTGGCTATAGTCCGCCATTTTGCAACTCTTGCGTGAACCAGATACACCAGGGTTGCAAGTTCATCATTTGAACTAGTCGTCAAAAGCAGAAATCTGTCCAAACTTGTAGCTGCGTTTCTTGAGGGACGCGATGAGCGATAGCAGGTTGGCTGTACCGTTGAAGCTGTCCTGAAACATTTCGTCATGCATGAGCAGGATCAGCTTGTTTGGTTTTGCCATCTTACCGTAGGCAAAAAGATGATCGATCTCGCTGACAAGGTGATCGACACTCTGTACCGGCTTGCCGCTGTCGTCGTGTACCCATTCGTGATCCCAGCCGTAAAGATAGTAGCCAGAGGCAGCCACAAATTCGAAGCCGGGCTCCTCGCGGTGATCCTCCGGTTTGCCGATCGACATGTCGTCGGACGACATGTCGGGCAGGCGGAACACGTTTCGCCCGGGCAGGCGCGCATAGATCGGTGGGCCCTTCAATCCGAGAACCTTGTTCGCCCTCGCAAGGTCGGCGAGAAGCCCTTCGACCGAAGCATAAAAAAATTTGTAATGGTTATAGGCATGGCTGTAGCTGTGATTGCCGACCGTCACGAAGGGCAGCGACTTCGCTTTTGCCACGAGCGCCTGCCGTTCCCGGCTCGCCTCGGCATGCAAACCGACCATGAACAAGGTTGCCGGCACTTGCTCGGCGTCCAGGACATTGAGGATGTTCGACGTTCCATTGAGCGGGCCATCATCGAATGTCAGGTAGATCGTTTTGTCGGCGGCCATTGCCGGCGCGGGTCCGAGCAAGACGGCAAAGAGCAGAGCGCGATGAAACGGTGAATTCACGAACGACCCCTACGATGATGAGACTGCAACCTATTGCTCGCAAGGAATGTGTCAACCATCGGGCGAAGCATTTTCCGGTCGGTTGCGCTACCTGTGTATACTGCCCATGTCCGGATAAAGCTTGTCGAAGAAAGGCAGGCACTGCGCGCCCTTGCGGTTGAGAAAATCCTGGAACGCCTTCATCGCCGGCGACAGGGTGCGGTCGGTGCGCACCACGGAGAACCATTGCCGGCGGATGGGCATGCCGACCACGTCGAGCATGACCAGTTTGCCGACTTCGAGTTCGAGGGCGATCGTGTGGGCAGAGATGAAAGCGACGCCGAGCCCCGCCATGACCGCCTGCTTGATCGTTTCGTTCGACGACATTTCGGTTCCAAGATCATCGAGCCTGCCGGGCAGCTCGCTCAGAAAGATCTCGAGAGAGATGCGTGTTCCTGATCCGGGTTCGCGTACGAGGAAGTGCTCCTGGGCTATGCGTTCCTTGGTTATGTCGCGGCGTTTGGCCAAGGGATGGTCCGGAGCGGCGATGACGACAAGGGGGTGATCGCCGAACACGGCCGAGCGTAGCGGGATATCCTTGGGTGGCCGCCCCATCAGGGCGATGTCGACCTCATGGCTCTTGAGGCTGGCAATGGTCTCGGCCCGGTTGCCGATAAGAAGTTTGATGGCAATATCCGGATGTTCGTTCCTGAAGGTCGCCATCAGGCGCGGCGCAAAATACTTCGCGGTCGAGACAACCCCTAGGTTGAGGCTGCCGACCCGCACACCCTTGATTGCGTCAATCTCGTCATCAAGGACACGCAGCCTCTCTTCGATCATCTGGGCGGCATCCAGAAACGCGAGGCCAGCGGCGGTAGGCCGCAACCCTTCATTGGTCCGGTCAAACAGCGATACCTTCGCCTCCTCCTCGACCAGCTTCAACTGAATGGTGACCGCAGGCGGGGTCAGGCGAAGCGCGTTTGCCGCCGCGGCGATGGTTCCGTGTTTCATGATGGCCTGGATTGCACGCAATTGCTTGAGGGTGAGATTTCGCATCCAGCGACGTTAAAATAATTTAGTGATCCAGTAAATATATTAAATTTTACTTACGGATGTGAAGCTGTTTCCATGAACCTGAAGCTTGACACGGGAGAGACGTCAGGCACGGGAGGAATACGATGACCACGGCGACACTAGACGCCTTTCTTGGGTCCTATTGCGAAAAGGGCGACGAGATCCGCATCGCGGTTTCCGCCGTCGTTCGCCACCTTTCTCTCACTGCCGTCAAGGTGCGCAACACCATCAATCAGGGTGCTCTGGGAAAGGCTTTCGCGAGCAGCCAGGGCAACAGGAATGCGGGTGGCGACACACAGAAGGAACTCGATATCCTTGCCGATGACATGTTCATCGAAGCGATGCGGCAGGCCCCCGTGGCGGTCTACGGTTCGGAGGAACTTGAGCATCCGGCCATTCTCAATCCTTCAGCTCCACTGGCGCTGGCCATCGACCCGCTCGACGGCTCTTCGAACATCGACACCAATGTCTCGATAGGCACAATCTTCTCCATCCTCCCGGTGGCTGGTGAACCGGACAGCGAGCCTGATGCTTCCTTTTTGCAAAAAGGGGAGGCTCAGCTCGCTGCCGGCTTTTTTATCTATGGACCGCAGCTCGCCCTGGTTCTGACCCTCGGCAGCGGCACCCACATCTTCGTGTTTTCCTCGAGGCTCGGCACTTTTGTCCAGGCGTATGAGAGCATCGTCATCGCCGACCGGGCGCATGAGTTTGCGGTCAACACGGCCAACTACCGCCATTGGGACGAGGCTGTACGTCTCTATGTCGACGATTGCCTCAAGGGCAATGAAGGTCCCCGGGGACGCGACTTCAATATGCGCTGGGTCGCCTCGCTAGTTGCGGAGGCCTATCGCATCCTCGTGCGCGGCGGCGTCTTTCTCTACCCCGGCGACCGGCGCAAGAGCTATGGCGAGGGGCGTATCAGGCTCGTCTACGAAGCAAATCCGGTTGCCTTTCTGATCGAGCAGGCGGGGGGCGCGGCAACCGACACGCAGAACCGCATTCTCGGGCTGACGCCGCGAGGCATGCATCAGCGGGTTCCGCTGGTATTCGGCTCGTCCCGGGAAGTCGCGCGGATCAGCCGGTATCACACGCAGCCAAGCAGCATCGGCGAGCGAGCACCGCTCTTCAGCAACCGTGGCCTGTTCAGGGCCTGATGGGAGACGACCATGTCAGCAAAGCATCCCATCATCTCCATCACGGGCTCTTCAGGCGCCGGGACCACCTCGGTCAAGCGCATTTTCGAACTGATTTTCCGGCGCGAGGAGATCGAAGCGGCGTTCATCGAAGGCGATGCCTTCCATAAGTATGACCGTAACGCCATGAAGGAAAAGGTCGCGGAGGAAGAACAAAGGGGCAATCCCAACTTCACGCACTTTCATGCCGATGCAAATGAACTGCACAAGCTCGAGGAAGTTTTCGGGGAATATGGCCGGCGCGGCACGGGCCAGACGCGTAGCTATATCCACGACGAGGATGAGGCGAAGGTGCATGAAGCGCCCGCCGGAACCTTCACGCCATGGCGCAACTTTCCGCCGAGTGACCTGCTCTTTTATGAGGGGCTGCATGGTTGTGCCGTGACGGACGAGGTCGACCTTGCCCGCCATGCCGACCTGAAGATCGGCGTGGTCCCGGTCATCAATCTCGAATGGATCCAGAAGATCCATCGCGACCGGGCAACGCGCGGCTATTCGACCGAGGCGGTCATGGATGTGATCCTGCGCCGCATGCCGGACTATGTCCGCTACATCACACCCCAGTTCACACTTACGGACATCAATTTCCAGCGCGTTCCGATCGTCGATACGTCCAACCCGTTTATCGCGCGCTGGATACCAACTCCCGATGAATCGATGCTCGTCATCCGCTTCGCCAAGCCGCGCGGCATCGATTTCCCCTACCTGCTGTCGATGATCCACGATTCCTTCATGTCCCGGGCGAATTCCATCGTCGTTCCCGGAAACAAGCTGGATCTCGCAATGCAGCTGATTTTGACCCCGCTGATCATGCAGCTGATGGAACGCAAGAACCGAGCCTCGTGAGGAGAAGACGATGAACACCCAAGCTTTCCTTCAAGAGACCCCAACCGCCGAAATCGTCAGCGAAAGCGACATGGCCAATGCGATCCGTGCGCTCGCCATGGACAGCGTGCAGAAGGCCAATTCCGGCCACCCGGGCATGCCGATGGGGATGGCCGACGTTGCGACGGTGCTGTTCAACCGCTTCATCAAGCTTGATCCCCTGCATCCGCAGTGGCCGGATCGCGACCGCTTCGTCTTGTCGGCGGGTCACGGATCAATGCTGCAATACGCTCTGCACTATCTGATCGGCTATCCCGATATGCCGATCGAGGAACTGCAGCGGTTCCGCCAGCTCGGCGCCAAGACCGCCGGCCATCCCGAGTACGGCCATGCCCAGGGTATCGAGACGACCACGGGACCGCTCGGGCAGGGGCTTGCAACGGCGGTCGGCATGGCCATGGCCGAGCGGCTTCTGCGCGAGCGCTATGGCGAGGAAATTGTCGATCACTTCACCTATGTGATCGCCGGCGACGGCTGCCTTCAGGAAGGGATCAGCCATGAGGCGATCGATCTTGCCGGACACCTGAAACTGTCGCGTCTTGTGGTGCTGTGGGACAATAATTCCATCTCGATCGATGGTCCGACATCGCTCTCGACCTCGATGGATCAACTTGCGCGGTTCAAGGCGGCCGGCTTCGAGGTTGAAGAGATCGACGGGCACGATTTCGAGGCGATTGCCGCCGCCATTACGCGGGCGCGTTTATCCGACCGGCCATCGCTGATCTCATGCCGGACGATTATCGGCAAGGGTGCACCAAAGCTCCAGGGAACCGAGAAAACCCACGGCGCACCACTTGGCGAGGCCGAGATCGCCGCCACCCGGCTCGCCATCGGCTGGCCGCATCAACCTTTCGACGTTCCGGAAGCAATCGTCGAGACATGGCGCAACGTCGCCCGCCGTGGTGCAGACGAACGCCGTGAGTGGCGCGTGCGGCTTTCCGCGTCGCCCCAGACGGAAGCGTTCAAGCAGGAGGTTCAGAAGGAGCTTCCTGCGGAGCTGTTTGACGCGCTGAATGCGTTTCGCCGGGAGCACGTGGAAAAAGCAACCAAGGTTGCAACGCGCAAGGCCTCGGAGATGGTGCTCGGCGTCATCAATGGTGCAACGCAAATCACGATTGGAGGGTCAGCCGACCTTACCCATTCGAACCTGACGATTACCCCAGGGCTTCGCGACATTACGCCCGACGATTTTACCGGCCGCTACATTCACTACGGAATTCGCGAACATGCGATGGCCGCCGCTATGAACGGCATCGCGCTGCATGGCGGCTTCATTCCCTATGGCGGCACGTTCCTGGCCTTTGCCGACTATGCGCGCGGCGCCATTCGGCTGTCGGCGCTTATGGGTCAGCAGGTCATCTACGTCATGACGCATGACTCGATCGGCCTTGGCGAGGATGGACCGACGCATCAGCCGATCGAACATCTTGCGATGTTGCGCGCAACGCCCGGCATCAACGTGTTCCGCCCTGCCGACATCATCGAGACGGCGGAATGCTGGGAACTTGCCCTGCGCTATACGGACCGGCCGAGCATCATCGTTTTGTCGCGGCAGAACCTGCCCATGCTGCGGCAAGCGCATGTTGAGGAAAATCGTTCGGCGCGCGGCGCCTACGTCCTTCGCGAGCCCGCGGAGCCCCGTGCGGTCACCCTTCTTGCAACAGGCTCGGAAGTCGAGATCGCCTGCACGGCCGCCGATATACTGCGCGGGCAGCACAAGATCGCGGCAGCGGTGGTTTCGATGCCGTCCTGGGAGCTGTTCGAAGCCCAGACCCCCGCCTATCGCCGGTCGGTTCTCGCTGCTGCGCCGCGCGTTGGAATCGAGGCGGCGGCCCGGCTCGGCTGGGATCGCTGGATCGGCGAGAAAGGGGCCTTCATCGGCATGCAGGGCTTCGGCGCGAGTGCGCCCGCCTCTGATCTCTACCGTCATTTTGGCATCACGCCGGAAAACATCGTCGCGACCGCGCGCAAACTCGTTAACAAGGAATAGCGATCATGGCTCGAATTACCCTGCGGCAATTGCTTGATCATGCGGCCGAGCATGGCTACGGCGTTCCCGCCTTCAACATCAACAATATGGAACAGGGGCTTGCCGTCATGGAAGCCGCCGCGGCCTGCGACGCGCCGGTCATCCTGCAGGCCTCGCGGGGAGCCCGCTCCTACGCCAAAGATCTAATGCTGGCGCGCATGATCGATGCGCTGGTCGATATCTATCCTTCCATTCCTGTCTGCATGCACCAGGACCACGGCAATGACGAAGCCACCTGCCTGACGGCGATCCGGCATGGTTTCACTTCGGTCATGATGGATGGATCGCTCGAAGCCGATGCTGCGACGCCTGCCTCCTATGCGTACAATGTCGAGATCACCCGCCGCGTTACGACGATTGCACATTGGGTAGGGGTCTCGGTTGAAGGCGAACTCGGCGTGCTCGGATCGCTGGAGAGCGGCGAGTCGGAGGCCGAGGACGGACACGGCGCGAGTGGTGTACTCAGCCATGAGCAACTGCTAACCGACCCAGATCAGGCGGTCGATTTCGTCTTGCGCACTAAGGTGGATGCCCTCGCGATTGCCTGCGGCACGTCGCACGGCGCCTACAAGTTCACCCGCGCGCCGGATGGCGACATACTCGCGATGGGTGTGATCGAGGAAATCCATCGCAAGCTGCCCAATACCCACCTTGTCATGCACGGCTCGTCCTCCGTTCCTCAAGTGCTGCAGGACGTAATAAACCGGTTCGGCGGAGAGATGCCGCAAACCTATGGCGTACCGGTCGAAGAGATCGAGCGTGGTATTCGTCACGGCGTTCGCAAGGTGAATATCGATACGGACTGCCGCATGGCGATGAGTGGCCAGTTCCGCCGCATCGCGGTGGAGCACCCCGCTGAATTCGATCCGCGAAAATTCCTGAAACCGGCAATGGATGCGATGCGCGACCTTTGCCGCGATCGGTTCGAACGTTTCGGAACCGCGGGCCAGGCATCGAAAATCAAGGTCATCGGCCTTGACGACATGGCCAGACGCTACGCCGCGGGCAAGCTTGACCCGCAGATCGCCGCAGCCAAGGCTGCCTGACAGGACCCAATCAATGGAAAGGACCCTACAATGCTGAACAAGTCAGAGACGGTTACGGGAAAGGAGCGCTACAGATCCGGCGTGATGGAATACAAGAAGATGGGCTACTGGGAGCCGGACTACGAGCCCAAGGATACGGACATTATCGCTATGTTCCGCATCACGCCCCAGGACGGGGTCGATCCCATCGAAGCCGCGGCTGCTGTTGCCGGCGAATCCTCGACCGCTACTTGGACGGTCGTCTGGACCGATCGGCTGACAGCGACGGAAAAGTACCGGGCGAAGGCCTACCGCGTCGATCCCGTTCCAAACGGGGAAGGGCAGTATTTTGCCTATATCGCCTATGATCTCGATCTCTTCGAACCGGGTTCGATCGCCAACCTGACCGCATCGATCATCGGCAATGTATTCGGCTTCAAGCCGCTGAAAGCGCTGCGTCTTGAGGATATGCGCCTGCCCGTCGCCTATGTGAAGACTTTCCAGGGTCCGGCAACCGGCATCGTTGTCGAACGCGAACGCCTTGACAAATTTGGCCGCCCTCTGCTCGGAGCGACGGTAAAGCCGAAGCTCGGCCTTTCGGGTCGCAACTACGGCCGCGTCGTCTACGAGGCGCTGAAGGGTGGGCTGGACTTCACCAAGGATGACGAGAATATCAATTCGCAGCCCTTCATGCACTGGCGCGAACGCTTCCTCTACTGCATGGAGGCCGTCAACAAGGCGCAAGCCGCCACCGGCGAAATCAAGGGTACCTACCTCAACGTAACGGCCGCCACCATGGAGGACATGTATGAGCGCGCCGAATTTGCCAAGGAGCTCGGCTCCAACATCGTGATGATCGACCTCGTGATCGGCTACACCGCCATCCAGTCGATGTCGAAATGGGCCCGCCGCAACGACATGATCCTGCACCTGCATCGTGCCGGCCATTCGACCTATACCCGGCAGAAGTCGCATGGCGTCTCGTTCCGCGTCATTGCGAAGTGGATGCGGCTGGCGGGTGTCGACCATATCCATGCTGGAACGGTGGTCGGCAAGCTCGAGGGCGACCCGGCGACGACACGCGGCTATTACGATATCTGCCGCGAGGACTTCAACCCGATGCGGCTTGAGAACGGCGTGTTCTTCGATCAGCATTGGGCATCGCTGAACAAGATGATGCCGGTTGCGTCCGGTGGCATCCATGCCGGACAGATGCACCAACTGCTCGATCTTCTCGGGGAAGATGTCGTCCTCCAGTTCGGTGGCGGCACGATCGGCCATCCGCTCGGAATCGCCGCCGGTGCGACCGCCAACCGCGTAGCGCTGGAGTGCATGATCCTTGCCCGCAACGAAGGTCGCGACATCGTCAACGAGGGTCCCGAGATCCTCCGCATGGCCGCACGCACCTGCCAACCGCTCCAGCAGGCGTTGGACATCTGGAAGGACGTCACTTTCAACTACACATCGACTGACTCGCCGGATTTCGTTCCAACAGCAACTGCAGCAGAATAGGAGGACAATATGCGTGTCACACAGGGAGCCTTCTCTTTCCTGCCGGATTTGACCGACGAACAGATCGCAAAACAGGCCCAGTACTGCATCGACAATGGCTGGGCAGTGAGCCTGGAATTCACCGACGATCCGCATCCGCGCAACACCTATTGGGACATGTGGGCCCACCCGATGTTCGACAATCCCGATGCGGCGGCGCTGATGATGGAGCTTAGGGAATGCCGCAAGGTCTATGGCGACCGCTATATCCGTTTCGTCGCCTTCGATAACCGCCATGGCTGGGAGTCGGTGAAGCTTTCGTTCCTGGTCAACCGGCCGGCGGAAGAGCCTGGCTTCCATTTGGCCAGGCAGGAAGCGGGAGGGCGTGTCGTGCGCTATACAACGCGCGCCTATGCGGCCGACAAACCCGCGGGGCAGCGTTATGGCTGATATGGCCGTCAAGGAACCTCAGGCAGAGGATAGCATCGCGGCGGCGCCTGCCGCCGTCGATCTGCGCGCCGAATATGGCGAATCCGGCGTCAAAGACGTGCTTGATGAGCTTGACCGCGAGTTGATCGGGTTGACGCCGGTAAAACAGCGTATCAAGGAAACGGCAGCGCTGCTCCTGGTCGAGCGCGCCCGCCGGCGCATGGGATTGGCGCATGAGACGCCGACTCTGCATATGAGCTTCAGCGGTAACCCCGGTACTGGCAAGACCACGGTCGCCCTGCGCATGGCCGATCTCCTGCATCGCCTCGGCTATATCCGCAAGGGACACCTGGTTTCGGTGACGCGTGATGATCTTGTCGGGCAGTATATCGGTCATACCGCCCCGAAGACGAAGGAAATCCTCAAGAAGGCGATGGGGGGAGTGCTCTTCATCGACGAGGCTTACTATCTTCACCGGCAGGAAAACGAGCGCGACTATGGCCAGGAAGCCATCGAGATCCTGCTTCAGGTCATGGAAAACCAGCGCGACGATCTCGTGGTTATCCTCGCCGGTTATGCGGACCGCATGGACAAGTTCTTCGAAAGCAATCCGGGCTTTCGCTCGCGTATCGCCCACCACATCGATTTTCCTGACTACGGCGACGACGAATTGCTGAGTATTGCTGAAACGATGCTGTCGAAGCAGAACTACCATTTCGACGATGAAGCCCGCGCCATCATGGCAGATTACATCACGTTACGCCGGCAGCAGCCACATTTCGCCAATGCTCGTTCCATCCGCAACGCACTCGACCGGGCTCGCCTGCGCCAGGCGAACCGGCTCTTTGAAAGTTCGGATGGTCCCATCGATTCGCGGGCGCTTTCAACGATCACCGCGGCCGATATCAAGGTCAGCCGCGTCTTCGCAATGTCCAGGCAGGAGGAATGATCATGATAGGCCAGAAGACCATCATCGCCCCGTCCGTGCTCTCGGCGGATTTTGCCAGGCTCGGTGAAGAGGTGGAGGATGTCATTGCGGCCGGCGCGGACTGGGTGCACCTCGATGTCATGGACGGGCATTTCGTCCCCAATATCACTTTTGGTCCGCAGATCATCAAATCGATCCGCAACCGGACGAAAGCCACCTTCGATTGCCATCTGATGATTGCTCCGGCCGATCCCTATCTTGCCGCCTTCGCCGAAGCCGGCTGCGACATTATCACGGTTCATGCGGAAGCCGGACCACATCTTGATCGCTCGCTGCAGGCGATACGCAACCTTGGCAAGAAGGCCGGTGTCTCATTGAACCCCTCCACCCCGGAGAACGTCATAGAATATGTCCTCGACCGCCTCGACCTCGTCCTGCTCATGACCGTCAATCCGGGTTTTGGCGGACAGGCTTTCATTCCTTCGGTCATCGACAAGGTGCGCAGGGTCAAATCCATGATCGGCAGGCGTCCGATCCATATTGAAATCGATGGCGGTGTCTCACCGCAGACCGCCCCACTCGTAGCGGCGGCGGGCGCCGATGTGCTTGTCGCGGGTTCTGCGATATTCAAGGGCAATGGCAAGCTCACCTATGCTGACAATATCGCAGCAATCCGCAATGCTGCCGACGCGGCAATGCACGCGCGGGCGGCTTGAACGGAGGCGAGAACATGGCGGCGATCCCACCCGTATGCGATTTCGGCTGGAAGGCTATCGACGCCCGGCTCACCGGTATCGATGGCGAGACACATTCGATCCTGGCGCAGGCCGGTCGAAGGGGACTGGTTGTGGCTTTCATTTGCAACCATTGTCCTTACGTCAAGGCGGTTATCAAACGCATCGTGCGCGATGCCCGGGATCTCAAGGATTTCGGCATTGGTTTCGTGGCGGTCAATGCCAACGATGCGGCGGCATATCCGGCCGACTCTTTCGAAAACATGCAACGCTTCACCCGCGAGCATGACTTTCCATTCCACTATCTTCATGACGCCGATCAAACGGTGGCACGCGCCTATGGAGCGGTCTGTACGCCAGACTTTTTTGGGTTCAACTCTGCTGGGGAATTACAATATCGCGGCCGCCTTGATGCATCGCGCAAGGAGGAAGGCGATATGGATCTTCGCCGCGATCTTTTCGAGGCCATGAAACAGATAGCAAATTCAGGCCAGGGCCCGCGCGAACAGGTCGCTTCGATCGGTTGCTCGATCAAATGGCGCGAACCGGCATGAATGCGGGGGAACGCCGCCGCGTTCAGCGGCGGCATTGCGGTTACTTCGAATACTGCTTCAGGTAAGCTTCCAGATTGGCGATATCCGTATCATCCTTCAGACCGGCAAAGGCCATCTTGGTGCCTTTGACCTTGGCCTTTGGATCATGCAGGTAGTCTTTCAGGCTTGCCGGGTCCCAGACGAGACCACCCTTGCCCGCCTCGACCATGGCAGTCGAATAACTGAAGCCAGGATGCGTTCCGGCAGTCCTGCCGAACAGGCCGAACAATGAGGGCCCGACCTTGTTCTTGTCGCTGTCGGCGACATGACATACCGCGCATTTCTTGAAGACCGTTGCACCTGCCGTGGCATCACCCTCCTGGGCCCGCGCTCCAACAGCTGACAACGAAACAATTGATAGACCGATAAGTAGGGCATTCTTGTATTGCATGGCATTTCCTCATTTTCGCCAAGGGTGCCCTGGACGAAGACTGGCACCAATTTCCATGCATTGGTGTCCACCATTTAGAACTCTTCCAGAGTTACCCGCCGTTCCTGAGAAGTCAATCGCTTACACCGAGAAATTGCGGGCCGATTTTTCCATGCTCGCCGTGATTGACGTTCGCATACGGGAACCGTAACCTGTTGCAATATTTCTCATTCGGGCACCTTGAGAAATCCGATCAGCGTGACTGAGTCTTTCTCGCGCCGGACGTGCGGCTGAGCGTAGGAAGACCTCGGCAGAAGGCGGGAGGTGCCGATAATGAATGTGATCGATCTCGTCCTGACAATATGCCTTGCATCGAATCCCTCGAGTTGTCGAGAGGAGCGGCTGCATTTCGAAGACCGTGGTGGCCAGCTGAACTGCATGTTTCTTGCGCCTGCCGAGATAGCGAAATGGTCGGAGCTCCATCCCAAGCAGAAGGTAGTCCGCTGGAAGTGTGATTATCCGACAGATGAACGCTCGCTGTGAGGAGAGCGTCGTGATTCGCGTATGCATACGGGCATTTTTCAGTCTGGCAATTCTGCTTCTGGTTTACGAAGCGGGCATCACCCGCGCCTTGGCTGCCGAAATGGTACGGATCGGGGTTCTCAAGTTCGGCACGGTGAATTGGGAACTTGATACGATCAAGTTTCATAAACTCGATGAGAAGCACGGTATCGATCTCGATATCCGGTTCTTTGCTGGCGAAGATGCCACCAACGTGGCGATGATGGCCGGCGACGTGGATATCATCGTCAGCGACTGGTTATGGGCATCGCGCCAGCGATCGTCCGGCGAGGACCTGACATTCGTCCCATACTCAAGTTCGGTCGGCGCCATCATGGTGCCAGCACAATCGCCCATTAAAAGCCTTGGAGACCTCAAGGGCAAGAAGCTCGGGGTGGCCGGTGGACCCCTGGACAAGAGCTGGTTGCTGATCCAGGGTCTGGCGAAGCAGCAGTACGCGCTCGATCTTGCTGCTGAAAACGAGATTATCTACGGCGCGCCGCCCTTGCTGGCCGAAAAGGCGATGCAAGGCGAGCTCGATGCGGTCCTGAACTTCTGGAATTTCTGCGCGCGGCTCGAGGCAAACGGTTTCCGCCGCCTGCTGAGTGCGAATGATGCCGCGAAAGCGCTTGGCGCGTCCGGCACCACTTCGGCCATCGGTTACATCTTTCATGAAAAATGGGCGAAAGCGCATCCGCAGGCCGTTGCCGGCTTCATTGCGGCCAGCCGCGACGCCAAGGCATTGCTGGCAACCTCGGACGAGGATTGGCGGCGCCTCGCCCCCGTCGTGAGGGCCGAAGGCCGGGAACTAGACGTTTTGCGTGATCGCTACCGGGAGGGAATCCCCGACGATACGATCGAGGAACAGCAGGCGGATGCCACGAAGCTCTATTCTGTGCTTGCCGAACTCGGTGGGCCGAGGCTGGTAGGCCCGGCCAAAACGCTGGCGGCAGGCACATTCTGGGGAGACGAATGAATGGGGCTGGCAAGCGCTGAATCAGACCGCATGCAACGGGGAAGGGCACCGGCAGATCGCAGCAAACTGACCTCGCCGATCATGATCGCACTGTCGTTTGCCGTCCTTTTGGCCGCCTGGCATTTCGCTGCAATCACATGGCCGAGCCGCTCCCTACCGGGCCCGTTGCCGGTCTTCCAGACTTTCCTTCGCGAAACGGCGAGCGGTGATTTGCCTTACCATCTAGGCATGACGCTTTGGCGCGTCGCGGCATCGTTCGTCCTCGCAATGGTCATAGGCTCGGTCATCGGTGTTTTCCTCGGCAGTTTTCGGCGCGCCGACCAATTCTTCAACCCGTGGCTCATACTGTTTCTCAACATTCCGGCGCTTGTCGTCATCGTCCTCGCCTATATCTGGTTCGGCCTAAACGAGGTCGCAGCGATCGGCGCCGTGGCCGTCAACAAGATCCCGAATGTCATAGTCACCATGCGCGAGGGCACGCGCGCGCTTGATCCGCGCTATGCCGAGATGGCAGCCGTCTATCGATTTGGCCCCCTCGATCGGCTTCGCCATATCCTCCTGCCGCAATTGCAGCCTTACATCGCCGCAGCGTCGCGCTCGGGCATTGCCCTGATCTGGAAGATCGTGCTCGTAGTCGAACTGCTCGGCCGGTCGAACGGTGTCGGTTTCGAGATCAACCTCTTCTTCCAACTTTTCGACGTCGCGGCGATCCTGGCCTATGCGCTTGCCTTCGTGGCGGTCATGCTTTTCATCGAACTCCTCCTGGTACAGCCCCTTGAACGCTCATCAACTCGCTGGCGCCGCCGCGCGGCTTAAGGTCAACATCGAAGAGAAATCGTTCCGCACCTCGGACGGCGGAACGATCGAGGTGTTGCGCGACCTCAATTTCGAGGTTGGGGAGAATGAATTTGCCTGCGTGCTAGGACCGTCCGGATGCGGCAAGACGACAATGCTGCGCATCCTGCTCGGGCTCGACCGGGAGTTTCGCGGCTCCGTCCAACTGCCTGGAAAGGTGCAGGCGCGCATGGCCGCAGTATTTCAGGAGCCACTGCTTTTGCCCTGGCGGACCGTGGAACAGAACGTTCGGCTTGCGCTTCCGACGCACCTCCGCGACACCAGCCTGGATCAGCTTTTCGCAAGTCTTGGCCTCGCCAAGATGCGCGGCTTCTACCCTTCGGAGCTTTCACTCGGCCTTGCACGCCGCGCAGCAATCGCCCGGGCATTGGCTATCGAGCCCGATATTCTCCTCCTCGATGAACCGTTTGTTTCCCTCGATGCCTCGACCGCCCAGCAATTGCGGCATCTCTTGCTTGGCGTCTGGTCGGACCGCCCCACCACGGCCTTGATGGTCACGCACAATCTGCAGGAGGCGATCATGCTTTCCGACCGCATTGTCGTCCTGTCGGACAGGCCGACACACGTCCTTGGCACGTTCGATATCCGGCTGCCGCGCAATTATCGCAACGAACAGGTGAATGCCGATCTGCTGCGATCATTCCGGGAGAAATTTGCTGGCATAAGGACTGAACCATGATTCGGTCGCCAACCCGGCGAAGCATCATCAAGACAGGGATGCTCTTCGCCTGTTGCGGCATGATGCATTCCGGCTTCGCAAGGGCGCAGTCATCGCTAACGGTCAGCGAGATTGCCCCCGGCGTTTTCGCCTTCAGGGGTATTCCCGCCCTCATGCTTGCCGCCAACGAGGGAAAGATCTGCAATCTTGGCTTCATCCTTGGCAACGAGAGTGTTGCGGTCATCGATAGCGGGGGAAGCACGGCCGAGGGAAGGGAACTCGTCGCCGCGATCCGCGCCGTGACCGACAAGCCGATCCGCTACCTGATCAATACCCACATGCATCCGGATCACATCTTCGGCAATGCCGCCTTCGCCGAGACCGGCGCGACAATTGTCGGGCACCATAACCTGCCCCGAGCCCTTGCGGCACGCGGCGAATTCTATCTGCAGAGCTATCGCGATGCGATGGGCGCTGCGCTGATGGCAGACATCAGGATCATGCCGCCGACACAACTTGTGACCGATGTCGATGAGATCGACCTTGGCGGGCGCAAACTGACGCTCAAGGCGTGGAAACCTGCCCATACGGACAACGACCTGACGGTTTTCGATCAACAAACCGAAACGTTTTTTACCGGCGACCTTTGCTTTCTCGGGCACCTGCCGACGATGGACGGATCCTTGCGCGGCTGGATAGCCCAACTCGGCGCCTTGGCATCCATCAAGGCCCAACGTGCCGTCCCGGGCCACGGCGAGGTTCCGGCGAACTGGCCGCAGGCGCTCGAGGCCGAGCGTCGCTATTTCGACGTGCTTGCCGCGGACATCCGCAAGGCAATTGCCGATGGGGTGCCAATGGCGAAGGCCGTCACGACTGCGGGCCAAAGCGAAAGAGATAATTGGCATCTCTTTGACGACTACAATGAACGCAATGCGACCGCAGCCTTCGCCGAACTCGAATGGGAATGACGGTGTTGTTTGCCAGACACTTCGGCGTGGTGGTATAATGAGGATTGGCCGGGCACCGCCAAAACTTGGTGGAGGCAAAGCATGACTTTTGATTTCACAAATCGGCGCAGCCGTTTTGCGATAGTGTTGTCGTTGGCATTCCTTGGTGGATTGACGCCCAGCGCCATGGCGCAAAGCGCTTCCGGGCCGGAACCGACGACCTGGAACAGCCTCAAGGGCGACGTGTTCGGCGCGAAGCCGATCGAGCCAGCCGACGGCATTATCAGTATCGAGGCACCGAAACGCGCGGAAGATGCGGCGATCGTTCCTGTCGATCTGCGTTTCAAGACCGACGCCGCTTCAGGCAGGCTGAAAGCCGTTACCCTTATCGTCGATGAAAACCCGTCGCCCGTCGCCGCGGTCTTTCAATTCGGCAAGGATGCCGGCGTCACCCATCTCGCCACACGTTTGCGCGTCAACGCCTACTCTTATATCCGGGCGATTGCTGAGACCGAGGACGGCAAGTTGCACATGACCGAGACCTTCGTAAAGGCTTCGGGCGGCTGTTCGGCTCCGGCAATGAAGAACCAGGACGAAGCCCTGGCTTCCCTCGGCCAGATGAAGCTCAAGGTTTTTCCGTCGACGGCTGCGGGCACCGAGCCGATGACACGCGCCACGGAGATGCAGCTGATGATCCGGCACCCTAACAATTCCGGGCTGCAGATGGATCAGGTCACGCGCTATTACATTCCGCCGCATTTCATCGATGGGCTGACGATCACCCAAGGCGATCGCTTGATCATGTCCATGGTTGGCGGCATATCGATCTCGGAGGATCCGAATTTCCGCTTCGACTTCAACGCGAAACCTGACGAAGACATCAAGGTCGATGCCGCGGATACGAAAGGCAAGAAGTTCCAGAACGAGTGGCCGATCCAGTCATCTACCCTTTGAGGATCAGAAGCAGCGCACGTCAGCCTCTGCCTGCGCCCGTTTCAATTCGGCGTTTGCAGCCTTGGCCGGCGCACTCTCACGGAACAGTGCGCCGTTCTCGCCAGGCACCAATCCCATCTGCTTGAAGGTCTCGGCCGCCTCGTAGTGAGGATAGGTCACGACCGAGGCAATAACGTCGATGGAACACGAGCAGCGCTGCAGCATATCCCGGTTTTCGCCATTGGATTTCATGCAGGCATAAACATACTCCGCGACCGTCGCCGTGGGGTAGTCTGACGCAGCATTTGCCGGCAAACTGATGCCAGATGTTGCAACTGCTAACATGGCGAATTTGGCAACTTTGAACGCGGCCATGGCATTTCTCGCTTTCGTGGTGTGGAAATATACATTTTCCAAGTAGATAGCAAAAGATAACAACGATCTGCAAACATTTACGCCGGTTTTAAGTATCAAATTGTGTGACAGCCTCAAAAAAGAGAATATATAAATAGAATAGGCGAGTTACTGCAGTGCAATAGAAGTGTATTGCAATGCAGCAAATATAAATTGATAATCCTGCTTGCTTAATGCATTTGTTTCTCCTATCGTCGGTTTGTTTCCGGCTTCAAGGACGTTACCGTCAAGGGAGTGGTGACAGTCTTCGTAGGCCAAGCGGGGTGGGCAGTAACGGTGCCCTCTGCTCGCCTGGCTTAGGTCGTGACACGCTGCCGGAAATACTTCCCATTTGCGTGAGCTGATGGAGCGGAGTCGTCCTGTGAGATGGCGCCGCCCGATGGTTCATTAAAGTGAACTTAGGGAGGACTCAGAATGCGTGTACACAGACACTTCATTGGCATTGCACTCGCTACCACAGCCATGACGCTCTCGTTGGTGGGAGGAGCATTTGCCAATGATGATCTTCAGACCCTGTCTTCGGATGCCAAGAACTGGGCTATGCAGACGGGCGATTACGCCAATACCCGATACTCGAAACTGAAGAAGATCACCAAGGACAACGTCAAGAACCTCCAAGTCGCCTGGACGTTCTCGACCGGTGTACTGCGCGGCCATGAAGGCGGTCCGCTCGTAGTTGGCGATGTTATGTATGTCCATGCTCCTTACCCGAACACGGTCTATGCGCTCGATCTCAACAATGACGGCAGAATCCTGTGGCGGTACGAGCCAAGGCAGGATCCGAACGTCATTCCGATCATGTGCTGCGATACGGTCAATCGCGGCGTTGCCTATGGCGACGGCAAGATTTTCCTCTACCAGGCTGACACGACCCTCGTTGCTCTCGACGCCAAGACCGGCGCCGTTGCCTGGTCTGTTAAGAATGGTGAAGCAGCTGACGGCAGCAAGGGTGAATCCGGCACATCTGCGCCGGTTGTCATCAAGGACAAGGTTCTCGTCGGTGTTTCCGGCGGTGAATTCGGCGTCCGCGGTCACCTGACAGCTTATAATATCAAGGACGGCAAGCAGGCCTGGCGGGCCTATTCTATGGGATCCGACAAGGAGACCTTGATCGATCCGCAAAAGACGACCGCGCTCGGCAAGCCAGTCGGACCTGATTCTGGAACGAATACCTGGGAAGGCGATCAATGGAAGATCGGCGGCGGGACGACATGGGGCTGGTACTCATACGATCCGAAGCTGAACCTGATCTATTACGGCACGGGCAACCCATCGACCTGGAATCCTAACCAGCGCCCGGGCGACAACAAATGGTCCATGACCATCATGGCCCGCGATGCCGACACCGGCATGGCAAAATGGCTCTATCAGATGACCCCACACGATGAGTGGGACTATGACGGCGTCAATGAAATGATCTTGGCCGATGGCATAAAGATCGACGGCAAGGATCGCGATGTGCTCGTGCATTTCGATCGCAACGGCTTCGCCTATACGATGGATCGTGCAACCGGTGAGCTTCTGGTCGCAAAGAAATATGATCCGGCTGTCAATTGGGCGACTGAAGTCGATATGGACAAGAGCAGCAAGACCTATGGCCGTCCAAAGGTCGTAGACAAGTATTCGACCCAGGCTCAGGGTGAGGATACGAATACCACCGGTATCTGCCCGGCCGCTCTCGGTACGAAAGATCAGCAACCTGCGGCCTATTCGCCGAAGACCAAGCTCTTCTACGTTCCGACAAACCATGTCTGCATGGACTACGAGCCCTACAAGGTCAGCTACACCGCGGGTCAGCCTTATGTAGGCGCCACGGTTTCCATGTATCCGGCTCCCAACAGCCACGGCGGCATGGGCAATTTCATTGCCTGGGATGCTGCCAAGGGTGAAATCGTCTGGTCCATTCCCGAGCAGTTCTCAGTTTGGTCCGGCGCCCTTGCCACGGATGGCGACGTCGTCTTCTACGGCACACTCGAAGGCTACCTCAAGGCGGTCGATAAGAACGGTAAGGAACTCTACAAGTTCAAGACACCTTCCGGGATCATCGGCAATGTCACCACCTACGAACATAAGGGCAAACAATATGTTGCCGTTCTGTCCGGTGTTGGTGGCTGGGCAGGTATCGGTCTCGCAGCCGGTCTGCTTGAAGCCAAGAATGCAGCTGCATGGCATGGCGCAGTCGATCAGGGCAGGGCCCAGGGCGACGAAACCAAGTCAGTCGGAACTGCAGGTCTCGGCGCCGTCGGCGGTTATGCCGGTTTGGCCGACTACACGACGTTGGGTGGTCAGCTGACCGTATTCACCGTTCCTGAATGACAGGAACGATGTCGGACACATTGCGAGCGTGCGCAGGCAGGCTCTGAACAATAGGGCCCGGTCCTTCCAGGCCGGGCCCTTCGTGTCTCAAATGCCGAAACATTGATCAATAACAACCGTGGGCCTGTATCGTGAGATGCTGACCGCGGATTGGAAAGAGGACTCCGGATGCCCATTCGAAAGACATTGCTTGCCGTCGCTGCCGGTCTCGCCCTTCTGGCGAGCCAGGGCAGCACTTACGCCGACGACGCAGCGACCGCTGCAGTCGCATCCGACGCCAACGGCAAATATGCCGACAAAGAGGGAAATCCCACATACAAGATACAGGAAGATGGCACAGTCGACTGGTACACCTATAGCGGCTACCGGCGGTTCAACTCCGAGTGCCACGTCTGCCACGGCGCTGATGGCGCTGGTTCGTCCTTTGCCCCGGCCCTCGCCACTTCGCTGAAGTCCATCAACTACGCAGATTTCATGGCGATCGTTGCCGGCGGGCGCAAAAATCTCAGTGGTGGCAATGAGAAGGTCATGCCGGCCTTCGGCGATAACAAGAACGTCTACTGCTACATGGACGATCTTTATGTCTATCTGCGTGCGCGCGCTGTCGGCGACTTGCCGCGCGGTCGCCCGGCAAAGCACGAAAACAAACCCGATGCGGCCAAGGAGCAGGAAACATCCTGCATGGGTGGTTGATATGAAGCTGCGCCTGCGCTCTCTTCCGCAATGGATCGCCGCATTATCGATGGCGGCATTCCTGGCGTCGCCCTCTACGGCGTTGGCGCAGGGGGCGGGACTCGGTGCGGCCGGTGAACTTGTCGATCCAGACGTGTTGCGGGTTTGCGCCGATCCCTCCGACATGCCGTTCTCCGACGAGAGCGGCAAGGGTTTTGAGAACAAGCTCGCGGAACTCGTTGCGGCGAAGACCGGCCGAAAGTCGGTCGCCTATACCTGGTATCCGATGGCAACAGGTTTCGTGCGCAACACGTTGCGGGCGCATCGCTGCGATATCATCATGGGTTACGCCCAGGGCGATGAACTCGTCCAGAACACCAACGCCTATTATCGATCGACCTACGTTCTGGTCTACAAGAAGGGCGCCGGGCTTGATGGCGTGGATAGCATCGAGGATCCGAAGCTTGCCAACAAGAAGATCGGGGTGGTTGCCGGTACGCCGCCATCGGTAAATCTCGCCAAGGCGGGCTATATGCGCAACGTCCATCCGTATCCGCTGATGGTCGATACGCGCCTCGCCCCGTCCATGGCCGAAGTCATGATCAAGGAACTGAAGAGCGGTGTCATTGATGTCGCCATCCTGTGGGGGCCAATGGCCGGCTACTATGCCAAGCAGATCGATCCCGATCTCGCCTTCGTGCCGCTCCTGAACGAAAAGTCGGGCCACATGGCGTTCCGCATCACCATGGGCGTGCGCCCGTCCGACCAGGAGTGGAAACGGACGCTGAACAAGGTGATCAGGGAAAACCAGGCGGAGATCAACAAAATCCTGCTCGATTACCAGGTTCCGTTGATCGATGAGAACAATAAGCCGGTGACGCAATAGGATGACGGAGGACGCTTGAAATTGCAGTGGAACCGGCTTGTGGCGGCAGCCGTTCTGATAGTGGCGGGGACAGGTTTTGCACTTGCCGCAGAAACGGTTCCCGAGCCCGACGGTTACAGGACCGAATCCTACAGGGCGCCGACGCCGGCGACGCTGGAGGGTGCAAAGGTGATCACGACCGACGAGGCGGTCGAACTTTGGAAGAGCAAGGACGCTGTTTTCGTAGATGTTCTTCCCCATGATCCGAAGCCAGCGGAATTGCCGGCTGGCACGATCTGGAAGGAAAAGATTCGAGAGGACATTCCGGGAAGCATCTGGCTACCCAATGTCGGATACGGGGTCATCAACAAGGAGACCGAGGCCTATTTTCGCAAGGGCCTCAAATCTCGACTGGATGATGACGTGAACAAGAACGTGATTTTCTACTGTATGGAGAACTGCTGGATGTCGTGGAATGCAGCCAAAAGGGCCGTCGAATGGGGATACACTTCGGTGATCTGGTTTCCCCTCGGCACCGACGGCTGGACCGCTGCCAAGCAGGCCACACAAAGAAATGAACCCTATTGATTTCAATCCTGCGCCATTGTGGCGTATGATGCTGGAGAAAGATCGGGAATGATCTTTGATATGAGAAGGAGGAAAGCATGAAGAAAACCTGGACAAAGCCAGTCATGTGCCAAGTTGCTGCCGGCATGGAACTTTCGCGTTACCTGCCAGCGGAACTGAAGGCCAAGAAATAAGCCACATACCTCTCGCCCCACGCACATATCGAGCGTGGGGCGGCCTTCTGGTTCAATCGTAAGCTGAAGCACGGGCGATGCCTCGTCATTCGGCTATGAGGATGCGTGCCTGCAATGCGTTTGAAGATAATTGGTTCAGCGGCAGGTGGCGGGTTTCCGCAATGGAATTGCAACTATCGATTGAGCCGGGGTGCCCGGAGCGGCGATATCAATCTTCGCCCCCGAACCCAGTCCAGCCTCATTGCCAGTGCAAACGGTACGGATTGGGTGGTGTTTAATGCGTCTCCGGATATCCGTGAGCAGATTGCCGCGACACCCGAGCTCCAACCTGCTTCTGCAGGCCCGTTGCGGTCTACACCAATCCGCGCGGTCGTTCTGACCAACGCCGACGTCGACCATATTGCCGGGCTTCTCAGCCTGCGCGAACGCGAGCCATTTGCGATCTACGCCTCGAAGCGGATCCTGGAAGTTCTCGCAAGCAATTCCATCTTTAACGTGCTCGATCCCGCGATCGTCAAGCGGCGCGAGCTTCTGCTCGATGAGCCGACAAGAATCGCTGACGCCAGCGGCACGCCCACCGGTCTCGTCGTCGAGGCATTTGCAGTCCCAGGCAAAGTGGCGCTGTTTCTCGAAGACCCTAGTTTGGCCGCGCAGGGTTTCGGCACCGAGACGGGCGACACGATCGGCCTTCGTATCTCGTCGTCGCAGACGCCGCACGCGGCATTTTACGTTCCGGGCTGTGCCGCCGTGGACGCCAATCTGAAGCGCCGCCTGTCGAATGCCGATTGCCTGCTCTTTGACGGAACGTTGTTCACCAATGACGAGATGATCACGGCAGGCGTCGGCTCCAAGACCGGCGCGCGGATGGGCCATGTGCACATTTCAGGGCCCTCCGGTTCGATCGACGCGCTGAGCAATCTCGGGGTCAAGCGGCGGATCTATGTCCACATCAACAATACCAACCCGATCCTGGATGAAGCATCGGCGGAGCGCGCCGCGGTCGAGGAGGCGGGATGGGAAGTCGCCCATGACGGCATGGAGGTAAGGCTTTGAGCGATTTCAGCAATGCGGCGGGAAGCGGCCTTTCGCCGGCGAAACTAGAGAACGTTCTGCACGAAGTGGGCGCGGTCCGCTACCACAATCGCCATCCCTATCATCACCAGATGACCAGTGGAGCGCTGACAAAAGCACAGATGCAGGCCTGGGCGCTCAATCGCTACTGTTATCAGTCGGTGATTCCTCGCAAGGATGCCATGATCATCGCACGCGCCGAGGATCCGGAATTTCGTGCCGAGTGGCGCAAGCGGATCGAAGACCATGACGGAAGTGACGGTTGGAACGGCGGAATTGCCCGGTGGCTGAAACTCGCGACGGGGCTGGGCCTCGACGCTGACGCCGTCAAAAGCGAGAGGCTGGCGCTGCCCGCGACGCACTTTGCCGTCGGCGCCTATCTCTCGTTCTGCACCAACCGCACGCTGCTCGAAGCGGTGGCTTCGTCGCTCACCGAACTCTTCTCGCCGGTCATAATCGGCGAGCGCGTTCCGGCGATGCTGGCGAAATACGATTATGTTACGCCGGAGATTCTGGCCTATTTCGACAAACGTCCGACCCAGGCATCGCGCGATTCCGACTTTGCCCTTGCCTATGTCATGAAACATGCAGACACGGCCGAGAAGCAGCAGGCGGTTATCGATGCGCTGGTTTTCAAGTGCGACGTCCTTTGGGCGATGCTCGATGCGCTGGCGCATGCCTATGGCGAAGCGGGCCACGTTCCGCCAGGCGCCTTCGATCCGGAGAGAACATGATCGAAACCGCCCGTGCCCGTTCGCTCGTGTCGATGCAATCGAAACCGATCCTGAAGCGGCATGTCCGTCTGCAATATGATAGAGTGCGTGAAGCATGGGCCCTCCTGTCGCCCGAGCGCGTATTCTGGCCCAATGAGGTCAGTCTTGATATCTTGCGTCTATGCGATGGGCGGCAGACCGTGGCTGAAATGATTGCCTCGCTTGGCGATCAATACGGAGCGGACGAAGCTGAAATTGCGCCGGATGTGACCGGCTTTCTGCAGGAATGGTCCGACAAATTTCTGGTGACGTTATGACGGAACCTGTCCTACCCCCGATCGGCATGCTGGCGGAATTGACGCATCGCTGCCCGCTGCAATGCGCCTATTGTTCCAACCCCGTTGAATTGCTCAAGGCCAATCGCGAGATGGACACGCAAGGCTGGGTCGCGCTTTTCGAACAGGCGGCCGATCTCGGTGTGCTGCAGGTGCATCTTTCGGGCGGCGAGCCGACCTTGCGCACTGACCTCGTTGACCTCATCGCGTGCCTTGCGCGGCGCGGCGTCTATACGAACCTTATCACAGCGGGTGTCGGCATTGTTGAAGGCCGTATCGAGTCCTTTGCTGAAGCGGGACTTGATCACGTCCAGCTGAGTTTCCAGGGAGCGTTTGCAGCGACGACGGAAAAGATCGGCAATGCGCGCGGCGCACACGAAAAGAAACTGGAAACAGCGCGACGCATTCGCGCCGCCGGCCTGCCGCTGACCATCAATGCGCCCATCCATCGGCACAATATGGAAGAGGTGCCCGACTTCATCGATCTCGCGCTCTCACTCGGTGCCGAGCGGCTCGAAATCGCCAATGTGCAATATGCGGGCTGGGCCTTGCTTAACCGCAATGCGCTGATGCCAGAGCGGGAAGCCGTCGAACGACAGGTCGAAGTGGTCGAGGCGGCGCAGGAACGGTTGCGGGGCATCATGACCATCGATTTTGTCACGCCCGACTACTTTGCCATCTATCCGAAGCCCTGCATGGGCGGATGGGCGCGCGACGCATTCATGGTGGCGCCTGATGGCACTGTGCTTCCCTGCCACGCCGCCGCTACCATCAAAACCCTTAATTTCGAACGCTTCGGCGATTGGACCCTAAGCCGCATCTGGCATGAATCCTCAGCGTTCAATGCTTTTCGTGGTACCGATTGGATGCAGGAGCCGTGCCGGAGCTGCGAGCGGCGCGAGATTGATTGGGGGGGCTGCCGCTGCCAGGCGCTGGCCATTGCCGGCGATCCCGCCGCCACCGATCCAGCCTGCATCAAGTCCCCGCTGCACGCGCGCATGGGCGCGCTCATCAACGAAGCGGCCGGAACCAGGACTTCGGCGAATGGCGCCGAAACATTCACCTATCGGCGGATCGGGCGGGTTACAGAGCCTACGGCTTGACCAGCGACTGGCTGATCGTCTTCGCCAAACCGTAGAGGCGCTGCTCGATGATCGTCGGAACCTCACAGACATAGGTCAGGGATTGGACGCGCTCGTCGAAAATGCGTGTTTCCCATTTCAGACGCTCGTCCTGCCGGTCCAGTTCTTCCGGATCCGCATCGGGCTTGGCGCGCATGGCATCGACAAGGGCGGCTTCCTTGCGCAGGTCGTCCGCCATGTCACGCTGGCGCACGGCGTAGCGTGAAATACCGGTCATCACCTGTTGGCGCTCGCGGCTGAGCGTGTCGAAGACCCCCTGAAAAACCTGAAAAAGCTTGTCGTTGGCCTGGTCTTTCGGAAGCCCGGCGGCAAATTCCGTTATCTGTTTCTGTGCCGCCTCGAGCGGGTTGCGGCGGGCAGCAATCTCGCTGACCAGATCATCGATCTTGGGATCGTTGCCCCAGTCGCCGGCAGTTTCGGGGATTTGCGGTCCGTTCCAGACCTGCCCGACTGAAATCTCCGGGACTCTGCGCTGGATGCAGGGCCAATCCGGATCGTTGCTCGCCGCCGCATAAGCGGGAAGCGTAGCAAAAAAGGGAAGAAGCTTTGCCGAAATCAGGGCGATAGCGCGCGCTTGTTTCACGTATTTCCTCCCTCCTGCTTGCGAATGGTCAGACCCCTCGAGGGGTCGTAGGCAATGATAGCGCCTGTCATGAAGGCAAGCGTAAAGCCGCAGACGACGACGAGCGAGGTCCATTCGACCTGACCATAGAAGGCAAACCGGATCAATTCCACGGCATAGGTAAACGGATTGAGCTGGCAGATTTTGTAAAGGAGCGGGCTTGCCTCCTGCACGCGCCACAGCGGGTAGAGCGCCGACGAGGCGAAATACATCGGGAAGATCACGAAGTTCATGATCCCGGCGAAGTTTTCGAGCTGCTTCACCACCGAAGAGAGCAGCATGCCAAGCGCGCCGAGCATCATGCCGGCAAGGAAAAGGGCAGGAAGGGTCAGGAGATAGCCAATGGGCGGCGCTTTGACACCCCAGAACCATGCGATGAAAAGGAAGGCATAGACCTGGGTGATCGAAACGGCGACACCGGCCAAGAGCTTCGCAACCAGCAGGAACCAGCGCGGGAATGGGCTGACGAGGAGCGTGCGCATGTTTCCCATCTCGCGGTCATAGACCATGGACAAGGATGATTGCATGCCGCTGAACAAGAGGATCATGCCGCATAGGCCTGGAGTGATATAGACCTCATAGAGCACATAGGTCTGATAGGGCGGGATGATCGAGACGCCGAGGACCTGGCGAAAGCCGGCTGCAAAGATGAAGAGCCAAAGCAGAGGCCTAACCAGCGAGGAAATGAACCGCTCGCGCTGGTTGAGGTAGCGGAGGCCCTCACGGATAAGAATGCCCTTGAGGCAGACAAGATATTGCATCAGGCCGAAGCGTTTGCGCGCCGAGGACCGGGGAAGTGGTACGTTGCCGGCAATGTCCGTCATGGTTTCTGCCCCGGGGTTAACGCCACGATGCCCGTAAGCCGCGAAAATGCTTCGTTGATCGTCTCGGCGCCCGCGCGTTTGATGACGTCGTGCACGGGGCCATTGGCGACGAGCTTGCCCCTATCGAGCACGATCACCTGGTCGGCATGGCTGACCTCATCGATGAGATGGGTCGCCCAGAGCACGCTGATGCCCTCGTTCTGGACGAGCTTGCGGATATCGGAGAGGATCGTTGCGCGCGACTTGATGTCGAGCCCGACCGTGGCTTCGTCGAGCAGCAGCAGCGACGGTTGGTGCAAAAGCGCGCGTATGATTTCGACGCGGCGAATCTGCCCACCGGAAAGGCTGCGGGCCTTCTCGTGCAGGCGGTCGCTCATGTCTATCGACATCAAGAGCTCATTGATGCGCTGGTTTGCCTGCCGCGACCCGATGCCGTGGAGCGAGGCGTGGTAGGCGAGGTTCTGGTGTACGGAGAGGTCGAGATCAAGCGTTCGCGCCTGGAAAACAATTCCCAGGCGCCGTAGCGCGTCGCCGGACTTGCGGTTTATATCGTGCCCGAAGACATGAATATTACCTTGCCGCGTGGCAAAGAGGTGGCTGATCAATGAGAACAGCGTCGTCTTGCCCGCTCCATTCAAACCCAAAAGAACGGCAAAACGTCCGGGCGCAATCGAGAATGATATGTCATCCAGCGCTTGCCGTTTGCCATAGGCGTAACTCACCGAAGTCAACTGCAATGCCGGAACGTTTGCTTCCGGCAAAGTCCTGCCTTCGATACTTCTCAGTCCGGCATTTGTACCCATTGAGCTCCACCCTGGTACCGTATGCGGTATCCTTTATTTGACGGTAATCTTACCCTTCATTCCCTTATCGGCAAGGTCGGGAACCGACCACGTGTATTCGCCCGGGCGAACCGCGGTGAATTGAACATTGATCGTGCCGGGTGAATCGAATTCGAGCCAGGCGGGCGCCCCGTTCATGTGCACCTCGAGCTCGTTGATGACGATCTGGTTCATCCAGACATTGCGGAAAAGGTCGGTAAAGAACTTGTATTCGAAACCGGCGGCCGAGGTGATCTTCCAGCGGTAGCCTTGTCCGGCGACAAGCTCGAAATCCTTCTGATTGACGGCGAAGTCGTCGGTCTTGGAGCCAAGAATGAGTTCCGGGAGGTTCTTGCTCGCACGCGTGACCGCCGGTGCCTTGGTCTGTGCTTCGGCTTTCGGCTTCGGTGCTGCCTGATCGTCGTCGTCGTCATCGGCCTGTGCAAATGCCGTTTGGGCGGCCACAATGCTCAGGAGTGTCGCGAGGGCGACCGTCTTGAAATTTCTCATACTTTTCCTCCTTGATATTCGTCATTCATTGGTCAGTTCGGCGCCACCACGACACCCCAGGGCAGTTGCCCGACGGTAACGGACTTTATCGGCTCGTCCGTGGCCGTATCGATGAAGGTGATGTCATTTGAAAGCCCGTTGGTGCTGATGATGCTCTTGCCATCCGGTGTGAAGGCGAGCTGCCATACGCGTTGCCCAACGAGGATGTATTTCTCCACCTCGTAGGTCTCGGCATTGACGACCGCGACGCGGTTGGCCGGTCCGAGAGCGACATAGGCTTTCTTGCCGTCAGCGGTGATGCGAATGCCGACGGGCTGAATCTGTTCCGACCGCAGCCCCTGGATCTCGAACGTGATCTTGTGGGTCACTTCGCGCTTGGCGTTGTCGATAACCGACACGGTGCCGCCGACTTCGGCTGACACCCAGACCTCGGAGCCGTCAGGTTTGAACTGGGCAAAGCGCGGGCGGGAGTCGACAAGGACATTATCGGTGATTTCGTGAGTGTCGGTATTGATGAAATGCGCCATGTTGGTCGTTTCCGACGTGTTGACGATGGTCTTGCCGTCAGGGCTGACACCCATGCCTTCCGGCTCAACCCCGACCGGTATCTCGGCGATGACATTCTTGCTCTCGATATCGATGACAGTGACGAGATTGTCGTCTTCATTGGCAATGTAGAGCTTCTTGCCGTCCGGCGAGAGCACGAAGAGTTCGGGATCAGGACCGGATGGAAGCGAGCCTACGATCTCGCCCGAGGCGGTATCGATGATCTCCACCGTATCGTCGTCGCTGGCGCAGACGTAGACGAATTTACCGTCCTGCGAGATGGTAATTCCGCGCGGCCTCTGTCCGACTTCGAGCGTCTTGACGACTTCCATTGATTTCGAATCGACGACGGTGACCGTGTTGTCTTTCTCGTTCGAGACGTAGACCATATTCGCAAGGCTTGGGCCCGCAAGGAATGGCAGAGCCGCAGTCGCGGCGAGCAGGCGTAAGGTCCGTCGCATTCAGTCCTCCCAGTATTTCTAGTTCAGTTTACACTTGGTCTCCGGCCTGTCGACGCCGAGCGTATCCAGCTCGGAGAATTGATGCAGGAAGCCCTCCTGCGGCGAAGTCGACACCACCCCGTGGCCATCGCCGATCAGAACAGGTTGCCGCAATTGCCAGTTCCAATTGCGGAAGGTCAGCTTCTGGCCCTTGAACGCGGCAATCGAGAAACCGTCCGACTTGATGTAGTCCTCGACCTGCTTCGGATCATTGCCTTTCGTGCGTGTGACCGCCTCGCCGACAATGCGAACCGCAGTCCATGCCTGCATGTCCTTTGATAGCATACGGCGACCAGTCGCCTTGGCGAAACGGTTCTGGATTTGCGAGCCGCCCCATTGTTCGCTGGCGGGATGCCAGCTCGAAGCCACAAGCCCCGCCGTGCCTGCAACCGGACGCGGCGTCCAGGTCCGATAGGGCACATAGCTGCCGAAGACCTCACTTTCGTCGGCAACGATCACGACGTCATGCTCGGGCAGGTTCTGGGTGAAAACCGGCATCTGCTTTTGAACCTGGATGACGCCTGTGTCAGTGCGGCGTGCGGTGCCCTTGTCCTCGTAAAGCCGTTCTTCGACGATAGTCGCGCCAAAGCGTGTTGCGGCGCGCCTGATCGCATCGGCGTAAAGCTTGTCGCCGTCATGGGAGCCATAAAGCAGCACCCATTTGGGCCATTGCTTCCAGACAAGATATTGAGCAAGGCCGTCAGCCAGCATCGAGCGGGTGGGCGCCGTATGGAACACATTCGAACGGCATTCCTCTTCGCGCAAGGAATCGTCGGTGGCCCCGACATTGAAGAGGATCGCGCCATTTTCCTTGGCAAGATCGGCGATCGAAAGCAGTTGCTTGGCTGAAATGTCGGCGAGGATAAAACGATCGCCCCGCGCCAGCATTTCCTTGAAAACGGGCACAATGTCAGCCTGCGGCTTGGCTTCCGTTACATCGAGAATAAAGGATTGGCCGAGAAACTTGCCGGTCGTATTGTTGTCGTTAATGGCAACGTTCGCGCCGGCCACGCCCTCGTCGCGCGGCGGAATATCGAGTACGGAGAGCGCAAGTTGCGGCTCGTAGGCGCGCAGATAACCGATGCGTACATCAACCGTTGGTTGTGCAGATTTGTCGGGTTGTGTAGCTTGTGCGTTTAGGGAAGGGACGTTGACGAAGAGCAAAAAAAAGCCGAATAAAAACACGAGAGTGTTTGGCACCATACTCTTCATAATCCATACCATTCCGTTTTGCCGCCATTCGCGTCATGACGGTCGCTTAAGAACAGAGGTGCCCAGAGTGTTTTTAAACAAGCCAGCCGAAATCTCAACCCACCGTGTCAGCTTTTCTCGCGCGTTGGTTGATGCGATGTGCATTCTGTCGGGAGCGCGCCAATGACGCAGATGCTGGCCAGCGTAAGGGATCGCCAGGAAGCGGAAATCGTATTTCTGAACGGCGCCGATATCATCGATCTGAAGGATCCGGCAAACGGTGCCCTGGGCGCGGTGGAACTATCCAAGCTATTGGAAGTAAAGGACTATATTGCCGGGCGCCGACCGCTCAGCGCTGCCTGTGGCGATCTGCCGATGCACCCGGACACGATCCGCAGCAAGGTCGAGGAAATTGCGGCGACCGGGATCGATTATCTCAAGGTTGGGTTCTTCCCGAACGCGCAGCTCGATGCCTGCATCGAGGTGCTGAAGCCGCTCGCAACGCACGGAAAATTGATTGCCGTTCTCTTCGCGGATCATGTGGCGGAATATGATGAAAACCTTGTCGAGAAGTTGGCCGCTGCAGGGTTTCATGGCGTGATGATCGATACTGCGGACAAGGCTTCGGGCCGGCTGCTCGACCACATGACGCCGGACCAGATCGGCCATTTCATCAAGGAGTGCCATTCGCACGAACTGATGTGCGGCGTAGCGGGATCGCTCGAGGCGCCGGACGTTCCCCGGCTCCTTGCCTTCAAGCCCGATTTTCTCGGATTTCGCGGGGCGCTGTGCGCGGGGCTCAGCCGTAATTCGCCTGTTGACGCGCAGGCGACTGCGAAGATACGTGGCCTTATTCCGGAAACGGAAGGGCTGCGCGCGCCTCCGGGTGTCGACTACAAACTGCTCGCCGCCCGCGCCTACTTTCCCGATTCCGCAGAAGCCGGCCTCGGGACCGACAAGATCTTCGTCAGGGATTTCGTCGTTCCCGTGCAGATTGGTGCCTATAGTTTCGAACACGGCAAGAGCCAGAAGGTTCGCTTCGATGTTACTGCGGATGTGCTCCGCGTGACCCGCAATCCCGAGGACATGCGCCATGTCGTTTCCTATGACCTTATAATGGACGGCATCCGGGCGATCGTTGCGCAGGGCCATGTCGAGCTCGCCGAGACATTGGCCGAACAGGTGGCGGCGCTTGTACTGGAAAATCCACGCGTGACCCGCGTTGTCGTCCGGGCGGAGAAACTGGAACTCGGGCCAGGCGGTGTCGGCGTCGAGATCGAGCGCAAGAACGACATGCGAAATTCGGCCAAGTCGAGACAGGGCAAGGCCGAGCAGGTGCATGTGCATGGAGGCAGGAAGGGCGGCGCCTCCTCATGAAACCGCTTGTCGTGAAGCTCGGTGGGAGCACGGCGGGAAAGGCGGAAATGCAGCACTGGATCGACGCTCTCGCGACTTCCACCTTTCTGCTCGTAGTCGTCCCCGGCGGTGGTCCCTTTGCGGACCAGGTGCGTCTTGCGCAAAAGCGGTTCGGTATTTCGGATGACGCTGCTCACGCCATGGCGATCCTCGCCATGGATCAGTTCGGCATGATGCTTGCCGAGCGCCATGACAGGCTTCGCCTTGCCCGAACTGTGGGTGAGATAGGCGAAGTGCTGGTGGCGGGACATGTTCCCGTCTGGCTGCCTTCGACCATGACGATCGACGCAGCCGATGTCGAGCGCTCTTGGAATGTAACGTCCGATTCGCTGAGCGCTTGGCTCGCAGAAAAACTTGGTGCCAAAGCGCTGCTTCTCATCAAACAAACGGACGAATACCTGCATTGCGCATCGCTTTCCGCCCTTGCTCACGCCGCTATTGTCGATCCGATGCTGGACAAGATGCTTGCCCCCGACATTGATCTTCATATTGCCGGTCCGCAGACGCTCGACGCGTTGAAATTACCCTTGGCAACGATCCCCGGACACCCGATCATGCGTTGCAGTATTGCTGAAGACATGGGTGCTCAATGACACAACTCCATACGCCGCGCTGGGCCTGGGCCCTTACCGGCTCGGGCCATTTCTTCATCGAAAGCTTCGAGTTGATCCGTACGCTCGAACACTGCGATATATTCGTATCCAAAGCGGCGAATGAGGTCTTGCGCATGTATGGCCTGAAGCTCGATTTTCCCGATACGATGCGTGTTCTCCACGACAAGACGGCCAGTTCCATTCCGATCGGAGGGTTCTACCACGGCGTTTATCATACGGCAGTGATTGCACCGGCTACCTCGAATACGGTGGCGAAATGCGTGGCTGGCATATCGGATTCCTTGCCCACCAATGTCTACGCGCAGGCCGGCAAGTGCCGTGTGCCGTCGATTGTCTTCGCCTGCGACACCGCGCCGGAACTTGAAACCATGGCCCCGGGCGGCATGGTCAAGGTCTATCCCCGGCCCATCGACCTGGAAAACACCGAGCGCCTGAAGGCCTATCCCCGCACCAAAGTCGTGGAATCACTTTCCGAACTGCAGGGGCTCATCGCGCAGCGGCAAAATGAGATCGCCAGCGATGGCTGAGCGCCTGCTGTTCCTGACCGGGCACCTGGCGCGGTCGCGGCTGGAGCGGGTTCTCGCGGACCTCGGGGAAACGACTTTTTCCTATGAGATCGTCGATATCGGCGTGAAGGTCGCGGCCTTGATGACCGAGGAGATTATTTCGCGCCGATTGAAGCCGCCGCTCGCTGCAGACCGGGTGATCCTGCCTGGGCGCTACCGTGGTGATCTTGCGCGGCTTAGCGACAGGTTCGGTGTGGCTTTCGTGCGCGGTCCGGATGAGGTGGCCGACCTTCCCGCCTTCCTTGGGAGGGCCGGTAAGCCCGTCGACCTTTCGCGCCATGACATGAGGATTTTTGCCGAGATCGTCGACGCATCGGCGTTGGGCATCGAGGCGCTGGTGCAGCGCGCGACGACGCTCAGCGCCGCTGGCGCCGATGTAATCGATCTGGGTTGCCTGCCGGAAACGCCGTTTCCGCATCTCGCCGAGGCCGTTCGCAGCCTGAAGGCAATGGGCCTCAAGGTCAGCGTTGATTCCGCCAATATCAAGGAGCTGGAGGAGGGGGCCGCAGCTGGCGCGGATTACTTGCTCAGCCTGACCGAAGATACCATTTGGCTTGCCGAAAAATATCGCACGACGCCCATCCTCATCCCCGCGGCTGCCGGCGATCTCGATTCACTCGGCCGTGCGATTTCAGCGGCGCAGACGGCCGGTATATCCTTCATCGCCGATCCGGTCCTCGACCCCATTCATTTCGGGTTTGCGGCCTCGATTGCCCGTTTCATCGAAGCGCGGAAACGCTGGCCAGACATTCCCATGATGATGGGCACAGGCAATCTCACCGAACTTACCGACGCCGACTCTTCAGGAGTTACGGCAGTCCTCGCCGGACTTTGTTCCGAACTCTCGATCCAGAATGTGCTCGTCGTCAATGTCAGCCCGCACACGGTGCGCACCGTTGAGGAGCATGACCGCGCCCGCCGCATCATGTTCGCTGCGAAGGAAGATCACGCCTTGCCGCGCGGTTACGATGCCGGACTGTTGCAGGTGCATGATCGCAAACCCTATCCGCACAGCATTCAGGATATCGAGACGCTTGCCACTGACGTACGCGATGCAAATTTCCGCATCATGACCGCGCCTGACGGCGTCCATATTTTCAACGGCAAGGGCCACGGGACGGCACAGGACGTATTCGAACTTTTCCCTGGTCTCGGCGTTGAGGCTGATGGGGCTCACGCCTTCTATCTCGGCGCGGAACTGACGAAAGCGGAAATCGCCTGGAAGCTCGGCAAGCGTTATGCGCAGGACGAGCCGCTCGCCTGGGGCGCTGCCGCGCCCGCGAAACAAGAGGACCGTACGAGGCTGGCCGAGGCCGGACATACGTTGCGGACAAAAAAGGATGCGGCGCCATGACCTACATCAGGGAAACGATCGTAACGACCGTGGACAATCAAGGCGCGGTGCATATCGCGCCGCTCGGCATCATCCAGCAGGACGACAAATGGATCATTGCGCCGTTTCGACCGTCAAAGACGCTGGAAAACCTCGCTTCGGTGCCCTATGCGATCGCCAACTACACGGACGATATGCTGGTTTTTGCCGGATGCCTGACGGGGCGCAAGGACTGGCCCACTGTCGCCGTCAAGGGTTGCAAAGTCCCCCGCCTCCAATCCGCGCTCAGCCACTCGGTTCTGAAGGTTGTTACGGTCAATGATGACGGCCTGCGACCCCAGCATCTTTGCGAGGTCGTGTCGGAAGAGACGCACGCTCCGTTTACTGGGCTCAACCGCGCCAAGGCAGCCATCCTCGAACTCGCGATTCTCGTCAGCCGATTGCACATGCTGCCACCGGAGAAGATCGAGGCCGAGATAAAATATCTATCGATCGCCATGGAGAAAACGGCCGGCCCCGACGAGCAGCAGGCCTGGTCCTGGCTGATGCAAAGAGTGAAAGACCATCACGATGCCCGCGATGCGAAAGGCAAGGATGCCATCCATCATGAGCATCATCACGGCTGATCGGGGCGTTCAGTTCCTTTAAGATGCATTGAGCCCAGAAGTGCGACGGCGGCGGCCGGCGCCGCCTTGCTCGCATCATCGCGCGCAGCATCGGTTGCCGGGATAAGCGATCCGAAATCGAGGTAAGGGCGTTCAAGCCGCGCTGCAAGACGCTTGATCTGCGGCCGGCCAATGCCCGCGCCGACGATAGGCGCCGCATAATCCGAGTCTGTGCGCCGTACTACACGGAAGGCGCCGTCATGGATCATCCGCAGCTGATGCTCGCTGAACCAACGCGCGATATCCACCCACTCGTCATATTCCAGATCGGCACTGTCGCGCCCGACCATGCGTGCGAGACGCGCGATAGAGCCGGCGACAGACTTTGCCTGGCGATCGGCCGATGGATATTTGTCGTCGTCTTCATCCAGCGTGCCGAGAATACGGCCGAGATCGGCGGTGTTTGCGAAGTATTCGTTCATCAGGGGTGTCATACGGCCTTGCACCGGTACCAGCGCCGCGATGCCGATGAGCGCCGAACGGGCAAATCCGGTGTAGACCAGTTCCCCGGTCAAAAGCCGCTCAGCGTCGGTATAGCCGTCGTTGGCGAGCTCGCCGGCCTTGAAGGCAAGGATGTCGGTGGTCGTCGAACCCATATCGACGAAAAGCCCGCTGTCCAGGAGCTTGGCGCTCAAATTTGCCGTTGCGTGCCAATTTGCGGAAGCGATGTCGCTTCCAAGCCCGCGTGCCGTCGTGATATCGCAAAATCCCGCCCGGCCCGCATAGATGAGCGTTTCATCGCTACCGAACTCGGCTTCAATAAGATCGAGCAGTCCGGCGATCCCTGCGTCGCGCGACGCAAAGGTGTCGGAAAGTTCGCCGGTCATGGTGAAGACATTGACGTTGCCCGCTTCGCGCAAAGGCCCCATTTCACGCAGCTCTGCGCGCAATTGGTCGATGCCGAGCCATAGGGGGGTCTTTACGATCTGCGCGGAGACGATCTCACCGCCCAGGCATTTCGCCTGTTTCAGATGCGCACCGCCGAGATCCCAACCGGTTACGAGGGGCTTTCTTTCGTTGGCAAATCGCAGTTTCATGGCACTCTCATCACGTGGATTCGACCCTGTGCATATCATTCCGGTAATCGACATAAAAGACGGCCGCGTGGTGCGGGCGCATCTTGGCGATCGTGCCAATTATCGGCCGATCGAGACCCCGCTGAGCCCGACGGCCGAGATAGGCGATGTCGCACGGGGCCTCGCCTCGCTTTATCCGTTTCCGCTTGTCTACGTCGCCGATCTTGATGCAATAGAAGGTCGCCATCGGCCACTTCACCTCGCGTCGAAACTACAGGCCGCGCTCGCACCCTCGGCCATCTGGCTTGATGCCGGGTTTTCTGAACGCGAAGAGGTTGGACAAGCACTGTCGTTCAAGGGAATTGTTCCCGTCATTGGTTCCGAGTCCCAGCGCGATTCGGCGCTTCTCAAGATGCCCGGCATCATTCTATCCCTTGATTTTCGCGCTAAGGCCTTTCTAGGTCCGGAGGCGATCCTCGCGGATGCCCAAAGCTGGCCGTCGCATATCATCGTGATGACCCTCGGCAGCATAGGCGCGAACGCCGGACCGGAATTCAGTCGGCTAGCTGACATAAAGCGGCGTGCCGGCAATCGATCGGTCATCGCCGCCGGCGGTATCCGGGATGCCAACGACCTTCACCAGCTCGCCGCGATGGGCATCGAGGGCGCACTTCTAGCCACGTCACTTCACAATGGTGCTTTCGCCTCAGAGGCGATCGCATCTTTCATGCACAAGGTGTGAAAAGGCGCAGAGCCTTCGAGGAAGAGGGTGTCCCCTTCCTCGAAACCTAGAATCCCAAGAGTTTTGCCAACCGGCGCAGCAGGCCATCCGGTTCAACAGAGGGCGCGCTCTGTGCGGGGTTGTCTCTTGTCTATGCGCTGAAGGGGTGCTTCACGGAATCGCGCTGGGCGGTTGCTTCCGCGGCCGTCGGCTTGCCCGTTACTGCGCGTTGGATAGCTTCCTTCGTGGCGCGATAGTTGTAGTCCTGGATCTTCGCGTCGCTCTCTGCTTCCCAATGGATGAAAACGCCAACGCAGATGAAGATATCGTCGGCTTCGTCCGCAGGGATCGTTCCGTCGGCAACACTGTCCTGAACCGCCTTGGCAACAGCATGCTGTGCCGGTCCGAACATCTGGACGGCCTGCTTGGCGCCCTTGATGGTAACCTTGTTGAACAGGATCGTATTGGGTTTGCATGCGAGGTTCGGAGCAATGACGGCAAGCAGGGAGGTGAAACCATCCTTGTTGTTCGTCAACGCATTGCAGAATGCCGTCTCAACGGCGCTGCCACGCGGCCCGATCAGAAGATCGATATGCGCAACTTCATTTCCGTCGCCAACCAGCGACTCGCCAACCATAACTTTATTGATTTTCGCCACAGCCTATTTCCTCCCTATAGTGGTCCCAAATGGTTCGTCCAAAGTTGCCGCACCTCGAGACACGACGCTCGATGGACAGCTATCCTTGTTCGCAGCACCCTTGAGTTGGGGGTCGGTTGGCCAGATAGCAGCGGATGAAATCCACTGACGAAATTCAATCATTTACCTAGGGAATATGCAAGACCAAGTTGAGTTGTAGCGCAAAAAGGGTTGCAACGGTGAGGTCGGCGGACGTGCCCGGGTTGATGCCTTCATCCTTGAGCTCGGCATCGAAGGCGAGGAGCAGTTTCTCCCGTTCAGTGCTGTCCTTAAGAGCGTGGACACGCTCCAGTATATGCGCCGCCTTCTTGCGTGTTGCTTCAGCGCGCGCCGCACCGAACTTGCGAGCGATGTGACTATCGGCAAAGGCCGACAGGTAATGGAGATAGAGGAAAACGACGGGCCACATCTGCTCCTCGCCCGCTTGGACAGCGGCAGCGTGCGCGGCAAATCCGCCGCTGAAGATATCGGCAAAGCCGGTGGCATATTGGCGGGCAATCATGTCACGGTCGGCTGCCTCGCGCATCGCTTCGAGTAGGGTGACTGCGGGTTCTTCTACCACGTCATGCCTGGTGGCGGAACCGAGACCGCCGGGCTGCGCAAGGACGATCGCAGCGAACGCATTGCGCGCGTCCTCGATGTCGAGCGCCGCAAGCACGGCATCAAGGTTCGCGCGCAGGTCTGCGCCGCCGCGCTCCGCAGCTTGTGTCAGCGGCGCACAAAGGAGAACGATGCCGAGATTGGTGTTGGTTTCAACCTTCTGCCGCGTCGCCCTGATCGCGCCAAGGATGCGCGCGCCAATGGCAAGCTCAGGGTCCGCAATCGAGGTTGCCGAGGCCTGCGCGCTGTCGAAGAACTGTGCGGCGCTCATCTTGTGGCCGTCGGCAAATCGATGCACGTTTCCCGGTTTGAGCGCGTCGATCTCGTGATAACAGGCATCGATATAGGCACGCCTTATCTGCTCCCGTGTCGGTTTCACGCTGCGGGCCTTTCATCGAGTGCAGGAGCGATGCGGGCGGCGAGGGCACTGGCGATACGATCGGCAATGCGCACCGGCACGACCGATTGCAAGCCGGTCCAGGCCGGCATGCTGTTGACCTCAAGGACGAGAAGGCGGCCATCGGCGGCGGGCACGATATCGATGCCGGCAAAGTCCGTGCCGATGGCTGCAGACGCGGCGAGTGCCAGGCTTTCGAGGAGCGGGCGCACGGTACCGATGACGGGTTCGGCCTTGGCGCCCTTGGCCATGTTGGTGATCCAGCCGTCGGCGCGGCGCGCCATCATGCCCAGCACCTCACCCGCGCATGTAAAAACCCGGTAGTCGGAAAAGGGCGGTCCCGAATGCGCAACGTAACGCTGCAGGTAATAGATGTCGTCGACCTCCTCGGGCTGGGGGAGGTCTTCGACGCTCCTGATGAGGCGTAAGCCCTTGCCTTGCGATCCAAATAGCGGCTTCAGCACCAGGGGGCCGTGCCCAAGCTCGCGCTCGGCAACGTCGCGCGCGTTGGCGAGGTTCTCGACGGCAAAGGTCTGCGGCGTCGGCAGACCGGCATGCGCCAACAGAAAGGTGGTCGTCGATTTGTCAACGCAGCGCTCGATTGCCTTGGCCGAGTTCCACACCGGAACGCCCATTTGCGCGAAGGCATGCAGGATGCCAAGCCTTCGGGTAATCGCCTCGAAGGATCCTGATGATATCGAACGCACGATGACACCCGCAGGCAGAGCGCCGTTCAATCCCGGGATCGCAAGTCCCGAGGAGAAACGGGTATCGAAAGCGATATCGGCAAGGTGCAAGGTGAGGATACTGAAGCCGAGACGCTCAAGCGAAGCCTGCAATTGTCTGACCTGCCGATCGGCCCGGTCGGATAGGATCAGTATCGTTTCTGGCATCTATAGTCGTCTCACCCCAGGGATTGCTCGAGCATTTCATCATCGCGGCTGCCGCTGCGAAACGTATCGCCGGTTTCGATTGCGGTTACAATCACCTCGGCAGGGCTGAAGAGATGCGGATCAATTGCGTAGAAGTCGCCTTTGAATGCCTTGAATATGTCGGCGAACGGCCGGCCATGGTCGCGTGAGCGGTGGCTCGGCAGCTGCTCGGCAAGGTCGCGGGCCGCTTGCGAACTGCCACGCACATAAAGCTGGACGATGCCGCCGTAGATAATGGCGTCGTTGGTGCGGCCCATGGCTTTCAAGAAGTCCGGATGCGGGGCAGGTATTGGAGCCCGTCCCGCGCCGTCGACAATGGCATCAAGCGGAAAGTTGAGATCGTGCGCCTTATGGAGGGCGACTTCGAGGACCCGCCCGACGATCTGCATCGAACCGGTGAGGCTCTGCGTCGGCGCATAGATGAAGGTCAATTGCGATGGGTCGAGCTTCGTCGCCTTCGCAACTTTTTCGACGATTTCCGCCGGTGGTGGCGTCGCTGCTTCAAGCATCACCACGGAAGACTGCGCCTCGGGCTCGCGATAGGGGATATCCTTGAATAACGGCTCGACTCGAGCGAGAGCCCGCACCGGTCCGGACCCCATGGCGAAATATTTTTCGTGCGAGAGGTTCCACCCGGCGTACTGACTGGCAAGGCAGGCAAGGACCGGCTGCGACGAACGCACGTCTACTGTGTATGGCCATTTGCCAAAACTGCGATCGAGGCTGGCCGAGACGGTGGCAAGCCCGCCCATGCAGATTTCGACAATGCGCAGGCCGGCCTCTATTCCCCCGCGAGCCTTGGCCCCGGCGTCGATCAAGTGTTCGCCGAGGCTGCCGCGACCATGGCTTATCCCGAGCCGATCGGCGTCTTCGATCATCGCGTCAGCGAGGCGCTGTGCATTCCTGTTCAGATAGGCATGACCGTCCCTCATGCGAAATCCTCCTCCCAATTGATCGCCAACGCCCTGACGCGGTGCCTTACGGCGCGCTCGGCTGCTACTGCCGAGGACGCCGACGCAAACACGGTGCAGACCGGATCCCCCGCACTGAGTGCAGTTCCGGATGTCTGGTGATCGGCTGTCATCGCCGGCCAGTCGACCGGCGGAAAGGCCCTGATTGGCCTATTGGTGTAAGCGATGGCCGATGCGGCCGAGCCGCGATAGGCAGGAACCGTAATGGAAGCGCCCGCTACTGCACGCAAATGTTCACGCAGCAGCGGCGTTGCGTCGCTGTCGAAAATATCGAGCGTTGCCCCCGGGCGGGGATTGATTTCGATGAGACTGAGACCGTTTTCGGCCTCGATGAAATCGGCGCTGCACAGACCGACAAGGCCGGCGCGCTGCGTCAGGGCCGAGAGCCAAGCCTCAATTTGTAAAGCCCTGCCACGGTCGTAGCGGCGCAGCCGCACCGCGCCGCCATAGCGAAACGGCGCATTGGGATGTGGCGATGGCCACTGCCGACTGAAGCCGACAATATGAGCCGTCGTTGCATCTGCAAGGAACAGCGCTGAAAGGTTCTTGCCTTCGACGAAGCGCTGGAAATAGTGTCCCGTTTGCGGGCCATCGTGTTCGAAACTGCTCCCCTCCGTCACCGATAGGGGGGGCTGGATGGCACTATGCCCATTCAAACGCTTGACGTGTGAGCCGCCTGCTCCCCCGCCTAGTTTTGTCAGCCAGCCCGTTGCTTCCAAGGGATTGTCGAAGCGAATCTCCGGATGTGGGATGGAAAACTCATGGCAGAGGCTTGCGAGGCTGGCGGGTTCTTTCACCAGCCGGACCGTGTCGGCCGCATTGCCGCCAAGCGAAAACGTCTTGGCGATTGCTTCCAGCATTTCGGGTCGGCGCTCGAACCCCGATCCGTAAACCAGCGCGACTGGTTGGGCTTCACCGGCAAGTCCGGCAAGGGTCTCGACGATTGCATGCGGATCAATCCCGGCCTCAAGGCTGCCGTGAAGCTTAACGGCCCGTTCAGCAAGCTCGAGTGTATCGGCATCGTTGAAAAGATCGGCAACCAGTGGCCGCAGACCGGCGCGCCGAGCGGCGGCCGCCAGCGAGCGCCCGGATATCGCGGCGATCAGGATCGCGGCATTATTTGGCAAGTTCGCGAGCAAGTGTGAAAGCGTCCCGGAAATCATAGACGACCGGCTTCTTTGCCTTGATCATCTGTTCGAACAAACCAGCCTGCGTCTTGTATTTGACGTTGCCGATGGAGAGTGGACCAATGCCGACAGCCTGTGTCGCATCGAGCGGTTCGCCATTGGCATTGACCTTGAGCCCTTCAATGCCGGCCGGAGGTACCGCGTTGACGTCGGCGGCGACGAGCAGCCCGCCTGCCGATCCGAGTTGCGCCTTTGACAGGACCTGCACGCCGGCCTTGGCGGCGGCGAGCACCACTTCTGTTGCGCGCACGATGGCGGTTTTGTACGCATCGGTCGAGCCGTCAGCAGGCTCGACCACGACGCCGAAACGCTCCTTGATCGACGCTGCGATATCCGTCACGCGATCAATGCCGTCATGGCCAACGATGGTAACATTGGCGCCTTCGCTGGCGGCGATCACCGCCGTGCAATAGCCGACGACCCCGGTTGCGCCAAACACGGCAACAGCCGTTCCGGCGAGGCCGCGATCATGGTGTTCGATAAGGGCCTTTTCCACCTTGGCGACCATGGCAGCCGCAGTGGTGAACGATCCTGCCGGATCGGCAAATACCGATATCTCGAACGGCGGAACCATGGCTTTTTTTGCTGCACCCAGCATGTCAAGCGCGAGCGGCGCATCCTTGCCGGCGATGAAGATGCCGGTTGCGACGCCGGCATCGGGCGGGCGGGAAAAAATCGCATCCTGAACAAGGTTGCCGATATCGGCGAGGCCGACATCCGTATAGGGAATTGCCGCATCGAAACCGGCATCGAGCGCCATATTCACATCGAACGGGCTCATGTGCCGGAGTGGCGTCAACATGTGAAGGATCGTCTTGCGGCTCATCGTGCCCGCTCCTTTCTGGCTGTGGCGCCCATGATTTCAAGCTCTGGCGAGATTGAGGGCGCTGTGCGTGATCTCCGCGCCCGCGTTCCGGCCGGCAACGATCTGGATCGTCGTGCCGGGTGCGCGGCCGACAATGGCGCTGACGATACGTTCCGCCTCGGCTTGCGTCTGTGCAAAGGCAAATCCGGTCGGACCCCAGGAACTTTGCCCGATGCCAAGGGCGCCCGCGTCGGCGAGCCGGTGCAATGTCGCCTCGACCTTGCGACTCGTGAAAACGCCCCCTTGGGCCGGCGCGAAATAGCTACCGATTTCGGTCTGGATGGACGCAATCCCGCGCGCGAAGGCAGCAAGGTCGCGCTCGACCAGTGACGGCATGATCCCCAGGAGTACGGTGCGTGCGATCGAAGCGGATGTCGCGACAGGAAACAGAGGAAGTGCACGGAAAGCAGCGATCTCGGCGTCGCCGTGGATGCCATGGGCAGCATTGTCGAAGACGAGAATGATGCGCCAGGCGTCCGGAAATGCGAAACGGGCAACAACTGTCGGTGCCCGGTTGGTATCGCCTTTCCCAGCGTCGATGATGACGCCGCCTTCATCGAACGCCGCAATCCCGATGCCCGAGCGCGATCCGCGCTTCAAGAGCACGGCGTCGTTGGCTGGCTCAAGCGGCAGTCCGTGGAGAGTGCGCAATGCGGCTGAAACGGCGAGGGCAATCTGTGTACCGGAGCCAAGACCGATATGGGGCGGGATCGCATGTTGGATGCTGATCCTGTGGTGCGCCTTGATGCCGAGATGTGTGCAGAGCGCTTCGAGGTGCTGGGTGATACGCGCCTGTTCGTCACCGGCCACATGCGTCTCGGCGCTACGTGCAATCGTCAATGTCGTCGCAATGTCTTCGATGGGCAGGCCAATGCTGCCGAAGCGATCGTCCGGCGAGCGGGGAATATCGAGAAAGCCAAGATGCAGGCGGGCCGGGACTTTGATAGTGACGGAATCCGACATTTGCTTATTCTTTACATAATCTCAAAAATCGGGCCCACCGCTATGATATCGTCTTTCGAACTCGGCGCAAGCGCGATGCGCGACGAAATAGGGAGGAATGCCAATGACCGATGAACCGAAGATCAAGGAACGCGTCTATTCCGAAAGCGAAATCGTCGCAAAGCTCAAGGATGAACTGCCATATTGGCGCTACGAGAACGGTTGGATTCGCCGCAAATACAAGACGCATAGCTGGAAGTCGACATTGATGGTCATCAACACGATCGGGCATCTCGCGGAGGCCGCATGGCATCATCCGGATCTTAAGGCATCCTATGCCTGGGTCGAGGTCCTCCTCCAGAATCACGCGGCCAAAGGCATTACCGACAAGGATTTCGAACTCGCCAAGAAGATCGAAAGTGTGGTCCAGTGGCAACCAGGCAAGGAGACGGGATCGCTCGAAGGAACGCCGCAAACAGACCAGCGCTTTGCCTATGTAAAATACGACGATTGACCGCGTGATTTTTGCCTGGCGTCAGGGTTCACAATCGAAAAAGAAGTAGCTAAGTTAATCTTGGCACCAGAAAGATGCGGAATATGTCGGTTGCATGGATTGGCAGCCAGCCGGTATCCTTGATGGATGCGATACAGAATGTTGCAAAGCTTCTGGTATCAAGCCGCTGTCCAGTATTCACCATAGATGCGGATGTGCATGGTACGCGCAGTGCGATTGCACTCGCGGAAAGGATAGGCGGCGCCTTCGATCATATCCATGGCGACACGCTCGCAAGGGAGGTGGCGCTGTTCGCCGATCAAGGCGCCATGATCACGACGCCGGGTGAGACGCGGCGCCGTTCCAGCCTCATCGTTCTCGTCGGGGACATCCCTGTTGCCCATCATGAACTCCTGCTCCATCTAGCAGGATCCAATCCTGATCTCGGCGATTGCAGCAAGCGGGCCTGGTTTCATGTCGAGGGCGCATTGGAGCCCACCTCGGACGCGGGTCGCCTCCATCGCAAGCTCAGATCCGTTGCGATCGGCGGGGAGGGCCTCGGGCTTGCGGGCGTGCTCGCTGCCCTGCGCGCGGATTTGCTGGGGCGAAATCAGACTGGTTCGCTGGCAAATGTCGATCGCCTGAAGAACGCGCTCGGCAAGAGCCGGTTTCCGGTCTTTGTCTTTTCCGGCACTATGAATTCGCCGGACCTTGCCATGCTCCAGGGACTGGTGGCCGACCTCAACAAGCAAGGTCGCGCCAGCAGTCTGTTTCTTCCCACGGACGATGATGCCTGGGGTACCGCCCTCACATCACTGTGGATGACCGGTTTTCCACCCCGTACAGGATTTTCCGATAGCCTCCCAAGCTATGACCCCGTGCGATGGGACACCCAGCGTATGGTTCGCGACAAGGAAGCGGACCTTCACGTCTGGGTGTCCGCACGGGGAACAATGCCGCCGAAAGGCAGGATCGGACTGGTCTCCTTGGGCCGGACGGAAAAGCGGACGGAAGGAGCTGCCGTGACGATATCGGTCGGCAGGGCGGGAGTCGATCATGACGGGGTTGCCTTCTCAAGCAGGATCGGCACGTTCCATTCGCTGACAGCTTCGGCACCGTCCGAATTGCCGAGCATAGCAAGCGTGCTGCAGCAGCTTGCGCTTGTTCTTCCCGGGCGAAAGGGTCTGCCATGCTGATCCGTCTCGCGGGGGGAGACGTGGTCGATCCGGTCAATGGTACAAGTGGCCGCCGTGACCTGTGGATCAGGGACGGTGTTATTGTGGCGGCTCCCGAGGGCGGAGCAGCAGACGAAACGCACGACTTATCCGGTTGCATCGTCATGGCAGGCGCCATCGATATTCACTCGCATATCGGTGGCGGCAATGTGAATACGGCGCGTCTGCTGCTGCCCGAGCAACACGCGGCACATCAGCCACGCCCGGCACACACCCCGCTTTCCAATGCGGGCTGGTCGACCTATCAGACCGGGTGCCTCTACGCTCAGATGGGCTTTACCACGGTCGTAGAGCCGGCCATGGCCCCGAGCACCGCCCTTCACACGCATCTTGAGCTTGCCGACATACCCATCATCGACAAGGCGACGCTCGCCATTCTCGGCAATGACGATTTTACCCTTTCGCTGCTGCGCGATGAAAAATCGACGGCGATGCTCGACGATTATGTTGCCTGGATCGTCGGTTCGTCCCGTGCATTGGGCGTCAAGGTAATCAATGCCGGCGCCGCCGCTGCCTTCAAGGATAACGTGCGATCGTTTTCGTTCGACGACGTCGTGCCTGAATATGGTTTGACCTCGCGCAGCATCGTCAAGGCGCTGCAGGCATCGGTCACGCGGCTCGGCATTCCGCATCCCTTGCATGTCCACTGCAACAATCTCGGCATAGCCGGGAGTGCCGACACGGCCGCGGCGACGATTGCCGCAACCGAAGGCACGCCACTGCATCTGGCGCACCTGCAGTTCTACGGCTACGGGACCGAAGGCAAGCGCAAGTTCTCGTCCGAGGCCGCGCGGCTCGCGGAACTTGTCAACGGCAACCACGACGTGACGATCGATATCGGCCAGGTGATGTTCGGCCAGACAGTGACGATTTCGTCCGACGTCATGCGCCAGTTCTCGGCACTCGGTAATGCAAACCCTAAGAAATCCGTCATTATCGACGGTGACGGCAATAGCGGTGGCGGCATTGTTCCCTATCGCTACAAGCACGACTACTATGGCTCGCTGCAGTGGGCGGTAGGGCTCGAGCTCTTTCTCCTGATTACCGATCCGTGGCGCGTGTTCTTTACGACCGACCATCCCAACGGTGCGCCCTTTACCGCCTATCCGGAATTGTTCGAACTGCTGATGAGTGCCGAGGCCCGCGACGCCAAGGCGACTGAGCTAAATGCCGGGGCATTGGAACTGACGACGCTGGCTTCGGTTCGGCGCGAATACACATTCGAGGAGATCGCCATCATGACGCGGGCCGCGCCGGCAAAGCTCCTCGGCCTCAAGGATCGGGGCCATCTAGCGGCGGGTGCGATCGCCGATATTGCCGTTTACCGGCGCGGCAAGGACATCGCGAAGATGTTCCGCGAAGCCGCGCTCGTCTTCAAGAACGGCGAGTTGGTCGTCAAGAACGGCAAGGTGACGAAATACCGTTGGGGCAAGGCGTTGCGGCTCAATCCGCCGGCGGACAAGGCCATGGTAAAACGCATGCGGGACTATCACGACGAGCGCTACGGCCTGTCCCTGGAGTGGTTCACATTTGCTGATACCGCGATTGCCCGCGAAGAGCCGTTTGCGGAGGTCTCATGCAACAGCTGAGCCGCAATGGGGTCGTCATCGACGATACATTTGCCGAAGCCTTCGGCATGCGGGCCACCGCAATCCTCATTACAGCGCCGACCCTGAAGTGGGCTCGCCAGGCAGCGATCACCATGACCGGCTTTGCGACCTCCGTGATCGGCTGCGGTTGTGAGGCTGCCATCGATATGGACGTGCCGGAGAACCAAACACCGGATGGCCGGCCGGGCTGCCGCGTCATGATCTTCGCCATGAGCACTGACGATTTGCAGAAGCAGCTCAAAACCCGGCTCGGCCAATGCGTGCTGACCTCGCCGGGAAGCGCGTGTTTCGCCGCGCTCGACGGATCAGCGCGGCTCGATCTTGGCAATTCGCTGCGCTATTTCGGTGACGGCTGGCAGATCTCGAAGAAGTTCGGCGACCGCCACTACTGGCGCGTGCCCGTCATGGATGGCGAATTTCTCTGCGAAGCGACGACGGGCCTTACCAAGAATGCAGTCGGCGGCGGCAACCTGCTTTTCCTTGGGGCGGATAATGCCAAGGCGCTGCATGCCGCCGAGCAAGCGGTCGCCGCCATCGAAAAAGTGCCGGGTGCAATCATGCCGTTCCCAGGTGGTATCGTTCGGTCCGGCTCGAAAGTCGGCGGGAAATACAAGGGCATGATGGCTTCGACCAACGATGCTTTTGCGCCGACGCTGCGCGGCGTTGTGAATTCCTCACTCACGGCGGACGTCAACGCGGTTTTGGAGATCGTCATTGACGGCGAAACCAGCGATGCAGTTGCCGCGGCGATGCGCGCCGGACTGAAGGCGGCGATCGATCTTGGCCCGAAGCGTGGAGCGCTGCGGATCAGCGCTGGCAATTATGGCGGCAAGCTTGGCAAGTTTCACTATCATCTGAAGGACTTGTTGCCATGAAAGCCATGACCTTCACCCTGCTTTCCGAGCCCGAGGAGCGCCTCGATCTCTCCGTCCTTACGCCAACAGGCATATCAGGGCTCTCGCTCGCACAGATTGAAAGGTTGCGCGTCGGTACAAGCCGCAAACCGGCCGTCGTCGGCGACCTGTTCAAATTGGCCGGAAAAGATGCCGAAAACCTCATCGTCGAGGGCGGAAGCGCCCGGTTCGACCGTGTCGGGGCCGGTATGGGTGCTGGCAGTCTGCGCGTTGTTGGAAATGTCGGGAGCCAGGCGGGCCGCAAGATGTCCGGGGGATCGCTGCTGATCGAAGGGAACGCTGCCGATAATCTGGGATCTGGCATGGCTGGCGGGCGAATCGAACTTATGGGCAACGCCGGCAATCACGTTGCCGCACCGCTTGCCGGCGAACTCGCAGGCATGGAAGGCGGTGTCCTCATTGTTCGGGGCAGGGCCGGCAATTACGCCGGCGACCGGTTGCGTCGTGGCACGCTCGCAATCGCCAAGGGCTGCGGCGATCATCCGGGCTATCGCATGATCGCAGGGACCATCGTGGTTACGGGCAAGGTCGGGGCGATGCCGGGCTACCTTATGAAGCGCGGCTCGTTGCTCTTCGATCGCCACCCCGAGGCACTGTCGCCGACCTTCATCCCTTGTGGGCGGCCGGATATCGCTTTTTCCGGCCTTTTCGACCGCTACCTCATCGCGGAAGGCATCCTCGACCGCCCCCTGCTTGGCAACAGGCCGGGGAAATATGCGGGCGACAATTCCGTGTCGGGAAAGGGCGAGATCCTGTATCGCAGCGCGCGCTAGCCTCCGGACGATACTATGAAGCCTTCCGCGCCGGCCGGGTTTCGACGATACGCGGCCGTTGAAAGCGGATGCGCCCCTTGTCAGGTTCAGCCTTGCGCGGTTCCTTGCGGCTGATGACGATACGGGCATCGGCTTCGATTCGGAATACGAGCCCTTGCGTGGCAATCAGCTTGAAGTTCTCGGGGTCGAACTTTTTTCCGGCCGTCACCATGATAGGCTTGAGTTCGCTCAAGCGTTTCGCATCACCCTTGGTGAACTCCACCGTGACAGAACCCTTGGCACTGCCGAGTTTGTTCTCGATGCCGTACCTGGTTGGCTCGAGCAGCGTCAGGGCAAAAATGTCGCCTTTCGTCAGGCGTGTGCTGTCAAAGCTCGCCTGCTTGCCTTCGCCAACATGGACCGACCATCCCGTACCGGCAGTCGTGTGAAAGACGACATAGCCCTTTGACGACACAGGCTGCCCGGCTTCCGTACCGCAGCAGCAGCCATCTTTCGAGCCTTGCTGGGTCTTGGCGAGATCAATGTCGAGTTGCATCGAGGTCGCATCGTCGCGAACCTCGAAACTGACATTTCCCATGTGCTTTCCGTCTTTGCGTACGGTTGCCGAATAGACCCCGGCGACCGTAAACTGATGGACAATGCTGGTGGTGAGCCCAAGCGCCCCGCTGTCAAAAACGGTGGCCTCGAACAATTGCCGGTTGAGGTTCGCTAACATCGTTTCATCCTATATCTGCTTCCAGAATCATCTCGACATCGTTGTTGAAGACGTTGAGTTTCCGGATCGGGATCTTGACGAGTATGAGCATGGAAGGACCGAAATTGTTCGGGTTGGTGGTTTCCGGCAGCAACGGGTAGGGGTCTTCGATCGCCGTCAGCGCAGTTTTGTCGCCGAAATAGTCGATGATGAATTGGGCGATGATGTCGAGCAGTCCAAAGCTGACATTCAGAAGGTCAGAGATCCATTCCTGAATATCGTCGGGAATGTCGAGGATCGCCCGAACGAGATCGACGACAGGCCCGAGTATCCCCTTCACGATGTCCCTCGCCCAGCCGGGAAGGAAAAAGAGAAGGTTGTCGACCGCTGCGTTGACCGCTGCCTCCAGCAAGTCGCCGACGGTGTCACCCACATCGATAGGGTCGATATCGACAATCGGATCATGGAAGAACAGGCGCCATTCGCTCGCCAGGGAAGGTACGGCGTCCTGGGCATCCCAGGCGTTCATCCCGGGTGGGCGCGCCGGGTTGTCAAAATGGCGCATGACAAGGCGCCCGGTCAGCGACACTTCCGAAACGAGCCCGCCAAGCGGCAGCGTGATGGCGATATCGGGATCGTCGTCGAAGATGCAGATTTTCGGCAGGCGAAGGGCACAGCCGAATGGCGTCGGGATGATGCACCAGCCGCCAATACAGATGCTCGGTATATCGATGCCAAGCGACAGGTCGAGCTTGTCCCATTTGATGTCGAGTTCGTCGATCTTGACCGTATTGTCGCCGCGAAGATCGACATTGCCGTTCTCAAGGTGGAAGGCGACGTCATAACTTGCGGTGAAAGGTCCAAAGTCGGCGCTGTCGGCGTCCGCGAAGGTGAAGTTGTCGCGGATGGCATTGAAGAGGCGAACGAAGCTCGCTTCGGAAGCGGCAATGGTGAGGTTGGCCATTTCAGATCACCTCCAGGTTGATGAATGCCTTCAACTGGTCGTCCTCGATCGCCGGATTGTTCGGAACCGCCGCCGAGATCGGCGTTGGCTTGACGACGACGCTCACGACGTTCTTGATGATTTCCAGCGGCGCCCGTTCAAGCAGGATGCGAAGTTTTGGGATAAGGCCGAGTTTCAGCATCATCTCAAGATAGCATTCCAGTATCGCTTCGAGTTCGTCGGGGCGGATATCGACGATCTCGATCCGGTCGAGAAACGGCTCCAGGTAGGGCTTGCCGTTGTAGAAGCGGATCCGCACGCCGCCCACGGCGAAGACTTCCAGACAGAAGCACATCAGGCTGCGTACGGGCAGCGGTCGCGGCGGTACCGGATCCCGGCCCTTGTCGTCACGGTCGGGTTTGTCCTTGGGAGGATCAATAAGCCTGTCGACGGGGAAATCACGCGGGCAGCCAAGACCAAGGCATACCCCGAGCGCCATTGCGAAGCGTTGCGGCGCGAGCTTTCCGAGTTCCGGGGGTAAGGCAATCCCTTTGCCTGGGTGAAAGTCGATCTTGGCCTCGGTGAACTGAACGGCGAGTTCCATGGCGAAGTTGGTGCCCGGTATCTGAAGGGGGTCGATGCGCGTCATCAGTGGATTGTTGCGTTGGGCAACGACAGGGTGCGCATCGATTTGCCGGCACAGCAGCCCAGGATTGGCGATGACGCCAAGCGAAGCATAATTGAACAATGACGGCCGCTGCCGGCGGACGTGTCCTATCACTGCATTGAACGCATCTTCATGAAACGAGGCGAAGATGTCGCAATTATCCGTAAATGCCATGTTGGTTCCCCCTCGAATGGCAGTCGCAGCAAAGCACAGGCGGCCGAATCGCTCTCCGCGAGATGAATGAAGATTATCTTGCGATGCTGCTAGAAGTCGTTGGCGGGACGGGACCGCCTTGCGCTGTGAAATAATCTGTGGAATATTTACAGCTACAGGTTGAATATGGGATGTACGCTCGTTTGTCTCAAATAATACATCGTAGTGCGTTTGATCTATCAATGTTATGAGAAAATATACTGACAGTCGAACCAAATAATGGGCTAATCGGTAATCAGTTGGGGTTATATATTTAGCTAATCGGCTTTGTCCGTACGGAGTTCCCGCGGTCTTGGAGCAAGTTGGCGCATCGGAGCCATTGCTCCGATTATCTAGGGTTGCTGTGGAAAAATTCTCTCGCAGCGCTATACTCGCGCAAGATAAGACAGTTCAGCGGCAAAGTGGGATGAAGCACGACTTGAAGCTTATCGACGACGAGTTCATTGACCTCGTATATGCTTCCCTCCTGGGTGAAACCAGCTGGCAGCATTTTCTCGATCGGCTTGCGGCGACCCTTCCGGACGGCAAATCAACCCTCTTTTATCATGATCAGTACAAGGCAACTGGCGCCTTGTCATTGACCTCCGGGATGACCTCCAAGCAGGTCAACCAGTACGACACTTATTTCTGCCGCATCAATCCGTGGATGCCGAGGGCCGCGAACCGCAAGATCGGTATCGGTGTAACGGCGGAACAGATGCTGCCCTATGACCGGCTGGTGAAGACCGAGTTCTATAGCGACTTTCTTGTGCCGGCCGGCGCCGAATCTGCAGTGGGTGTAACGATCGTTCGCACTGAAGGGCGGTCTTTTCTTTTAAGCATTCTAACCAGCGAGCGAGAAACTGAGCGCACTGCCGAAGCGGCCGAATTGCTGACCCGACTGGCGCCGCATCTCAACAGGGTCTTCAAATATTATCAGAACCGTTCATTCAACAGGTTCAGCAAGGAAGCCCGGGGTCTTGCCTTCGACGCCATCGATGTCGGGCTGATTATCGTCGGCGACAGTTCCCGGATAAAGTCCGCCTCGGAGACCGCGCAGAAGATAATGGAGCAGGGAAACTGTGTGCGCACCTCCGCGCTGGGGAAACTGCACATCGCCTCGCACGATGCTGAAGCCATGTTGCAGAAGATGCTCGATCGCACGTCGCACGAGCCGAAATATGCGAGTTTTCAGGTCGATGACGTCAAGGTGACGTTGATCCATGTCCAGAAGGACAGGTTCTCTTTCTTCTTCGAGGGGCCGACTGTCGTGGTGATTCTCGAGCCGCAACGCACGACGCCACGCGTATTCGACCTTGCGGAGTTCCGCGAAATGTATGCGCTTACCGGTGCCGAAGTCAGGGCCTTGAACGGCTTGATCGGCGGCCGGACGGCCGATGAAATCGCCGCCGAGGCGGGGCTCTCCCGAGAGACGATCAGGTCGCAAATCAAGAGCTTATATGCCAAGACCAATGCCGCCAACCAGGTCGAATTGATCCGGATGGTTGCAGGCCTGGAAGGCCTTTAAACCTTCTTTCAAACAAAAAATTTGCAGTTTTTTTTGTTTCACCCCGCAGGGTGAAGCGCTTTGCCGGAAAATCGACAACTATGGGCTTCCGTTAGACAATTCGCTCCCTGAAACATTCAGGCAAGTGAAGGAACGGACACCAAAGTGGAGTAAGCCGTGGCCGGCTGAAAAGTGCTCAAGAGGTCGACCGGCCATCGCAGTAAATCATGTCGTACAACTTAGAGTTACAAACAACTGATGGAAAATCAGTGAGTAAGTTTTAGGGGTGAGTATCATGTCAGGAATCACGTATGAGCGAATACCGGATGGCAGGCCAATTGCCGACCGACGTACAGCTGCCCGTCGTGCCACGCTGCATATCGCTTCGGAAAATCCACGGCCGCAAAAGTCGCTTGCCATCATCGACGGGCGCGTGCTCTCTCGCGAGCACCTCTCCTGGGGTCTCCTTGCGAATGGGCTCGGCCTGCATATCGTCAATTTCGGCTCGGTGAATGATATCGAAGACTTCGATGCCTCGGAGTTTTCAGCCATTCTCGTGTGTGTCGACGATTCAAGATTCATGGATAACTCGATTGTGCTCGAAATCGAGGAACTGGTGCTGAGATTCCCGAACGCACCGGTCATCGTCCAGGCCGATATTTGCGGCTTCCAGCAAATACTGACCGTTCTCGAGCATGGGGCACGGGGCTATCTTCCAGGCAATGCCGGCATATCGGTCTGCATGGAAGCAATTTCGATGGCGTTGGCCGGGGGTGTGTTTGTTGCGGCCGAAAATCTGACTGATATCCAGCGCATCCTGGGGACGAGGCGCTACCAATCCAAGCGGGGGGCGATGTTTACACCGCGCGAGGAGGACGTCATTCAGGTGCTGCGGCTCGGTAAGGCGAACAAGTCAATTGCGTATACGCTGAACCTTGCACCGAACACCGTCAAAGTTCATGTCCGCAATATTCTCAAGAAGCTGCGCGTCACGAACCGTTCGGAAGCAATCTACAAGATCAACGCGATGTATGATGAGGTGGCGTGATGTTTAGCCTCGGCATTTTCTTCGCATTGACGACTTTCCTCATGGTGAGCCTGTTGGATCAGGTGCTGCGCCAAACCAGTGGGGACCTGGCGGAGAGCCGGGTGGCCAGGTGGCACCGATCCGACGGGGACGAGGCTCGCCATGGGGAAACCATTTGAACGAGGGGCGCGCAAAGCAGCAATTGCACCGTAGATGATGAGTGCAGTGCTCAATCGAATTCAAGGGACGTTCGCAATTGATGCGGCGTCCCTTTTTTATTTGGGCGCCGTCCCCGTCGACAAGGGAGAGGAAGGGCGAGTCTCACCCACACTTCCTTAAGACCGAAAACGTAAGTTGAACGCACTCATCGTTCGCAAGAACTGGAATTCGCGGCAGGCTCGCCTATAAGGGCACTACGAGCCATCACCGCAAACAGGAAGCATTCGAGGTGCCAGACCGAATATCGCCACTTGCGCCGTTCAGACACGAAACGTTCCGCACGATCTGGATCGCCAATCTCTCCTCGAATTTCGGATCACTCATTCAGGCGGTCGGCGCCGCATGGATGATGACCACGATCTCGAGTTCGGTCGATATGGTCGCACTCGTTCAGGCATCGACCGCCCTGCCGATCATGCTGTTTTCGCTCATTTCCGGTGCACTGGCGGATAATTTCAATCGCCGTGCCGTCATGATCGTGGCGCAGACCTTCATGGTCGTCATTTCCGTGCTCCTGACGGTCTTCGCCTATCTCGGACTGATCACGCCCTGGCTCCTCCTCGCATTCACTTTCCTGCTCGGTTGCGGAACTGCGCTCAATAATCCGTCGTGGCAGGCATCCGTCGGCGATATGGTGCCCCGCGACGATCTTCCGGGCGCCGTCGCGCTCAACAGCATGGGTTTCAACATTACGCGCAGCGTCGGCCCGGCGGTCGGCGGCGTTATCGTCGCCGCAGCGGGCGCGGCGGCGGCCTTTGCCGTCAACGCGGTCAGCTACTTTCCGATCATATTCGCCTTGATGCGCTGGCAGCCGAAATACCCGCCCAATACCTTGCCGCGCGAGACGATGGGGCGGGCGATTTCCGCGGGCCTGCGCTACGTTGCGATGTCGCCCAATATCGGCAAGGTAATCTTCCGTGGCTTCATCTTCGGTTTTTCGGCGAGCGCCGTGCTGGCGCTGTTGCCGCTCGTCGCGCGTGACCTGGTGGGCGGCGGTCCGCTCGTCTACGGCGTCATGCTGGGATCGTTCGGTATTGGCGCCATCGGCGGGGCGCTCCTCAGCGCGCGGCTGCGCGAGTTCCTGTCGAGCGAAGCAATCGTCCGCATTGCTTTTGCCGGATTTGCCGTGAGCTCCGCCATTGCAGCCGTAAGCCCGACCGCCTGGCCGACCAATGCAGCCCTTCTTGCTGCGGGCGCCTGCTGGGTACTCGCGCTCTCATTGTTCAATGTCACCGTCCAGCTTTCGACGCCGCGTTGGGTGGTAGGACGCGCCCTGTCGCTTTACCAGACCACCACCTTCGGCGGAATTGCTGCCGGCAGCTGGCTCTGGGGTGTTATGGCCGGTGAATATGGGGCCGACAAGGCGCTGCTCGCATCGAGCGTCATCATGCTTGCGGGTGCCGCCATAGGCCTCCGCTATGCCTTGCCGGAATTCAAGACGCTCAATCTCGATCCGCTCAACCGCTTCAGCGAGCCCCTGCTGGCACTCGATCTGAAACCGCGCAGCGGCCCTATCGTCATCATGATCGACTACATCATTGCCGAGGAAGACGTTCCGGAGTTTCTTAGCGTCATGGCCGAGCGGCGGCGCGTGCGCATTCGCGATGGCGCGGGCCATTGGGCGCTGATGCGCGATCTCGAAAATCCAGAAGTGTGGACCGAGAGCTACCACACCCCTACCTGGGTCGAGTATGTCCGCCACAACCAGCGGCGGACGCACGCCGATGCCGAGATCTGGGATCGTATCCGCAAGCTTCATCGCGGCGAAGACAATCCGCGCGTGCATCGCATGGTCGAGCGCCAGACCATCGTCCCGCATGATATCGAGGCGCATAAGACCCCGATCGACATGGCTTGATGGCGTTTACGGCTTAAGGTCGAAAGCGCCCTTCATGCTGCCGTCCATGTAAAACGGTACTGAGCTGTGGACATGGGTGATCCGCCAGGTACCCTCCTGCTTGATGAGGCCAAGGGTCTGGCGGAACCAGAGATCGACATTCTGGCCGTCAGTCTTGGTGCCGGTCATGCGCACGAGGCTCGTTGCGAAGGCTACGTCGCCGCCGACTTCAATGCGCGTATCGCGCGCTTCGCCGCCGATCGGTCCTTCCCAGGTGTCGAACCAGCCTGCAAGATCTTCCGCGTCCTTGCCCTTGTGCTGGAGCGGCGGTGCGAGGGTGAACTGTACGACGTCGTCGGTCAGGTTCGAAATAACTTTTGCGGCGTCCTTGGCAGTTATGGCGCTGGACCAGGCCTCGATGGCCGCCTCGACTGCATGTCTCTCGTCCATGGGACTTCTCCTTGATTGATGAACCTCATCTCAAGGACGAACGAAAAGCCGCCAAACCGACAGCAACTGAAACAGATTGTCTAGCCTTCGGCTAGCCTGTCGAGATGCATCCTGATATGGGCCGCTTCGGCCGCCGTATTCGCCAGCGAAATTGCGTGATTAAAAGCTTCGCGTGCTTCCTTGGTGCGTCCAACCTTCATCAACAGGCCGCCCTTGACGCCGAAGAAGTGGAAGTAGCCTGAAAGTCTTTCCTCCAGCGGCTCTATCAAGGCAAGCGCGGCTTCCGGCCCCTTTACCTTCGCCACAGCGACGGCCCGGTTAAGAGTAACAACTGGCGAAGGGGTCAGCCGTTCGAGCGCGACGTAAAGGAGGTCGATTTCCGTCCAGTCGGTGTCCTCGGCCCGCGCGGCCCTCGCATGCAGCGCGGCAATGGCCGCCTGGATCTGATAGGGACCGGGGCGGCGATGGCGCATCGCCTTGTCAATCAATGCGAGGCCCTCGGCGATCATCTTGCTGTTCCACAGGCTCCTGTCCTGATCTTCGAGAAGGACGACCGCGCCGTCGGCGTCGAAGCGGGCGGCACTACGCGCGCTTTGCAGAAGGAGGAGGGCGGCGAGCCCCATGATTTCAGGTTCGGCCGGGAAGAGGCGCAGTAGCAGCCGCGCGAGCCTTATGGCCTCATCGCAGAGCGGGAAACGCGCCTGCTGCTCATGGCCGCCAGCCGAATAGCCTTCGTTGAAGATAAGGTAGACCATGGCGGCAACAACCGCGAGCCGTTCGGAACGCTCGACGGGGCCTGGTGTTTCGAACGGCACGTCGCCGCTGCCGATACGAGATTTCGCCCGGGTGATGCGCTGTTCCATGGCGCTCTCGCTAACCAGAAATGCGCGCGCAATTTGCCGGACGGACAGCCCGGAAACGATGCGCAAGGCGAGCGGGATCTGCTGGGTTGCCGGAAGATCGGGATGGCAGCAGATGAAAAGAAGTCGCAATATATCGTCGCGATAGTCGGAATTGTCGATCTTCTCGGCAATCGCGGTCTCGCGGTCGCCAAGGTCTGACAGCAATTCCTCGGGCGGCAGCGGCTGTTGCTTCGCCTGACGCCTGACGCCATCGATTGCGCTGTTACGGCCAACGAATATGAGCCAGGCTGTGGGATCGCGAGGCGGCCCGTTCGTCTGCCAGTTTTTCAAGGCACGCAGGCATGCCTCCTGAAAGGCTTCTTCGGCGATATCGAGATTGCGGAAATAACGCAGCAGCGCACCCACCGCCTGGGGGCGGGCGGCCGTCAATGCTGCGTCGATCCAGCACCCTTCGCTCATGTCAGATCGACTCCGGGCCGGAAGATGGAGACAGGGCGTATTTCGTAGGAACCCGTGCCCGGATTGGCGACGGCAAGATCCTTCGCCGTGTCGATGGCCTCTTCGAGCGATGCGCACTCGATGATGTAGAAACCGAGCAATTGCTCCTTGGTCTCGGCAAATGGGCCGTCGATGATAATCGGCTCGTCACGGCCCTTGCGCAGCGTCGTTGCCGCAGTCGTTGGTAAAAGACGCGCGACGGGGCCGAGCCGGCCCTGCTCCCTGAGCTTGTCCTGGACTTTGCCAAGCCGCTCCATGACGGCGTCGTCTTCTTCCTTGGTCCAGGCGCCGACGACATCCTCGGGATTGTAGCAAAAAATGGCGTAGAGCATTCGCGTTCGTTCCTCTCTGAGTGATGACGAACAGGTAACGCCAATCCCGACAGCGGGTCGAGAATTTTTATGCGATTTCAGTCGAATAAACCCTGATGCGCCGCCAGCGCGACCAGCCGGTCGCTTACATTACGGACAGGGGTAGCCCGGCGCGATCCGGCAGTTCGGCCGAGGCCGATAATAGGGTGGCGGCGGACGGTATGCGGGCGGGCGATAATATGGAGGCCGGTAGGGCGGCCTGACGACGATCGTCGGCTGGATGACGACTGCCGGCGGACGCGTCGAAACGGCGCGATCGATGTAGTTGGCCGACAGCCAGCCGCGCAGCCCCTGATAGCCGACGCGGCACCAGCTTCCTTCGCAAGCGAGAACATCGACCCGCAACCCTGGCGCGAGAGTCGCGACTTTTGCGTAGCCGGTGCCCGGACCCGTTCGAATGTTCACGTTGCCCGTTGTATAGGCGGTATAGGCAGCAGCATAAGCGGGCCAGGCGAGAACGCCGAAGCAAATGAAAATAATCGACAGAATCCGTTTATGCGTCATCGCCGCTTCCATCCCGGTTTCTACAACTTCTGTTTGCAATGAGATTCTGTTTTGCTGAGCTTGTCCAGCCGGTTCCGGCCTGTTGATCGATAATGGCTGTAATCCCGGGACCCTTCGGATATCCTGCAGTCGAATCTTTGAAACGGAGGCGCCAAAAGTGGCAAGGCTGTGTGGTCGCCAGACCAGTATCTGAAATTCGAAGACGAGCGTACGCGCCCGGCCAATGACCTGCTGACCGCTATTCCCAATCAGGACGTAAAGCGGGCAGTGGACCTTGGCTGCGGTCCGGGCAATTCGACCGAGCTCCTCGTCAAGCGATATCCGGGTGCGGTCATTGCCGGCATCGACTCGTCTGCGGAAATGATCGAGCAGGCAAAACGTCGCCTTCCGGACCTGTCATTCGCCGTGGCCGATATCGACGCCTGGCAACCCGGGGAGAAGGTTGACCTGCTCTATGGCAATGCCGTCATGCAATGGCTGCCAGATCACGACCAGCTCTTTCCGCGGCTGCTCGGCTTCCTCAATGAGGGGGGCTCGCTGGCCTTGCAGATGCCCGACAACCTCGAGCAACCCACTCACGTGGCGATGCGCGAGGTGGCGAGAGAGGGCGCCTGGGCCAAGAAGATGGCGCAGGCCGATCTTTCCCGCACCAAGGTTGGCGACGCCTCATTCTACTATCAGTTGTTGCGGCCATTGGCGCAACGCGTCGATATCTGGCGCACGACCTACCATCATCCCCTGCAAGGTCTTGATGGGATTATCGAATGGTTTAAGGGTTCGGGCCTGCGTCCTTATCTTGCGGCGCTTGACGAAGACGAGCGTTTGCGTTTTCTTGAGGAGTACAGGGAGCGCATCGCCCCACACTATCCCCTGATGCGCGATGGCACGGTCTTATTGCCTTTCCCACGCCTGTTCATCGTGGCAACGCGCTGAACGAGCCTCGAATCTCCAGGGCTGACGGCATTTTCTTTGGCTTTCGAAATCAAGAATTTATTGAAGGTGTTTCGCAAATGAATGCGGAATGGGCACCTAGCATCCATTGTGCGAAAAACGCACAATCGGCTTTGCGGTGGCGACACCGGGAGAATGATGCGCGTGCAGAGGAGTGCACGACAATCATTTTTTCAAGTGGAGAACTATTGAAAATTAGAACGGATGCCATGCTTTCTGGTGCATAACGCACCGGGCGGCAGCCGGAGACTCGGCGTTTTGCCAAGGGGAGGAACAATGCTCGACAGGCTTTTCAAGCTCAAAGGCCACAACACGTCCGTGCGCACGGAAGTGCTGGCCGGTATCACGACATTCCTGACGATGTCGTACATCATCTTCGTCAATCCAGAGATCCTGTCCTCGACTGGCATGGACCGCAACGCCATATTCGTGGCGACCTGTATCGCGGCCGCCTTGGGCTCTGCCGTCATGGCCTTGGTCGCTAACTGGCCGATCGGCATGGCGCCGGGCATGGGTCTCAATGCCTTCTTCGCCTTTACGGTGGTCGGGGCCATGGGTTTCACCTGGCAGCAGGCGCTCGGCGCCGTATTCATCTCCGGCTGTATCTTCCTGCTGCTGACGGTAACCGGGGTGCGCAGCTGGCTCGTCGCCGGCATTCCCAAATCGCTGCGCAGCGCGATCGCCGCCGGTATCGGTCTGTTCCTTGCCTTTATTGCCCTTAAGACCTCCGGCATCGTCGTTGCCAATCCGGCAACATTCGTTGGGCTGGGTCATCTCGGCGCAACGGGCACGTTGCTTGCAATTCTCGGCTTCTTCATCATTGCCGCGCTTGACGCCATGAAGGTACGTGGATCGATCCTCATCGGCATTCTCGCCGTGACGGTCCTGTCGGTGCTGCTCGGCGTCAGCGAATTCAAGGGCGTCTTCTCGGCTCCGCCGAGCCTTGCGCCGACATTCCTGCAGCTTGATGTTCTCGGCGCACTGCATACGGGTTTCCTGCAGGTCATCCTCGTCTTCGTTCTGGTTGAAGTCTTCGATGCCACCGGTACACTTATCGGCGTCAGCAAACGCGCCGGCCTCATCGAAGAAGGCAAACCGAACAATCTTGGCCGCGCTCTCTTTGCCGACAGCACCGCGATCGTTGCCGGTTCGCTTCTTGGTACCAGCAGTACCACGGCCTATGTCGAGAGCGCGTCCGGTGTTCAGGCTGGCGGACGTACAGGCCTGACGGCACTGACGATCGCCGTTTTGTTCCTTGCTGCCCTGTTCATTGCGCCGCTCGCTGCATCCGTGCCGGGCTACGCAACGGCGCCTGCGCTGCTCTATGTCGCCGGCCTCATGATGCATGAGCTCGTTGACATCGAATGGCGCGACGTGACTGAATCGACGCCGGCCGCCCTGACCGCGTTGATGATCCCGTTCACCTACTCGATCGCCAACGGTCTCGCCTTCGGCTTCATCAGCTATGTCGTGCTGAAGACGCTGACTGGACGCGTAAGCTCGATCCATCCCGCGACATGGCTCGTAGCTATCCTCTTTGTCGTGCGGTTCGCCCTGTTCCCGGTCTAACAGTGCAACCTGGTCCGGGCCCAATTCAGGGCCCGGACCAGGTCGTTTCAACCCGAAAAGAAAGACCAAAAATGCCATCAGAAACTTCAACCACAAAGGTGCTCGACGCGTTGCTCGATGCAATGGAACAAAAAATCATTCCGATGACGGAGAAGGGCGTTGCGGCCGGAAACAAGATTTTCGGCGCGGCGCTCCTGCGCAAATCGGATCTGTCGGTCGTTTTGGCCGAAACCAACAACGAGACGGAAAATCCACTCTGGCACGGCGAAGTCCATACGCTGAAGCAATTCTACGAGGTCGATGGCGACAAGCGCCCGGATTCCCGCGATCTTATTTTCCTGTCGACGCATGAGCCATGTTCGATGTGCCTTTCGGCGATCACCTGGGCCGGCTTCGACAATTTCTACTATTTCTTCAGCCATGAGGATTCCCGCGATGCCTTCGCCATTCCGCATGACCTGAAGATCCTGAAAGAGGTCTTCACGCTGGAGCCCGGCGGCTATAACACCGAAAACGCCTTCTGGAAGAGCTATTCGATCCACAAGCTGATTGCGCAGCAACCGGAACCTGATCGGATGAGGTTGCAGGAGCGGGCCGCTTCGATCGCGCGCAAGTATGATGATCTGTCCGCGCAGTACCAGGCCAGCAAGGGGGGCAATTCGATCCCGCTCAACTGACCCATCCGATTACAAAAGAAGGCCGCCCGAGTTCGGGCGGCCTTTCTGTTTAAAGGCAGGGCATGCTCTCTAGATCAGCGGACCAGGAACGGCTCCGCATAGAAGTGTTCTTCGAGGTTGATCCCGTCGCCGCCGCGGTCGATCACGACGAAGTCGCTTTCGCCGCCAAGCGGCGTGAGGATGCCGTGCCATACGTTGCGATGAATATTCACGCCCTGGCCTGGAGAAGTGATGAAGGCGACCGGATCGCTAGGTCCGCCACGCCCGTCATGCGCGGCAACCACGAGGAACGGGTTGGCCGAGAGCGGCACGAAAGCCTGGCTCCCGAACGGGTGGCGTTCAACCATGCCAAGCTCCAGCGGCAGTTCATAAGGCTTGCCGCGCAGGAGGCTGATCAGGGTGCGGGCGTTGTCACCCGTGGTCTCGACCTTGGCAAGGTCATGATAGCGGGTGCACATGCCGTGATTGATGGGAAAGCTGTGCGCGCCTTCCCTCTCGATGACGTCCCCGAAAGGCGCAAAGGCTTCCCGCGTCAATTTCTGGATCAGTATTTCACGCATCGGCCCGCCCTCAGTCCGGCAACATGTCGCGCAGGCGCAGCAGGGCAATCTTTTCGACCTGACGGCAGGCTGTGTTGAACTCGGTGTCGCGATCATTGGCAATGCGGGTCTGGAACGCTTCAAGGATCGCTTGCTTGTTCAGCCCCCGCACAGCGATGATGAAGGGAAAGCCGAACCGCCTGACGTAGTCGGTGTTCAATTTCGTGAACTCGGCCCGTTCCTCGTCGGTCAGGGCGTCGAGCCCCGCGGAAGCCTGCTCTTGTGTCGAACTCTCGGTCAGGCGTTTTGCCTGCGCCAGTTTGCCGGCAAGATCGGGGTGGGCATTGAGGACGGCGAGCCGTTCCTCTTGCGTGCCCAAGCGAAACACTGTGCGGAGTGCCGCATGCAGTCCGGATGCCGTGTCATGGGCGGGCGAAAGCTCCCCGGCAAAAGCCCGGCGGGCAATCCACGGCGAATGTTCGAATACGCCGCCGAAGCGGTCGACGAAGGTCGTTTCGTCAAGTGCGGATGGGCGCGCGGCGTGAGGCTTATAGGGATGGGTGGCGGCCCAATGTTGCGCGATGTCGGCGCGGCGGGCGAGCCACACTTTTTCATGGGATTGGACGTAGTCGATGAAACGTGCGAGCGCGGCGCTGCGGCCAGGGCGGCCGATGAGCCGGCAATGCAGGCCGATGCTCATCATCTTGGGGGAGCCGGCCGCGCCTTCTGCATAGAGCGTATCGAAACTGTCTTTCAGATAGGCGAAGAACTGATCGCCGGAGTTGAACCCTTGTGGGGTCGCGAAGCGCATGTCGTTGGCGTCGAGCGTATAGGGGATTACCAGCTGCGACTTGCCGTTGTGCTCGTACCAGTAGGGCAGGTCATCGGCATAGGAATCCGAAACATAGTCAAAACCGCCCTCGTCGGTGACAAGATCAACGGTATTGACTGACGTCCGGCCGGTGTACCAGCCCTTCGGCCGCTCGCCGGTGGCGGCAGTGTGGATGCGGATCGCCTCGAGCAGGTGCTCGCGCTCGGCCTCCGGCGTGAAATCCCTGTAGTCGATCCATTTCAGCCCGTGCGAGGCGATTTCCCAATCCGCATCGAGCATTGCCGCAACCTGGGCCGGCGAGCGCTGTAATGCCGTGGCGACGCCATAGACGGTGACGGGCACATTTTTCGAGGTCAACAGCTCGTGCAAGCGCCAGAAACCGGCGCGTGCGCCATATTCGTAGATGGACTCCATGTTCCAGTGGCGCTGTCCCTGCCAGGGCTGCGCGCCCACAATCTCCGACAGGAAGGCCTCGGACGCCGCATCGCCGTGCAGGACGCAGTTCTCGCCGCCTTCCTCGTAATTGACAACGAACTGAACGGCGATGTGCGCATCGCCAGGCCAATTCGCGCGCGGCGCTTTACCGCCATAACCATGCATGTCGCGGGGATATCTCACAGAATTCTCCTCCTCAGTCCTTCACTCCGTTTTCTGATTACTCAAATTACCGGCGAAGCATTCCCCCTGAAAAATTTGAAAGTCCCTTTACCAAGCTCCGGCTACCCCGCGAGCACGCCAAACGACAAACTGAGTGTTGGATATTTTAAGAAGTTCTCCACGGGAGGAGGAACGATGCATTCTCACAACGATGCGACCGGGCGCTTGACGACCCATGTGCTCGACACGGCGAGCGGCAAACCAGCCGCCGGACTCAAGGTCGATCTCTATCGCATCGAAGGCGATGCGCTGCAGCCTTTGCACAGCACCCTTACCAACGATGATGGCCGCTGCGACAGTCCATTGCTTTCGGGTGGGAGCATGCGTTCAGGGGCGTACGAGCTTCGTTTTCATGTCGGCGCCTATTTCGGCGGCCGAGAAGAGACGCCGTTTCTCGACGTCGTGCCGATCCGCTTCGGCATAGACGACGAAAAGGCCCACTATCATGTGCCACTGCTTGTGGCGCCCTTTGCCTATTCGACCTATCGCGGGAGCTGATGCGCCATGGCTAGCAAGATTCGCAATTGCGTCCGCTTTGTTCTCAACAGCACCCTCGTCGAACTCAGCAATATCGCCACTACCGAAACCCTGCTCGATTTCCTTCGCCTCGGCCGGAGGCTGCGTGGCACCAAGGAAGGGTGCGCGGAGGGCGATTGCGGCGCGTGCACGGTGCTCGTCGGCCGGCTACTCGATGGCAGGCTCAAATATGAGTCGGTCAATGCCTGCATCCGTTTCGTCGGTTCGCTCGATGGGTGCCATGTGGTGACAGTCGAGGCGCTCGCTGCAACGGATGGCAGCCTCCATCCCGTCCAGCGCGCCATGGTCGACACGCATGCATCGCAGTGCGGGTTCTGCACGCCGGGTTTCGTGATGTCGCTTTACGGCCTCTGGATGGAAGATCCGCATCCCGGCGTCGAGGCCATCGAAAAAGCACTGCAGGGCAATCTTTGCCGCTGCACCGGCTATGCCGCGATCATTCGCGCCGCCGAGAGCATTTCGGCGGTGGGCGATGCCAGCGAGGATCCGCTCGTCACCGAACGAGCGCGCATTACGGAGCAATTGCTCGCCCTCAAGGACAACAAGCGCGTTGCCATCGGCGAAGGCAAGCAACAGCTCATTGTTCCGGCAAATGTCGACGATCTCGCTGACGTGCTCGAATCCCATCCTGGTGCAACGATCGTTGCGGGCTCAACCGATGTCGGCCTTTGGGTGACCAAGTTCATGCGCGATATCGGCCCGGTCGTATTCCTGTCGCGGCTCGATGATTTGCGCCAGATCACAGAGGAGTCGAACCATCTCGTCCTCGGCGCGGGCGTCACCTATACCGAGGCTTATCCGGCCATCACCCGCCATTTCCCGCAGCTGAAGGAGTTGTGGAACAGGATCGGCGGCGAGCAGGTCCGCAATATGGGGACTGTGGGCGGCAACGTCGCCAATGGTTCACCCATCGGCGATACGCCGCCCGCACTCATCGGTCTTGGCGCTGTCGTCGAACTGCGCAAGGGCAATGTCAGGCGTTCGGTTCCAATAGAGAAATACTTCATCGAGTACGGCAAACAGGATCGCACCCCCGGCGAGTTCGTCGAAGCCATTCGTATTCCCCGCCTCGCGTCCGATGATCTCTTTGCCGTCTATAAGATATCGAAGCGGCTTGACGAGGACATCTCGTCCGTATGCGGCGCTTTCCGTGTCCGGCTCGACCAGCAGGGACGCGTCGAGAGTGCGTTGATCGCCTTCGGCGGCATGGCTGGTACGCCAAAGCGTGCCGCTGCAGTCGAGCAGGCTTTGGTGGGTGCGATATGGGACGAGGCATCGATTGAGGCTGCGATCCAACAATTCCCACAGGATTTCACGCCGCTGACGGATTTGCGCGCTTCCGCCGATTACCGGATGCTGACTGCCAAAAACCTCTTGCGGCGCTTCTATCTTGAATCCGCCGGTGAGAAGTGCGTGCGGTTGAACCGCTACGCCGTGGCCGGTTGAGGAGGATGCGATGAATTCGATACAACCGATCACAAGCATTCGTGGTGGCGTCCACGAGAAACTGCCGCATGAGTCCGGCCACAAACACGTCGCGGGTACCGCCGAATATATCGACGACATGCCCGAACCGGCTGGCACGCTCCACGCCTATCTTGGCTTGTCGCAGCGGGCACATGCCGAGATCGTCTCGATCGATCTCGATGCGGTCGCTGCCTGCGAAGGCGTTGTCGGCGTGCTCACCGCGGACGACATTCCCGGCCACAACGACGTGAGCCCTGCCGGCAAGCACGACGATCCGGTCTTTGCGGTAGGCAAGGTCGAGTTTCATGGTCAACCGATTTTCGCCGTCATCGCCGAAACCCGGCAGATGGCGCGCCAGGCGGCCACGAAGGCGAAGATAGAATATCGTGATCTGGACCACGTCACGGATGTTCTTGAGGCGGAGAGGGCCAATTATCCCCTCGTTATCGATCCGCTGAAACTCGAACGCGGCGACATTGTCGCGGGCATGTCTAAAGCCAGGAATCGGCTCGTAGGCGAGATGCGCATCGGCGGACAGGATCATTTCTATCTCGAAGGCCATATCTCCTTCGCCATTCCCGGCGAGGACGACGAGGTTATCGTCTATTCCTCGACCCAGCACCCGAGCGAGACCCAGCACATGGTTGCGCACGTTCTCGGCGTTCCGTCGAATGCCGTTACGGTCAATGTGCGGCGCATGGGCGGCGGTTTCGGCGGCAAGGAAACGCAGGCCAATCTTTTTGCTGCCGCGGCAGCGATTGCTGCCAAGAAATACAACCGCGCTGTCAAGATACGCCCTGACCGCGATGACGATATGGTTGCGACAGGCAAGCGCCACGACTTCCACGTCGCCTATGAACTCGGATTTGACGATGAAGGCCGGATCGAGGCCGTAGACGCGACCTATTCGGCCCGCTGCGGATTCTCCGCTGATCTGTCGGGACCTGTGACGGACCGCGCGCTCTTTCATGCCGATAATTGCTATTTCTATCCGCATGTCCGGCTTCGCTCGCGCCCGTTGAAGACCAACACGGTCTCCAACACCGCGTTTCGCGGCTTCGGCGGTCCCCAGGGAATGGTCGGCGGCGAGCGCATGATCGAGGAGATCGCCTATGCGCTCGGCAAGGATCCGCTCGACATCCGCAAAGCCAATTTCTATGGTGGAGAAGGCAGGAACGTCACGCCTTACCACCAGACGGTCGAGGATAACATTATCCCGCAGATCGTGGCGGAACTCGAGGAATCGTCCGATTACGCTGCACGGCGCGCGGCCATCCTCAATTTCAACCGCGAGAGCCGCATCATCCGCAAGGGCATCGCGCTGACGCCGGTGAAATTCGGCATTTCGTTCACCAAGACCGAGTATAATCAGGCAGGCGCCCTCGTTCACGTCTATGCCGATGGCTCGATCCATCTCAACCATGGCGGCACGGAAATGGGGCAGGGGCTCTATACCAAGGTTGCGCAGGTGGTGGCGGACGAGTTCCAGGTCGATCTCGACCGCATCAAGGTCACTGCGACGACGACGGCGAAAGTGCCCAACACCTCTGCAACAGCGGCCTCGTCTGGCTCTGATCTCAACGGCATGGCTGCCGCCAATGCGGCCCAGCAGATCAAGGCGCGCCTTGTCGATTTCGCTGTCGAGAAATTTGGCGTTGAGAAGGAAGAGGTTTTCTTTGCGCCGAACATGGTGCGGGCCGGCGACAATCTCATTGCCTTCAACGAGTTCATCAGGGCTGCCTATGGCGCGCGCGTGCAACTTTCCGCAGCCGGATTCTACAAGACGCCGAAGATACATTGGAACCGGTCCGAAGGTCGCGGCCGCCCGTTTTACTATTTCGCTTACGGTGCGTCGGTATCTGAAGTCAGCATCGATACTTTAACCGGGGAATATCAGGTCGACCGGACCGATGTCCTTCACGATGTCGGGCGCTCGCTCAATCCGGCTCTCGATCTTGGCCAGGTGGAAGGCGCTTTCGTGCAGGGCATGGGCTGGCTGACCACCGAGGAACTCTGGTGGGATGCCAAGGGACGGCTGCGCACCCACGCGCCATCGACCTACAAGATCCCGCTGGCCTCCGATCGGCCACGTCAATTCAATGTCAATCTCGCCAGCTGGTCCGTAAACCGCGAAGAGACGATCCGACGTTCGAAGGCAGTGGGTGAGCCGCCATTCATGCTGGCGATCTCGGTGCTTGAAGCGCTGTCGATGGCGGTGGCGAGCGTTGCGGACTATTGTCTGTCGCCGCGCCTCGACGCGCCGGCAACGCCGGAACGCGTATTGATGGCTGTCGAGCGCTTGCGGGAAGCCGGGAGGTGATTTTCCATGCCAAGCAATCGCGACGATATCAGGGATTTCCTCAACCGGCGCAAGCGCGTCGTCCTCGTTGAAGTAAAGGCGGCCGATGGTTCGACGCCGCGGGACGCCGGCGCCTGGATGCTGGTGGCGCCGGATCGCATTTTCGGCACGATCGGCGGTGGCCAGCTGGAGTACATAGCCATCGATCATGCCCGCCGTGCTTTGAAGCGCGGGAGCGAGATTGAGGCGCTGACCGTGCCGCTCGGTCCGGAAATCGGCCAATGTTGCGGCGGTCGCGTTGCCCTCGACTTCAAGCCTGTCGACCGCGATGCCGCCGCCGCCCTCGTTGAAAAGGTTGACCGCGAAATCGCCCAGCGCCCGCATGTTTACGTGTTTGGCGGGGGCCATGTCGGTGACGCGCTGGCCATGGCGCTTTCGCTGGTGCCGCTCCGGGTCATTCTGGTCGACACGCGCGAGGAAGAATTGTCTGCCTCACAGGTTCCGGGTGTCGAGACCTGTCTGACCGCCATGCCTGAAGCGCTCGTGCGCGACGCGCCGGAGGGGAGCGCCTTCGTCATCCTGACCCATGACCATGCGCTCGACTTCCTAATCGCCGCCGAAGCGCTCGCCAGAAGCGACGCGTCCTATGTCGGCATGATCGGATCGAAGACGAAGCGTGCGACATTCCGCAACTGGTTGACGCGGGAAGTGGGCCGCCCAGAGGTCTTCGAGAGGCTGGTTTGCCCTGTCGGCGGTACAGCCGTCAAGGACAAGCGTCCGCCGGTCATTGCTGCGCTCGCGGCCGCGGAAGTCATGACGGCAGCACTTAACTACCGGCAACGGAACGCCAGCGTCGCAAGCAGCAAATTGCGCGTCCCGGCCTGACCGGTCGAGGCTTATTTCAGCATTTCCGTAACGAGACGCTGGCAGCGCTCGGTCATGAAATCGATCATCAGGCGAACCTTCGGATCCTGGAAGCGTTTGTGCGGATAGATCGCAGCAAGCTGGATGCTCGCCGGCGGCGTGTCTTCGAGGATGGGCACCAGTTCGCCGTCGTTGAGATGGCTTTTCACTTCGAAAAGCGGCTTGTTGATGATCCCGCGCCCGTCGAGCGCCCAGCGTGTCAGAACATCGCCATCGTCTGAATCGTAAGGTCCGCTGACCTCGAGCTTGCGCAAGCCTTCGGGCGTCTGCAGCGTCCAGTAATACTCCTTGGACCCCGGATAGCGCAGAAGCAGGCAGTCGTGATGGTCAGCAATGAGATCATCCGGGGTCGCCGGGGTTCCGCGTCTGGCAAGATAGTCCGGCGAGGCGCAGATTACGCGCTCGCAATTCATGATGCCGCGCATGCGCAGGTTGGAATCCTCGAGGATGCCCAGCTTGAAAGCAACGTCGACTCCCTCGCTCATGATGTCGATGTTGTGGTCGGAAAGACGCAGGCGCACTTCGATGTCGGGGTACTTGTCATGGAATTCGGGAATGCCTGACGCGATGAGCCGCCTGCCTATGCCGAGCGGGGCGGTAATTCGGATCGCGCCTTTCGGCTTCTTGGCAAGATCGGCGATGGCCGCTTCCGCCTCGTTGATCGCCTCGATGATCTTGACGGCGCCGTCGTAGAATACCCGGCCGTGTTCGGTGGGTGTCAGCTTGCGCGTGGTGCGATTGAAGAGGCGCACGCCAAGATGCCGCTCCAGCTCCTTGATGCGATTGCTCGCAACGGCCGGAGAGGCGCGCTGATCGCGTCCGGCGGCAGACAGGTTTCCGAGTTCGACGACACGAACGAAAACACGAAGGTTATCAAGGTACGACATTGTTTTCGCACAACCCCTACACTGCCCATTGATCTAGCATTTTAAAGTTTTTTTTGAAAGAGATGGGTGCATTAGCCGGTTTCCTCTTGGCATAGGCTTTGGCACATACTCTTCCGACTAAAAGGGAGAGCCACATGTACGAATACGCCGTCGCCTGGGAATGGTTGAATTTCGCCTTCCGCTGGTTGCATGTCATCACCGGTATCGCGTGGATCGGCTCGTCCTTCTATTTCGTCGCGCTCGATCTTGGCCTGCGTCAGCGTCCCGGACTTCCGGCCGGGGCCTATGGCGAGGAGTGGCAGGTACATGGCGGCGGCTTCTACCACATCCAGAAATATCTGGTTGCGCCGGCGCAAATGCCCGAGCATCTGACCTGGTTCAAATGGGAATCCTATGCAACCTGGCTGTCGGGCTTCGCCATGCTTTGCATCGTCTATTACGCCGGCGCCGACCTCTATCTGATCGACCCGCACGTTCTTGACGTATCGCGTCCGGTCGCCATTGCGATTTCGCTCGCCTCGATTTTCGGCGGCTGGGTCGTTTATGACACCATCTGCAAGTCACCGCTCGGCCGGAACGATACGCGGCTGATGGTTCTGCTCTATTTTGTTCTCGTCTTCATGGCCTGGGGCTATACGCACCTTTTCACAGGACGCGCTGCCTTCCTGCATCTTGGCGCCTTCACGGCGACCATCATGTCGGCCAACGTCTTCATGATCATCATTCCCAACCAGAAGAAGGTCGTTGCGGACCTGATCGCCGGCAAGACTCCGGATCCGGCGCTGGGGAAACAGGCCAAGCAGCGTTCGACCCACAACAACTACCTGACGTTGCCGGTGCTGTTTTTGATGCTGTCGAACCACTATCCGCTGGCATTCGGCACGAAATACAATTGGATCATCGCCTCGCTGGTGTTCCTGATGGGCGTCACCATTCGCCATTGGTTCAACACCCGCCATGCCCGCAAGGGTGAGCCGACCTGGACGTGGCTCGCGACGGCAATTCTCTTCATCATTATCATGTGGCTCTCCACCGTGCCCAAGGTTCTGTCGGGCGAGAGCGCGGAAGAAAAGCTCTCCGCGGTGCAGCAGCCATTCGTCAGTGCCGAAGCCTTTCCAAAGGTTCGCGACACGGTGCTTGGCCGCTGCGCGATGTGTCACGCAAAGGAACCCGGCTGGGAGGGCATCATAACAGCGCCGAAGGGCGTGGTGCTTGAATCGGACGGGCAGATCGCCGCCCATGCCCGGGAAATCTATCTGCAAGCCGGGCGCTCGCATGCCATGCCGCCCGCCAATGTCAGCGGTATTACCGACGAGGAACGCAAGCTCCTCGTCTCCTGGTATGAGAGTGCCGTCAAGGGAGGAACCGTTCAGTGAACAAGCTCATTTTGCGCGGCCGTGTGCTGACATTCGTCGAGGAGCCCACCAGCATCGACGATCAGTCGGCCTATAATTATTTCGAAGATGGCGCGGTCCTGGTCGAGGGCGGCAAGATCGTCGATGCCGGCGAATATACCGCCATCGCCCCGGTCGCCGCCGATGCCAAGATCGTCGATCACCGCCCCAATCTTATCATGCCGGGCTTCATCGATACCCATCTGCACTTTCCGCAGACCCAGGCGATTGCCTCGTATGGCGCGCAGCTGCTCGAATGGCTCAACACCTATATTTTTGTCGAGGAACAGAAATTCTCATCGACCGCCCACGCTGATTTCATCGCGGGACGGTTCATGGACGAATTGCTGCGCAACGGCACAACCTCAGCTGTGGCCTATTGCTCGGTGCACCGCGAGAGCGTCCATGCCTATTTTACGGCAGCCGAAAAGCGCGGCATGCTGATGATCGGCGGCAAGGTGATGATGGATCGCAATGCGCCCGACGCGCTCCGCGATACCCCGCAGTCAGGCTATGACGATACCAAGGCGTTGATCGCCAAATGGCATGGACGCGGCCGTGCGCATTATGCCATCAGCCCGCGCTTTGCCATCACCTCGACGCCCGGGCAGATGGAAATGAGCCAGGCCCTGGTGCGCGAACATCCCGAATGCTACGTGCAGACGCACCTTTCGGAAAACCGCGACGAGATCGCATTTGCGACCTCGCTCTATCCGTCGGCCAAGGACTACACCGATATTTATGCCGGGTACGGCCTTCTCGGCGAAAAGATGCTGCTCGGCCATTGCATCTTCCTGTCGGATCGCGAAATTTCCGTGCTCGCCGAGACGAAGTCGGTCGCCGTTTTCTGTCCTACCTCAAATCTGTTCCTCGGCAGCGGCCTCTTTGACCGAGACCGCTTCCGCTCGCTCGGCGCACGCATTTCTGTCGCGACCGATGTCGGCGGCGGTACGAGCTTCTCAATGCTGGAGACGATGAGCGAGGCATACAAGGTGCTGCACGTGCAGGGCCAGCGTCTGTCGCCATTCGCGTCCTATTACATGATGACGCTCGGCAATGCCCGCGCGCTCGGTCTCGAAGACCGCATCGGATCCCTCCGGACCGGAGGCGATGCCGATATCGTCGTTCTCGACAGCAAGGCGAAGCCTGCGATGGAACTGCGCATGCGCACGGCAACGACGCTTGCCGAAGAGCTCTTCATTTTGCAGACGATGGGCGATGACCGCTCGGTCGCCGAAGTCTATGTCGCTGGCAAGCCGATGAAGAGCAGGATCGACACGGCCGCGCCGCAGGCTAAGGCTCGGGCCTTGCCGCAGCTGCAGACCGCGTAGACAGGTGCAGTGACTGGATGGGCCCTATAGTTCGTCCGGTCGCCGTCCGCCCATCGCCTTTGTCAATTCATCCGCTGTGCGGCGTATGACGGGCCCATGCAGGTTGAGCTTCTCCTTGGGCAGGCGGACGGCGGGGCCCGATACCGAAATTCCGGCAATGGCTTCGCCATGTTCATTGAAAAGCGGCGCGGCGATGCAGCGCATCCCGAGCGTGTGCTCCTCGTCGTCGATCGACCAGCCGCGCGAACGGATGTGCTGGATATCTTTCAAGAGTGCCGGCAGCGTATCCAGCGTATGTGCTGTGAGGTGCGCGAGCGTCTTGCCAGTGAGCGCCTGGGCAATATCGGTATCCGACCAGGTCGAAAGAATTGCCTTGCCTATTCCCGACGCATGAATCGGCCCGCGCCGTCCGGGACGGAAGAAAGCCCGCATCGGCGCATGGCTTTCGATCTGCGAGATAAAGACAACGTCGCCTTCATCCTCGATGCCGACATTGGCCGTCTCGCCGCATTCGTCCATCAGGCGCTTGAGAAAGGGGCGGCTGATGGAACCGAGCTTGCGATAACGCAGAAAGGCGTTGCCGATCTCGAAGGCGCCAACGCCGATTGTCCAGTCGCCTGATTCCGGGTCATGGGTGAGCATGCCGTGATTGGCCAGCGAGGTCAGCAGCCGGTGGACAGTCGATGGCGCCATGCCGGTATGGTCCGCGAGATCCATGAGTGTCGAGCCGTCCGCATCCGCGATGAGCTTGAGCAAATGCAAGCTTCGATCCAAGACCTGGACGGAAGACGGAGCCGCGTTCTCATTCGCCTTGCGCCCCCGCTTCCCCTTCAATGACGTGCCCTGCAAAGCCATGATCGCTGCGTGTCCCATTTCGTGTGCCCTCATGTGCCATAGCTGCGCGCAGCCTATTTTACCAGTTTTATTGAAAATCTTTATTTCCATATGATGGAAGTCATTTCCACATTTTGGTTGTGAAGTGTAAGATATGGATTATGCTCTCATTGAATTTGGAGGAATGACAATGACAAAAATGCGTGCCGTCGATGCAGCAGTCCGTATTCTGGAAAAGGAGGGGATCGATTGCGCCTTTGGCGTACCGGGAGCTGCAATCAATCCGTTCTATTCCGCGCTGAAGGCGCGGGGCACTGTCCGCCACATCCTTGCGCGCCACGTCGAAGGCGCGTCGCACATGGCCGAGGGATACACCCGCGCTGAGCATGGCAATATCGGTGTGTGCATCGGCACGTCAGGTCCAGCCGGAACCGACATGATCACCGGCCTCTATTCCGCTTCGGCCGATTCGATCCCGATCCTGTGCATCACCGGGCAGGCGCCGCGCGCGCGCCTCGACAAAGAGGACTTCCAGGCCGTCGATATTGCCTCGATCGCCAAGCCTGTCACGAAATGGGCGGTGACGGTCATGGAGCCAGGCCTCGTTCCTTACGTTTTCCAGAAGGCCTTCCATATCATGCGATCGGGTCGTCCAGGTCCGGTGTTGATCGATCTGCCAATCGACGTGCAGCTGGCAGAGATCGAGTTCGATCCCGACACCTACGAACCGCTCGAAGCCTATAAGCCAGCAGCAACACGGGCGCAGGTCGAAAAGGCATTGACGATGCTCAACCAGGCCGATCGGCCGCTGATCGTTGCCGGCGGGGGCATTATCAACGCCGACGCTTCCGACGTTCTGGTGGAGTTCGCCGAGATCGCAGGTGTTCCGGTCATCCCGACGCTGATGGGCTGGGGCGCGATCCCGGACGATCATCCGCTGATGGCGGGCATGTGCGGCCTGCAGACCTCGCATCGTTACGGCAACGCGACGATGCTCGCCTCCGACTTCGTGCTCGGCATCGGCAATCGCTGGGCGAACCGGCATACCGGCAATGTCTCGACCTATACGGAGGGGCGCAAGTTCGTCCATGTCGATATCGAACCGACCCAGATCGGCCGCGTTTTCTCGCCGGATTTCGGCATCGTTTCCGATGCAGGCAAGGCGCTGAAGCTGTTTCTCGATGTTGCGACTGAATGGAAAGCGGCAGGAAAGCTGCGTGATTGGTCGGCTTGGGCGAAGGAATGCCGCGGGCGCAAGCGCACCATGCTGCGCAAGACCCATTTCGACCAGACGCCGCTGAAGCCGCAGCGTGTCTACGAGGAAATGAACAAGGTGTTCGGCCGCGAGACCTGCTACGTGACAACCATCGGTCTTAGCCAGATTGCTGGCGCCCAGTTCCTGCACGTCTACAAGCCTCGCAACTGGATCAATTGCGGCCAGGCGGGCCCGCTCGGCTGGACCCTGCCGGCAGCACTCGGCGTGCGTGCGGCCGATCCAGATCGTCCGATCGTTGCGCTCTCCGGCGATTATGATTTCCAGTTCATGATCGAAGAGCTCGCGGTCGGCGCACAGCACAAGCTGCCCTACCTGCACGTGGTCGTAAACAATTCCTATCTCGGCCTGATCCGTCAGGCGCAGCGCGGCTTCGACATGGATTTCGAAGTGAGCCTTGCCTTCGACAATATCAATGCGTCAGGCGATGCCGAGAAGGGTTACGGCGTCGATCATGTCGCGGTCGCCGAAGGTCTCGGCTGCAAAGCGATCCGGGTCCGCAGCCCCAATCAGTTCGCCGAGGCTTTCCAGGAGGCGCAGGCGCTGATGGACGAGCACCGGGTTCCTGTGGTGGTCGAGTTCATCCTCGAACGCGTGACCAATGTCGCGATGGGTCCCGATATCAACGCTGTCGTCGAGTTCGAGGACCTTGCTGAACGCAATGAGGACGTGCCGACTGCGGTTGCCGCCTATCTCGACTGAACCCGCAATTTCATTTCTTCAGGAGGCATGAATGCCTAGATTTGCCGCCAATCTGATGATGCTTTTCAACGAAGTGCCGTTTCTCGAACGTTTCGCGCTTGCAAGCGAAGCCGGCTTTGAGGCCGTCGAATACCTCTTCCCCTACGACTATAATGTCGAGGAGCTGAAACTGGTCCTGGCCGACAACAATCTTGTCCAGGTTCTGCATAACCTTCCGGCCGGAAACTGGGCAGCGGGGGAGCGCGGCATTGCCGTTCTTCCGGACCGCATCGACGAGTTCCGGAGGGGCGTTGCGACGGCAATCGACTATGCGACGGCGCTAGGCTGCAAGCAGATCAATTGCCTTGCCGGCATCGCTCGGAATGGCCTTTCCGAAGATGCGCTGCGCACCACATTCGCGCACAATCTTCGCCTGGCCGCCCAGGAACTCGCGAAATACGATATTCGGCTGCTGATCGAACCGATCAACACCTACGACATTCCGGGGTTCTACCTCAACACGGTCGAACAGGCGGCCGCAATCATCGAGGAAGTCGGAAGCGACAACCTCTTTATCCAGTATGACCTCTATCACCAGCAGCGGACGCGCGGCGAACTCGTCGCGACGTATGAGCGCTACAAGCAACTGATCGCTCACGTCCAGTTGGCCGACAATCCGGGTCGTCACGAGCCGGGTACCGGGGAGATCAACTATCCTTTCGTCTTCAAGGCACTCGACGCCGCCGGCTACGACGGTTGGATCGGCTGCGAATACAAACCAAAAACGGAAACGCAACGCGGGCTTGGCTGGCTGAACGAAACATCAGCTGCCTACAAGCAGGCGGATATCATCAGGATGAGGAGCTGAGTAAATGGCTGACATAGGTTTCATTGGATTGGGTATCATGGGCACGCCGATGGCGCGCCACCTGCAGGACGCGGGGCATGTGCTCTACACGTCGAAATTCTTCATCGCCCCGAAGCAGGAACTCATCGACAATGGTCTGACAATCGTCGAGAGCCCCAAGGCGCTTGCCGAAAAGACCGACATCATAATCCTCGTGCTCCCGGATACACCGGAAGTGAAGGACGTTCTTTTTGGTGAGAACGGGGTCGTCCTCGGGTTGAAGCCGGGCAAGCTCGTCATCGACATGAGTTCGATCTCGCCGATCGAAACCAAGGAATTTGCCAAAAAGGTGCGCGAGACGGGCAGCGAATACATCGATGCCCCGGTCTCGGGCGGCGAGGTCGGTGCGAAGGGCGCAACGCTCAGCATCATGGCCGGCGGTTCGCAGGAGGCTTTCGACCGCGCGCTGCCGCTCTTCAAGCTGATGGGCAAGAACATTACGCTGGTCGGGGATTGCGGCGATGGGCAGGTGACCAAGGTTGCCAACCAGATCATCGTTGCCCTGACCATCGAGGCGGTTTCGGAAGCGCTGGTCCTTGCCTCCAAGGCGGGGGCAGACCCGGCCCGGGTGCGCGAGGCGCTGATGGGCGGTTTTGCCTCGTCGCGTATCCTCGAAGTGCATGGCGATCGCATGATCAAGCGCACCTTCGATCCGGGTTTCCGCATCTCACTGCATCAGAAGGACCTCAATCTCGCTCTGCAGAGCGCGAAAACCCTGGGCGTTTCCCTGCCCAACACGGCGTCGACGCAGGAACTCTTCAACAGTTGCGCAGCCAATGGCGACAGCGGCCTCGACCATTCGGGCCTCGTTCGAGCGCTCGAGCGCATTGCGAACCACGAGGTCGCCTGAGACTGCATCTTGGGGAGGAGGGAGGCTCGCTATCCTTGCGGTAGCGGGCCTCTTCGCTAATCCCACTTTGCGCCGTCGAGGGCGTCCAGCGGTATCTTCAGATAGCGTTTGCCGTTCGACTCCGGCGCCGGCAGCCGCCCGCCATTGATGTTGACCTGCAGCGCGGCAAGGATCAGTCGCGGCATCGGTAAGGTCTTGTCCCGCGCCGTGCGCATCGCGACGAAATCAGCGGCGTTTCGGCATTTGGCTATATGCGTGTTATTCGCCTTCTGTGCGGCGACCGTACTTTCCCAAAGCGGTTCGCGTCCCCCTGGTTGATAGTCGTGGCCAACGAAAACACGCGTCTCGTCCGGCAATGCGAGGATCGCCTGGATCGAGTGCCACAATTGTTCGGCGCTGCCGCCTGGAAAATCCGTGCGGGCGGTGCCGCTGTCCGGCATGAACATCGTGTCGTGGATAAAGGCTGCATCGCCGATGACATAGGTGATCGAGGCCAGCGTGTGACCCGGCGAGAACATCACGCGTCCGTTCAGCGCACCGATGTTGAAGCCTTCGCCCGGCGCAAACAGCTTGTCCCATTGCGAGCCGTCGGCCGGAAACTCCGGCCAGTTGTAAAGCTTCTTCCATAGCTCCTGGACCTCGACGACGTGGTCGCCGATTGCCGTTGGAGCGCCGGTTTTCGATCGGAGATATTGAGCGGCGGAAAAATGATCGGCATGGGGATGGGTGTCGAGGATCCAATCGACCTTCAGGCTGTTCCGGTCGATATATTCCAGGAGTTGATCGGCATTGAACGTCGCGGTCGAACCGGATTTTTCGTCGAAATCCAGCACCGGGTCGATGATGGAGCAGTGCTTCGTCGACGGATCGCTGACTACATACTGGACTGAACTGGTTCGCTTGTCGAAAAGCGCGTAGACGACCGGTTTCAAGGCGGCCTCTTTCATTGTTGCGATTCCCCCGTGAAGGTGGGACCAAGTGTCTCCGGTTTCGACGCGAAAAGTCAATTACCTCCAAGGGTTGTAGATCGCGCGCGACCCTGTTGCCAAGCACACCTCAGAAACGCTAACTGATGCCTGCCCGCGGGCGTCTCCCGGCGCAATATCGCTGCCAAACTTCATCTGTAAGGTTCCATTCCATGGCCAATGAAGCCACTCCGAAAATTCTCTGTGTGGGCGCGCTCACCATGGACACGATCTTCCGGCTGGACCGGCTGCCGCCCGGGCCCGGAAAGTATATTCCACTGGAGGCGGTCGAAATTGCTGCCGGCATGGCATCGAGCGCAGCGGCCAGCATCGCCCGGCTAGGCGGCAGCGTCTCATTGTTCGCCTCGACGGGAGATGACGAGATCGGGCGGCGCGCCGTCGCCGAGCTCACCGCCGAGGGCGTCGATTGCTCGCACGTGCGCAAAGTTGCCGATGCCCGTTCGGCGTTCTCTTCGATATTCGTCGACGCGGCGGGCGAGCGAGTGATCGTTCCCTATTACGACGCCGGACTGCTCTCCGCCCCAAGTGAAATCCCGCCGGTTATCGAAGGCACCTTCGACGTTGTGATGACGGATGTTCGCTGGCCGCTTGCGGCGGCAAAGGTCCTGAAGGCATCACGCGAGGCTGAGGTCCATGGTATTCTCGACGCCGACACCGCTTCACTCGAAACGCTGGAAATGCTGCTGCCGCTCGCCTCGCATATCGTGGCTTCCGAGCCCGCCGCCGAACGGGTCACAGGCGAAAGCGATCCCGAAAAGGCGACCGTTGCGCTTGCCGCCCTTTATGGCCGCGACGGCGCATTTGTATCGGTGACTGCGGGTGACAAAGGCTCGTTCTGGTACGACGAACTTGAAGGGGAGGTGCGTCACATGCCCGCCTTCGAGGTGGATGTCGTCGATACGCTCGCTGCGGGCGACGTGTTCCACGGCACCTTTGCCTGGGCACTATCGCGCAATTATCCAATCTATCAGGCCATGCGCTTTGCCAGCGCTGCGGCTGCAATCAAGTGTTCCCGCTTCGGTGGCAGAAGCGGCGCGCCGACGAAAGCCGAACTCGACGCCTTCCTGACCTAGACGAGGGGGCCGGGGCAGGACGAATCTGTCCAATCGAGAAAGCTATATCCTGATCAGCGCCAATTTCGCTGACTAAAAAGTCAGTATAGACACGTTGACTTTCAACTAACATGTTAGTATGTCTCTAGTGAGCAATGAGATTGGGAGAAGCAGGTGTCTCGGGCTGAACGATTTGGACTTTCCGCAGCATTGACCATGCCTTTTGACACCGACATGCAGATCGACGTGCCGAAGGCACTCGCCCATGCGCAGGACTGTCTCGGCCGTGGCTGCCGCAGTGTTACCCTCTTCGGCACGACGGGAGAGGGCTCCTCAATCGGTTATGATGAGCGCGGCAATGTCATTCGTGCATTTATCGAAGGTGGGCTGGAGCCGTCGCAGATCATTGTCGGCGTGATGGCCAATTCGTATGTCGATGCTGCTGCGCAGTCTCGGCTTGCTCTTGATGCCGGGTGCCGCGGTGTACTGCTCGCTCCGCCGTCCTACTTCAAGAATGTCAGTGACGATGGACTTTTTGACTGGTTCTCGGCTGTGTTCAAGGAAATAGGTGCGGGCCTACGCGGGATCATCATCTACAATATCCCGTCGGTCACCGCTGTCGAAATTTCGGTCGCGTTGGTCTCCCGTTTGCGCGAAGCGTTTCCCGGTGCGATCGCCGGTGTCAAGGATTCCTCGGGCAACTGGACCTATACCCAGGCACTTCTCGGCAAGCACAAGGATCTCGCCATCCTGATCGGTGACGAACGCACCCTGGCCGCAGCGGTTCGGCTCGGCGCGCAAGGGTCGATTTCAGGTATGGCCAATCTCTATCCTGACCGCCTGCTGCCGCTCATCGAAGAGGGCCGCGACGATCCGGCTGTCATCGAAGCTGTCGAAGAGATTTTGAAGTTCCCGGTCGTGCCTGCGGTGAAGGCCATTCTGGCGCATCATAATCTGGACGATGCATGGCGCCGGACGCGTGCGCCACTGCAGGGCCTTTCGGATATGGACGCCAAGCGGGTAACCGGCATTTTCGACCGCTTGTTTATTGCTGCCGCTGCGTAATAAGGGAGTAACTGAGGGCTCGGGGGACGGAGATCGCGCATGGATGATGGCAACGAACCGGTGAGACTGCGAGAAAAAGCCTATGCAAGTTTCACGGAGCATCTCCTTGCCCGCGATATCAGTCCAGGGCAGTTCGTCTCACAACGCCAACTCGTGGCGATGACGGGCATGCCGCTCGGCGCGATTCGGGAACTGGTGCCGCGGCTTGAGGCCGAAGGTCTCGTTCGGACCATACCGCAGCGCGGCATACAGATCGCGCATATCGATATCAACCTGATCCGGGAGGCTTTTCAGTTTCGCCTGTTCATGGAGAAGGAGGCTATTGCGGTCTTTTGCGTGTCCGCTTCCGAGGAACTTCTGGCGAAGCTGCGCAAGGAGCATGAGGATACGCTTGAAGAGGCCCTGCAGAACAGGGAAACCCCGGAGCTCGAACTGCGCGCTCAGGCCATAGACTGGGACCTGCATGAAACGATAATCGATTCGCTCGATAACGGGATCATTTCGCGGGCTTATCGGATCAATGCCATCAAGATGCGGCTCATCAATCAGGAGCGCTTCCGCATCACCGGCCGGGTCATTCCGGTCATGCGCGAGCATCTCGCGGTGCTGACTGCGATTGAGAGCCGCGATCCGCCGACGGCAATGGAAGCGATAGCCGTGCACATCAACAATGCGAGGAATCTTGCATTGAAGGTTTGAAAGCCCGACACCGGCAATGGGAGTTGCCCCGTCGAAAAACGACACGAGGAGGAGACAATGAGCATGAAATTCCTGAACCCGACACGCCGGCAGTTCCTGGCAGGTTCGGCAGCGCTCGGCGCTGCAAGCATGACCGGCCTGAAGCCCGCATTCGCCAATGTCGACTGGAAGAAATTTGCCGGCACGACGCTCGAGGTGAACCTGATCAAGAGCCCGCGCGGCGACATCCTGCAGAAATACCAGAAGGAATTCGAGGAATTGACCGGTATCAAGGTCAATTCCGAACAGACGCCGGAACAGCAGCAGCGCCAGAAGGCGGTGATCGAGCTGACCTCCGGCAAGCCGAGCTTCGACGTCATCCACATCAGCTATCACGTGCAGAAGCGCCAGTTTGAAAAGGGTGGATGGCTGGCTGACCTTACTCCGTTCCTCAAGGATCCGAGCCTTACCGAACCGAGCCTTACCGAGAGCGATTTCGCCGAAGCTGGCCTCGCCTTCGCAAAGGATCAGAATGGCCGTTTCGGCGGGCTCCCCTTTTCCGTCGACTACTGGATTCTCTATTGGAATAAGGATCTCTTTGCCGCGAAGGGCGTCGAGTATCCGAAGACGTTCGACGAACTGGTTGCAGCTGCCGAAAAGCTCACCGATGCCGCAAGCGGAACCTATGGTTTCGTTGCGCGCGGCATGAAGAACGCCAATACCCCCGTCTGGGCGAGCCTGATGCTCGGCTATGGCAAGAGCACCGTGGAGAACGGAACCCTGCAGACCGATACGCCCGAAGCGATCGAGGCGGCCACCTTGTACCAGCGGTTGATGACCAAATCGGCACCTCCCGGCGTCACCGGTTTCAATTGGGCCGAGTGCCAGTCAAGCTTCCTCCAGGGCAAGGTCGCCATGTGGCTCGATGGTATCGGTTTTGCACCGCCGCTCGAAAACCCGCAGAAATCGCGCGTCGTCGGCAAGGTCGGCTACGGCGTCATGCCGAAGGGACCGAACGCCCAGGCTGCGCCGACATTCGGCGACGGCATTGGCGTGACGGAAGGCTCGTCAAACAAGGAAGCCGCCTACCTCTATTGCCAATGGGCAATCTCGAAGGAGATGGGTGCACGCTTGCTGCAGACGGGTTCCGGCGTCCCATTCCGCAACTCCATCCTCAACGACCCAGAAGTGCGCAAGAACGTGACCATGCCGCAGGATTGGGTCACGGCGCTTTCGGAATCAGCCAAGGTCAGCAAGCTCTGTCTGCCCGTCATCATCCCCGTCACCGAATTCCGCGATGTGATGGGTGTCGGACTGACCAATCTGCTCGGCGGCGCCGATCCCGCAACTGAATTGAAGCGCGCCACGGAGGAGTTCCGTCCCGTCCTCGCGCGCAGCGAAAGCTAGGCGAAGTCGTCATGACAACAGCTGCCCCGACAATGACCCGTCTTGCCCAAGATGCCAAAGCGAAGAAAGGCAAGAGCCGGCTCAAGCCGAGCTATTGGCCCTTTGTCGTGCCGGCATTGGTCATTGTTGGGGCGGTCATCATTTTCCCCTGGGCGTTCACCCTGTGGATGAGCGCCAATGAGTGGCATCTCGGCGGTGACCAGCGCTTTGTTGGCTTTGCCAACTTCGCCCGCATTGCCGGTGACCAGCGCTTCTGGGAGTCCATGGTTCACACGGTGGTCTACACCGTCTTGTCGGTCGTGGCCCCTCTGGTTCTCGGCACGATTGCCGCCTTGGTGTTTGACAGCAAACTGCCGATGCGCGGCCTTTTGCGTGGGATCTTCGTCATGCCGATGATGGCAACGCCCGTTGCAATCGCGCTGGTGTGGACCATGATGTTCCACCCGCAGCTCGGCGTCCTCAATTATCTTCTGTCACTTGTCGGCATCGGACCGCAGGAATGGATCTTCAACCAGAACACCGTGATACCGTCGCTGGTTCTGGTCGAAACCTGGCAGTGGACGCCGCTCGTCATGCTGATCGTTCTCGGCGGTCTCGCAGCCATGCCGCGTGACCCCTTCGAGAGCGCTGAAATCGACGGCGCCAATGGCTGGCAGAAGTTTCGCTATATCACGCTGCCGATGATCCTGCCGTTCATGATGGTTGCCGTGATTATCCGCTCGATCGATGCGCTCAAAAGCTTCGACATCATCTTTGCCATGACGCAGGGCGGTCCGGGAACCGCGTCGGAAACGATCAATATCTATCTCTACAATGTGGCCTTTGCCTATTACGACATTGGCTACGGTTCGGCCCTCGCCGTCGTGTTTTTCATCGTCATCATCACAATGTCGCTGGCTCTGCTTTATCTGCGCCAGCGGACAAAGTGGAATAGCTGAGGAGACCGTCGATGGCCCGCCGCCGCCTGCTGAAGTCCCTCGGAACCGCCCTTGTCGTGTTCGTCATCGTTTCGCCCGCGATCTTCTTCTTCCTGTGGATGCTGTCGCTTTCGCTGAAATATGAAATCGACAACGGCGCCTATCCTCCGATCTTCATTCCGGAGAATTTTGCCTGGTCGAACTACACGGAGATATTTGCGACAAACGATTTCCTGCACTATTTCTGGAACAGTCTGCTCGTGACAGGTACGGCGACGTTGCTTGCGCTGCTTGTCGGCGTGCCGGCCGGCTATGGCATCGCCCGACTGCGCGCAAACAAGGCAGCCATCGTCGTCATGATCGCGCGCATGACGCCGGGACTTTCCTATCTCATTCCACTGTTTCTCCTGTTCCAGACACTCGGGCTGCTCGGAACGCTGTGGCCCCAGATCATCATTCACCTCGTGGTGACGGTTCCGATCGTGATCTGGATCATGATCGGCTATTTCGAGACGACACCGATGGAGCTCGAAGAGGCGGCAATGATCGACGGCGCGACGTCCTGGCAGGTATTTCGCATGGTGGCCCTGCCGATCGCCAAGCCCGGCATCGTCGTGTCGCTCATCCTCGCGGTTATTTTCTCCTGGAACAACTTCGTCTTCGGCATTGTGCTTGCCAGCCGCGAAACGCGGACTTTGCCCGTCGCTGTCTACAATATGCTTTCATTTGAGCAGGTAAGTTGGGGACCGCTTGCGGCCGCCGCCTTTATCGTGACCTTGCCGGTTCTGCTGCTCACCGTTTTTGCGCAACGTCAGATCATCGCCGGGCTTACCGCCGGCGCGGTCAAGGGCGGCTGATTATCCAAGGAGGGTCGCATGGCCTCGGTATCCATCAAAGACGTCACCAAGACCTACGGCAATGTTAATGTCATGCATGGCGTTTCCGTCGATATCGATGACGGCGAATTTGTCATTCTCGTCGGGCCGTCCGGCTGCGGGAAGTCGACGCTGCTGCGCATGATTGCCGGCCTGGAGGAGATCACCGGCGGCGAAATCGCCATCGGCGATCGCGTGGTCAACGACCTGCCTGCCAAGGAACGCGACATTGCCATGGTGTTCCAGAACTACGCGCTCTATCCACACATGACGGTGGCCGACAATATGGGCTTTGCGCTCATGCTCAAGAATGCGCCCAAGCAGGAAAAGGCGGGCCGCGTCGGGCGCGCCGCTGAAATTCTCGGGCTCGAGAAACTGCTCGACCGGTTCCCGCGCCAGCTTTCGGGCGGCCAGCGCCAGCGTGTGGCCATGGGCCGGGCCATCGTGCGCGATCCGCAAGTGTTTCTGTTCGACGAACCGCTGTCAAATCTCGATGCCAAGCTTCGTGTGCAGATGCGCAGCGAGATAAAGAGCCTGCACCAGCGCCTCGGCACGACCATTGTTTATGTGACGCACGACCAGATCGAAGCCATGACCATGGCCGACAAGATCGTGGTCATGAAGGACGGGTTGGTCGAACAGATCGGCACGCCGCTCGACCTCTACGACTATCCGGCGAACCTGTTCGTTGCCGGCTTTATCGGTTCCCCGGCGATGAATTTTATCAGGGGCAAGGTCGAAGGCGACGCTTTCGTAACGAGTGATGGTGTGCGACTGCCGCTGCCGAAGGGCACGGAGAGAGCGTCTTCCAATGAGGCCATCTACGGCATTCGCCCGGAACACATAAAGGTCGCATCCGAGGGCGTCGCGGTAAAGGTCGACGTCGTGGAGCCGACCGGATCGGAAATCATGGTGGTGGGCAGCATAGGCGATCAGGAGATCAACTGCCTCTTCCGCGAACGACTCTCGATCCGGCCCGGCGATGTGATTACGGTCTCGATTGACCCGGCACATGCACATTTGTTTGACGCGAGCAACGGAATGCGCATCGGCAGGCCCATTGCCCATTAGGGTCGTCCCGGTTGAAAGCGAAACAACGCCAAAGGCCTGTTCTCGCTGTAGCAATCGAAGGTGCTCAAAAGACTAGGCACAGGTTGTTGCGCTAGACGCCATAACGCTCCACACGGATGGAGCCGGCGGGTGTGCCTGCCGCGACCAGTGCGTCGGCAGCGGTGGTGACGAATGCATTGGAGCCGCAGACAAACGTTTGCTTGGGCGAGGCCGGAAGGCGGGCCAAGCTTTCCTTGACGATGGATGCATCGATGCGACGCGTATAGTGGTTTGCACGCGCCACCGGCTCGCGTGTGAGCGCAAGCGCCAAATCGAAATAGTTTTCTGACTCGGCAAGGGCAAGCAGTTCATCGCGGAAAATCAGTTCATCCCAGCTTCGCGCCGAATAGAGAAGAAGCGCCGGGATAGTCGAAGTCCGGGCCTTTCGATGGCGCAGCATGGAGACGAGCGGCACGACGCCTGAGCCGCCACCGACCAGCAATATCGGCCCGCCGTCAGCGACGGTCCAGATGAAGTGTCCGCCGATCGGCCCGCGCAATTCGATCTCGTCGCCGATCTGCGCCACGTCATGAAAAAAGGTCGATACCTCGCCGTCATCGAGCCGCTCGATGGCAAGCTCGATCGTTGCGCCGCTATCGGGAGTAGAGGCGATGGAATAGCTTCGCTGCGTTTGATAACCGTCCGGCGCGCTCAGCCGGACATCGACATGTTGACCGGCCTTGTAGGCGAAGGGTAGGGAGGGAGCGAAGAAAAAGCTGCTCACGCGGGCTGTCTGGCGCACGATCCCGGTTATGGTCGCCGTTTGCCATTCGACTCGCGCGTTCGCCAATTGGTCCTGCACGTTCCTAGGCCCTAATCGCCGGTGTAACGCTGTTCGCGCCATGGATCACCATAGATGTGATAGCCCCGCAATTCCCAGAAGCCAGGTTCGTCGCGCGCCGTAAACTGCAGGCCGTTGATCCATTTTGCCGACTTCCAGAAATAAAGGTGCGGCACGAGCAGCCGCGCTGGTCCGCCATGATCCGCGGTCAGCGGCTTGCCGTCGTAGGACGTTGCGATCATCGCCCTGCCACCGGTAAGATCCTTGACCGGCACGTTCGTCGTATAGCCGTCGTAGCCATGCGCAAGAAGAAAGTCGGTGGGCGGTTGGAGATTGGCTTCGGCGAGAATATCGTCGATGAGCACGCCCTGCCAGTGCGTATCGAGCTTCGACCAGGCGGTCACGCAATGGATGTCGCGGGTAAGCTTCGTTTGCGGCAGCGCGTTGAACTCGTCCCAGTTCCAGGAAATGACCGGCTTCGGTCCAACTTTGAGCGTGAATTTCCAATCTTCTGTTCGAACGCGTGGCGTTGGACCGGCAGAAAGAACCGGAAAATCTTCTGTCAGCGATTGCCCCGGCGGGACGCGATCCTTGATTTCAGGGGATTGCCCCCGGCCCGTAAAGCCGCGTGTCGTCATGTCTGCTGTCTCCTTCGATTTATAAGAACACAGCTTCCAGCCGCGGCCAAGTGCGCGGCATCAACCGTGCCGTGCAACCATGCGCAAGTTGTTCTGAAAAGCGATCAAATAATGCAAGTGGCGACGTGCAAGTCCCACGGTTTGCGATAATAGGGACGTCGAACGACCGATCAAAATGACTGATTCGGGTGTGCATAAAGCTTTGTAGATTGTTATTGATATTATTATATTATAAATAGAGGCAAGAGGTTGGGAGGACAGCTGGGAGGCATTGCCGCTTACGCGCTAAGCAGCGGCAAATGTTGGCTGATTTTGCCCACGAAGCACATAGCAGGCAAAAAGTTGGCAGACAACGATCTCCTCAACTATGACTTCCGCACGGCGGGCCAATCACGTACCCATCATGGCCACGTCATGCGTGATCTCGGCCTGAAGATCATCAGCGGCGCTTACCCGGAAAACACGATCCTACCCGGCGATGCCGAACTCCTGGATCGGTTCGGTGTCTCGCGTACTGTTCTTCGCGAGGCGCTTAAAACGCTTGCTGCCAAAGGCCTCATCCAGCCGAAAGCCAAGATCGGCACGCGGGTGCGCGAGCGTTCGCAATGGAACCTGTTCGATCCTGACATCCTCGTCTGGCATTTCGAGGCAGGGGCAAGTGCCCATTTCCTTTCGAGCATTGTCGAGATGCGGCTGGCTCTGGAGCCGGAAGCGGCGGGCCTTGCTGCCTTGCACCGCACCGAAGATCAGCTTGAAACGCTCTACCACTGGGTTGGCAAGATGGGCAGCGCGAGCGAATCCGCGGCCGATTTCGTCTACAGCGATCTGCAGTTTCACATCGCCATTGCCGAGGCCTCGGGAAACCCCTTCATGCGATCCATCAGTGCGCTGATTGAAGTCGCCTTGGTTACTACCTTTACCATCAGTTCGCCGATCCCGAACTCCGAAAGCCACGTGCGTTCCGTCGCAAGGCACGCGGCAATCGCCGACGCCATCAAGGCCGGCGATGCGGAGGCGGCGAAAGAGGCTATGCGTGTGGTGATACGTGAAGGCGCCGAGCGCGTGGTGGCCGCGGGGCAGGGGACCGCCGGCTAAAACCGGCGATCCGCACATCGCGCAGGGCTTAGAGAGCTTTGACTTTTACCTTGGACGGCTTTTCAATCTTGAGCGGGTTGCGAAGCGGCAAGCCGAACGCCGGCGCTTCGATTTCGAAGACGTCGCCATTTTCTGCCTTCACACCATCGGCAAAAGAGAGCGTGGCCGTCCCGAACATATGCACATGAACATCGCCGGGCTGGCGGAAGACGCCGTATTTGAAATGATGGTGCTCGAGATTGTCGATCGTGTGGGACATGTTGTCCTCACCCGACAGGAACGGCTTCTCCCAAACGGTCTTGTTCTTGCGCAGTATGCGCGACGTTCCGCGGATATCAGCCGGCAGGTCGCCGACGATCAGCTCTGGACCGACAGAACAGGGCCGAAGTTTGGAATGAGCGAGATAGAGATAATTGACGCGCTCCATGACGTGGTCGGAGAATTCGTTCGCGAGCGCAAATCCGATGCGAAACGGCGAGCCGTCAGGGCCGATGACGTAGATACCAGCGATCTCCGGTTCCTCGCCCGCATCGTCAGCGAAGGCGGGCGACAAGAGTGGCTCGCCTGGTGCCGTGAGCATCGATCCGTTGCCCTTGTAGAACCATTCCGGCTGCACGCCGGTTTGTCCCTTCTTGGGCTTGCCGTTGTCGAGACCCATACGGAACATCTTCATCGAATCGGTCAGCGTCTCTTCCTTGGCGTCACCGATCTTGCGATGCATTGCGTCGCGGGTCGACGCGGAACCCAGATGCGTAAGGCCGGTACCTGTGAGGTGGATATGCGCCGAATCATGGGTGTCGATCGGGGCAAGCAGGCGGCCCTCCCGATAGGCTGCTTCGACGTCTACCTTCTTGCCGAGGCCGCGACTCTCGACAATTTCTGCGATGCTTGTCTTGGCCTCGATGGCAGCATGAGCGAGTTCGAGCACAGACTTTGTGCGCTTTACGTGCCGGAACTCATCGCCAACACGTGCGGCAACCTGCCGCTTTCCATTGGCATTGATCAATTGAACCAGATTCAAGGCTTTCCTCCCGCATATTTGGGTATATGAATTATAGGTCCCACACATAAGCGGCCGAACCTTCTTCCAAAAATAATATAATAGTATTATATTGATGTAAACGGCTTGGCTGGCTTATGCCGCCCAGCGTCGCCGCAGGGGGTCGCGACATTTTTTCGACACGTGTAAAGGCCTATTTCAAAAGTAATACTTTTGCGATAAGTGTTGTGCGACCCCGCTCTGGGAGGAACTGGTTCGGTGCAGAAAATCCAACGGCTGAGGCTCGGATTGCCGCATCGAATTTGATGGAAAACTGGGAGGAACAGACGTGAAAATCCTGAAACTATTTGCTGCAAGCCTGCTCGCATTGAGCGTGATGGGCGCGCAAAGCTTTGCTGAGGACAAGGGCACTGTCGGCATTGCGATGCCGACGAAATCCTCGGCCCGCTGGATCGCCGATGGCGACAACATGGTCAAGACGCTGAAAGAGCGCGGCTACAATACCGATCTGCAGTATGCGGAAGACGATATTCCAAACCAGCTCGCCCAGATCGAGAACATGGTCACCAAGGGTGTCAAGGTTCTGGTCATCGCAGCGATCGACGGTACGACCCTGTCGAATGTCCTTCAGCAGGCACATGATGCCGGCATCAAGGTCATCGCCTACGACCGTTTGATCCGTGACAGCCCGAACGTCGACTACTATACCACGTTCGACAACTTCCAGGTTGGCGTGCTCCAGGCCTCGTCTCTGGTGAAGGCACTTGGACTGCCGGACGCAGCCGGCCCGTTCAACATCGAACTCTTTGGCGGTTCGCCAGACGATAACAATGCCTTCTTCTTCTACAATGGCGCAATGTCCGTCCTGCAGCCGCTGATCGACAGCGGCAAGCTCGTCGTACAGTCTGGCCAGATGGGCATGGACAAGGTCGGTACGCTTCGTTGGGACGGCGCTGTCGCCCAGGCGCGCATGGACAACCTTCTCTCGGCCTACTACACCGACAAGAAGGTTAATGCCGTTCTGTCGCCCTATGACGGTCTGTCGATTGGTATTCTCTCGTCGCTGCGCGGCGTCGGCTACGGCACCAAGGATCAGCCGTTCCCGTTCGTTTCCGGTCAGGATGCGGAAGTACCCTCGGTCAAGTCGATCATTGCCGGCGAGCAGTATTCGACCATCTTCAAGGACACGCGTGACCTTGCCAAGGTAACGTCCAACCTGATTGACGCCGTTCTGAAGGGCGACCAGCCGGAAATCAACGACACCAAGACGTACAATAACGGCGTCAAGGTCGTTCCGGCCTACCTGCTGAAGCCAGTCGAAGTCGACAAGTCCAACTGGAAGGAAATTCTCGTTGGATCCGGCTACTACAAGGAAGACCAGGTGAAGTAATCAACCGAACTGAAGCGAACCCTGCGCCTTACCGCGCGGGGTTTGTTTTCTTGACAAGTGGCTTTGGTGGAATCCGGTGGTAATGCACCGCAAAGCCCAATAAAAATGCAAAGGGAGCGATGCCGGACCAGCGGTCGCAAGGGCATCGATGAGGACCTTGATGGATACTATCCTCGAAATGCGCAACATCACCAAGACGTTTCCTGGTGTGAAAGCGCTCAACAATGTCAATCTCAATGTGCGCAAGGGTGAGATTCACGCGCTCGTCGGCGAGAACGGGGCCGGCAAATCGACCCTGATGAAAGTGCTGAGCGGCGTCTATCCGCATGGCAGCTACGAGGGCGAAATCCACTACAAGGGTGAGGAACAGCACTTTCGCGATATCGCCGACAGCGAAAGGAAGGGCATCATCATCATCCACCAGGAACTGGCTCTGGTTCCCTTGCTGTCAATTGCAGAGAACATTTTCCTCGGCAACGAACCGGCAAAATTCGGCATCATCGACTGGCATGTCGCAGAATCGCGCACCCGCGAACTCCTTGCCAAGGTCGGGCTCAAGGAAGATCCGCTGACGCTGATTACCAATCTCGGTGTCGGCAAGCAGCAGCTTGTAGAAATCGCGAAGGCACTTTCCAAGGAGGTCGAGTTGCTCATTCTTGATGAGCCGACCGCGAGCCTCAACGAAAAGGACAGCGACGCGCTGCTTTCGCTCCTATTGGAATTCAAGGCGCACGGCATCTCCTCCATCCTGATTTCGCACAAACTCAATGAAGTCGGAAAGGTTGCCGATCGCATCACCGTCCTGCGCGACGGCGCGACGATCGAGACACTCGACAAGAAGGACATTTCCGAGGACCGAATCGTAACCCTGATGGTCGGGCGCCAATTGGCGGATCGCTTTCCGACGCGGGACCCCAACATCGGCGAGGTGGTGTTCGAGGTGAAGGACTGGGTCGTTCACCACCACATCCATGGCGACCGAACCGTCGTCAACGGCATCAATCTCAATGTGCGCAAAGGCGAGGTCGTCGGCATTGCCGGATTGATGGGCGCAGGCCGCACGGAGTTCGCCATGAGTGTCTTCGGCAAGGCCTATGGCCAGAAGATCAGCGGCGAGGTTTTCATCAAGGGCAAGAAGGTCGATGTCTCGACGATCGGCAAGGCGGTCGACAACGGCATTGCCTATGTCACGGAAGATCGAAAGACCTACGGGCTCAACCTGATCGACCATATCAAGCACAACACGACGATCGCCCATCTCGACGGCGTATCGAAGAATGGTGTCATTGACGACATGGCCGAGCTGAAAGTGGCGAATGAATATCGCCGCAAAACGAACATCCGCTCGTCGAGCATTTATCAGAAGACGGGCAACCTTTCCGGCGGCAATCAGCAGAAGGTGGTTCTGTCGAAATGGCTCTTCGCCAATCCCGAACTTTTGATCCTGGACGAGCCCACGCGCGGTATCGATGTCGGCGCAAAATATGAGATATATTCAATCATCAACCAATTGGTAAGCGAAGGCAAAAGCGTCCTGATGATCTCGTCGGAAATGCCGGAGCTGCTTGGCGTCTGCGACCGGATCTATGTGATGAACCAGGGCAGGCTCGTCGGCGAAATGCCGGCAAGCGAAGCCAGCCAGGAAAAGATCATGCGCGCCATTATCCGTGCTGAAGGGAAAGCATCATGACTATCGAAACAGCAGCAACGCAGGGAAAGAAGGATTTCAAGACCGACGGATCGGCCGTGAAAGGCAATTTCCGCGAATACGGTCTGGTACTCGCCCTGATCCTCATCATGATCTTCTTCCAGTTCACCACGAACGGAACGCTTTTCCGCCCGGTCAACCTGACGAATCTGGTGCTGCAGAACAGCTATATCATCATCATGGCGCTGGGCATGCTGCTCGTCATTGTGGCAGGGCACATCGACCTTTCGGTCGGCTCGGTCTCGGGATTTGTCGGCGGGCTTGCCGCCGTGATGATGGTGCAGTGGCACATCCACTACATTCCAGCGACCATCCTTTGCCTGATCATGGGCGGCGCCATCGGCGCGGCGCAGGGCTATTGGGTCGCCTATCACAAGATCCCGTCATTCATCGTGACGCTCGCCGGCATGCTTGTCTTCAAGGGCCTTGCACTCTGGCTGCTCGGCGGCCAGTCGGTGGGACCATTCCCGCAGCAATTCCAGCTTTTGAGCTCGGGTTTCATTCCCGACGTTTTTGGCGGAACGACCTTCAACATAACCTCGATGCTCATCGGCATCGTCCTTGTTGCGCTCATGATCTATTTCAGCATTCGCGGCCGCGCCAAGCGCGAGAAGCATGGCTACCAGGGTGAGCCCTTTGCGCTCTTCGTCGCCAAAAACCTGATCATTGCCGGCATCATCCTTTACCTGACCTATCTGCTCTCGTCCTATAAGGGGCTTCCCAACGTCCTCATCGTCATGTCGCTGTTGATCGCGCTCTTCGTGTTCGTGACCAAACGCACGACCATCGGGCGGCGCATCTATGCCATGGGCGGCAACGAAAAGGCGGCGAAGCTTTCAGGCATCAAGACCGAGCGGCTGACGTTCTTCACCTTCGTCAACATGGGTGTGCTTGCGGCTCTCGCGGGATTGATTTTTGCGGCGCGGTTGAACACCGCAACACCGAAGGCGGGCCTCGGCTTCGAACTCGACGTTATCGCGGCCGTGTTCATCGGCGGCGCTTCGGCGATGGGTGGCGTTGGCCAGGTCATGGGTGCTGTGATCGGCGCCTTCATTATGGGCGTCATGAACAACGGCATGTCGATCATGGGCGTCAATATCGATTGGCAGCAGGTGATCAAGGGACTGGTTCTCCTCGCCGCCGTCGTCTTCGACGTTTACAACAAGAACAAGGCATAGTCGCTTTTCTGAAAACAATCGTCGACCGGCCGTGCAAGGGTGCGGCCGGTCGTTGATAGCTCCGGCATTGCCCCGCCGCATTTTGACTATTCGTCACGGGGATGCATGAATGTGAACGATCCTGGCCAGGGAGGTGGCCATCGTGCACGCAAAATCTGATTTTCCCGACTTTGGACTGACCGAATCTGAACGGCGTGAAGCCGTGCTCGGCCACTATTACGAATATCCGGGAATGGATGGTGATCGCGGCGAAATCTGGTGCTACACCGACGCATGGTCCTATGAGCCGGGCGCACGGGTGACGCTTTTCGTCAGCTCGACGGCGCCGACCTTCGCTATAGAAATCTTCCGCGATGGTGCCTCTGTCGAGGTTATCTTCGAAGCCGAAAATATCAGCGCCTACTGGCAGGAAACCCCGGATCAATGCTCGGTCGAAGGGTGCGGCTGGGAGGCGGCATTCGATTTTAATATAGGAACGGAGTGGCCGTCTGGTGCCTACCGGGTGCGATTGACTGCGGAGGGCCGCAAGAGCGCGCCCATCGCCTGCGACCATCTGTTTATCGTGCAGCCGGTGCCAGGGCGAAAGGCCGGCCGCATTCTCCAGGTCGCGGCCAGTGGAACATGGGCCGCCTATAACAGTTGGGGAGGCTCCAACCACTATCAGGGCATAACCGGCCCGGAGCGCAATCAGTTTGCGCCGATCGTGAGCATGGAAAGACCGTTCGGGCGAGGCTTCGTGCGCCTGCCCGCGACAGCCCCGCGCGTGCCGCTCGAAATCACCCTTCCGCCTGCGACGGTGCCCCGCTATCCGCACATGGAGTGGGCCTATGCCAACGGCTATTCCAAGAAATATGCCTCGGCGGGCTGGGCCAGCTATGACAGCCACTTTTTTCGCTGGGCGGAGAATGCAGGCTATGGCATCGATCTCGTCACCCAGCACGAACTGCATTTTTCCCCCGATCTGATGGGTTTCTATGACTGCGTCGTCTTCGTCGGCCATGACGAGTACTGGACCTGGGAGATGCGCGATGCGGTTGACGACTATGTCGATCGCGGCGGCCGCGTTGCCCGCTTTGCCGGCAATTTCATGTGGCAGACGCGCATCGAGAACGCCGGCAAGCGTCAGGTCTGCTATAAATATCGTGCCCGCGCCGAAGACCCCTTGTATCACTCGGGCGATATTCGCCGCGTCACCAATTCATGGGAGGCGAAGGAAATCGGCCGCCCAGGCGCCGAGACCTTCGGCCTCAATGCCACGTATGGACTTTATGCCGGCTGGGGCGGCTGCGCACCGCGGGGCGCGCGCGGCTTTCCAATTTACCGGCCGGAGCATTGGGCTTTCGCGGGGACGGGCATCTATTATGGCGACGTCCTCGGTGCAGATAGCCACATTTTCGGCTACGAGGTTGATGGCCTCGACTACGTGATCCGTCACGGACTGCCGGAGCCGACTGGCGAAGGCAATCCGCCGGAAGGGTTGCAGATCCTTGGCCTTGGTCTCTCCTCGCTCAAGGAGGAAAGCGCAGATATCCCTGCGGACACCCAGTTCCTCGGCGACGAGGATGCGCTCTTCGTTGCCGATGTTCTTGCCGGCAATCATGGCTTGAGTGCCGTAGAGCGCTACAAGCGCGGCGCTGGCATGATCGTAAACTTTCCTCGCGGCAAGGGCGAGGTCTTCCACGCCGGAACCTGCGAGTGGGTTTCAGGGCTCTTGCGCCGCGATCCAATGGTCGAACGTGTTACTGCCAACGTCCTCGACCGCTACCTTCAACGATAACAACGGAATAAAGATGTCCAGCCAGCCAATGCCGAAGATCACGCCTGCACCGCGCGCCGCGTCGCATCTGTTCTACCAGAGCCGCTTGCGGCGTCCGCTCGTCGACCGGGCCGAGGGTATTTACCTGTGGGATCAGGCGGGCAATCGCTATATCGACGGTTCGAGCGGTGCCATGGTGGTGAACATCGGCCACGGCAATCGTCATGTCATCGAGACGATGAAGAAGCAGCTCGACAAGGTTACGTTCGCATATCGGCTGCATTTCGAGAACGAGCCCGCCGAAGATCTCGCGCGCCGCATCTCGGCCTATATGCCGGCTGGCATGGACAAGGTTTTCTTCGTCTCCGGTGGTTCGGAGGCAGTCGAATCCTGCCTGAAGTTCGCCCGGCAATATGCGCTGGCGATCGGCCAAAGCCGGCGCTGGAAGGTCATATCGCGCTTCCCCTCCTATCACGGCGGCACGCTCGGTGCGCTTGCGGTTACGGGCTATGCGGCGCTCACCGATCCATTCCGGCCGATGATGAAGGAAATGCCCAGCATTCCGGCGCCCACCGCCTATCTCGACCGCGATAATTTCTCGATGGAGGAACGCGGCCTGCGCTACGCCGACAAGCTCGAGGAAGCCATCCTCGCAGAAGGGCCGGAGGAAGTCCTTGCCTTCATCATGGAGCCGATCGGCGGCGCATCAACCGGCGCGCTCGTCGCACCGGACAGCTATTACCGCCGGGTTCGCGAGATTTGCGACCGCTACGGCGTGCTTTTGATCCATGACGAAGTCATGAGCGGCGTCGGCCGCACCGGCAAGTTCCTCGGCGGCGACCACTGGAATTGCCGGCCGGACCTCATCGCCCTGTCGAAGGGTTTCGGCTCCGGATATAGCCCGCTCGGCGCCATGGTAGCACCCTCGCGCATGGTCCAGCCGGTGCTTGACAATGGCGGCTTCCAGCATGGCTATACCTATGCCGGAAATCCGCTGGCCTGCGCTGCCGGCGGCGCGGTTCTTGATGAAATCGAGCGGCATGATCTCGTCGGCAATGCCGCGGTCATGGGCGAACTTCTCAAGGCCGAGCTCCTTGCGCTGGCCGCCCGCTATCCGTTCATCGGCGATGTGCGCGGCAAGGGCTTGCTTCTCGCAGCGGAATTCGTTTCCGACAAATCGACGATGCAGCCATTGCCGAAGGAGAAGAACGCCTTCCAGCGCGTCGTCGATATCGCATATGACAAGGGCCTCATCATCTATTCGCGGCGTACGCGCGGCGGAGTCGAGGGCGATCATTTCCTGGTATGTCCGCCGATGATCATTGCCCGCGACGAGATCGCGGAAATCGCCAATATGCTTGACGACACGCTGTGCCAGCTCGCAAGCGAACTCGATCTTCCCGTCAACGGTTGAGGGCGATATGGCGAGGAAAAAAGTCATCATCACATGCGCGGTCACCGGTTCAGTTCATACGCCGACCATGAGCCCGTATCTTCCCGTAACGCCGGACGAGATCGCAACGCAGGCCATCAATGCGGCGGAGGCGGGCGCTTCGATCCTGCATCTGCATGCGCGCGATCCGCAAAGCGGACGGCCCTCTGCCGATCCAGCCGTGTTCATGCAATTCCTGCCGCGCATCAAGCAGGCCTGCGATGCGGTCATCAATATCTCGACCGGCGGCAGTTCGGTGATGACGCTCGACGACCGCCTCGCCGCGGCGCTTCGGGCCGAACCGGAAATGTGTTCGCTCAATATGGGCTCGATGAATTTCGGGCTTTTTCCTGCTCTTGACCGCTACACCGCGTGGCAGCACGAGTGGGAGCCAAAGCTTCTTGAAGCGACGCGCAGCACTATCTTCAAGAATACGTTCGCCGATATGGAGGATATTTTGAAGCGGCTCGGCGAGGGCTGTGGCACGCGCTTCGAGTTCGAATGCTACGATGTCGGCCATCTCTACACGCTTGCCCATTTCCGTGATCGCGGGCTTGTCGCCGGGCCGCTGTTCATCCAGTTCGTCTTCGGGGTTCTCGGCGGCATCGGGGCTGATCCTGAAAATCTTACCCACATGAAGCGTATTGCCGACAAGCTCTTCGGCGACAGCTACGATTTCTCGGTGCTGGCAGCGGGTCGACACCAGATGCCGATGATTTCGATGGCCGCTGCGATGGGCGGCAATGTGCGGGTCGGGCTCGAGGACAGCCTTATGCTCGGGCGGGGCGAACTTGCCCGGTCCAATGCGGACCAGGTGCGGCGCATCCGGACGGTTCTCGATGCCCTGTCGCTCGATGTGGCAACGCCGGCCGAGGCGCGCAGCATGCTCGCCTTGAAGGGCGGCGACCGGGTGGCCTTCTGATGGCGCCCGTTTCCATTCGCCTCGCCGATGCGAGCGACGTGCAGCTCTTGCATCATGCGATTGTTGCGATGGCACGGGGTATGGGGTCCGAAGCGCGGGTGACGAGTTCGCCGGACGATCTCGCGCGCTACGGTTTCGGTGACAAGCCTGCCTTCGAAACGCTCATCGCCGAGATTGGCGGCGCCTTTGCCGGCATGTGCCTGTACTTTCGAAGTTTCTCGACCTGGCGCGGCAGGCCTGGCATCTATGTCCAGGACATTTACGTCGAGCCGGCCTTTCGCGGCAGCAGGGTCGGGGAGCGCCTGCTCAAGGCGGCTGCCGCCCGCGCCCGCGAAAACGGTGCCGCTTACTTGCGGCTTTCCGTGGATACGGCCAATCTCGGCGCCCAGAATTTCTATGGCTGCCTTGGCATAGAGTGGTCGCAAGCCGAACATATCCACGCCATTTATGGCGACGCCTTCGTCGCATTGGCGGAACATGAGATTGACGAGGAGAGGCGATGAGAACGTTCTATGCGGAGGAGCAGCGCCGTCACGACCCGAAGGGCTTCCTTTCGAGCGGTGCGCCGCAGCCCAATCCGGAAAAGCCCGAACGTATCGATCGCCTGCTTGCCGGCGCGCGGGCCGCAGGTTGCAGCATTCATCGTCCGTCCAATCATGGCCTCGCCCCGATAGCAGCGGTGCATTCGCCGGAATATCTCGAGTTCCTGCAAAACATCTATCGGCGCTGGCAGTTGATCCCGGGCGCCTCGCAGGAGGTCATTCCGAATATTCACCCGATCAATCGCTCCGGCAGCTATCCGGCCTCGGCTGTCGGCCAGGCCGGCTACCACATGGCCGATACGTCCTGCCCGATATCCGCGGAAACCTTCGAGAGTGCCTGCTGGAGCGCCTGGAGCGCGGTCGAGGCAGCCGCAACGGTCATGTCGGGTGAACCAGCCGCCTATGCCCTCTGCCGGCCACCCGGTCATCACGCCTTCGTCGACGTTGCCGGCGGGTTCTGCTTCATCAACAATTCCGCCGTCGCCGCGCAAACGCTGCGCAAGCATGCTGATCGCGTGGCTATTCTTGACGTGGATCTGCATCATGGCAACGGTACGCAAGGGATTTTTTACGCCCGAGCCGACGTCCTGACCGTATCGATCCATGCCGATCCGGTGCGCTTCTATCCATTCTTCTGGGGCTATGCTGACGAGCGCGGCGAGGGCGCAGGACTCGGCTATAATTACAACCTGCCGCTGGCACGCAAATCCGGCGACGATATATTTCTGGAAGCCCTGGACTCCGCATGCCGTCGCATCGAGGCCTTTGCACCGCAGGCGCTTGTCGTCGCGCTTGGCCTTGATGCCTTCGAGGGCGATCCCTTCGGTGGGCTTTCGGTATCCACCGCGGGATTCGCAAGAATTGCCGAACGCATTGCGGCGTTACGCCTGCCTTCCGTCGTCGTTCAGGAGGGCGGCTACCTCTGCGATGCGCTTTCCGACAATCTCACCTCGTTCCTGACCGGCTTTGGTTCGATGCGCTGAAGCGGCTGGACGTTTGGTTAAGAATGCGTTGTCGGCAGGCATGAAATTGCGCTTATCCACAGTGTTGGGTGGTGGTTGGAAAAAGTTTTGAGAAATTGAAAAAGGCGTGTTGACAGTTTTGTTGGGTGGGGTCTATATACCGGCACAACGAGGGCGGGGCGCCGCTGGCGGTTGCTGAATGCGCCCTAAGGTTTGCATGATGGTTGGTTGCGAGACTGACGTGTTGATGCAAGCGGTCCTTGGCAAGGTTTAAG
>NZ_WJIG01000004.1:699358-720734 GCF_009647635.1 Phyllobacterium sp. SYP-B3895 | reverse complement strand
GGCAAACTCGCACTGTTGTCGTTGCTTGGCGAAGAGAGCCGACTATCGGTCCTCGAAACCGATTATCGTTCTTCGACTACAGCAGCAATCAACGCTTTTGCCTAGCATACACGGAAATGAAAATGGGCTCGGAAAAGACGGGGGCGCAACTCCGAGCCCATTGCTGCTTGATGGTAAGGGGTGGCATCAAGCAGATGCTGTTATCCCCAGCTTGCCTCAGAACGCAAATTTTGCGCAATAGTTCCATGCGCTGGCCGTCCTTCGTGGAAACTTCACGATTTTGCGGAGAATGATCTGCCAAGGCGGATGGGATCGTGCATTCGCTTAGCGTTCTCGGCGTTATGCCGTCTATCGTCCCATCCAATGTCGCGTGAATGCATAGGATAGAACTACGGTCCCAAACAATGTTGTCAAAGGCCGTTCTTGGACCATCGAACCTAAGCGTTCTTCGATGATGGCAGGAGTTTCAGAAAGAGCCCGACCGGCACTACCGGCCAACAATCCCACAGACTCCGTAATTCGATCGATTTCAGCGCGCATCGCGGCAATTTCCTCCGCGAGGGCCGTCGATTCTTTATCGGCCTTTGCGCCGATATCCTGCAAAACTTCATAGACCAGCGGGGCATCACTTGGCCTGGGCGTTTCTGACGGCGGTTGATCAGTCATCTTCTTGCTCCTTTGCCAACGAGTTTAGAAACAGCGGCCAATGAAAATTGTTCCGAAGCGAATGTCGTCGCTGGGACAATCGCCAGCAACTATTCCTCGGATTGGTGCCGCGGTGATAGGGAAGACAGGTTTGACTGATGATGACGAAAAACGCCGCAAAATCTAAGGTCCAGGTTTTACAGCGTGCGCAACGACGCTTTGGGATCGGTAACCAAAAAGCAAAGATGTCGGCCTGTACGGGGCCTTCCTTATTTTTGCGAACGCAATAGAAACCGATTATGCGCCGCATGGTCGGGGATAAGCTCACGGTCGTTGTTCCGACCATTCCGTGATCCAAGACATCAGGCGCGCTCGGAGCGACGGGGCGCAGGAGCGGTCAGATCCTGCCACGGATCGGTCAGGAGACAATCATCATCGTTGGCGCACCACACGGCCCCGGGCCGGTGTTCGCTCTGGGCAATCGCGAAGTGCAGGGCCGATTCCCTGTCAGCAAACAGTCCGCCGACCAGACGCTGCCTGTCGCAGACGATCCAGCATCCTTCCAGATTTCGACCAACGAGAAAACGGGTGCACGTTCTAAAACGATCGTGGCTTTTACGTGGGTATCGCATGATCTTCGCTTTCAGCAGCTGGCAGGCGCAGGCCTGGCGGATGCAGCATTGTTTGATGAAGGGTCGCTTGCTCAGATCCGCCAGTTGAGCGGCTGGGGTGCTTTTTCGATCGGCCTTTCGTCCGCGCCGAAAATCGCATCGGCTGGATCGCACGGGACATCGCTGCCCGGATCGCCCAATCGGTCGAGCGCTATCCTGATCCGTTCCGCCGTCTCTGCCGAAACAGGCACGAGCGGCAGACGCATTTCGTCATTCATGCCGCGCCGATATTTCAGGGCGTACTTGATGGGGCCGGGATTTGTGTCGAGGTCGAACGCTTTATAGACCCGCATCAGCCGCTGCTGAATATAATTGGCGGTGGACCAGTCGTGTTTCCGGCACGCATCGTGCAACGCGGCGAAGACGTGCGGCAGGACATTGGCAGTTACGGAAATCGTGCCGTCGCCTCCCGAAAGGTTGAAGGCGTGCGACGACGCATCATGCCCGGACAAAAGAATGAAACGGTCTTCGAATGCGCGGCGCATTTCCCCGACACGCCGGACTTCGCCCGTCGCATCCTTGAGGCCGATAATGGAGGGGATCTCGGCAAGCCGCGCGAGTGTCCCCAGCGACAGGTCAATGCCGGTACGCGAGGGGACATTGTAGACAAAAATAGGCAGGTCGACGCGCCCTGCGATCGCTTCGAAATGACGGATAATGCCATCCTGGCTCGGCTTGTTGTAATAGGGCGTTACGACCAGCGCAGCGTCGGCGCAGCAGCATTGGGCGGCCAAGGTATGGGCGATCGTCAGTTCCGTACTGTTCGTGCCGGTTCCGGCGATCACGGGCACCCGTCCGCGCGAGGCTTTCACGCAGGTCCTGATGATTTTCAGCCGCTCGTCCCAGGCAAGTGTGGGGGATTCGCCTGTTGTCCCGCAAGGAACCAGTGCGCTGATTCCGAATTGAATCTGCCAATCCGCAAGGGCGGCGAGGGCGTCGTAGTCGACGGCTCCGTTGTTGAAGGGGGTGATGAGGGCGGTCATCACCCCCTTTAATCGTGAGGGTTGCTCGGTTCTGCTGTTTATCATGGATTTGCTCATCGATTGTGATCGGCAGCGATACTTGCGTCGAGCCGACTGTGTCGGGATCGGAAGGATCGCGGCCTGCTCAGATCATGTGGTTGAAGGCGACCCAAACGCGGAGCGCTATACAAACCGCGACGATGACGGCAAGGGCGATAAAAGTTTGCAAGTTCCGCCAATGTCCATACTTAAAATCGGCGGCGGGCTGGCAACGGTATATTACTTTCGTTAGTCGCTCAGACATTCCAGGCACCCCTTTGTTGAGTACGTGGCAACAGGTATCATGGGGTCGGATAGGCTTTCTATTCCGGCTTCAAGGCAAAATATCAGGAATTCATAAAACCGGTCGTCCGGCAAAATGGCGCAAAAGGTCGTGCTGCCACCGCTCTTGATCCACCACCTCGAAAGCTCAAGGCCCCCCGCGGTCTCGATCGCATTTATCCTGCTCAAGACAGAAGGTCGTAGACTGACAATTCAGCGCAGCGGCTTGAACGCGGCACGAAGCTCTGCGCTGAACAACTCAGGTTCTTCCCACGCGGCGAAGTGACCGCCCTTGTCGGCCTCGTGGAAATAGCTCAGGTTCCGATAGGCGCGACGGGCCCATGTTTCCGGAGTTCGATAGCTTTCGCCAGGAAAGACCGTGATGGCGACGGGAAGCAAGATTTCGGAAGTCATCTCTCCGGCCGAGAGGGCGGGGCTCCGCCCACCGCCATATTCCCAGTAGAGACGCCCGGACGAGGTCGCGGTATTGGTCAGCCAGTACAGCGTTATGTCGTCCAGAACCTCGTCAGGAGACTTTTCAGGATCGTCGGTGCTGTATGTCCACGTCGAAAAGCCTGGATGTCCGAGCATCCACGCGGCGAGACCGGCAGGCGAGTCGGTGATGCCGTAGCCGATCGTCTGCGGTCTTGTGCCCATCATCGTTGCATAAGACCTGTTGCCCGTCTTGGCAGCGGCACTGAGCACATCGAAAGTCGCGCGCTCCTGGTCGGACAATCCCGCTGGCGCTGGCCCGCCTGAGGCCAGGGCCGCGGCCACCTCGGGTGGCACCACCGCCGGAAGGTTGATGTGGATGCCGAGCAATCCTGGGGGTGCCAGGCGAGCCATGGCGCTGGAGACCGGCGAACCCCAGTCCCCGCCCTGCGCAACATACCGGGTGTACCCCAGACGCTTCATCAGCTCAGCCCAGATTCGCGCGGTGTGGTCAGGACCCCAGCCCGTGCCGGTCGGCTTGCCGGAAAAGCCAAAGCCCGGCATCGACGGAATGATCAAATCGAATGCGTCGTCGGCGGTGCCGCCGTGAGCGGTCGGGTTGGTAAGCGGATCGATGATCTTCAGTTCCTCGAACACCGATCCCGGCCAGCCATGAGTGATGATCACTGGCAGCGCGTTGGGGTGCTTGGAGCGGACATGGATGAAGTGGATGTCGACGCCATCGATTGTGGTGACGAATTGCGGCAGGGCATTCAGTTTCGCCTCCGCCTTGCGCCAGTCGTAGCCGGTGCCCCAATACTCGACGAGCGGCTTGAGTTTGGCAAGCTGGATGCCCTGGGACTGGTCTTCTACCGTCTCTTTATCGGGCCAGCGCGTTTCCTGGACCCGGCGCCGCAGCTGATTAAGTGCCTCGTCCGGCACGTGAACGCTGAATGGCCGGATCGATGCGTCTTCCGTGGCCTGTGATGCGGGGGCAGTTGTTGCCTTTGGCGCAATCGCAGTCTGGGGGAATGCACCCGAGACGACGACGGTGACAGCCGTGATTGCAGCAGCGGCCGTGATGAGCCTGGTCATGGCCTGGTCTCCTTCGGATGTGATGCTGACAAAGCTGCGATCAGTTCCGCGGTCCCCAGGATTGCGTGGGCGCAGGAAGGACCACTCAGTTCGTACTCGGCGTGCATCATTTCATGCGAGAGCGCTGCCGTCGCGTCGCGGACCAAGGTCACATGATAGCCAAGCTCCGGGGCATAATGCGCAGTGGTTTTGATACAGGTATTGGCCAGCAACCCGACCACGATAACATGGGTGATCCCCTTCTGCCAGCCACAAGTCGAGGTCGGTATTGGCAAAGCCGCTAGCTCCCCAATATTCCTTGGCGACTATGTATCCTGCTTTCGGGGCGAAATCTGGGTGCCACTCGCCACCCCAATCGCCGCGCGCGAAATGAGGGCCTCTCATGATGTTTCGTTGGGAGGGGCTGGGATGGTCCACTGCTCGTAGTCTCCGGGCTCCCAGCCAGACGCCGTTTGCTCTTACTGACGACTCGGCAGTTTCGCGCGCGCTCAAAGTTCCGGAGGTAGCGCTACGCGGACCTTTCAGCTCACGGGAGATATCCGGAAATGCCATCCCACATCAGTTTCAACGCCGTTAGAACCAACAATCCGTAGCAGGCGCGATAAATCTGGCGTTGGTCCAGCCTTCCGTTCAGCCGCCACCCAAGCCAGACGCCGCTGGGGATGGCAAACAGACAAATCGCCATTATTGCCCAGACACCCGCGGTCGGCCTCACCAGCAGCAGCCACGGCACCGCCTTGGTCGCGTTACCCACTGTGAAAAACATACTCGTTGTTCCCGCGTAGATTTCCTTGCTGAGGCCGAGGGGCAACAGATACATCGCAAGCGGCGGTCCGCCCGAATGCGCAACCATCGTGGTCACTCCTGAGGCAAGACCCGCAGTGATCGCCTTTGTTGTCGAACGCGGACGCCTCGTCACCTGTCCGCCCCTGACAAACCAGAGACCGACAAAGATCAGGGTGATCACCGCCATCACGATCGCGATGGCCCGGTGGTCGAGGAAGCGGAAAAGCCCATAGCCGAACCCGATGCCGATCACCAGCCCCGGCAGGAGCAGGACAAGGTCCGGCCTCGACCATGTCGAGGGCTTCCAGTAGCGCAGCGCGAACAGATCCATCGCGATGAACAGGGGCGCAAGCAGACCGCCGGCGGTGACCGGATCCATCACCAACGACAGCAGCGGAATACCCACGATGGCAAACCCGCCTCCGAAAGCTCCTCTCATGAAGCTGATCAGGAATACACCGGCAAACACGACCAGGATCGTGGCAGCGGTCAGCTCCGGTGCAACCGGGGTGGCCATCATCACCTCCTCGCCCCGTTGGGGTTGGTCACGAAGCCGTAGGCCGCCCCTTTGATCTGGGAGCGGGCGATGCCAATATCCCGAAGTGCTTCGTCGTCGAGCTCGCACAGGCTCGCAATGGCGGCGCGATGGACGAAATAGCGAGCGATCCGCTGCCAACAGGCGTTGAATGCCCGAAGAAATGTGCCGTGCGTCTTTGTTCCCGCCGGCCTACCGATGGATGAAAGAGCTGTAGACATTTTGACCTCCAGATATTGCTCTGCGGCAATCCTGCTTCGCCGCCATCGGCGCTTGTTAAGCGCCGTCGCGTTCTCATTACCGCAGACCTTGGCAATTCCCGGTGCAATCCGGTTTGACGTAGCCATTATGTTCCGATATGTTGCTCGGAGCAATTAAAACATTGTGCTCGGAGCAATTTAATGGCGAAGTCCGAATATCTGGCGCTGGCTGATACGATCGCTGCGGAAATTGCCAACGGCACTCTCAAGCCCGGCGAGCGCCTGCCTCCCCAGCGCAGCTTTGCCTATGACCGCAAGATCGCCGTCTCGACGGCGAGCCGCGTCTATACCGAGCTATTGCGCAGGGGCCTTGTCGTCGGCGAAGTGGGCAGGGGCACCTTCATCTCCGGCGATGCCCGGCGCGGGGCGGCAGCATTAACTGAGCCGCGCGGGATCCGAATTGACCTCGAGTTCAACTACCCGATGCTCTCCAATCAGACCGCGATCATCGGAAGAAGCCTGGCTGGCCTGGAGAAACCTGCGGCGCTCGACGCCGCCTTGAGACAGGCGACCAGCGTCGGAACCCCAGCGGTCCGAAGCATTGGAGCCGCATACCTGTCGCAGGGCAGGTGGTCCCCGACTCCCGAACAACTCGTATTCACCGGCAACGGACGACAGAGTATCGCCGCAGCGCTCGCCGCAATTGTTCCTACGGGCGGCCGTTGCGGTGTGGAGGCCCTGACATACCCGTTTATCAAGGGCATTGCCGCCCGGCTGGGAATTACACTGGTGCCACTGGCGATGGACGAAGGCGGTGTCCGGCCTGACGCTGTGCAAAAGGCGCACCGTGACGCCCATCTCTCGGCCATCTACGTTCAGCCGGCGATCCAGAATCCATTGGGCATGACGATGACCGCGGCGCGCCGGGTCGACCTCCTGCGCGTGGTCGAAAGCTTTGGCCTTCCGATCATTGAGGACAATGTCTACGGTTTCCTCGACGATGAGCCGCCGCTTGCCGCACTCGCGCCGGACACCTGCATTGTCATCGACAGTCTCTCCAAGAAGGTCGCACCGGGCCTGACGCTGGGCTTTATCGTCCCGCCGCCACGATTGCGTGAAAGCGTCACGGCATCCGTGCGTTCGGGCGGATGGACTGCATCAGGATTTGCGTTTGCGGCCGCGGAGCGGATGATGGGCGACGGTACCATTGCCGAGCTTGCAAGATTGAAGCGACTCGACGCGTGCGCCCGTCAAAAACTGGCGGTCGATCGTCTTTCGGGTTTGGAAATCCAGACCAACGGAAAATGCTATCATCTATGGCTGATGCTGCCCCCGCACTGGCGTTCGCAGGCTTTCGTCGCTGCCGCAGCCAGGCGCGACATTGCGTTGACGCCTTCCACAACCTTCGCCGTCACGCCCGGCCATGCGCCGAACGCTGTCAGACTGGCGCTAGGTGCGCCGACAATGGATCAGCTGGATGTCGGCCTGCGCACACTGGTTTCCATCTTGAATGCCCGGGAGGATGATTTCGATTCAACGGAATGAACGAGAAGTGGGGCGGGAAATCGCGATGCTTGTTCTGCGTCCAAAGGCCGTTGGACAGGGCCGCACCCGAAGCGGACTGGCGGGCGATGCGACAAGAACTGGCCGAACTGGTATGCTGCTTACATGACGGCGGAGCAGGCAAGGAAGGCCGCCGCAGTAGAATAGCGTGAACGGCGCGGCAGGCATGCCGGCGCTTGTTCGTCAGGTCCCTGCGTCGATCGAGTGGAGCACATGCACGTACTGGCGAATTGAAAGCTGTTATCGGAGGAGGCATGAGCACTATAACCATCCCCGCGCAACGCGAACCCGAACTGCTTGGCCAGACTGTCGTCGTCATCGGCGGCAGCGCCGGTATCGGGCTGGAAACTGCCCGGCGAGCGCGCGCCGAAGGTGCCAGCGTCATCATAACCGGGCGCAATCGCGAACGTCTCGCTCAAGCTGCGAATGAGATTGGAGCCGCACGCACTGCAACTTTCGACGCCAACGAGGGTGACCAACTGGCGTCGTTCTTCAGTAGCCTTGAAGGGCCAATCGACCATGTGATGGTCACAGCCGGTGCGCCTCATTATCGCCCACCGCTCGAAGTTCCCCTCGATGAGGCACGACACGGTCTTACCGAGCACCTGTTGCTCGCGCTCAATGTTGCTCGCAACGCGGCGGGAAAGGTTAGGCCGGCCGGATCGCTGATCTTCATGGGCGGCACAGGCGCACGTCGCCCGAGACTTGGCCTCGCAATCGTCTCGACGGTTACCGTCGCGTTTCCCGCGCTCATTGCCAATCTGGCGCTTGAGCTCGCGCCGATACGCGTCAACCTGATTGCCGCTGGCTTCGTCGATACGCCACTGTCAGCATCCCTGCTCGGGGAGAACCTCGACAGGCGGCGTGACGAACTGTCGGCATCGTTGCCAATTCGGCGTGTCGTTGGACCGGCTGATATCGCTGCGCTCGCCGTTCACATCATGAGCAACACAGCGCTGACCGGCGCGACTTACGACATTGATGGCGGTCAGCAGCTCGTATCGTGATTGCGGATGGTATCACAGACAACTCAAAGCATATTGCTGCACCACAAAGCGGTATCGCCATGAACAGGATCAGTGTTTCAAACAGGATTGAGACGTTTTGCCGGAGTGACCAACCGACTATCGGCAAAACATCCGGGACCTCTGCCGTCCGAATACGTTCCTGCAATAAGGGTTTGATCCAGTGATCCGCCAGCCAGCTGGTGATAGGTGCCTTTGGCAAACGTCATATAACGATCGCCACCTTATCCATGCAAGGAGAAGTACAGATGCTCCCCAATTTCAATCGGCAGATTACACTCGCCAGCCGGCCGCTTGGCGATCCGGGACCTGAACATTTCAAGCTGGTGGAGAAGCCTATACCGACTCCGGAGCCAGGCGAAATGCTCCTGAAGACGCAATGGCTGTCGCTCGATCCCTATATGCGCGGCCGGATGAGCGACGCAAAATCTTATGCCAAGCCGGTCGAGGTCGGAGAGGTAATGGTGGGCGGAACGGTCAGCCGCGTCGCTGAGTCAAATCTCGAGCGGTTTCGCGTCGGTGACATCGTGCTCGCCTATGGGGGTTGGCAGGATTACAGTATCTCAAACGGCGAAGGCGTAATGCGGCTTGATCCGGCTAAAGCGCCCGTGCAAACGCGCTTGGCGTGCTCGGGCTGCCTGGCATGACCGCCTATGTCGGCCTGCGTAACATCGGCCTGCCGCAAACCGGCGAGACGCTGGTCGTAGCAGCCGCCACCGGTCCGGTCGGCTCGCTGGTTGGGCAGATCGGCAAGATCAAGTGTTGCCGGGTAATCGGTATTGCCGGTGGTGCGGATAAGACGCGCTTCCTGACCGAGGAACTCGGCTTCGATATTGGCCTCGATCATCGCTCACCTGATTTCCCAGCGCAGCTCCAGGCCGCCTGCCCGAATGGAATTGATGTCTATTTCAAGAATGTCGGAGGCAAGGTCTGGGATGCGGTGCTGCCGTTGCTCAACGACTTCGCCCGCGTGCCGGTGTGCGGTCTTATTGCTCACTACAGCATGACGGCTCTGCCCGAAGGCCCGGATCGCTCGGTTTCGTTAATGAGGACCGTACTGACCAAGCGGCTACGCCTGCAGGCTTTAGGCGTGGCGCTCCTAACCCCTATCATTTCGATGAGCCTGCCTGTCTCGGGCCGCTTAAACGCAAAAGAATATAGATCGTTCCAGTTTGGGGAATCAGACGGTAAACTTGTGAGGTGTTTTTCCAATGGTGAAAGTGTAGGCCGTCTCGAAGCCATGACCATTCTTATTGCCGCGGTCTCTCCGCCGCCAGCTCCGTCTTCCCTGAGCGACGGTCAGACGTGTCTATGCCCGGCCAGTCTATCCAGACCAAGGCTTCTACATGCCAGCGGCTGGCAGGGGCTTGAGCATAGATGCGTGGGCGGCGATTGCCGGACCTCTGTCCATGCCGCAGGCAGTGAGCAGACGTTGCCGACGCGCGAAACCGCAGCAATGCTGGCGATCGCCGTTGGTGTAGCCGCCGCACTTGCCAGGAATGAAAGCCGGGGCGATGCATCAGCGCAACGAAAGGCCAGAGACCTTCGTCCAATACAACAGATGAATACGCGTTGGCGGGCTCGAAAAGTCTGGACAAGTGAGGCCATGCACCGAAACCGTCGCGGGACGCTGTGATAAAATGAACTTTTAATGATCAATTTTTCGCCCGCTCGGTTGTGCAAATATGCGTCATTCTCACGATCGACGTTAACTTGTGCTCTGGCAGACGCTTGGTTACGGTGAACAACCACAAAACAGGTTTGCAATGAGCAAAATCGAATTCGACCACACTTATAGCCGGCTGCCGGACAAATTCTTCATCCGCACGTTACCTACGCCCGTCGCGTCTCCGAGATTGATTAAACTGAACCATGATCTCGCACGACAGCTAGGTCTCGAGGATCAGTGGTTGTGCAGTGCAGAGGGTATCGACATGCTGGCGGGAAATAATATTCCGCAAGGCGCTCACCCCATTGCCACCGCATATGCAGGGCATCAGTTTGGTCATTTCGTCCCTCGACTGGGCGATGGTCGGGCGATCCTCCTCGGCGAAGTCATCGATCGAAACGGCGTCCGCCGTGATATTCAGTTGAAGGGTTCGGGACGCACGCCTTTTTCGCGGGGCGGAGACGGACGCGCGGCGCTGGGTCCCGTGCTGCGCGAATACATCTTAAGTGAAGCAATGAATGCCCTACGGATTCCAACAACCCGCGCGCTCGCTGCCGTTCTGACCGGAGAAACGGTTGCACGTGAGACGTCTCTGCCCGGTGCCGTTCTCACCCGCGTTGCGTCCAGCCATATAAGGATTGGCACGTTTCAATTTTTTGCCGCACGGGGTGACTTTGAGGGAGTCCGTACTCTCGCGGACCACGTCATTGCCCGGCATTACCCCTCGGCGGCAGAGGCTGAAATGCCCTATTTGTCGCTCCTGGCCGAAGTGATCGGAGTTCAGGCTTCACTGGTTGCGCAGTGGATGTTGGCCGGATTTATCCACGGAGTGATGAATACAGACAACATGTCTATCGCGGGCGAGACCATTGACTATGGTCCATGTGCATTCCTGGACAATTACGATCCGGCGACCGTTTTCAGTTCCATCGATCATGCGGGCCGCTACGCGTATGGTAACCAAGGGCCGGTCGCTTTGTGGAACCTGGTGCGTCTGGCAGAGACACTGCTCCCGTTGTTAGCGGACGATCAGGACAGGGCGGTGTCCCTGGCCCAAAACGCGCTAGCCACTTTCGACGCCCAATTCGAGGCGGTGTTTATTACGGGGATGCGAAGTAAGCTTGGTTTGTTCACCGAAGAAGAAAATGACCTGACGCTTATCAAAGAACTGCTCGACATAATGACCAGGGGTCAGGCGGACTTTACTTTGACGTTCCGCTATCTGAGCCATTCTGCCGGGAACGCTACGGAGGACGAGGAACTGCTCAGCCTGTTTGCAGAACCTGGCGTATTTGTGGAGTGGCTGGCACGCTGGCGGTCGCGCATCTCGCGCGAAGCGCAGACAGGTTCTGAGCGCCGGAATGCAATGCTCCACGTCAATCCGCGCTTCATCCCGCGAAACCACCGCGTCGAAGCGGTCATCACCGCAGCGGTCCGGAATAATGATTTCCGCCCGTTTGAAGAATTGCTGGCAGTTCTCGGCCAACCCTTCGAGGACCAACCGGAATTCGCACATTACGCAGATCCTCCGAAAATCAACGAGCGCGTCCTTCAAACGTTTTGCGGCACTTGACGTCTCGTTCCTTCAGGAGAAATAGAGGGTAGGCTCCACAAATTTGAGCCTCCAAGCGTGCTTGGACGAGCACTAGGTGACGGTGGCTGACGCAGTCGTCGGACCACATATTTCGGCGCCGGGAGGCCGATGGTTAGCCGATCACAAACAGAAGAGACCGATTGTGCGGTGCTAGAAATGTCAACTCGTGTCAATATTGTTGATGCTATCAACACGAGTCCGTAAGTGGGCTTTCGGGTCACGTGCACCGGGCCGCACTTTAAACTCCATCGTACCAACATGCGAACGAACGCAGTTGCGGCAAAAGACGTGTAACGGTATGAAATTATGAAAATTGAAACGTTCTGTTCGAAGCTAGGGGAGGCCTGCTACCGTTTCGGTTCCATGGACAGCCGAAGCGAGGCACCTCTACGGCAAGCGAATCTTCAGCCGAACGCGTTGCTCGATAGATTTCATCAAGTTTATTCTGGAGGGTAGCGTGCGTCACAGACCTAAAGCGCGTACCAACAACGTCATACAGAAAACGCTTCCTAGCTACAGGGCCGATCTGAATATCAACACTTAGTTGACGAACCGGACAACAACGCCAGGCTTCACCATTCCAGCTAGCTCCTCGGCGTCCCAGTTGGTCAGACGAATGCAGCCATGCGACCCGACTTTGTCGATAAGTTCGGGATCAGGCGTTCCATGAATGCCGTATGTTGGCTCGGTTAGATCGATCCAGACAGTTCCGACCGGTCCATTGGGGCCTTTGGGGATCGTGAGTATCTTGTTGTTCTTTCCTTGCTTAAAGTTGACCTTTGGATTGTATCTGAACACGGGCATCCGCGCGACGCCCTTCACCTTGTGCGTACCCCTTGGAGAAGGATTATCCTCGCTGCCAACTGTCGCGGGATACGCCGCTAGGATGACGTCGCGCCTGTCGTAAGCCGTGACCCGCCCAGCGGCCTTGTCGGCTTCGATGCGGACCGCCTTTCCATGGCGCGGGGGACCGGGCATCGCCACCTGGACCGTATCCCCGGAAGCGAAATCAGAACCTGGATTGAGCGTAGTCAACAGGTCGATATGCATGTGAAAACGCTCTGCCAGTTTTTCGGCGACGCTGGTGTATCCCAAGCTGGGCATCTTCGCCTTTTCGCCGTAGTCCACGGGAATATGGTCCACGAGACCTTTCAGGTCATCGTCCGTCACCGTGTAGGTGCCAATAATCGGGCCACCTGTCTCCAGCCTGCTGACAACATCGGGGTCGATCGCACCGTCCGGAGGTATCCCCATCATATTTTCGAAACTCATCACCGCCTTAGTCACGTTTGTTCCATAAAGGCCGTCGATCACCCCCGGCGACACCCCTGCGCGGTCTAGGAGAACCTGCAGCCGGATGATCGCTGGATCGGGATCAGCTATTGATTTGGAAGCGGGCCCCGCAGTGATTGTGGAAAGCGAAGCAGAATTGATCGCGTCGGGTGTTACCTCTGCAGCTTCACCGACGATGACAGAAACGATCAGAAAGAATGTGGACATTCCAACAAATGTTTTCATGTCGTTCAAATGGAGTTTGTGATGAAGACGTTCCAAAAATAAGTTTCTGTGTAGTTGCAACATTTCAAAAAATTTCGTGGTTCGAAAGTCTAGTATCCGCTCAGCAGGAAACGTACCTTCCGCAAGCAGGTCCGATTCTGCTCCTGGAAAGGGGCGCTCGTACGCCGACATCATGCCAACCAACTGGCCGGGCTGCCTCCCGAACACCTGCACCATTTAGAATGTTCGATAATCTTCATACATGGCTTGGCCTATCAACCAATGGAAGCGTGCTGCCATGGTTAAAATATGGTGAAAGATGTATGCGTTTCCAATGGGCGACTTAGCTGATAATGCAGCTCGGTGGAATACTTGGGAGGCGCGACTGCTTCTACAGCGACATTTCATGTTCCTTGGCGCGCAACAAGGCATAGATCGCTGCCTGAATTTCCACCAGGTTCTTGAGAGGCCCAGGGTTAGCGCCGTTTTGTCCTATCTGGACTACCTCGAGTCGGCGGGAATCGATGAGTTCGCTTATCGCCTCATCGATCTCCTTGATGTGTTGCGCTGTCATGATGCTTAGTGGGCCTTTCGAAGATGTGAGAAGGCTCCGCCGGATCGTCTGAGTATATTGGATAGTTTTGTCCAGTCGCGTGATGGTCTCGGCTCAAGTGCATGGGCGGCCAAGAGTTCCTCTGGCGATGCGAAGTCATCTTTTCTGGTGTCACGACTGCCGCGTAAGCGGGTCATTACGTGCTTTAAACGCTTCCTGCTGCTATCTCCAGAAAAAGGTTAAAGTATTTCGAAATACGCCTCGAAAAGGCATTCTGGCGATGCGAGACGTCAGCAATGTTTTGGATAGCAACTAGTTAATACGAAATTGAGGTTTAACTAAGTTTGTTTACCCCCAGGGTCCACCATGGGAAACTAATTTTGCATGCCGTGAGGCCCGACGTTGACGGGGTACAGCGCTTCTCGCCGAGCCTCGGGCCGGAGGTTGGGCTCTCCGACTTGGCCCAACGCCATCACCCTTCACAAGTTCCAGCTCTAAATCGAACTGCCTAGTTGCCTTTGGCGGGCAGCCTTGCCGCGCGGGGGTTTACAACCCAACAGGTCGGATGTGTTGCTCACAGGCGCTGGATTGTGAATAGAGAGCCTGGTTGGTGCTTATGACGGAAACCAGCCAGGCTCGTGCTGAATACTCGGCAGAGGTCAGCGGGCCAAATATAGCTGTTACTATAGCGCGACGAAAGATGTCTTTGAGCGAGGTGGAATTTAAGCACGTGGCCTGAGCCGCCGATACGAAGCAAGTGAGGCCGGCTTATCAAGCATCAAATCTTTAGCCGGTCGCTTTGAAGGTTGTCAGCCAAGGGGTAGACGCCTCGGATATCATTGCGACAGCCGTTCATGACGCTTTTTTCCCCAAGGGCGACCGGTTGATGTAAAGTCCGAGGTAACCCAGAGGAGGACGGTGAGATGCCCATACAAGGGCCACCTAGTTGTGAGGAATATGCCGATCGAACCATTGATTGTCAAAAGGCTCTGGAGCCGCGGTTCCGCGAGATGCTGGAGCAAAAAGCCCAGCTGTTGGACATTTTGGAGGAAGCGACCTCGGTAGGGTGGAGCCGCGAAGAGTCGCTGCTTGCCTTGAATGAATTGTTGGCTGCCCAGACGAAAGAGGACGATGCGCTTGAGGGTGAGGAAGAAGATTCCCCCAAGAAAAACAGCCATTAGCCTGAGTGATTGGGCCAGGCAACTTTAAACCGATAGTAGTGCTGTCAATAAAGCGGGTATCATGTGCCACCCTTACGCGCAGTCGGTTTCTGAAGGAACGGCCCCGGTTTCATCCGCCGCCAAGTTCTTCAGATCGAAGTTCAGGTATTTTGCCACAAGCCTAGAAATAGTCATCATTGGTGTCGGCCAGGGCCTGATTGGTCACAGCGCCCCTGCCTTCGATCATTGCCTCGCTACGCGAGCACCCGCACTCGCTGGAATGTCCTGTAATCCTCTTAAGCCACGGTCGGGAATATAGGACCGGTGTTTCGGGAATCCGAATCAATCAATTTATTTATTGAGGGAACAGCAGCCTGTCTCGACGCTTGTTGATCTGCGGTCACTTCACAGGAGCATCGGCATAATGCCACTCTTTCATTTCGCCTATCATGAGGGAGACGGGCTGCCCATTGACGTGGTCGATATGGAATGTGCCGACGGTGAAGCCGCCCTTCGCGCTGCCGTAGAAGCCGCACGCGACAATATCCGTGAGGCCGTAGGGAGGAATATCGATCCTTCCAAGTTCCTGGTCCATGTGTATGACGATACGAACCGGCTTATCGGGACGATGCGCATTTCCGACGTTATGACATGACCTGGTGGGTGATAGTCGCGCACGTTTCCCAAAGGTAGTTCCTCGCAGGTTGTTTAACGTTATTGATTGGCCCGCTAAGGGACGATGGCGAGACGAAATAGGCAGGGGGCCGGCCGTCACCCGCATTTCGGGATTCCAAATCAATAGAATTTCTTAGTTACCGCAAATACCAGCCGATCCCCCATGATTATCACAATGCCGAAGACGAATCCCACCCCCAGCATCACGCATGACGATCGAAAGACCACGCAAGCCATCCGGCCACAAGGATCGTTTGAGCGACTGCCAGATGGCCATCGAAGATAGATTACTTGAACTCGTCGGTGAAGCGGTTGCTGCTGGTTGGGTCGAAGATGAAGTCTTTGCTGCCATCGTTGGGGTAGCCGACACCACGCAGTTCGCGATGCATCGAGAGCAATTGCTTTCAGTCGAGACCCTTTTGCAAAAAACGATGAAGCGAGGCACATGATACCCGCATTATTGACGCGACCAAGTCGGTTTAACGATGTCTGTTACGATGACGGCGCTCTGCCTCGTCAAGCTGGTCGAGAAGTTCTTTGAAGGGCTCATCGCCAGGCACATTGCCGCACCGAGACCGCAAAGCCACTTTAAATGCCGGGTTCAGTAGGTCGCCGCATCTGGCGGACGTTCTTCCGATCGGAGGCTAAGGGCTTCGTCGATTGCAGCATTTATCAGGTATGTCAGCATGCCGAAATGTTCTGTGAATCGTGCCGATGGCTCCATTTTTTGGACGAACACCTACGAAAACGATATTCAGCGCCAGGGCTTGTTTCAGCTTCAAGACGACATTGCTGGTTCGATGGCAACGGCGCTGGCGCAGCCCTACGGTATAGTTTTTCAAAGCGATGCAGCCCGCCTATCGCAATAACCGATGGACGATATCGGAACGCATTAGCCATTCCGCAAGGCTTCGGAAACAGTAATTTACAGTAACATCTGATGGCTCTACTAGCTAAAATTGCAGACTTTGAATATCAAAACCGGGTGACGAAAATGAGTCTTTTCTGAATATTGCGCCGCCAAGTTTGGGGTAATTCAGAGGGGGAATATCATGGGGCACTTGCTTCTGGCAGCTACGGCGGGAGTACACAGCAAATGTTGACGAAGCGCGATCTTCTTCGCTCGGCTGCGATAATTGCCGCTGCCGCTACAATCGTGAAGCCAAGCATCTTGATGGCGCAGAGCTATCCAGACATTATCGAGGCCAAGACCATCGCCGAGGAAGGGTTCATTTATGGCCTGCCGCTCGTGATGAACTATGGGGTCATGTACGAGTATGCGGTGGATCGCAATTCGGGCCAGTTCAAGGCTCCGTTCAACGAGATCAAGAACGAACCCAACGTCTTCACCTACAAAGACACTGCAATCGTCACGCCAAACAGCGATACACCCTATTCCTTCGTGTGGCTCGATTTGCGGGCCGAGCCGGCCGTACTCTCGGTCCCGGCGATCGACCCGAAGCGCTACTACTCGGTGATGCTCTGTGACGGCAATACCTACAATTACGGCTATATTGGCACTCGTGCCACGGGCAGCGAGGCCGGCGACTACATGGTGGTCGGGCCAGACTGGAAGGGTGACACCCCGGCAGGCATCAAGCAGGTGTTTCGTTCGAGCACACAGTTTTCCGTCACGGGTTATCGCACCCAGCTCTTCGGGCCGGATGATCTCGACAACGTCAAGAAGGTGCAGGCTGGTTACAAGGTACAGATGCTCTCGGCGTATCTGAAGCAAACGCCACCAGCGGCGGCTCCGGCCATCGACTTCCCGAAGATCGATAAGGAACTCGTGAAGACCAACTTCTTCGATTACCTCGACTTCGCGCTGCAGTATGCGCCGCCGCAAGACAATGAGAGGGAGATACGCGCCAAGTTGGCTCGCGTCGGCGTCGGGCCAGGCAAGACCTTCGACTTCAAGGAGCTGCCAGTGGAGCATAAGCTGGAGCTTGGCCTTGGCATGAAAGAGGGCCAGCGCAAGGTCGATGAGGCAGTCGCCAACGTTGGCAAAACAATCAATGGCTGGCGGGTTAGCGGTCTTCCGGGGGATAGCGCCCACTACAACGGGGACTGGTTAAAGCGCGCTGTCGCAGCGCAGGCCGGTATATATGGTAATGACCCGGAGGAGGCGACATATCCGTTCACCCGCGTCGACAGCGACGGGCAGACGCTCGACGGCAGCAAGCACAACTACACGCTGACGTTTCCGGCAGGACAACTGCCGCCGGTGAATTCATTCTGGTCGCTGACTATGTATGACGGCAAGTCCCAGCTCCTGATCGAAAACCCGATCAACCGCTATCTCATCAACTCGCCCATGCTGCCCGCTATGAAGACCAACGCGGATGGGTCGCTGACACTGCATATCCAGAACAAGTCTCCGGGCGCAGACAAGGAAGCGAACTGGCTGCCTGCTCCTGACGGGCCGATCTATTTGGTGATGCGGCTCTACTGGCCAAAGACAACGCCGCCTTCGGTGCTGCCGGCGGGCGAGGGGACCTGGGCGCCCCCGGGGATCGTAGTGAGTTCCTAAGTTTCAGATCGAAAACGGAGTAGTGAGGCAGTCAGCGCCGCCGCCAGTTCATCGGCGCTTTGCGCTGCCCTGCTCCGATCTGGTAAGGTTACGCTTCCTACAAATACTTTCCTTCAGCGCGCTGGAATTCAGGTCCACCGAGGTGGAACCAGGAATACCATTGAACGTTAATTGCCGAAAATCGAAAGCAGCGAAAATTTGGGTGGATCGCGATGGAGGATCATCGGTACCCGCGCAAAAACTGTAGCCCATGGAGTGCTGGCAAGGCCATGGAGCTCAGGTTAACAAGGTCACTATCACCAGAGTCAGATCGCGCTGACGATAAAACCTTGGATAAGCCGATGGCTGTGGCGGTCCGCCCGGTCTGTAAACTTAAGACCCAGCAAAAAGCATACCGAGTGGCGCAAGGTGTTGGCCACGGGCACTCGGAGTCCGTGGCGAACACCGAGCTAAATAAGGAGGAGCTTATGGAGTACAATATCTTCAAAAACCCCGTGGTGATATTGGTTGGACTGGGTGTGCCAAGCCAAGTCAGGTCCGTCACTGAAGCATATGCGCTGTTGAGTGATTGGCCATTGTCGAAAAAAGAGGTCGCTCATACGATGGCACTGAACGCATGCCGCGCCGCGCTGTCAGGAGAGGTCGAAGCAGAGACCGCTCGGAGCATGTTCCTTGCTTTCGCCCGCAAACATGACGCCCTTGCGCCCGACTTCGAGGTTGCCGTGCGTCGTCGTTCGGCGGAGAACTCGAATATCAGGAGGCAGCCATGACGGATTTACAAGCGACCGTCCTCATGGCCTTTGCCATGGTTCTGGCGATGGCGACCCAATATTTTTCGCAGACAAGGGACTAACGGCGGTATTCGTTTCGCACGTGTCCACGGGCAACGCCGCCGTGACCGTGCACGAATAGAGGATGCTTACTCCCGACCTGACAAGTTCAGCACTGCGGTTCACCGTTTACGGTGAGGTCGGGAGAGCAGGTGCGGAGACTGCAATTGCGATAGTCTGCTCGATGATGGCATTTCATCTTTTCTCGATGGGTACTGAGTTACCAGACTTCCTCAGGAGGGTGGGCTGGCAGCTCTTCACCGCACCGGACCCAATGTAGTCTGCTTTCCTCATGATAATTGTAGGTTGGTGGTATTTTTTCCGGCGTATCAAACGTACCCGCATAGAACGCGAGCTGATCCGGTCGTCGTCATATTGCAAGGCAATCGGCGTACCGCAATCGCCGCAGAAACTGCGCGTTGCGATTGGGGAGGAGCGTCGCGCTTTCGGTTGCTTTGTTCCCTCCCAGACGACAGCTGTGGCGTCAACCCAACTCAGCACGGCAAACGGTCCGCCAGTCGCGCGACGACACATGTCACAGTGACAAATGTGCGTACGCCTAATTCGGCGCACACGAAATCGAATATTGCCGCACAGACATCCTCCCTCGATCTCGTCCAATACCATGGGATTTTCCAATTTGGTTTACCAACCACGTAATGGGCGTCGCACGCACAAGTTCCCAACACGGCGGCGGAACCATCAGGGCGTTAGGCGGTTATGCGGGAAATTTCACTTTTACCTTTCGAGAACCCGGAGCCGCGGCGCTAGACCGGGGGCGCCGTCATCAGTGGACTCGTAGCAGTTCCCGTTAGGGTAGTGATGATGCTGAGGCCGTGGATGCTGATGACGCAGGACACAAGCATAATGGTTAAGAAAACCATTGAGACTGAAAGCCTTGTTTTGGCTGGTTCGCACCCATATTCACGGCTAGCTGCCACCCTCCGCATGCTGATAATAATGTTTCTTTAGACGGGTGGCGACCGTGGCGAGCGGACTAAGATTTGGCCCCATTGATGAAGCGGCAGTTCACCTTTGTGTCGACATGCAGGGCATTTTTCGAGGTGACAGCCCTTGGGCCATGCCGTGGTTCGACCGGGTCTTACCGCACATTGAGGCCTTGGTAGGAAAAGACCCTACGCGGACAGTGTTCACCCGATTTATTCCTGCTCGGAATACACAAGACGTGGGTGGAACTTGGCTGCGCTATTATCAACGCTGGAATAACATGACCCTTGATAATCTTGACGCCGGCCAGATTGATATCGTTCCTGAGCTTGCGCGGCATGTTCCGCCCGCGCGGACCTTTGACAAGGTTGTGTATTCGCCTTGGCAATCCGGCGAACTGTTTTTGCACCTCAATCGGGGAGCGGTCCGCACCCTTATCGTAAGTGGCGGCGAAACAGATGTCTGCGTCCTCGCTTCGGTGCTTGGTGCGATTGATCTCGGCTTCCGAGTGATTGTCGCTTGCGACGCGGTTTGCAGTTCGTCGGATGCAGCTCATGACGCCATGCAGTTGTTTTATGGTCAACGCCTCTCGCAGCAAGTTGAGACCGCAGAAACGGAGGAAATCCTGGATTGTTGGAGTGCTTACTATCAGTCCCCGGTTTGATCGTTTGGCGCTTCAACAGGCTTTGATTCAGGCGAGCCGCTATATCGCAGAAAAATCGACAGCACTACCAGCGTTGCTGTCGAGAAAAACTCTGACTGCCAGTTTTGAAACGATTCAAACCAGAACCCGGCGTTGCCCAAATATGCAAGCGCAGACACCACCTCCTCACCATGAGAAATTGCGTCAGAGTTTGCAGCGGAATGGCTAGCAAAAAAATGTCCTACAAACGACAGCACAAATAGCGATCCCAACGTAAGACCTAAAGAGTGCCCGTAAAGCCAGCCCGCTCGAGAGGGCGGGTCGTTGTCCTTGACATCGTCGTCAGGATCTCGGGATTCAGAAGAACCCTTTTGGAAAAGGTAGGCGGTCAGCACGACATAGGCCGCCATCTGCAGCCATTCACTTTCCCAATTCTCAAACAAGGCCGACCAAAAACTATCAGTGGTGAGGTATTGTTCAAACTCTAGGGGGGCGAGGTGATGTCGGATCAGCTCCTGATTTTCATGACTCCATCCTGCGTAGATCATACCAACCATACTGCCCAAAAACGCTGTTAGAAGCGCTATCGTTAACCCATTATTTCGAAGGAAATTCATTGAAAATTTAATCCTTGTTTAGATCCAAAACACGTGCGCATTCCTAACGTTCCAACAGGATTTTCTCTTGCCGTAGAGGCCCCAATCACAGAGCTCGACTTTTCGGTCGAGTCCGGTAGCGACGCCCATCAGTTCTGAAAATCTGCCGACGTGGTCGGGCACATGCCAAAGTCATATAGTCGGCCAAGCGTATCGAACGCTGCCATGAGCGAGCAACCTGGGATGCTGAGCCGACTGTAAACAATCTCTGTTTACTGGGAACCACGCGAGCTCCCCCGGGGTTGTTGTCCGCAACTTTTAGCGAAAGTTTGGAAAAAATTATGGAAAGTGCGGGAATTGGCTGGATTGCAGCAATCATAATCGGTGGACTGGCGGGCTGGCTGGCGGAGATGTTCATGAAAAGCCAAATGGGCTTGGTTATGAAC
>NZ_WJIG01000004.1:0-699260 GCF_009647635.1 Phyllobacterium sp. SYP-B3895 | reverse complement strand
ACGTTGTCCTCGGCATTGTCGGGGCCGTAATCGCCAACGCAATCCTTTCGGTGTTTGGGGTGGTGCTGGGCGGTTGGTTGGGATACTTGGTCGCTGGCTTCATCGGCGCGTGTATTTTGATTGCGGTTGCCAGGATGTTTCGAAGGAACACATAAATAAATATCCGGAGGTTTTATAACCCTCCGGATACTCCATAACTTCCCTCGAGAAGGATCATTGTTAGTAAATCCGACGCTCGCGCACCGGAGCTTAATCTTCATCACTCTTCAACCGTTCCGACGCGACGTCGTAGACCGCGTCGGCCACTCCGATCGCTTGGTCATAGGCGTCCGTTGCTACTTCCTTACCTTTATCCAATAACTCGTCTGCCTTTTCCGAAACGCTTTCCTTGACGCGCTCGGCAGCATCGCCGACTACTTTGTCCTCCACCTCCGTATGGGGGAGTGCCGCGCCGATAGCTGCGCCTACTGCAAAGGCAAGCGCACCTCCGACGAGCGGTTGGTCCCGGAAATGGGAAACGATCGTTTCGTTAAGAACACTGGTCTGATTGCGCACCGAAGCACCTGCCGCCTGGGTTTTCTCTCCCAGCGTTCGCGCATGTTCGCTCGTCTTGCCAGATATTCCGGCCGCTGTATCGCTTACCTGATCCCATGTGTCCGAAAGCCAGTCTGCGGCGCTGTCCCACAAGGCCCCGGTCTGATCCTTGATGGCGGAAATGCGGCCGCCGGCAGAGTCCGCGAAGCCACGGTAGGTTTTGCCGGTCTCGTCGACGAAATCGCCGGCACGTTTTCCTGCGGCGTCCTTCAATGCCTTGAACCGCTGGCCCGCATCATCGACAAAGTGCGAATATTGCGCTCCTTCATCCTCTTCCGTCCCCTCAACTTGCCAGATGTCACCGGTGATGGTCGCAAGCGGATACGGCTGCGCGTCCTCTCGAAATTCTCTCTTCGTCGGCGCGCTACTACCAGCCCCAGCCATAAGCCAGGCTAAACTAACGCCCATCATCGCCACGGGTATCGGATTCGTTTTCATGGCAGTGCCAAGGTTGGCTACGTAGTCGCCGCCACCACTGTTTTTGAAGTACCCCATGACCTCGTCGATCAATTGGCCGGGAGACATCCGGTCTTGAATAGCATCGATGCGCCCTTCGATACGCTTTCGGTCCTGATCAATGTCCCGTTGTATCTCGGCTGCAGTCTGTGCGTTTAAATCCAAAGTCATGATGTCTTCTCCTTAATCACATCAGCGTCGCGGCTGATTGATGCTGCGGTGCGCTCGAGTTTCCAGTTGTTTGCTTTTAGTGCGGAGACGCCTTTTGAGATGGTCGCCCAAGCTGCAATCGCTACGAGAATGCCGACGATAAGGGCCGCAGCCGCATTTGATCCGGGTTGGCTATAACCCTGCGCAACCAAGACGGTGGTTAACCCGGCAACAACGGCACCGAGCAGCACTCCCATGGCTCCGATTGCCAGCACCAAGCCGATGGCCAGGGCTTCGATGCCGCCGAGCGCTCGCGAAACGCTCTCCGACGCTTCGGCCTTGGCAAGAGTAATTTCTTTGCGCACCAGCCCTGAAACATCGGTCAAAAGTCCGCCGATTAACTCCGGCAACGGTCTGTTTTGATTAACTTCAGACATCAGCTTTCTCCTGACCGGACTTGTTGGAACCGCCCGTTTCACGAGCTCCCTTGGGGGCGGATGCCGTCAAAAACCGACTGGCCACGAGGCCTGCAAGCGCGGCAGCCCCGAGGAAAGCAAGGGGTTGCCGGCGGCCAAAGTCCTCAGCCATCGCGGCAACGTCTCTCAGCTTTTTATCTTCGACGTCCCTGGCAAAAGACTGGATGGAAGTGCCCAAGTCTTCGGCATACTTTGCAATTTCAGTGTCATCCGCATTTTGCATTTCTGCCCCCACTTTCTGCAGGGCAGCACCAAGAGAAGCTGCATAGCGGGCAGCGACGTTTTTGTGATCGGCCGCCACTTGTTCGGCCTTTTCGGCGACACCCTGAATATGTTCCTTGGCCTTGTCTTTGACCGTACCAAGGTCATCTGCAGCCTTGCGTTTGAGGTCTTCGAAGCTTGTCTCGTTTTCGACGACGCCGGTCAGTGGGATGCTCGGTCGTTCTTCAGAGTGAGCGGAATCGTACTGGTCTGTTGGGTTCTCTTGCATCGATAAATCTCCCGGAAAATGGGGTGAAGCTATGAAGCTCGAACAGCAAGCCCACCTTTTTGTTCCGGACAGAGCCTCTTTAACATTTGAGGGTAACCACCCTGAGCAGTTGGTTCGCGACGAGAGCCACCATCGCCTGCGTGTCAGATATTGTTCGACTGCTAGTTGGAACAAACGTCTCTCGGCGCCCTTTGATCAATAACCGCTGCACCCCCGCCGCGGATTTGCAGGAAGGACATCACTATGGCTAAGACACTCGAAATTCTGTTTCACGAGACTCTCAAGGACATCTATTACGCCGAAAATCAAATCCTAAAGGCTTTGCCCAAAATGGCAGAGGCCGCTAACTCCGAGGATCTGAAAGCCGCATTTGAAAAACATCACGCCGAGACACAGGGCCAAATCGATCGACTTGAGCAAGTGTTCGAAATTATCGGAGAAGAACCGACCGGCAAGAAGTGTGACGCGATCGAGGGTATCCTGGCTGAGGGCGAGGAGATCATGAACGAGTTTGAAGGCGAGCCCGCGCTTGATGCTGGTCTCGCTTCTGCAGCCCAGGCGGTAGAACACTACGAAATCGCCCGCTATGGCACTCTGGCAAAGTGGGCGGAGCAACTTGACATGACGGATGTTCAAGCACTGCTCGAAGCGACACTTGAGGAAGAAGAGGCTACGGATGAAGCGCTGTCGGCACTTGCGGAAGGCAGGCTCAACGAGTTTGCCGTCGCAGCCTAACTTCATAAAGAAGCGCGCCCCAGCAGGGCGCGCTTTTCTCCGCTTAACTATGACGAGGTCCTCCGGGCGCGCATAATCTACGGCCGACCAGGCGCGCGTCGATGAACTCTCGGCGCTCGGACAAGGTCGACCGCGAGCACGCCGCCATCAAGCTCTACCTAGCCGCGGCAACTTTCGGATTATGAGGTGGGCCGGGCGCGCGAACTTTTCGGCGCCTTCGTCAAGCTCGAACAGGTCGGCGACATCATCGTGCGCAACATGCTGGCGCGCGTGCAAAAGAAGATGGCCCGGAAGCTGCAGTTTACCGATGAGGGCGGCGCGAACTCAGCGATTTCCATGCAAGGTTCTGACCAATGCGAGAATGGCGTTCAACGTCCTCGTGAAGTGTCATAACCGTACAAGGTGGCGCGCTGAGCACAGGGGGGTCATGCTGACGATCGCTCCCGCCACCAATCCTGTGCTTGGAGTTTCCAGTAGGTAATTTGTGCTGCGGACAAGCCGCCCAGGCCTCCGGCCCACACGAGGCCGAACGGTTTAAACAACTGATAGCGATCCGACTGGCCCAGAATGGCCTCAGCGACAACTTTGCCGGCAATCGCGGTGGTGTTCAGTCCATGACCTCCAAATGCCGTGCAGAACCACACGTCCGGGTATAATTGGCCGATTTGGGGCATGAAGTGTCGCGCATATGACATTAGCCCAGACCAGGAAGTCTCAATCTTCAAATCAGCAAGCTGTGGGTAAGTGCTGACCATTTCCCGTCGTAGTTCAAGGGCGAGCGCTCGAGGCGACGCGGCTCTAGTTGTGATGCGCCCGCCCCAGAGCAGACGCTTGCCGCCATCGACGATGCGGTAGTAATCGCCGGCTCGCCGATTGTCGCCAATTGCGTCGGTCGTGGCGACAGCCTGGCGGATGAGGTCTGGAGCTTCTTCGGTCAGCATGACATAGGTGGCAATAGGCAGAAAGCTGCGTTTTATTTTCGGGAACAATCCTGTTGTGTACCCTCCGCTTGCGACGATGACACGTCGCGTTCTTACCTCGCCTCGATTTGTCCGCACGATCTTCTCGGATCGACTTAAATCGCAGGATAAGGCCGGGCTGCCTTCAAATATTCTTCCGCCAAGCCGCTGGATTTCGCGCGCCAAAGAACGAAGGTAATTCAGCGGATGCATGTGAAACGCGTGTGGATCACGCAGTGCTTGGAAATAGCGTTTCGAGTGAAGCACCTCCTGTACCTGGTCCCGATTCATATACTTGACTGAATAATCAAATTCGCGCTGGAGATAGCCGGCATGCGCGAGAAGAGATTTGCTGTTTTCATAGCGCACCACTCTCATTATTCCGTGCGTGGGGGCTGCGCTGGCGATCTCAAGTTCATCAATTATATCGCGCACGAACTTCATGCCTTCGATAGACAGGGCGTGGAGTTTGCGGGCGTGGTCAGGGCCCACGGCACGCTCGATCGCATCGCCGCCATTGGCATAACCCGGACTTACAAAACCGCCATTGCGTCCTGAAGCACCCCAGCCGATGCGTTCGGCTTCTAGCAGAACCACTGTCTGCCCGGCCTTCAGCAACTGCAAAGCCGTCGTTACACCGGCGAGGCCGGCTCCGATAACGCAGGTCTCGCATTCCGCGACGCCAGACAATGCCGGATAGGTGTAGTTGTCATCGATCGTTCGCCGGTAGAAAGTATCGATATAACTCATTGCTCTGGCTTCCAGGTCACAAAGTAACACACGGCTTTGAGTCTCCCTGTTAGAGGGGTCGACAATCAGTGACGTAGAATCTTACTCAGGAAGGTGCGACTTCGATCCGTCTTTGGATCTGAGAAAAACTCCTCCGGTGTACCGGTTTCTATGATAGCGCCCTCATCCATGAATACGACCCGATGCGCAACTTTACGGGCAAAACCCATCTCATGGGTCACCACCATCATCGTCATGCCCTCTTCGGCGACACCCACCATCACGTCCAGTACCTCACTGATCATCTCTGGATCGAGAGCCGATGTAGGCTCATCGAAGAGCATGATTTTTGGGCGCATACAAAGGCAGCGCGCGATAGCGACACGTTGCTGCTGGCCGCCGGAAAGCTCGGACGGATAGGCGTTAAACTTATCGCCGAGCCCGACTTTCGCCAGCATCTCGCGGCCCGAAGCCTCGGCCTCACCGCGAGCGATTTTTCGCACATGGATCGGAGCGAGCGTTACGTTTTCGAGCGCCGTCTTATGTGGATAAAGATTGAAAGCCTGGAAAACGAAGCCAATTTCGGTACGCAGTTCGATCATGTTGGTGGCGCGGTCGCCGATACGCTGTCCATCGACGATAAGGTCGCCGTCCTTGATCGTCTCGAGTCCATTAATGCAGCGGATGAGCGTGCTCTTGCCTGAACCGCTTGGGCCGCACACGACCACGACTTCGCGCTGCTCAACACTAAGCGTGATATTCTTGAGAACATGAAGCGCGCCGAACCATTTGTTCACGCCGTGAAACTCGATCATAACTTGCTGCTTTCGTTGATAGGACACGTCACAATTGTACCTCGCCATGGGCGGCGCCCATGCGTCTCTCCAGACGGCGGGCGAGCACGATGAGCGGATAGCACACGACAAAATAACCGATGCCGACAATTGCGAACACGAGCAATCCATTGGGTACCCGTTGAACCACAAGCCAGCCGACCCGGGTAAGGTCCGTCAGGCCGATAGCGGAAACAACAGACGAATCCTTGATGAGAAGCACATATTGGCCAACAAGCGGCGGTAGGGAAACACGCATCGCTTGCGGCAGGACTACCTGACGCATCCGCTGCCACTGCGACAGGCCCGACGCGAGCGCAGCCTCAACTTGTCCGGTTGGCACCGAACGGATACCTGCGGCAACGATCTCGCAAATGAAGCAAGCCGCGAGGTTAGTCAGGGCCATAATGCCGGCAGTGAAGGCATCGAGCTCAACACCAAGTTCCGGCAGGATGAAAAAGATCAGGAAGATTTGCACGAGGAATGGGGTTCCCCGGATCAGGTCGACCCACAATCCGATCGCAGAATCCAACAAGCGGCTGCCGCTCGTGCGCAGGACACCGAGCGCAAAGCCAAGGATGGTACCGAGCAGCAGACTTATTCCAGAAAGGGCAATCGTCATGCCGAGCCCCCGCAACGCCAAGGGATAGCTGCCCATCAGGCTCTGGAGCTGGAACCAGATCATATGCGACTCCCGGCCGGGCGCGCGCCTAGCCAGCGCGCCGAGAATGCTGCCACTGACTTCAATCCGTAATAAAGGATGAGATAGCACGCAGCTGTCGTGATGAAGCCTTCTGCGGGCATGAACCTGTCGGACGCCAGCAACTGGCCTGCCCTCGTCAGTTCGGCTACAGAAATCAAGGACAGCAACGCCGAGTCTTTCACTAAAACGATGGCTTGTCCGAGCAGCGGCGGAATGGTTACCCGGATGGCCTGTGGCAGGATCACCAAGCGCATGCGCTGGGAATAGGTCATCCCGGACGCAATGCCTGCCTCCACCTGTCCACGCGAAATCGACAGGATGCCGGCGCGGATGATCTCGGCAATGTAGGCACCGCTGTTTAAAGCCAATGCGAGAATGCCGACGAAAAGCTCCGGCAACACGAAACCAAGCCGTGGCAGGCCGAAATAAAGAAAATAAAGCTGTGCCAGCAGTGGGGTCGCACGGATCGCGTCGATATAGATTTTTGCCGGAAGTTGCAAAAGCTGCGAACGCTGCAAGTTCATCGCACAAAGGATGATGCCAATAGCGAGGGCGCCGCCGAACGAAACGATCGACAGCCACAGCGTTGCAGCAAATCCCTGCCCGAACAGGGGCAGATATTCGACGATGGTGCGGAAGCTGAAGTTTTCTAGCATGCCGGGAAGATTCCTCAGGCGGCGGGACAGGCGCTAAAAAGCGGCCAGACGGCGCGCGTGAGGCGAACCCGCTCCACGCAACGCCGTCCGCGACCTGCTATTGATGGTCTTTCTTCCAATCTTCCGAATTTACCCAGTAATCCAGGTTCTTCTGCAGACGGCCATCGAGTGCTACCTGGTCGAGGAAGAGATTCATCCAAACGAGAAGGTCCTGCTCGTCATAGCGTGTGGCGAAAGCCAGCGGCTCTTTCGACAGGACTTCCGGCATGATGGTTATGCTTCCCGCCGGATAGGCGGCCTGTTGACCCTTTACAGCCGAGACATCGTTTACGCCGCAATCGGCCTGGCCATTAACGACAGCATCGAGCAGGAGCGGGCCACCACCTTTATAACTCTTGATTTCGGCATCAGGGAAAGTCTCCTTTGCCACTTTTTCGCCGGTCGCTCCGAGAAGCACGGCGATTTTCGTGCCCTTGGCTTTACATGCATCCATGGTGCCGAACTTGCTGTCAGTTTTGGCAAAGACAGCGCTTCCCGTGTACATGAAAGGCTTGGTGAAGGCCACCTTCATCGCCCGCGCCAGTGTAGGGGTCATGTCTGCAACAAGCAGATCGGCCTTGCCGGAAAGCAACGCTGGGATCAGACCGTCCCAATCATAATCTTGGAACGTGATTTTTACCCCCATTTCCTTCGCCATCATTTCGGCAAGCTCGACAGAGCTGCCCGTGCGTTTCCCCGCTTGGTCGACCATGGAAAAAGGAGGGCCCTGGGTCTGAACTGCGACCCGGAGTTCTCCGCGCTTGGTTATGTCGTCGAGAGATCCGGCGTTCGCGAGGCTTGCAGTGGTCAGCAGTGCCAGGCCTGCGACAAATAGTTTGGCGATCTTCATTAATATTCCTCCCTTTGATTGTTAAATGTTTCCGCCCTATTGGGCACTTGCTTCCGACGTCCGCAGTCTCCCAGAAACGTCGCAGACTTAGCTTCCGCGTCTAAGTGTTCGGATTTCCTTCGCCAAGACTTCGCTCCTCGAGGTACCTCCTTTGAAATAAATGAAAGCGATCAAGTCGCCACTGCGCGCACAGGCACTTCGGGACCACTTGACCAACACCCCTTGGGCAGACTGACCCATTTGTTACAGGCTGCCATGACAACGAATGTTTCTGTACGCGTGATCTCGCCCGGTTCGCCGACTCCCGGGATCAGTTCACTCGTGACGCGATAGAGGTCAGCGACATCCCCAGCCACGACAACATCAACGATTATGTCGAAACGGCCGGTTACAACGCATGCTGAGTTGACGAACGGGAGCTCTGCAATACGAAGCGCAATCTCGCGTGCACGGCCATGTCCTTTGGCATTGATACCGACGATCGCAGAAATTAATTCGGGTCGCTCAGACAGATTCAGCAGTCCAACAATTTTGATAAGGTTTTGGCCCAGAAGGTTGCGAAGGCGCGAGCGCACGGTTGGCACTGAGATCGCCATGCCCTCGGCAAGACGATTCACGCCGACCTGCGCATCTTGCGACAGCAATTGCACGAGTTTGCGATCCGTATGGTCAAGGTGTTCTCTCAATATAATTCTTTCATAAAAGGAAAAAAGCTTGACGGTATCTTTCCCATTATTAGCGAACTTATACCAATTTTTTTCTTATGCAATGATTTGACTGGCTCATAGCGTAGCAATCCTCGCAGCCTTTTCGGCCTGCCAGCGCTACAGATAGGCATACTCGACAATGGTGCCGGAGTGATAGCGCGGCTCAGTCATGATCGTTTGCAAGCTGGGTGTCGAGCCGGTCGAGGATCATGGTGCGCAGTTGGGGCGGCGTTTCGTCGATGCCGTGGACGCGACGCGGATCGTTGGTCTTCATCAACTTTTCAAAGGTCTCAACAGAGAGGACAACGACGCTTTCGCGTCCGTGCTTGGTCAGGACGACTGGCTCTTTTTGCGCCTGATCGTGGAACCGGCCAAAGTGGCGGATGAATTCGGCGGTGGTGACTTTGATCGTCATGGTGCGGGCTTTCCTGAATAACTCTTATTATACATATAATTCAGTGTTAGTCAGTAAAGGGTGGCTTGCCCCGCCCTCGGCACCGCCCATCTCATTCGATACGACTAACAATTTTCACTTGTGGGCTGAGCGCCACCCGGCCCTTGGCCGGCCCAAGGTGTACTTTCCTGTCTGGCCCGCGGCTTGACAAACTTTCTCGGGTAATCACGAACGGGATGCGGCCACGTGCACCTTGTGCTATTTGTCTATCAATACGGGGCCGGAACACGGATTGTTCACATGTCCGAGATTGAGGGGTTCTCGACACTGGTCGGCGAAGTTTATGATGCTGCGCTAAACCCTGACCTGTGGCCAAGAGTGTTTGATCTCGCCTGCGGGTTCATCGGCGGGAGCTCGGCCAATCTTATTTCGCACAGTGCGGTTGGCAAAAATCCTGATTTTTACTTCGCTGCCAATCAAGATCCTCAGTATATTCAACTCTATTCTGAAAAATACTTTAAGATTAATCCGATCTTTCCAACCGTGATATTTTTCGATGTCGAAGAGACACATTGGGTTCCTGATGTCCTCCCACGCCACGAGTTCTGCCGGACGCGGTTTTTTCAGGAATTCCTGCTGCCCCAGGGCTACATGGATGGTCTGTTCACAAACCTCGAAAAAACGCCAACCGGTTGCGCACTTTTCACCGTTTTCCGCCGCATGAGCGATGGTATGGTCGACGACCGGATGCGCCAACGGTTCAACCTCATCGTCCCGCATGTCCGGCGGGCCCTTCTGATCGGAAGAGTGATCGATCTCAAGAAGGTCGAGGCCGCGGCCCTTGCTGACAGCCTCGATACGCTTGCGTCCGCGATGTTCCTAGTCGACGGCACCGGCCGTGTCGTTCACGCCAATGTCAGCGGCCACATCATGGTGGCCGAAGCGAGTGTCGTGCGAGCGCGCAACGGCCGACTTGGGGCGATCGACCAGGCGGCTGACCGGGCGTTGCTGGATAGCTTCAACGCTTCGGACGGCGGCGATGCGACGTTGGGCCGGAGGGGTATCGCAGTGCCGCTGCGGGCGCACAATGGTGAGCGGTTTGTCGCCAACGTGCTAACCCTGACCTCCGGTGCGCGGCGTCGGGCGGGTATCTCCTACGAGGCCGTGGCAACTGTCTTCATTCACAAAGCTGCACTGGATTTGCCATCGCCGCCAGAGGCGGTCGCGCAGGAGTTTCGCCTGACGCCGGCGGAATTGCGGGTTCTCTTTGCTATCATCGAGGTCGGCGGCGTTGCGGACGTGGCAGCGGTGCTTGGACTTTCTGAGGCGACCGTCAAGACGCACCTGCAACGCCTGTTCCACAAGACTGGCAGCGCCCGGCAGTCCGATCTGGTGAAACTGGTTGCCGGCTATTCAAACGCCCTCGTCGGCTGATCCCCTCGGATCATACGGATCTGGCCCGCATCAACCGAACGGTTGACGCGGACAAGATGTGTAGCTGCTAGAACAAGATCATAGCGAACAGTCCGAGACATAAAGGAGGTTCCCATGAGCGCTTTGGCTCGCAGCGTCGGCTTAATTTTCTTTGCCCTGACAACGGTTGCCCATGGCGCAAGCCAGACAACGCAAGTCGGCGGCTCCGGGGGTAGCCCCTTCAAGATCTTGTGTCCCCCAAATCATGTCCTGATCGGATTCAATATGAGCACGGGCAGTGCACTCGACGCAATTGCACCGGCCTGCAAAAGGCTTAAGGCAGACGGTGCGACACTGATGCCGATCAGCAATCCCGGCGCAACCGGCGGCAATGGTGGTCACTCGAACCGCGTGAACTGTATAGGCGCCAACACCTTCGTTGCGCGTTTGAATGTCTTCGTCGACCGTTTCGAGATCGTCAATCACATTGAAATTCAATGTCGCACATTGGCGAACAGTGCACCATCCGGCATATTCCGACCGCAAGAAGGCATCGGTGGGCAAGCCGTGCGCAGTTTCACTGTAGAATGCCAAACAGGCCATATACCGAACGGAATCATTGGCCGGAGTGGCGCGCTTATCGACCGGCTTGGTCTGCACTGCGACGCCTCAAGTGTGATCGCTCCGCGACAACTCCAGGCTATCCGCCGGTATTGGCCCTATTGACCTCGCCATTTGGAGACCGCTGCGACACCGATACGCGGGCGCATAGCGAAAATCATTGCCGTTGTGGGTACCGCCGCCCCCGTTGCCGTTCGGCGGCTTGCTGATAGGATGCGAGGAGCTCGGAGGGGTGTCTAAATTAACGAAAGTGCGCGCAGCGGCGCCGAGATGCCCCGCCACGAGGCAGCACCATTCAGGTCTGGAGGCAAATCCATGAAACAGGGTGCGGGGATCGGGCGTCGGGCGGTGGTCGGCGTGGTGGCCGGAGCACTTCTTGTGCTCCCATTCAACGGTGCGCCGCCGGCCCGCGCCGCCAATCTGCCGGTGATTGCGTTCTTCAGGAGTTCGCCTGCCGGACCCTTCGCTTCCCTTGTAGAGGCCTTCCGCAAGGGGGTGGCCGAAGAAGGGCTGGTTGAGGGCGAGACCGTCGTGATCGAATATCGCTGGGCCGACAACAAGCCGGAACTGCTGCCGCAGATCGCAGCGGAACTGGTGTCTGCCAAAGTCTCCGTGATCGTGGGCAACAGCGTCGCTGTGGAAGCGGCGCGAGCCGCTACTTCCGACATCCCCATTGTTTTCGTGTCGGCCGACGATCCGGTCAAGGCGGGCCTCGTCGATAATCTGGCCCGGCCGAACGCCAATTTGACAGGTGTCACGTTCTTCGGCGGCGGCGAGCTTGCGGGTAAGCGAACCGAAATCCTGATGGAGCTGGCGCCCGCCGCGGTCGATGTCGCCTTGCTGATCGACACGAAATATCCCGGGTTCGAAGCAAATCGCGCCAAGGCCGAGTCTGCAATCACCTCGATTGGACGGCGGCTGATTGTTGCAGAAGTCAGTGGCGTCGAGGAGCTTGAAGCTGCCTTCGACCGGATTTCCGCAGCAGGAGCCGACGCGGTTGTGATCGGCGGCAGTCCCTTCCTGACGAGCCAGCGCGCCACGATCGTCAAACTAGCGGCCAAGCACAAGCTCCCCGCCATCTATGACCAGAAGGACTACGTGATCGACGGCGGTCTAATCAGTTACGCCTCGAGCTTCTCGGAGGCCTATCGTCAGGCGGGCGTCTATGCCGCGCGAATGGTCAAGGGCGCGGCTGCTTCTGAATTGCCGGTCATCCAGCCGACCGTGTTTGAACTTGCGGTCAACCTTTCCACAGCCAAAGCCCTCGGAATAGAAGTGCCGCGCTCCATTTTACTGATGGCGGACGAGGTGATTGAGTAAGCTCATCTATTCGCACACCCGTCCCTCTTTCATCTTGATGGCGAATACGCGGGTGTCTGCTTCGAACCCTTTCAACAGGCGCTCTCCAAGGTCATCCAGTGGAATAGCAGGTCCGATCTGCCGTGCAGTGGCAGCGTCGATGAGGATCTGCCCATCTTTCGCCGCGGAGCAAAGGCGCGACGCCAGATTGACCACGGGTCCGATAGCCGTGTATTCGAGCCGCCCCTCATAGCCGATCCGACCTACCGTCGCGGCACCCGCTGCCATCCCCATCCCGAACCCAATACCATAGCCGACGGAAGTCCAGCGGAAGACGAGTTCCTGAACCGCCTCCTGTATATCCACCGCCATACGCGCTGCACGCCCTACCGGATCGTCACGCGGCACGGGGGCATTCAACAGCAGCATAAAACCATCACCAGAAAAGCCGGTTTGCGTCGCTTCGTGCTTCTGCACCAGCTGACCGAGCACGGTGAAGAACTCTTCCAGTACCGCCATGATTTCGCCCGGCTCCGCTTTCGCCGAGAAGGCTGTAAAATTGCGCAGGTCCCCGAACACCACCACGACATCGGCCTGCTTGCTTTCCAGCAGTTTCTCGGAGCCCTCGATCTCAATCAGCTCCGCCACTTGCGGCGCAAGAAACTGCCTCAGCCGGGCGATGCGCTCCGAACGCTCTTTCGAAAGCGCGATTTCGTCGGCCATTATGTTAAATCGTTGCGCCAGTTCCTCGAGTTCATCGCCGCTGTCGATGCGAACGCGATGATCGAACTGTCCCGCACCGATTTTGCTGGCGCCCTGTTCCAGCAAGCGGATGGGACCGGTGATTCTGCCTGCGAGCACGTAAGCGAGTGCAGCCGATACCCCGATACCTGCGATGAGGAGGACGCCGGTCCGCCACAACGCGGCATAGATCGGAGCGAACGCCTCCGATAGGGGTTGCTCGACATACACGGTCCAATTTGGTCCGGGAACGATGGCGCTGCCGGCGATCACCCACGCCCCGCTATCCCCGCGCCGGACAATCACCGGGTCCGATCGGACCGGCACCTGCGTTATATCATCGGCCACAGCCTGCCGTTCGGGAACTGCCATAAGGTCTCCCGGGTCCTCGCCACGAAGCACCCGGACAATTTCGGGGTGCGCGATCAGCCGCCCTATGCGGTCGCGGACATGGGCGTGTCCCTTCTGGCCGACCCTGATGTTGGCGATCACGCTCCAGATCAGCTTCAGGTTGACTTCCGCGATCGCCACCCCGGTGCTACTCTTCTCGCCCGCAATCGCGATAGCCATATAGGGCTCCGATCCTCGCGAGAAATGGACCGACCCAAACCGGCTCCCGTTTTCCATCAATTCCTGAAAGCTGGCTTCGTTCGACAGATCACGCCCGCTGTCCATGATGTCCGGCACGACGCGGGAGACGCGCAGGAGTTCCTTGCCTTGGCGGTCGGCCTGCGCGAACTCGGTGATGGCGGGCGCTTGGCGCAGCAGGCGAAGGGCGTCGAACCGCCGTTCCTCAGGGCTCACAGAGGCGACAGGCAACTGGACGGTCCATCCCATCTGGTCAATGATTGAGTTCAGGAAACTGCTGATGCGTTCCGACGATGCGCGCGCCTCCGACAAGAGCCTGGAATCAATGGAGGCGCGCTGGTCGCGATATCCAAGCCATGCCTCGATCGTTCCGCCGATGATGATCGGCAGCAGAACTGCAGCAAAAATCGTCGTAAAGTATTTCCTGAATAAGCTACGCCTCAATGGTCCGGCAGCTGTTGTCACTGCTGATCGCCTATGCCTGTTGGCTGTCTGAAACGCGGTGTTCCAACGCGGATTGAATATGCGAGGCTTTCAGCCGTTGCAGGGCGAGAGCAATTGTGGCCCTGTCCGTTCGACGGAGAGCATCACAGCCGCCTCCGCCCACGGCCGCTGCGTATCTCTGCACTTTTAAGTTGATCCAGAATTGCGCGACGGTCAATGCGCACGATTCACCAGGCAGACGGGTTGTAGCCTCACCTCGCTACGCGATGGCTGCGGCAGGTTCGGCTAGGTGCTATATTTGTTGCCGGGTCCCAACATCACTCGCTTAAGGTCGGCCGTGGGCGCAAAGCCGTCGTGGAATGCATTCGCCTGGCAAGGCTGACAAGTCCGCCGACTACTCCTTCGCCGGATCTCGCCAGGCCCGCTCGAACGGCAGGCGCCAGGCATGGGGTGCGATGAGCTGGTGGATCGATTTCGGGCCCCAGCCGCCCTGATCATAGAGGCGCACCGGTGGCGGGTTTTCCAAGAGCGGTTGCGAGATTTCCCAGAGCCGCTCTATACCCTCGGCGGTGGTAAACAGCGTGTGATCGCCACGCATGGCGTCGAGGATCAGGCGCTCGTAGGCCTCGAGCACTTCGCCGATAAGACCGGTTTCGCTCATTGCGAACTGCAACGACAGCTTGTCGAGCCTGAACCCTGGGCCGGGTCGCTTGCCATAGAAGGACAACGAGACCTTTGAGGCATCCGCAAGGTCGAACGTAAGGTGGTCCGGTCCTTGCGCCCCAACACCCGAGCCGGCCGGAAACATCGACTTGGGAGGCTCTCGGAAGGCGATCGAGATGATGCGCTGGCCCTCCGCAAGACGCTTTCCCGTGCGCAGGAAGAAGGGCACGCCCGCCCAGCGCCAATTGTCGATGGCACATTTGAGGGCGATGAACGTATCGGTGTCACTCTCCGGATCAACTCCCGGCTCCTTGCGGTAGCCGATGTATTGGCCGCGCACAACATCGCGTGGCTCGATCGGCAACATGGAGCGGAACACTTTGTTCTTTTCTTCCGAGATCGGCGCCGGCTCCAAGGCCGTGGGCGGCTCCATCGCCATGAAGGCCAGGATTTGAAAGAGGTGGGTCACCACCATGTCGCGATAGGCGCCCGTCGTCTCGTAGAAGGCCGCGCGGGTGGAAAGCCCCAGCGTCTCCGGAACGTCGATCTGGACATGGTTTATGAAGTTGCGGTTCCAGATTGGCTCGAAAAGTCCGTTGGCGAAGCGGAAAGCGAGGATGTTCTGCGCCGGTTCCTTGCCGAGGAAGTGGTCGATACGGAAAATCTGCTTTTCGTCGAAAACCTCGTGCAGTCTCTTGTTCAGTTCCATCGCACTGACAAGGTCCGTGCCGAACGGCTTTTCCATAATGATGCGGCAACCCTCAACGAGTTTCGCCTCAGCAAGGAGTTGCACGGCCGAAAGCGCCGCCCTCGGCGGCACGGAGAGATAATGCACGCGCCGCGTTTCCGGCCCAAGCGCCTCCTCGGCCCTGTTCACCGCTTCCTTTAATAAGCCCGCGCCAGCGGAAAGCGGGACATAGTCAAGCGATGCGGAGAAATCTTCCCATTCGGGCTCGGTGAATTTGCGGGTCAGGAACGTGCTGAGCGACTCGCGTGCGATGGCGCGAAAACCGTCGGCATCGATCTCGTCGAGGGAGACACCGACGATGCGGCACCCGGGTATAAAGCCAGCCCTAACAAGATGGAACAGGCCCGGAAGAAGCTTGCGCCGGCAGAGATCGCCCGTTGCCCCGAAGAGGACGACGACCTGCGGATAGCCGGGTCCGACCCGAGTCAAATTCTTTTGCACAATGCCCGCTCCACTTTCTGCTGTTGCCCAGCCTTTGGCAGGCTGCCCCTGATGCTTGCCGCCCCGCAGCATACCTCGCCCGATTGAAGGCTGAATAGAGACATGAATAACCCTGTCGATCAAGGATTTACGGGTTTCTCCATCCCTCAGGCGTTCGCATCAACCGAACGGTTGACGCGGGCAAGATGTGTCGCTGCTAAAACAAAACCATGGTGAACGGCGGGAGACAGTAAGGAGGTTCGCCCATGAGCGCTTTGGCTCGCATCGTCGGCTTGCCCATCTTTGCCCTAACAAGGTTGCCGCTGGCGCAGGCCAGACAACTCAAGTCGGCGGCTCCAGAGGCAGCCTCTTCAGGGTTTTTTGGGCCCCAAATCAATTCCTGATCGGATTCTGCATGAGAACAGGCATGCGCAAATCGTTTGCGTTTGTAACAGTGGGAGGGTGAACAAAATGAGTGGCACAGTCTGTGTAATATCCGAAAGTGGCGAGGTCTTGCGGTATGACGGCAATGGAACTTCCTGGCACCATATCGGTGGCTCCGCCGTCGAACCCGCAGTCCAGATTATCAGCGGCGACTGGGGGCTGGTAGCCAGGAAAGGCTTCACCGGAAATACCTACCACTTCTACAACGGCGGCAACGAATGGGAAGACATGGGCGGCCCTCGCGGTATGGCTTCTATCGGACACGAGACAGCTTTTGCATTTCCCAGAGATGATGTCCCGGACCTGCCGCTCGGCGTCTATCAATTCGATGGCTACGATCAGAACAATGGTTCGCCGCTCTGGAGTAAAATCGGCCCCGCTGAACAGGGCTGTCTCGCCGGAAAATGGGGCGTGGTCGGCTACCGCGGCGGCGGCTTCGGCCCCGACACCAAATTTTATCATTACACGGGTACGCCGAACGTGTGGGACCACATCGGCTACGGCACTGGAGGCTTAGCCATGGTGGTTGGCCAAGACACGGTGTACAGGGTAGGCTCCGATTGGGCCCTTGAACAATACGATGGCACTGGAACATCCTGGACCAAGATCAGCGAGCCCCTGGTCAACCACGGAGTAACCATGGCCTATGGGCTCTTTGGACTGGTGTATTCAGACCACAACACGAACAGCATGTACCTCTATCTTGGCGAGCCGAACGCCTGGCAGCGTATTGGTCCTCATCGGCCTTGGTTCGCTGTCACTGATGACACAGTCTATGCGATCCCTCTTGATAGGAGTGGGGTGTACCGTTACGACGGCGACACCTGGACCAGAATTCTCAGGGGCCGTGTCAAGGATAACTATATCGTCGCTACGGACTAGATCGCTATGCGTGGCTTCTGACCCATACTTCCTGACCGGTAGTCCTCGGTGGCTGGAGTGCTCACGGAAAGACGCTATTTCGAACTATAGATTGCTACAACCCGAAAGGGGGCTTATTGTGTATCGAATGGTGCAGCCGAACTCTACAATGTAGAGGTGTGCAATGGATTTCATTGAACGTTGGTTTGGCGTCTCTCCCGATGGCGGGGATGGATCGACCGAGGCGCTCTATATCGCTGTAGTTCTTCTCGTCATTGCGTTGATTCTCGGTCGCCGGCTGATCGCGAAAGCGCTCGGGCGATGGCGCTCCTGAAAGCTGCTTCGCGATACTACCGGCAAAGGCCAGTTCTTCATCGCTCGTAACTTGAATTACTCAAGGAAAAGAGGAACCTCCAATGGCAAAGGCACGCCGTGATCGTCCCCCTCGATCACGACCCGATTACCACAATGGTAAAGGCGATGGGCACGAACCTTTCGATGATCCAGAGGAGCACCTCGAGATCGAGAGCAGAAGGTTCCGAGATGGTCTGCCTCCAACGCCGGAACTCTATGCGCGCGCTCGTGCGCAGTGGAATCGTCTGCCCGGCTCCCTGATGAGGTCGCCGATGGACCCTGTCGCCAGCGATTCCGGCACCGATGAGCAACAAACTTCGCAGCCTGAGCACAGGGACAGGGATCGGGGCGAACAATGAGCCTGAACGGCACCGTCTGGGCACCCATTGGCCCCAGTCCAATCGACCAGGGTGCGATCTTGGCGAATGGGCAGGTCACCGCCATCGCCGTCAACCCGAACAATCCCGACATCATTTTCATCGGTACTGCGTGGGGCGGAGTTTGGCGCACGCGCGATGGGGGCACGACCTGGACGCCGATCTTCGACCGGGCACCCTCGCTCGGCGTCGGCGAACCCGGCGCCATAGCGATTGACCCGACCAATAGCGACATTCTCTATGTAGGAACCAGCAATCGGAACGGCTCGCAGTTCTCGAGCGATGCAACGCAACCATCCGCCGGCTTGTTCAAGTCGACCGATGGTGGTGCGAGTTGGATCCGCCTCGGCTCCCCCTACCCTTTAAGCACTCCAAGTAACGCAAGCATTTTCTTTAATCAGGTCATCAACGTCGTCATCGTCGATCCCGCCAACAGCCAGATAATATACCTCGCGTCCAATCGCGGCCTCTTCGTTTCGACAGATGGCGGGTTCAACTGGACCCAGGGGACAGCCCCTTTCGGAGACGCACGCTCGTTGGTGCTGGACCCGACCTCGCCCCCCGCCGGACGCATCTTGTTCGCAGGTATCACCAGCGTTGGGGTGGTGCAGTCCACCAACGGTGGGCAGACATGGGTCACGATCGTCAACGCCACCACCCCGGTCGTGTCCACCAGCCTCACCGCCGGCGGATTTAGCGGATTTAGCAAGGTCGTCGTCGCATTGGCACCGCCGACTTCGCCGCCGAACGCCGCGGGCATCCAGGTGCTCTACGCGACGATGGTCGGGACAGGCGTCGCGTTTACCGCCCCGGATTGCATCGGACTGTTTCAGAGCACGGACCAGGGCGGCACCTGGACAACACGCGCGACGGCGGCGGTCCTTGGTGCGGCTGTCGGTACGAGCTACCGCGGTTACGCCTGTCATATGGCCGTCGATCCCGCTTCCCCCGGTGACGGGGCGGGCGACACCATCTATCTTGGCACGCTGGGTCAGGCGCGGTCCACCGACGCAGGTTCGACCTTCGCGGGCTTGAACGGGCTTCACGCCGACACCCACGCATGGGGTTTCGCGCCGCAGGCAGGGCCCTTATCTGTCGTTTATTGCGGCAATGACGGAGGCATCTTCAGGTGCACGGCCGGCGTCAACTTCACGTCGCTCAACGGAGGCGGTTTCCAAGCGACCCTGTTCTACAATATCGACGTAAAGCCGGACGCAACGGCGAGCGTGACACTCGGCGCTCTTCAGGACAATGGTATCGTCACGACGGCTGGCGCGGCCGCCCCGACCTGGAAGATGGGCGCTGGCGGCGACGGCTTCGACGTCGCGCATGACGGGCAACTGGCGACGCAGGTTTACGGAAGGAGCAACTCGACGATCCTTCGATCGACGGATGACGGGGACTCCTACGCAGGGATCTCGCCGCCATGGCCACCCGCTGAAGTCGGGGTCTTTCTCGCCGCCGTCGCGACCGACCCGAACACGAGCGGCTGCGTATATGCGAGCAGCAATCAAAATCTCTGGCAAAGTACCGACGGCGGCGCGACCTGGCCCAATACCGCACCCATTCCCGGAACCGCCAGCGAGGTGGACGTCGCACCGACCAACAGCAACAATGTGGTCGTCACCGTTGGAGGCCGGGTTCTCGTTTCCACCGATGCGCTGGTGCCGGGAGGTTTCACCCTCAACGACATCACGCGCAATCTTCCCGGTCGATTTGTCGGAGGCGTTGCCTTCGATCCCAACGACCCCGCGACGATCTACGCTGTGCTCGGCGGGTTCAGCGGCACGCCCGGCGGCCACGTCTTTCGGACCTCGCTCACAGCGGCGACCTGGACCGATATTTCTCCGCCGCTCGATCTCCCGTTCAACGCCATTGCGCTCGATGGCACCGAGACACCCACTGCACTCTACACCGGGACCGATTTCGGGGTCCTTCGTTCCGTCGATGGAGGAGCGAACTGGAGTGTGCTCGACGATATTCACTTCCCAGGCGCGCCCGTGTTCGAACTGGTCCATCACCAGGGCGAGTTGCGAGCCGCGACCTTCGGCCGGGGCGTCTTTTCATTCGTGAGGCCGAATGGTCCGTCGATCGCAATCAACCTGGAGAACGACCTCGAGTTCGGTACGGTCTGCAAGGGTCCGCAATTCCTGACGCTTGAGATTTTTAACGTCGGTGTGTCGGATCTTGTCGTTACGAGCGTCCAGCGCCTGATGGGGTCGACGGGCTTCTCGGTGCTCGCCACGCCCGGCACGCCACTGGTCATCGCAGCCGGCGAGCATGTCGACTTCACCGTGAAGTATGTCCCGACAGGCCTTGTCGCTGAAGCTGCGACCATCCGCATCCTTAGCAACGACCCGACGGCTCCGGCGGTCGACCTGTCGGTAACCGGCGTGCCAGGCAAACCGCGCCTGAGCACCGCGATCGCCGACGCCGGCGATTTCGGCAATGCATGTCTGCGAAGCTTCGTCGACAAGTGCCTGACCCTGAACAATAGCGGGACGTGTCCGCTGAGTGTGACGGGCATCGCGTCGTCATCACCCGAATTCGAACTACCGAGCGTTTTGTCCTACCCGCTGGTTCTCGGCGCTGGCGACTCCATCGCATTGCCGGTACGGTTGCGCCCGGCAAGCTTCGGCGCGAAGGCGGCGACGCTTAGCATCTTCAGCGATGACCCAGCGGGAGTGCATTTGGTCGTCGTCTCGGGTAACGCACCAGCACCCGAACTCGACTTGGTGATCCCCGATACCGGCAATTTTGGCAAAGTATGTGTCGATGCCTTCAAGGACCTGCCGCTTACTTTGATCAACAGCGGAGCGTGTACGCTCACGGTAACGGCCATTGTATCGTCCGCGGGCGAGTTCCTGGTCCCGGGTGTCGCGACTTATCCGATCAGGATTGCGCCGGCTACCGCGGTGGCCATGCCGATCCGGCTGGCACCATCGAGCTTCGGCGCAAAGTCGGCCACTATCACCGTCAACAGCGACGACCCCTCAGGGCCGAAGATGGTTTCGGTCTCGGGCAAGACACCTGCGGGGCGGCTCGTCGTCACGGGATCCACGTGCATAGGCGGCGTCAAGGAATGCTGTCTGGGTGAGCGCACCATCGCCATCTGCAACATTGGGGAATGCAACCTTCACGTCACCGGCGTTGGCTTCAAGCGCAAGAGCAGACACTGGAAGCTCATCAACAACCCGTTCCCGGCGACACTGCATCCGGGTTCGTGCTTAAACGTGCTGATCAGGTACAAGGCGACGGAGAAGTGCCCAAGGGCGTGCGAGCTCATCATCACCAGCGACGATCCGCTGACGCCGGTCAAGACACTCGATGTGATGGCCTACACCATCCCGAACAACTGCGGTTGCAGCAAGTGTTGTGACGATTGTCGCCAAGGCGGCTGCAACAAGGCGCACGACGCCTGCTGCAATGCACAGGCGATCGACGGCTGCTGCGATGACGAGGGTGAGGAATGCGACGACGAATAGCAGGCATCGACGATGAGACGTGACGGCCGTACCGCTGGGCCTCATGAAGACCTGCAAGAAGCTCGGCATCTTCTTCTATCACTATCTCGGCGACCGGCTTGGCATTGTCGATCGTCATCAGGGCATCCCGCCCCGAGCAAGCCTTGTTAGCGCAAACGTCTGAGCACTACGGATTCAGATCAGAACCCAGGACAATGCTCGCCAAATAGTGGGTGCCCATCAAATCTGCCCCGTACAGCAAGATATCGTATGCGAACCGGTTGAAGGATGAAGTGTGGCTCGCGAGCGATAGCCAGGTCCTAAGGTATCCTGTCTACGTCGGGTCATATCGTACTTTCGTTCGATTTTTTGCGTGGGCCCTGTCGGTATGGAAGCTCCAGCTTCGTCCTGCGGACAGAGGTCCATTCAACAGGAGGATGCACGATGAAGGTTACGCAACATCTTTGGTTCGAGAAAGACATGGAGGCGGCAATCCGCTTCTACACCTCGCTGATTGGCGGCTCTTCCGTCGAATGGGTCTCGACCATTCCGGCAGATACGCCAAGCGGACCGGCGGGGAGCGTTAAACTCGCAGGCTTTACCCTCGGCGATCAACGCTACATGGCTATCGAAGCCGGACCGCTCGATCCGTTCAATCACAGTTTTTCGATCATCGTCGAGTGCGAGACCCAAGGTGAGATCGACCGCCTGTGGGAGGCGTTGCAAGAGGGAGGCTCGACCGAGCAATGCGGATGGTTGCGCGATCGCTGGGGTTTGTCCTGGCAAATTACCCCCAAGCGTCTCGGTGAATTGATGAGCGACCCCGACCCGGCGAAGGCCAAGCGTGTCACCGAGGCCATGCTCAAGATGAAGAAATTCGACATTGCCGGACTGGAAGCTGCAGCAAAGGGCTGACCCTCCAGAAAGCCGAGGCATCTAAGGAATTCTTCCAAGACTTCGCGGCACAATGGGGCGGCCGCACATTGCCGCCGCCCCGTTGATTGCTGCTTAGCGCAGCGACTGGAGCCCCGTTCTAAGTTCGGTAGTGAACAGCGCCGGCTGTTCCCAGGCAGCGAAGTGGCCACCCTTGTCGAGCTTGTTGTAGTGGATCAGCTTGGGATAGGCCTTCTCCACCCAACTCCGGGGCGCCGTATAGATCTCGTCGGGGAAAGCGCTTACTGCCACCGGGATCGTGACGTTCTTCGGCGCGAAGAATGGAAGCTTGTTTTCAATAGAGACGAGCCGAAGACACGCCCGTATTCGTCAGCCAGTAGAGCGTAATGTTGTCGAGAATGTCGTCTCGCGTAAGGCCCTCGGTTTTACCGTCGAAGATGCGCGTGATGAGTTCATAACTGCGGATGTCGTGATCGAGTATCCAGGCGGCGAGACCGACGGGCGAATCCTCAATCGCATAAAGGGTCTGGGGTCGGTTCCCCATCTCCTGCGCGTAAGCCAGCCCATGCTTGTAGAAGAAGGCAAGCTGGTCATAGGCATTCTTCTCTTCAGGCGACAGTCCCTCGGGAGGCGCCGCTCCTGCGAAAGCCGCCTTATCGATCTCAGGCGGAACTGCGCCGGCCATATTGGTATGAATGCCGATCAGTTCCGGCGGCGCCTGCACGCCCATCTGATCGACAATTAGCGCGCCCCAATCACCGCCCTGCGCGACAAATTTCGTGTAGCCGAGGCGCTTCATCAACGCGGTCCAGGCGGCTGCGATGCGGACGGCGTCCCAGCCTGTAGTGGTCGGCTTACCGGAAAAGCCGTAGCCGGGCATTGACGGTATGACGACGTGAAAGGCGTCCTTTTCCGTGCCGCCGTGTGCTGTCGGGTTTGTGAGCGGGTCAATGATCTTCAGTTGTTCGATGATCGAGCCGGGCCACCCATGTGTGACGATGAGCGGCAATGCGTTCTCATGTTTCGAGCGGGCGTGGATAAAGTGAATCTCCAGCCCGTCAATCTCGGTTGTAAACTGCGGCAAGGCGTTGAGCCGGGCCTCGACTTTTCGCCAGTCGTAATCCGTTCCCCAATAGCCGGCGAGTGCCTTGATCGTCGCGAGCTGCACACCTTGTGTTGCATCCGTCACCACTTCTTGCGGCGGCAGTTTGGTAGCGGCGATGCGCCGACGCAGATCTTCGAGTTGGGCGTCCGGAATGTTCACCGTGAACGGGCGGATTTCTTCCGTCGCGGCCATAGCGTCCGGTCCGGCAAAAAGGCTCGCCGTGGTTGCAGCCGCAATCCCCAGTGCGGCAGTGCTCAAGAACTCGCGCCGGCTTTGTCGGATAGGTCTGACCGCCGGCACTGATGAATGCTCGTTGGGATATTCTGTGTCTGCCATTGTAGTGCTCCCGTTGGTCGGGCCCAAACAGAGAGACATGTCCTGCAGGTGATACGCTTAAGGTTACGCCGGTAGCATCTCATGTACTCTGTAGATGTGGCCCGTGCGAAAATCACCACGCCGCGATGCCAACAAGAGGAGTGAACGGCGTGCGTGCGGGACCGATGATCCTTTCCAAACATACCCGCGGACAAGTACGTTACGGTAACATCGCTTGCCTTCGCTTTTATCGACGCGCGGCTGGCAGTCGTTCCAACCCGGTGACTAACCCCTGCCCGACGTTGGCGTTTCACGGCGCTCAGCTGCTTCAAGCATCTGAGCCGCCTTGGTATAGCCCCCGCCCAATCCGTCGAGGAAATGCAAATGCGAATTGGGCTGTCCCGATGGTACCAGACAGGTCATCAGGGCATGCGACTGTCGATGCAATCCGAAGTTGATTTCGCCGCGCGCCCTTGCCTCGATGAGCAAGGCTTCCACTGTCTCGATTTGTTCGGTTGTGCAATCCAGCGTCAGGCGCAACCCATCGTCAAACTTGCGGAAATCGGAATTGGAAGCGATCTCCGTCCACATTTTCGCATCGATGTATTTCTTGCTGTCCCTTGGGATGCCGATCTCCTCGGGAAGCGGATGAGAGCGGCGCGAACCGGTATCGAAGACTGCAAGGACCGCTCGCGCGACCTTGGCGAAGGCTTCGGGGTGCGTATTTTCCGACGGCTCTACCAGAAGTGACAGGATCTCCCCTCGCCGGCTGGGAAAGGGTGTCCAGTCGCAGGTAAGCCCAGACAGGTCAGGCTTGGTGTTGTCTGTACCCTGCTCGACGAGAAAACGCCCGCCCTTGATCTGCTGCTCGGCCCATTTCACCCCGCCTCCGGCAAACATAGCATAGGTGGCCTGTTCCGACGCCGCGTAGCGGGCGATTCTGACATCGCGTCCAGCGGCGCGAATGTCTCCAATGGGCACCAGGCCAGTTCGCAACTTGAGATTGAGATCGCTTTGCGCAAATCTTGAGACCTGCCGCATCACCGATGTTGCGATCCTATGGCCGTGTGGCGGCAACGCGAACGCGGCGCCGTCGCCGCGAAACACAAACGGAAAATCGAACGACCCCCAAGCATTGCCGAGCGCGGCTATGATCGTCGCCCCGGCGTAGTTTACGTCTTCATATCGCCCTGCCTCGATCGCAGAGGTTGAATCGATGACGTCCGTTATTCCGATGATCCAATCGTCCGGCAAAGCCTCATAGATGGCGGGGTCGAGCACGCGTGAAAACTCGCTGTAGGCCGGGCTTGACCTTCCATTGTCATCGATCATCGAACGCGCTCCTGTTGGGATGTCACTTTTATCAAAGTGGTCGGCCTGCCATGTTTGAACAGACCGACCGATCTGGCCTCATATGAGTTTGGTCGCAACTTCAATATTGCCGTGCACTGCCTTGGAATACGGGCAAATCGTATGAGCCGCTTCGAGCAACTCTTCGGCCAGAGCGCGGTCGATTCCCGGCACGCTTACATTGAGTCGCGCCCGGAGAAAATAGGAGCCCTCGTCGACATTCAGGTCGATTTCGGCGTCAACTTCAGTCGCTGCTGGAAGCTTGATATTCCTTTGGGCGGCGGCGACCTCAATCGCTCCCATGTAGCAAGCGGACCAAGCGGCGCCGAATAGATTTTCGGCGGCAGGATGCGGCTGCGGCACTTTGAGGTCCAGCTTGCCGTCGCTACTGCGCGTGCTGCCGTCGCGCCCGCTCGTGTTATGGGTCTTTCCAGTAAAAAGGAGCTTCTCGGTCATCGTCAAATCCTCGCGTTATTATCTCGTATCCGATTCTTTCGGATGCGATGTAAATAGCCGGATGCAACCCTAATGTCAATACCATTGCGATTTAATCGTATGCGATCTATATAGGATCAATCCAAATTATGTCCCAGGAGGCGTCATGTCTGTTTCGAAAGCCAAAGGCACGGACTTGACCGCGCCTTCTTCTACGGTGCCCGCCAATGAGCGCCGACAGCTATCGAATTTTCTGTGTTTCGCGGTTTACTCGGCGAATTTGGCGTTTGGCCGTGCGTACAAACCCATCCTCGACAAGCTTGGCCTGACCTATACCCAATATATCACTCTGGTCGCGCTTTCCGAAGGGGACGATCTGACCGTTGGCGCGCTTGGTGAGAAATTATTTCTCGAATCCAATACGCTGACGCCCATTCTCAAGAAACTCGAGACAACAGGCTATCTGCAACGTCGCCGCGATCCAGCGGACGAACGGCAGGTGCGCGTGAGCCTACTGCCTGCGGGACGGAAACTTCTCGATAAAATCCCTGCCGCGTCGGTTGTTGACGCCACCGGCCTCGGTGAGGATTTTCCAGAAGTGCAGAAATCGGTGACGAAACTGCGCGACAACCTTTTGCGGGCGACGCAAGGCCGCAGCGGCACGGCGTCAGAGGACGATGACCGCGAATCCGGCACATAGAGCGGTATGTCGATGATCCGCCCGTGGCATGTGGCTGACCCTGGCTTCTGGATGGCTATTGCCTCCACTGGCGGCTTGAATCCCCCACCGAAAAGTAATACCTTCTGCGACAGGAGCATTACCAGAGGCAGAAAATGACCACCACCGTGACGACGAAAGGGCAAGTGACGATCCCCAAGCCCGTGCGTGACTTCCTGGGAATTGGGCCGGGGAGCAAGGTCGATTTTCACCGGGCGGTCGATGGCAGCGTCGTCATTACCCGCGCCGACAACAAGCAGCCGAAGAGCCGTTTTGGGAGCCTGCGCGGCCACGCTGGTTCGGGTCTCGATACGGATGCAATCCTTGCCCTCACCCGCGGTGAGAAGTGATCCTCGTTGATACCAATGTGTTGCTCGATCTTGTCACCAACGACCCGAAATGGGCCGACTGGTCGATCGCGCAGTTGGAGGCCGCGTCGTTGCGGGGCCCCCTGCTGATCAACGACGTTGTCTACGCCGAACTTGCGGTTCGCTACAATCGCATCGAACACCTCGACGCGTTCATTGATGAGGCCGGACTGGAAATAATACCAATGCCGAGAGAAGCGCTCTTCCTTGCCGGTAAAGTCTTCTTGCAATATCGCAAGGCAGGGGGGGCCCGCACAGGCGTGCTGCCTGACTTTTTCATAGGAGCCCAGGCGGCCGTGGCCCGGTTGACTTTGCTTACGCGTGACGTCGGACGATACCGTACCTACTTTCCAACACTGACGCTGGTGACACCCGGCAGCTAGATCACTCCTATAATTAGGCATGATGCTGCTAACCAATGCGGTTAGGTCGCTACGCCCCGCGTATTATAGAATGATTTTGTCTCTCCATTCATTGTCGAAAACGCCGACAACGAAGGAGATAAGTTATGAAGATTGTCATTATTGGTGGGACCGGGCTCATCGGGTCGAAGACTGCGCTACGCCTGCGCAATAAGGGACACGAGGTGCTCGCCGTGTCGCCAAACACCGGTGTGAACACCATCACAGGTGAAGGCCTGGCGGAAGCGCTCGTCGGCGCCGAGGTCGTCGTCGACCTGGCAAACGCGCCTTCATGGGAAGACAAGGCTGTGCTTGAGTTCTTCGAAACGTCGGGCCGCAACCTGCTCGCCGCCGCAGCCAAGGCCGGCGTAAAGCACCACGTCGCCCTGTCGATCGTCGGAACGGAACGGCTGCCTGAAAATGGCTATTTCCGGGCCAAACTTGCCCAGGAAAAACTCATCAAAGAATCGCCAATTCCATACACGGTCGTCCATTCCACCCAGTTTTTTGAGTTCCTGAAGGGCATCGCCGATGAGGCGACAGTCGGCACCGTCGCTCGTCTTTCTCCCGCAGCTTTCCAGCCCATCGCCTCGGACGACGTTGCCGATGTGATGGCCGATGTCGCCACCGGCAAGCCCCTCAACGGAACGATGGAAATTGCAGGGCCTGAGCGCGCTCCCATGAACGCGATCATTGCCCGGTATCTGCAAGCCGCCAACGATCCTCGAACGGTCGAGGCAGACGTGCATGCGCGCTATTTTGGGTCTGAGCTCAACGATCAGTCGATCGTGCCTGGCGAGGGTGCACGGATCGGCAAGATCACCTTCCAGGACTGGTTCCGCCAGGCCCAACAGCCAAAGTAAGCCACCCATCTATTTGCGTTCAACAACCTAAGGGATCACGACAATGAAATCAGCTTTGTTGAGGCTATTTGTATCCGCCGCCGTTTGTCTCGTTGGCACCTTGCCGTCGGTCGCCGCTGGCGACACTGCAAAAGTCACGCCGCTCATGAAAAAGGACCTCCCGAACTATCCCGGCAAGGAGGGCTTGATGATCTCGGTCGAATATGGCCCGGGTGGCTCATCACCTATTCACAAACACGAAGCAAACGCATTCGTCTATGTGCTTGAGGGTTCAATCGTGATGCAGGTCAAGGGAGAAAAGGAAGTCACCGTGTCGCCGGGCGAGACCTTCTACGAGAGTCCTGACGACATTCACCTGATCAGCCGCAATGCCAGCAAGACCAAACCGGCGAAATTCATCGTCGTGCTGCTGAAGAAAAAGGATGCCCCGGTTGTCATGCCGGTGAAATAAACTGCGCGAGACACAACGCTAAAGGTTAGGGTAACGGGGAGAAATGCGATGCGGGGTGTGGGTTCGCCGTATACGCCAAAGACATCCATCGAGCGCTGGCTGGATGCCCGCATGCCGCTGCCCCGGCTGGTGTACGATTCGTTCATCATCTACCCCGTCCCGCGCAATCTGAACTACGCCTATTCCTTCGGCGGCATTCTCACGGTCATGCTGGTTTCGCAGATCCTGACCGGCGTCGTCCTGGCGATGCATTATGCTCCCAATACTGTGCTCGCCTTCGATTCAGTCGAAAAGATCATGCGTGACGTGAATTCCGGCTGGCTGTTGCGCTATCTGCATTCGAACGGTGCGTCGTTCTTCTTCATCGCAGTCTATATTCATATCGGCAGGGGCCTTTACTATGGCTCCTTCAAGTCGCCGCGCGAGCTTTTGTGGGTCCTCGGCTGCACCAACTTCCTGTTGATGATGGCGACGGCCTTCATGGGCTACGTGCTGCCCTGGGGACAGATGTCGTTCTGGGGCGCCACCGTCATCACCAACTTCTTCACCGCCATACCGGTGGCAGGCCGGTGGGTACGGCAACTGTTGTTGGGGGGTTTCGCCGTCGACAATCCCACCCTCAACCGCTTCTTTGCGCTGCACTACTTGCTGCCATTCATGCTTGTCGGCGTGGTGACCTTGCATGTCTGGGCCTTGCATGTGGTCGGCCAGAACAACCCGATCGGCATTGACGTAAAGTCGAGCGCCGACGTCGTTGACTTTACGCCCCACGCAACAGTTAAGGACGCGCTTGGAATTGTCGTTTTCTCGCTCGTATTGGCCTATTTCGTCTTCTATATGCCGAACTTTCTCGGCCATCCGGACAATTACACGGTTGCCGAGCCACTGAAGACGCCGGCACACATCGTGCCTGAATGGTACTTCCTCCCGTTCTACGCCATCTTGCGTGCCATCACGTTCAGCATTGGACCGATCGATTCGAAGCTCGGCGGCGTATTGGCCATGTTCGCCGCGATCGCCGTGTTGTTTTTCGTACCGTGGCTCGACACGTCAAAGGTGCGCTCGGCGGTGTACCGTCCTTGGTACAGGCTGTTCTTTGCGCTCTTCGTCGCCAACGGCCTCTTCCTCGGCTGGCTGGGCTCACGGCCGCCGGAAGGCGTTTACGTCATCCTGTCCCAGTTCGCGACGCTCTACTATTTCGCATTCTTCATCGTCATCATGCCGCTGCTGGGGCTCATCGAAACACCGCGTCGACTGCCGAATTCGATAACCGAAGCTGTCCTCGAGCAAACAAGGCAGGCAGCAGAACGGGACTGAAGACATAAATCGCAATAGACTTTGGCGATGCGCCAACCCTGGCGAATTTTGCGGACGGCCGGCATGTCAAGTTCACGGTGCCTTTGCTGAGAATCCGCAGACTAGGCCTGGCGTCCATTTCTTCGGCATGCGTTGCTTGGGGAAAGCGATCCTTGTTGACGTTGGTGCTTCCTGAACATTGAACTCACTAGCGAACGAAACGAATTTCTCGAGGAGGTCGTCATGAAATCGTTGAATGTGGCCATTCTTGTTGTAAGCGCAACTGCATTGCTTTCGGCCTGTGCCACGAACGAACAGGATCGGCGTGCAGGAACTGGCGCAGTGGTCGGTGCGGGCGTCGGCGCCGTTGCCGGCCAAGCCATCGGCAACAATACGCGCAGCACCGTGGGTGGCGCTGCTGGGGGTGCCCTCCTTGGCGCTGTCGTTGGTACAGCATCGACGCCGAGCCAGGACCGGAGCAAGTGCCGTTATCGGCGCAGCGACGGCACGATCTTCATCGCGCCCTGCTGAGCGCAGATCGGCGCTAGTGGCCGATCGTCCCGACCGCAATAATAACGATGACATACCAAAGGACGCATAGGCAGTAGGTTTGGCCGTTTCCGGTATAGACCTTTCTGACCCCGTCCGCAGCGCCTAGCGTTAACGCCGACACACCGCGCCAGAATGTGATCGCGACCGGCTTCAACACGCGCGCAAGCGTCGGCTGATAGAATGCGTAAAAGACCGCGACGCCCGTCGTCGGGGTCCTGCGGTAGCCGTATACGTAGCGAAGCCAGACCACGAAGAAGAGGACCGCGGCAAGCGCCACCGTTATCGCCATGACGGGTAGCGGATTCCAGTAACCGTAAATGGTTTCGAGCGACATGCCTTCCCACACCAGCGTCGATGCAAAGGTCGGGTCGATCGCCGCGGATACTGGCTCCATGAAGATCTTCGGGAAAAAGGTCAAAGCCAGTATGGCTGCGACCAGCACATACTGCGGTATAAGCAACGCCAGGGGCGCTTCCTGAACAGCGTCAAGTCCGGCCCTTCGCTCCCCGAGAAAAACCGAATAGGCCAGGCGGAACATGTAGAGGAAGCCGACGAACGTCGCGACGACAGCCATCGCTGCCAGTCCGTACCAGCCCTTCTCCACCAGGGCGCTGAGCAGCAGCCATTTTCCCCCGAAACCGGCAAGCGGCGGCAGGCCTGACATTGAGATGAGCGCCGTGGCGACGGCCGCAAAAGTGAAAGGCATGTTGCGCACCAATCCGCCGCTTCCATCGATCAGACGCGTTCCGGTTCGCAGGATGATGCCGGCTGCGGCAAGGAATAAAATGCCTTTCACCATCATGTGGTTGGCGACGAGATAAAGCGCTGTGACCCAGCCGAGATGGCTCATCAGTGCGATGGCAGTGACAATATAGCCGAGTTGACTCATGCTCGAATAGGCCAGCATGCGCTTCATGTCATTCTGCTGCAACGCCATCAGAGCCCCGAATACGGTTGTCAGCAGGCCGACCCAACCCACGACATGCGCCATGTCGAGCCCGATCTGCGAGCGAATGGCCAGATATGTGACTGAAAACAGTCCAAAGATGGCGACCTTGCTGACGACAGCTGACAACATCGCCGAAAGGTCGTCGTCGGCTTCCGCATAGGCGCCCGGTAGCCAGACATGGACACCAGCGGCACCCGCTTTGATGAGGAAGCCGATTGCCAGCAGGACGAATGCCGGCCAGGCATCGTTTCCGGCTGCGCCAAACGCAGCAAGATCCATCGTACCATTGGCGGCAGCGGCAATGGCAAAGCCAGTGAGCAGGCAGAAGGCAGAAGCAATGGAAAACAACAGGAATGGCAGCGCGTAAGCATGTGCGCCGCGCGCTTGGGCGATCAGGAAATAGGACGCGAGCGTGATCATCTCCCAGCTGAAGAAAAATTCGAGGCTGGTTTTCATCCGCAGAAGCGCTGCGATGGAAAGCAGCAGGAGCGCCATGAGTGGGTAATAACCCGGGCGAGGATCGGTGCGATAAAGACTTGCCGCAGCGACGACCAGACCGCCTGCAAGAAGCAGCACCGCAAACAGCCGGCTTATGCCCTCTGCGGGAGAAATGATCCACACGCCAACGACAAGAACGAGGACGAGCATCAACACGGATTTCAATCGGCCCGGAAGCCGGTCGAGTAGACAAAGAAAGCCCGCCCCGCCAAGCGGCGCAAACAGCCAGAGAGAGGCGGCACCTGAAAGGCTTGCCGCGATATAGCCGGAAAGGCAGAGAAGCAGGGCACACATTCCCGCCGGTACGAGATGACCGGGCGAGACGTCCACGATCTCCACTTCCGGCGCGGCACGGGTCGCCTGCTTGAACCAGCGGAACATATACGCGATCTCGAAAAGCGATCCGACCAGAATAACGGCGATCCATCCATACTGCCCGGCATTGGCCACTCTCATGACCAGTTCCCACTTGGACCAGAACCCCGGAAAAGGCGGAAGGCCGCCAATGGCAAGGAGCAGCATGGCGAAGACCAGCAGGAGTAGCGGACGTCCGGCGATGGCAGCCCAGCCATTGACCTTATCCCGGTCGACAGCGCCTGCCAGAAAGAAGAGACCGGCCTTTGCCAAGAGGTGATTGACGAAGAGACCGCCAACCACAAGCGGCATCGACGCGTCGGAGCCAAGCTGCCGCATCAGCGCAAGCGCGAGCGTCAGCAATCCCATTTGTGCCATCGACGAATAGCCGAGGATGCGCTGAACATTGGTCTGGCGCAGCCCTGCGAGGTTGGAGAACAGAAACGTGGCGCCCCCCGAAACCGCAATAAGTGTGAGAAAATCGTCAAAAAGCGGGAGCAATTTGAACAGGGCAAAGAACACGCCTGCCGAGACCACACCGGACACGAGCGCCGCGATGCCGCTCGACGCTGACTCGTAAACATCGAGGCCCCAGCCATTGGCAGGAAACGGCTTCAATTCGATAAGAAGGCAGGCGAGCACGAGCAGAAGTGCCGTCGTTCCGATCGGGCCCGCTATCTGGTCACGGTGAACGATCAGATCATCGATGTTGAGCGTGCCGGTCACATGATAAAGCAGGACGGTTCCAAGCAGGAAAAAGGTCGATGCAAGCACAGTCGCCAGAATGTATTTGAAGCCGGCGGCGAGCGCGGCGGGGGTCCCGTAGAAGCCCAACAGGCCATAGGTCGCGATCGATACAATTTCCAGGAACACGAACAAGTTGAACAGATCACGCGTCATCACCATGCCGTTCACGCCCATGATCAGCAGCAGAAAGAGCAACAGGGCTGCGTAACTTTGACGGAGCTGGCCCCACAGGTGCCAAGCAGCCAGAAGCCCGACAATGTTGATGCTGAAGGCACAGATGGCTTCCCAAGGGCCAATGCGTAGATTGATCGAATAGGGTGGCACATTGCCGGCCGTAAAACTCTCCAGCGCAGGCTGCCCATGATAAACCGCCCACAGGCAGGCAGCACTGATGGCTGTCATCCCAACAAGTGCAAGGCCGAACGCGACCGCGGGCAAAGGCTTGGCGATCCGGTAAAGCAGCGGGATAAGAAAGCTGCCGCCAAGGCCGAACAGGAAAATGTTCAGCGGTTGCAACAACGCCTCTACCATTTCGACTCCGTGAAGGCGTCGATATCAAGCGTCTTCTTTGCATCGTACAGGCGTATCGCGAAGGACAACATGATCGCAGTGACGGAAAAACCGATCACGATGGCGGTGACAACCAGCGCCGACGGAACAGGGTCCACAGCGTTCGCCGCAGCGTCGGCCTTTTCCAATGCGGCATCGATGATTGGCGCAGTACCTCCGGTCACATATCCGGTTGCCACCATGACGATGTGAATGCCGGTGTCGATCAGCGAAAACCCGATGATGATGCGCAGGATATTGCGGTGGGCAAATATTCCCCAAAATCCGATCAGGATCAAAAGAAACCCCGTAACGAGCAAAATTTGCGAAACCGGCAGTCCCATCAACGTACCTCGCCTGCCATGTCAGCTTCGGAACCGATCGATGACGACACTCAGCTCCGCGCCGACCTTGATGCCAAGCAGTGCCGATATCACCGGGATCGCCCCAGCGCTGACGAACGTGCCAAATTTACCGAGCGGGAGAATATGGCTGTCGAGAAATCCGCCAGCAAAAACAATGCCGAGGACGCCTATCGAGACATAAATTACGCCTGCGAGCGACTCCGTCACGCTGAGGAAGCCGTGATGGAGTTGGCTGGCCGGGCTCGCCAGCATCAGCAACATGACGCCGGATGCCACCACAGCGCCGCCTTGAAAACCACCGCCGGCTGAAAGATGGCCGTTCATGATCACATAGGTGCCAAAGAGGAAAATGAGCGGCAAGATCACTTCAGCTCCGGTGCGAACGAGCTCGCTCGGTTCGCGCCCTCCGGCACTTGGCGCATCTTGCCCAGTCTTGCTTTTGAGGAGCACGCCAACACTCGCAGCCACCATGAAAAGTACGGCCACTTCCCCAAGCGTATCGAAGCCACGATAGGTGATCAGGATTCCGGTCACCACATTCGGCGCACCAAGTTCGCGCGGGACCTGCGTGAGATAGTATTCAGCAAGCGGCGATATCGTCTGGCGTTCGGTATATCCTGTAATCAGGCAGAAAAAGATCACCCCCAACATGATCACAGCGAGAATGGCGAAGCTTCGTTTCATTGGGCGCCCTTCCCTTTCTGATCGTTCTCCGCGTCACGCAATGCGTCGGTGAAGGTCGACGCTGCCATTGGAATGCCGATCCTGTGAGCGGCACGCGAAAGTGCGTGGGATGACAGGGGATTCGTCATCAGCACGAAATAGGCAACAATCAGCAGCTTCAGGCTCCAATCGGGGTGGTAAAAGCCCAGCCCGACAAGAACGAGAATGTTGCCGAGTGTCGATGCCTTGGTGCCGGCCTGTATGCGCGTGAAAGCATCGGGCATGCGCAAAAGACCGAGCCCGGCGGAAAACAGAAAAAATGCACCGGCAAGGATTATGATACTGCCGATCAGTTCCATCATGGCTCTCTCCCGCCATCGGTCTTGAGCATCGTATAGAGGAAGATCAGGGTCGCTAGTCCAGAACCGATAGCCGCCTCTGCCATCGCCACATCGGGAGCCGCAAGCAATACGTAGGAGACGGCGGCAAACAAGCTGGCAAGGCCCGCGCTGATCATCGCGGCGAGCAGGTTGCTGAGCCAAACGGCAAGGACGCCGCTCACAAGGATGCCGGCACAAACGAGGATCACCAGAAGTTCCAGCATGGCGCTACGACCTCCGCTCGAGGTAACGCGCGATTGCAAGCACTGCAAGAAAGCTCAGAAGGCCATAGACGAGCGCCACGTCGATATAGACGAAACGGCCCGACAAGTGGGCGTAAAGGGCGATAAGCGAGATTGAGACAACCGTCAGCATGTCGATGGCAACGACCCTGTCGACGATCGTGCGCCCGATGACGAGCCGGATGATACCGCATGTGATGCTCAGGAAGATCAGGGCACCGGCAATCTTCAGGATGATATCAGCCAAAGACCGCTCCCAGATGTTTCTCGAAGGGCGCTGCGATCATTTCAGTCGCAAGCCCTGGATCGACGGTCTTGACGTCCAGCCAGTGAATGAAAATCACATCGTCTTGGATATCCATGACCAGGGAGCCGGGAGTGAGCGCAATTGAGTTGGCAAGAGCCAGACGTCCTATCGGCGATTTGAGCCCCGTATTGATCTTGACGATGCCGGGGTGAATGTCGATGCGCGGCGAATAGACATAACGCAGCATATTCAGATTGGCCTTCACCAACTCCACAAAGAAGACACCGGTATAGGCAATGAAATGGACCACGCTTTTCGGGGTCAATATCACCTGCCACCAGGTGCCGCTGCGACGCATGAAGATCCAGTCGATGACCACTGCGATCACGGCGCCAGTGAGGACGACCGGAAGCTCGATACTGGCATTCATGATCAGCCAAAGCGCAAACAGCAGCAGCCAGAGGCTGATCGAGCCCAAGGGCGAAGGTGCGACGCCATTGTGAGCTGTCCCACGGTCTGAAGCCATCGAAGCGACCCTCGTAGAAAATCGGGATGATGCAACCGGCTGGCAGTAGTTATGCCACGCATTAACCGGTTCTATTATAAGCGAATTTCTAGGAAGAATGCTTTCGAATTGTTGCTGGCTTTTTGGTTTTTATTTGCCGGAGGGACTGCTTTTGTTCTGGCGAATAGTATCCGGTGCAAAGGTTTGGGACTGGATGCCAATCACACCATCGCGGCCGAAAGTTAAAGTGATTGCGGGGTCGCCTGGCGGCCGGCACGATTCGGCGAAATCAGCATCTGCTTGTGGGGCGAAATGATATCGACATCCGAGACAAAATTCTCCGTATGGGCACTGATGGCCATGGTGGTCGGATCGATGGTCGGCGCAGGCATCTTCTCCCTGCCCCAAGGCTTCGGCCGCGTCACAGGGCCTTTCGGCGCATTGATCGCCTGGTCGATCGCCGGCGTCGGAATGCTCATGCTGGCCTTCGTGTTCCAGGTCCTTTCCCGCCGTAAACCGGACCTCGATGCCGGCATCTACGCATATGCCAAGGCCGGCTTCGGCAATTATCTCGGCTTCCTGTCGGCCCTCGGCTACTGGTCGGCAGCGTGCCTAGGCAATGTTTCGTATTTCGTGCTGATCAAATCGACGCTCGGCCTGTTCTTTCCGGTCTTCGGCGATGGCAATACGGTCATCGCCGTCGTCGCCTCATCCGTCATCCTGTGGAGTTTTCACACGCTGATCCTGAAGGGTGTGAAGGGGGCGGCGTCGATCAATACGATCGTCACCTTCGCCAAGATCATACCGATCCTTCTATTCATCGTCTTCGTCATCTACGGCTTCAAGGCAGACGTGTTTGCCCTCAATTTCTGGGGCGGCGAAGACGTCAGTTTCAGCAACATCGCCAGTCAGGTGCGCGGCACTATGTTGGTCACGGTCTTCGTGTTCGTCGGCATCGAAGGCGCAAGCGTTTACTCCCGCTACGCGCGCAACCGCAATGATGTCGGCGTGGCCACGGTTGTTGGCTTCCTCGGCGTGCTTTGCCTTCTCGTCCTCGTTACCATCCTGTCCTATGGCGTGATGTTGCGCACCGATCTTGCCCAGTTGCGCAACCCGTCGATGGCGGGCGTGCTCGAGGCGGTGGTCGGACCCTGGGGCGCGATATTCGTCAGCTTCGGCCTGCTGATTTCGGTTCTCGGCGCGTATCTATCGTGGGTGCTTCTTGCCGCGGAAATTCTCTTCTCCGCCTCGAAATACGAGACGATGCCGCGGTTTCTCTCCCATGAAAACAAGAATGGAGTGCCGTCGCATGCACTCTGGCTGACCAATATCATCGTGCAGTCGTTTCTGATCATCACGCTTTTCACTGAATATGCGTTTCGCCTCGCGATCGAGTTGACGAGTTCGATGATCCTCATCCCCTATCTGCTCGTGGCAGCCTACGGGTTCAAGCTTGCCTGGACAGGCGAAACCTATGACCGCGATCCCGCCGGCCACCGGACCGACCTGATCAGGGGCTTGGTTGCGCTCGTCTATACTTCAGGTCTCATCTATGCCGCAGGCGCCAAGCATCTTCTGCTCTCGCTTGTACTCTACGGCCCAGGCACGATCTTGTTCATCATGGCCCGGCGCGAGCAGGGCAGGAAGGTCTTTACACCAACAGAAATGATCATGTTCGCCATTGCGGCTCTCGGGGCGGCTATCGCGATTTTCGGCATCGCCACGGGACGCATCACCATCTGAATCAGCAAAAAAAATGGGCCGCTCCAAGCGGCCCCAGGGATAGTTCAGATAAGTCCGGCTAATCAGTAGTCGACCGGATCGCGGGCGATCGGGCAGGTCATGCAATGGCCGCCACCCCGGCCACGGCCAAGTTCGGCGCCACTGATGGTGATTACTTCGATGCCTTCCTTGCGCAGCAAAGTATTGGTGTAGGTGTTGCGGTCATAGGCATAAACGACACCCGGCGAAGCGCAAACGAGATTGGCGCCGCTGTCCCACTGCGTGCGTTCACGCATATAGTCGTTGCCGCCCGTCTCGACGACGCGCATTTTCTTGAGGCCAAGCGCATCGCGTACGGTCTCGACGAACGTGCCCTTGTCTTTGTGAAGTTCGACAGTTCCTTCCTTGTCGCCGGGGCGATAGGAGAAAGCGTCGATACCGTTGACGATATCCGGATAGAGCAGCACGCAATCGCGGTCGGCAAAGGTGAACACCGTATCGAGGTGCATTGCTGCCCGCAGCTTCGGCATGGCCGCAACGATCACGCGCTCGGCGGCACCTTTTTCGAAAAGCTTGGCCGCGAGCTGGCTGATAGCCTGGCGCGAGGTGCGCTCGCTCATGCCGATAAGAACATTGCCCTTGCCGATGGGCATGACATCGCCGCCTTCGAGCGTAGCGAGACCCCAATCCTCAGTCGGATCGCCCCACCAGACATTGACCTTGCCGGCAAAGCTCGGATGGAACTTGTAGATCGAGGTCGTGAGGATCGTCTCCTCATGGCGCGCAGGCCAGTAGAGCGGGTTCAAGGTAACGCCGCCATAGATCCAGCACGTCGTATCACGGGTATAGAGCGTATTGGGCAGTGGCGGCAGCAGATACTCATTGACGCCTGCAGCGTCCCTGACAAGTTTCAGCATCTCGCCGCCATGGGTCTCTGGAAACTCATAGGTGGAAAGGCCGCCGATGAGGGTCTCCGCCAGTTCGCGGTTGGAAAGTCCCTCGAGATAGCTGCGGATCTCGTCCACCAGTCCCAAGCCAACCTGATTGACGACAACCTGATTGTCGAGAATCCACTTCTTGCCTTCAGGAACCGCAACGGTCTCGGTAAGGAGATTATGCATTTCCAGCACTTCGATACCGCGGTCACGCATCTTGGTGATGAAATCGAAGTGATCGCGCTTGGCGGTATCGACCCAGAGCACATCGTCGAAGAGCAAGTTGTCGCAATTGCTGGGTGTCAGCCTTTGATGCGCGCGCCCCGGTGCGCATACCATGACTTTCCGCAGTTGCCCGACCTCGGAATGGACCCCGAAGTCGCTGGTTTGAGTATTTGGAGAAGCTGACATGGTTGTACCTCCCGAGGTAGCTTAAATTGTGATGTAGCCGGATATGAGCCCGATCAGCGCGGCGACACAGCCGATCGCTGCGGCAGCGAAAATCAACCAATCGACAGTTGTGTTGAATATGGGCTTGCCGCGTTCGCGGCGGGCCCAGAAATAGAGAATGGTTCCCGGCGCGTAGAGCAGCGCCGAAAGGAGTACGAATTTCAGTCCGCCCGCCGCAATCATGAACAGGGTGTAGACAGCGGCAACGCCGGCAACGATCAGATCGCGCTGGCGCTCCTCAGGCTTCTTTTCGTAGGTCTCCCCTCGCCGCGCCAGCATGACGCCATAAGCGGCGACGAAGAGATAGGGTATCAGCGACATGGCGCTGGTAAGGCTCAGCATCAGCGCAAAGGCGTCTCGCGACCAGTAGGTGCTGATGACGAAAAGCTGAACCACGATGTTTGTCAGCCACAACGCGGCCGCCGGAACCTTGTTTGAATTCTCGGTCCCGAACACCCTTGGCATATCCTCCTTCTGCGCGGCGATGTAGAGAACTTCCGCACAGACCAGCGACCAGGCGAGATAGGCGCCGAGCACCGAAATGATCACGCCGACGCTGATGAATATGGCGCCCCAGTGGCCGACGACGGCTTCGAGAACGCCGGCCATCGACGGCTGTCCCAGAGCCGCGATATCGGCGCGGGCCATGACCGAATAGGGTAGCAGCGACACCAGCACCATGAGCGTGGTGACGCCGATGAAGCCGAGGATGGTGGCGGTACCGACATCCGACCGTTTTGAGGCGTAGCGTGAGTAATTGCTCGCGCCCTCGATACCGAGGAACACGAAGACGGTGACCAGCATCGTTGCCCGCACCTGATCGAAGATGCGCGAGTCCGGCATGCCGACGCCGCCCCAGAAGTTGGCGCTGAACATGTCGCCCTTGAACATGACGATGAGGATCAGAATGAAGGTGAGGATGGGCACGATCTTCGCGACGGTGACGACCGTGTTGATGAACGCGGCCTGTTGGACGCCTCTCAGGATCGTAAAATGAAACAACCAGATGCCGATTGATGCGACGACGATGGCGACCACCGTATTGCCATCTCCGAAGACCGGGAAGAACAGTCCGAGCGTGGACTTGATCAGCACCCAGTAGGAGACGTTGCCGATGCAGCTGCCGATCCAGTAACCGAACGCCGAAAGGAAGCCCGGATAATCGCCGAAGCCCGCCTTGGCATAGGCGAAGACACCAGCATCGAGTTCGGGCTTGCGCTCGGCAAGCGACTGGAAAACGCGGGCAAGCATATACATGCCAGTCCCGGCAATGCACCAGGCGATGATCGCCCCGAAGGGACCCGTTGCGTTACCAAACGTGCGCGGTAGCGAGAAAATGCCGGCGCCCACCATCGACCCCACGACCATGGCAGTCAGCGCGAACAATGAGAACTTTTGAGTAGAACCTGAGGCCATGAGTTACCCCCCAAGAATTGGTCAGGTTAGGGGAGCGCAAGGTGTGGCTCCGTCAAAGATTATAGGAGGTTTCAATTCTCTATGTGATCAGCACAGAATCCCACGAATAGGCTGCGCGTCTCTAATTTTGCTGCCGTGGGCGGCTACGTCGGAGTATTGCGGACAAACGCCAGCAAATGCGATAGCGACAACACAAGGATGCCAACTGCAATGCGGCGGTTTCTGTCGCGCCGAGCATTACCCGGCGCAACGCAGCGCCTTTAAATCCCTGATCTTCATGCAAACTTCCGGTGGGCGAAAATCCCGCATGGTCCTGGGCCACGCTGAGCACTTAACGAGCGTGCGCCAACGCCAGCATCGCGGAGCATACCTCAAGGCCGCTTCTCGCACTGCGGAAATTGGGATTCCGGGCGGGCATTTGGGATTTCTGACCAATCACAAACGATTGGCAGACGTTATAGTCGAATGGCCCCGCAGACGTATGCTTTGTCCCATTTCACGAGAGTTTCCTGGAGTCCATGAGAATGCTGGTTTCAGTGAATAAATCGATGCGAAGGGTGCGCGCGCTGGGCGCGTTCATAGGCCTTCTGATGGCAGGTCCAATGCTTGCAGGATGCCGGGATGAAGCCAAGGATGAGCCTCCGGTCATTCGCCCGGTGCGAACGGTCACGGTTGAGCAGCGCAAGCTGGGCGACAGCGTCAGCCTTACCGGACATGTCGAGGCCGAGAACCAGGTCTCCTTCGCGTTTCGCCTTGGCGGCCGCATGATCGAACGCCTTGCCAACGTCGGTGACCCGGTCGAACCCGGGAAGATTCTCGCCCGCATGGACCCGCAAAATGAAATCAGCGCGCTGCGCACCGCACAGGCAACCCTCGTCGCCGCCGAGGGGCAACTCGTCAAGACGAGCAATGCATTCGCACGGCAGGAAACGCTGCTGAGACAGGGCTTCACCACGCGCGCGCAATATGATGCGGCACAGCAGGCTATGCGCGCGGCGCAATCGCAGGTCGACAGTTCGCAGGCGCAGCTGGAAAATGCCGAGGATCGCGTGGGCTTCACCGAGCTCTACGCAGATGCGGCGGGCACCGTAACCGCTGTCGGCGCCGAGCCCGGCGAGGTCGTCCAGGCGGGGCAAATGGTGCTGCAGGTTGCGCGCCAAGATGGACGCGATGCGATATTCGACGTGCCGGCGCAACTGCTGCGACAGGCGCACGACACAGCGATTGTCGAGGTTGCGCTGACTGACGATCCGACGGTAAAGGCCACCGGACGGGTGCGCGAAGTGGCGCCGCAGGCCGATCCGACGACGCGGACCTTCAGGGTGCGCGTCGGCCTCAGCGACACGCCCGCTGCCATGCGGCTTGGATCGACCGTGACGGGCCGTGTGACGGTTGATTCATCGCCTGAGATCGCGATACCAGCGACGGCCCTCACCAAGTTCAACAGCCAGCCCGCGGTCTGGATTGTCGACCAGGACAAGAAGACCGTGTCGACGCGCAATGTCGAAGTGGTTCGCTTCGATCCCGCCACTGTCATCATTTCGCAGGGCCTCACGCCCGGTGAGGTCGTCGTGACGGCCGGCGTCCAGGCCTTGCATGACGGCCAGGAAGTGCGTCTGCTCGGATCCACCCAATGAACGGCTTCAATCTCTCCGCCTGGGCGCTGAAGAGCCGCTCGCTCGTGATCTATGCGATGATTGCCGTCGTCGTTGCCGGCGTATTCGCCTTCATCAATCTTGGCCGCAACGAGGATCCAGCCTTTACCATCAAGACCATGGTCGTCAGGGCCGGCTGGCCCGGGGCAACCCTTGACGATACGCTGAAACAGGTGACCGAACGGCTCGAGCGCAAGCTGCAGGAAATACCCGAAGTCGATTTCCTGCGCAGTTTTACCAATGCGGGCGTGACGACCATCTTCGTCAACCTCAAGGACGCAACGACGGCGGCCGAAGTTCCCGATGTCTGGTATCAGGTACGAAAGAGCATAGGCGACATTCGCCCGACCTTGCCGGCGGGTATCGTCGGCCCCGGATTCGACGATGATTTCGGCGATACATTCGGCATCATCTACGGTTTCACGGCGGACGGCTTTACCCAGCGTGAACTCGCCGACTATGTCGATGAGGCGCGTTCGCGCCTGCTGCATGTGCCGGACGTATCCAAGATCGAAGCGCTCGGCGCTCAGCCTGAACGCATCTTCATCGAGTTTTCCACCGAACAGATGGCCGGCCTCGGCATCGACAGGACCGCCGTGATCGCCGCCTTGCAGGCGCAAAATGTGGTCAGCCCTTCGGGTACGCTGCGAACCGCCGACGAGCGCTTGAGCCTGCGCGTCAGCGGCGCCTTTGATTCCGAAGAGGACCTTCGCAACCTGAATTTCGTCGCAAATGGCAGGCTTATCCGGCTGCGCGACATTGCCGAAATTCACCGCGCCTATGCGGACCCGCCGCAGCCGATGTTCCGGGTGAACGGCAAGCCTGCCATGGGCCTTGCGATATCGATGCGTGAAGGCGGCGATATTCTCGCGCTCGGCCACAACATTACCGCGGCGATGAAAGAGATCACCGCGAACATGCCGATCGGCATCGAAACGACGCTCGTCGCCAATCAACCGCAGGTGGTCGACGACGCAATCGGCGAGTTCACGGAATCGCTCTGGCAGGCAATCGTCATCATAATGGCCGTCAGTTTCATCAGCTTGGGCATACGCGCTGGAACCGTCGTCGCCCTCGCGATACCACTGTCGCTAGCGATGGTCTTTGCGGTGATGCAGATCCTCGGGATCGATCTGCAGCGCGTCTCCCTTGGCGCCCTGATCATCGCGCTCAGCCTGCTCGTCGACGATGCCATGACGACGGTCGATTCCATGACGACCCGGCTAGCACTCGGCGATGAAAAGGAAGAGGCCGCGAGCTTCACGTTCCGGACGCTCGCTGCCGCCATGCTGGCCGGCACCCTGGTCACTGCAACCGGCTTCGTGCCGATCGGCTTTGCGCGCAGCTCCGCCGGCGAATATACATTCTCGATCTTTGCCGTCGTGAGTATCGCGCTGGTCGTATCCTGGCTTGGCGCCGTGATCTTCTCACCGCTCCTCGGCGTTGCGCTGCTGAAGAAGCCCGACAAGATCGAGACGGGAAAGCCCTCCATCATTCTTCGCTTCTTCCGCAGCCTGCTTGTCGGCGCGCTGCGCATGCGCTGGTTGACGATCGGCATCACGCTTGCATGTTTCGTGCTCGCCCTTTTGGCGCTTCCGCTGGTGCCCCGGCAGTTCTTTCCTTCGTCCGACCGTCCCGAACTGCTTGTCGATATAAGGCTGCCGCAGAACGCGTCCATCGAGGCGAGCCAGCAGGCATCGAACCAACTTGACGCGCTCCTCAGGGACGATCCGGACGTGGCACATTGGAGCACCAATGTCGGGCGCGGCGCCATCCGCTTCTACCTGCCGCTCAACGTCGAATTGCCCAATGAATTCTTCTCGCAAGCGGTCGTTGTTGCGAAAGACGTTCCGGGCCGTGAGCGGCTCCGCGCGCGACTTCAGCAGGAATTGGCGGAAAAGGTGCCAAGCGCCATTTCGCGTGTCTCGCTGCTCGAACTCGGTCCGCCAGTTGGCTGGCCGGTGCAATATCGTGTAAGCGGCCCTGATGCCAACGAGGTGCGCGAGATCGCTCAGCGCCTCGCACAGGTTATGGGCGCCAATTCGCAGCTCAACCGCATCAATTTCGACTGGATCGAACCGGCTCGCTCCATCCGCGTCCATATCGATCAGGATCAGGCGCGCCTCCTGGGCCTGAGTTCGCAGGCGCTGGCGACGGCGCTCAATACCGTCGTGTCCGGAATGGCGGTAACGCAGGTGCGCGATGATATATATCTGGTCGACGTCGTCGTGCGGTCGACCGACGAGCAGCGCGTATCGCTCGACAATCTGCGCACGCTGCAGTTCCCGCTTCCCAATGGCCGTACGGTACCGCTCAGCCAGTTCGCGACCTTTGAAGTCGACCAGGAGTTCCCGGTGATATGGCGGCGGGACCGCGTGCCGACACTCACCGTGCAGGCGGATGTGACGACGGGCGGTTCGCCGGAAGCGATCGTCCAGGCAATGGAACCGGAAATCGACAAACTCAATGCCACGTTGCAGGTGCCCTATCGCATTGTCGCAGGCGGCACCGTGGAGGAAAGCGCCAAGTCGCAGGCGTCCGTGATTGCCGTTGTACCGATCATGCTGTTCCTGATGATCACCATACTCATGGTGCAACTGAAGAGCTTCAGCCGCCTGTTCCTGGTGATGAGCGTTGTTCCGATGGGATTGATCGGTGTCGTCGGTTCGCTCTTCATCTTCAACCGGCCCTTAGGCTTTGTCGCCATTCTTGGTATCCTGTCGCTGCTCGGGCTTATCGCCAAGAATGCCGTCATACTCATCGAACAGATCGAGACGGAGCGGGCCAAGGGAACGGATGTGTGGAATGCCGTCATCGACGCCACGGTGTCGCGCTTCCGCCCGATCATGCTCACCGCGATATCCACCGTGCTCGGCATGATTCCGATAGCCTGGACCATCTTCTGGGGACCGATGGCAATTGCGATCATGGGCGGCTTGCTGGTGGCAACCGTTCTTACACTGATCTTCCTGCCGGCCCTCTACGTGGCCTCCTTCCGCGTCAAGGAACCAACAACCGATCAACCTTCGCGCCAACCTGCGCCAAGCCCAGCATAGATCGCATGAAAGGATGCGGTCATGGATGGCCGTATTGTGGTCGGCAAAGTCCTTTGACGACCCCTGCGAAGCTTTGGCCTAACAACGGGCACTTGTCGGCAGGAGATCGTCAGTCGTGCAACCCGTTTGGTAACAGTTACGTACTGAACAGACGATAGAGGTTGTGCCATACTATTCAAGACGAGCATTCGTAACTGCGTGATTTGTCACTTCGGGGAATTTTTGGGGTAGCAATGCCAGCATTTTCTTCAGCAAGAACGGATCGAACCAGTTTGCCCGGTACGGACAGCATGCACGGGCAAACGTTTTCACTCTACCGCTGCGGCGCATGGTGACGGCATGAACGCCCATGACCACACCACACCGTCTGAAGCGTCGCTTGATCACAACTTTGCCCAAGCGGCCGCGATATCTCCTATCGACTGCCCTCCATTGCCTTCGAAGCGGTCTCCCTATCCTTCGACGATACCCGCGTTCAAGTTCGACACCCGGGTCGTGCCGCTTGACGATCAATATGAATCCTGGCGCAAGAGTTTCTCCTCCATGCTGGAGTTCGGGGACCGCAGGGACAAGGCGAACGGCTTTGAAGGCCGGCAAACCGTCTGGGACCTCGGCAATCTTGCCTTTTCCAGGATCAGGACCAACGCACTCGAATTTGCGAGCGTTCCCGGTCATACGCGCAGGGAAGCGCTCGATCACTGGACAATGACACTTCCGCTCGACGGAGCGATAAGCACCCTCGGTCCGGCGGGCAGTTTTGCAGGCGGCGCGGGCATCGTGCAGATCCATTCGCTCGGACGTTGGTTCGAAGGCAATGTAACGGACAGCGATATGCTGATGCTTTTCGTCCCGCGTGACTTCGACCCGGACGTCGCCCATGCGCTTAGCGCCGCGGAGTTTTCCTCCGTCGATACGGCGATGGGCCGGCTGCTCGCCGACTACTTCATGGGGCTGGCCAAGCGGCTGCCGGGGGTCGAGGCGGAGAATATTCCAGAACTGGTGGGCGCGACGCGCGCGATGATCAGGGCTTGCGTCATGCCTTCGCCCGGCACCATCGAGGAGGCGCAGGCGCCGATCACGCGCGTTCTTCTCGAAAAGGCGCGCAGTATCGTAAACGCCAGATTGTTTGATCCCTCATTCAACGCCGAAGCGCTGCGGCGCGATCTCGCAATCTCGCGGACCGGGCTTTACCGGATGTTCGAACCTTTCGGCGGCGTCATGCATTACGTACAGCACCAACGGCTCCTCGATGCGCATGCGGCACTAGCTGATCCGAATGACAAGCGCCGCATCGTCGAAATTGCCGAGCAGCGTTGCTTCAGCGACGGCGCGGAATTCAGCCGGGCATTCAAGCGGGAATTCGGTTACACACCCACGGAGGTGCGCGCGGGACGCAAGAGCGGGATACCGCGCAGGCCGGCAAGCGAAATCACCAGTGCTGCTCCCGAAGAACGTCTCGGTCTTCTCCTGCGCAAGCTCCACGGTTGATCTGCAACAATTGATGAGGTTTTCGATGCGTCATGAAGATGTGGATGAACGATTGAGAAAACTCGGCGTGAATGTCGGTCCCTTCACCTTCACCGTATTGCTCCTGATCGGCGTCATCGTTGCGGCGGGTCTTGGCTGGCTCTTGTACTAGTCTCGCCTGCTGGCTGGAGGTATTGACTACGATGTTCGACAGTGACGATTGGAAACTGGCGATTGAGGATACGCGGTTTCGGCAAAATGCCATCGTCGCCCTCATTCATTCGAGCAACAATCAGGCCTTGGGACTTCTGCGGCTGTTTTCCGTCATTGCCCTTGCCACGGCGACCGGGGCGGTTACGTCACTTGCCGCAGGCGAATTCTCGCCGGCCGTCGGCTGGGAGCTTGCGTCCCTGACATTGGTGCTTGTCTGGTCCTCATGGCAGTGTTTCCGGGCCCTCGAAGTCGGGGATATCGACCTGCCCGGCCGCGATGCCGAATTCTGGCTGCGTGCGGCGGAAGCCGGAGACGACCGGCCTGCCTTTTCCCGCCAATATCTTGAAGGGTTCAGGGAACGCTACCGGACCAACCGCAGGGTAAGCGAGCGTCAGGCACGCGCGCTGAGGAGAGCAAAACTTGGAGGAATAATTGCGCCCCTCATCGGCATCGCCGTGGGCTTGATCCTCGCCTTCTTCCAAATACACTATGCTTGAACTCGCGCGCGCTCACTGTGTCATGGTCGTGATGGCGAATTGGATACCCATTCAGTGCTCAGTCGAAGCGTATTGATCCTCCGTGCAATCCTGCTGATGCTCGTCGCGGGCGGCATTGCCGCATGCGCCTCCCCGGCCCGCGGTGTTCTCGCGCCCGTGGCTCCGCCATCGCCCGACACCGCAAAGGTTGATATCCTGGTGGCCACGACCCGCGCGCCCACGACGCAGAAAGGGGTCTTCTTCAGCGGCGAGCGCGGCAGCGATTTGAGCTTGGCCAATGTCGTGGTTTCAATTCCGCCGAACCGTCAACCCGGTACAATTCAGTGGCCGCGCCGGCTTCCTGGCGATCCTGAGCGGAGTTTTGTAACGACAGCGGTGAACCCGATCAAGATCGGAGATATTCGTACCTGGTACCGATCGCATGCGGTAAGCGACAGGCGCGTATTGATCTTCGTTCACGGCTTTAACACCCGGTTTGAGGATTCGGTGTTTCGCTTCGCGCAGATTGTTCACGACTCGCGCGCGGAGGTCAGCCCGGTCCTGTTCTCCTGGCCATCGCGCGGGGCCCTGCTCGATTATAATTACGATCGGGAAAGCACCAATTTTTCCCGCTCCGAACTGGTCTATGTCATTCAGCAGGCGGTAAAAAGCCCCGACGTCTCCGAAATCACGATTGTCGGCCATTCGATGGGCAGTTGGCCAGTGATGGAAGCACTGCGCGATATATCGATGCAGAACAAGCGCATATCGCCCAAGATCACCGACGTCATCCTTGCCTCGCCGGATCTCGATATCGACGTTTTCCGCAAGCAGCTCACGGATATCGGCCAGGAACGGCCGCATATCTCAATATTCGTTTCGGCGAACGACAGGGCGCTGCGCCTTTCGAGGTTAATATCCGGCCAGGTAACGCGCGTAGGGGGCGTCGACCTTACCGACGCGGCCTACAAGGCCCAGCTTGAAAAGGCGACCGGGATTACGGTCTATGACCTTACTCAACTGCGCGACGGCGACAGTCTCAACCACACCCAGTTTGCAACGAGTCCCGAGGTTGTCCGCCTATTCGGCGAACGGCTGTTGCGAGGACAATCGCTGTCCGACGCCGATCCGAATGCGACAGGAAATTTCGGTGCCACCGCAATCGAGGCCGGCCAGACCATTGGCACCGTGACAGGTGCTGCGCTAAGCGCGCCTATCCGCATTTTCGAGAGTGCCGTGCGTCGCTGATACGCGGCTATCGGCTGTGGGTAATTCAATCCGGCGTTATCGCCGAGGCAGCCATTCCTTCTTGATCGCCAATACCTTTCCGGGCCCGTGCGCTGCCGCAAAGAGCAGACCGGCGGCAAAAGTAAAATGGTCGATGAAGAATCCGAACTCGGCCTGGTTTCCGGCCCAGTGTGACGGGCCGTGAAACGCAAATGCCAGAAACAGAACGTAGGCGGCAGCTACAAGTGCTGCTTCGGAAAAATAGGCGCCGGTCAGGAAGCATGCGATGAGAGCAAGCTCAAGCAGCGCAGCTAGCCACGCCAGCAGGGTGGGAAATGGAAATCCTGCCCCCGCGATATACGTCGCCGTTCCGCCGATATCCATCAACTTGAAGCTCACAGCCATGATGAAGACGAGCGCGAAGATAAGTCGCCCCACCAGAATCGCCGCCGTCGTCCATCCCGCATTGCCTGTTGCCGTTGTCATACTGGTCCTCCTGAAGCAAGTCTCGAAGCTTTCGCTGCAAGGACGAGTGCTGCGGACCATTTCCGACACCACGCGGGCAATTTTCTTTTTTGAAGCCGATCTGTACCTGAATGGGCTCCGGCAGCGCTTATGGTCCTTGACGATCAGAAACTGTTGCGCTCGTGATAAGTACGCAGGAAAGACTGGATACGCGCATCCTGGGGATGATGCAGGATGCGGTCGGGGCTATCGACGCCCACGAGTTCGCCCTTTTCCATGAATCCGACCTGATCGGCGACGTGCGCGGCGAAACCCATTTCGTGGGTGACCACCACCATCGTCATCCCCTCCCCGGCCAGTGTCCTCATGACGCTCAGCACCTCGCCCACCAGCTCCGGGTCGAGTGCGGACGTCGGCTCGTCGAAGAGCATGAGCCTCGGTTCCATGGCGATGGCGCGGGCAATTGCAACGCGTTGTTGCTGTCCGCCGGAGAGCCGCGAAGGATGGTTTGCCATCTTGTCCGCCAGCCCCACCTTGGCCAGCGCCTCCACAGCGCGCCGATCGGCGTCGGCTTTGGACATGCGGCGCACGCGGATCAGCCCCTCTGCGACATTCTCCTTGGCAGTCATATGCGGCCACAGATTGAACTGCTGGAACACCATGCCGATCGAGCGGCGCATCTCGCGGAGCTTGCGGCCCGACATCTTCTTGTTGGGCGCCTCATAGCCAATCAACTGGCCATCAATGCGGACTTCGCCGGAATCATATTCTTCAAGGAAATTGATGCAGCGGAGCAGCGTCGACTTGCCGGAACCGGAAGGTCCGATGAGACAGGTGACCTTGCCGGGCAGAATCGACAGGTCGACATCCTTCAGCGCCTGAAACTTGCCGTAGAATTTGTTGACCTTACGCATTTCGACGGATGACGCTGCAAGCATCTTACGTCCTTTCAATCAGATGTTTCGTGATACGCGCTTCCAGTTTGTGGCCGACGCGCGAGATCGTCTCCACCAAGCCCCAGAAGAACAGCGCCAGCACCAGGTTTGCCTCGACATAACGGAAGGTTTCGGCCGACATGCGCTGCACCTGGTACAGCAATTCGGGAACGGTGATGATCGACAAAATCACGGTTTCCTTGGTCAGGATGATCGAGAAGTTCACCAGCGCCGGCAAGGCGGAGACCAAGCCGAGGGGCAGCAGGATACGCCGCACAATATGCCCTTCGGCCATGCCGATGGCGCGGGCGGCTTCGATCTGCCCATCGGGCACTGCCCGGAATCCCGAACGGAATATTTCGGCGAAATAGGGGCTGCCATAGATTGTCAGCCCGAGCAGGCCGGCTGGCAATGCATCGAGGCGCAGGCCGATGAGTGGGCCACCGTAATAAAGCACGAACAATTGCACGAGGAACGGTGTGCCGCGGATAACTTCGATATAGGCCTGGATGATCCACGTCACCCAGCGCGGTGCATAGCGTTGAATGAGCGCAATGACGAGGCCGAGCGCCATGCCGAAGACGGTGCCAAGCGCCCAGCAGACGATGGTATTGGCGAACCCCTTGAGCAGCGACGGGCCATATTGCTGCAACATGCTCCAATCCATCAGACGGCCGTCCTGTGTTCGAGGTAGCGTCCAAGCGCCGCGAGGCACAGATTGATCGCCAGATAAATGCAGGCGGCGGCGATGTAGACCTCAAGCGGCCGGAAGGTGGTAGCGGCCTGCGCCTGGCTGGCGCGGGTAATTTCGAGAATACCGACAACCGAGACCAGCGAGGAAGCCTTCACCAGAAGAATAAGTTCGTTGATCAATGCCGGTAGCGAAAGCGTCACGGCTTGCGGAAGAATGACCCGGATCCATACGTCGAATGGCGTCATGCCGATGGCGACCGCCGCCTCTGCCTGTCCCCTAGGCAGCGCCGCTATCGCACCGCGCCAGATTTCGGAGATATAGGCGCTGGCGCAGATACCAACGGTCACCACGGCAGCGACCATTGCGGGAACGTCGAGGCCAATGACCGGCAGCGCGTAGTAGAACACCAGCAATTGCACCAGGAGCGGCACGCCGCGCAGGAAACTGACCCAGATGGCTGCAAGGCGACGCAGCAGCGGGTAAGGCGACAGGCGAGCTGCGCAGACCAGCGTGCCGATCACAAGACCCAGTCCGATACCGAGTACAGAGATCAGCAGCGTGTATCGCGCTGCCCACAACAACGGCTCGAAGCTTTGAAGGAAAACCGCTAAGGAAAACATCCGCCCTCACTTGACCCAAGATGTGCGGGCGGAGGTCACTCCGCCCGCCGCAACTTACTTGGTCGGAACCTCACGCGGCAGTTCGGTGTAGGTGCCGAGCCACTTCTCCTGGATCGCCTTGACGCGGCCGTCGTCGGTCATCTTAAGCACCGCATCGTTGATGGCCTTGTTGAAGCTTTCGCTGTCGGCATCCTTGCGCAGCACCCATGCGAAATACTTCGGCTCGCCGAACTGGGCAGGGGTGAAGAGAGCAAAGCTCTCAGGACGGCTCTTTACGAGATAGGTAAGGTTCGGAAGCGAGCCCGCAACCGCATCGAGACGGCCGGCAGCGAGGTCGGCATAGGCTTCGTCGGTGGTGCCATATTCCTTGATCGTTACACCGCCAAGCTTCTGGCCATAGGCTTCAAGCTGCTTGAATTGCGCGGTGCCCTGCTGCACGCCGACGGTCTTGCCCTTGATGTCTTCCGGCTTGGTGAGTTCGGTGTTGCTCGCAGCCTTCAGCAGCGAAACGGTGGCATCGGCGATGGGCAAGGTGAAGCCGTAGCGCTCGAGACGCTCCGGGGTGATGGTAACGGGGGCGATCACGATGTCGAACTTCTTGACTTCAAGACCCGGCAGCTCGGCGGTCCACGGGATATCCTGGTAGACCGGCTCGACACCGATTTCCTTGGCAACCTGGTCGAACAGGTCCTTGGTCATGCCCTCATACGTGCCGTTGTTGAGCATGTCGAAGGGTGCATAGTGCATGTCGGTGGCGGTGACGATCTTGCCCGCGGCCTTGACGTCCGCAAGCTGGTCCGCCTCGGCGGCGCTGGCAAGACAGAGTGCGGCCAAGCCGACAAGCGCCCCTTTGAAGGTCATGTGAATGCTCATTTCAGTTCTCCTAGTTGTTCCCACGGGATTGACACGGCGGGCACTTATTGTGTCGCCGTATTTTTTAGATCAGAGAAATGCCTCGCCGATCGAGGCCGATGTCGCTCCTCGACCGGCTGTTATGTTCGCGTTGGCGAAAGCGCGACGGATCACGCTTTTCGCCAGATTATTCCACAGCGCAGGAGTCCACCGCCGCCCGGTATCTTCCGCTTCGCTGCGCAACCTTACCATGCCAGAATGCAACGAAAAGTACTCAATAAGCGGATTCGGCAAAGCAGCAAGACCGGCGTCTGGCCGGTCACCACTGGATAGGAACGCGACGAGCGGAGGCATTACCCTCCGCCGGTTCTTGCCGGTTGTTCCTACGGCGATCGCTGGGAAACCATTGGATGCATTACGCTTTGACTGATGCACGGGTCGCCTTCGGTCAGTTCAGCATATGGCCGGAAATGATAATGCGCTGGATTTCACTCGAGCCTTCGTAGATCCGCATGATCCGAAGATCGCGATTGATCCGTTCGATGGGGAAATCACGCGTATATCCATAGCCTCCATGCAGTTGCAGCGCGATATCCGCAATACGGCCCGCAGCTTCTGATGCGTGCAACTTGGCCATGGAGGCCGCGAGCGAAAACCGCCCGCCACCTGCATGCGCCAGATCCCGTTGTCGCGCCGCGTCCTGCGCAACGAGCAATGCCGAGCGATAGGCCAAACCCATATCGGCGATCATCCAGCGTATGCCCTGCCGGTCACTCAGTGGCTGCCCGCCGATGACACGCTCCTTTGCGTAGGCGATCGCAGCTTGCATTGCAGCCTCGGCCATGCCGAGGCATTGCGCGGCAACCTCGATACGGCCATTGTCAAGCACTTGCATGGCCGTGCGAAAACCCTTGCCTTCCTCCCCCAGCAGCGCATCGGACGGCAGCTCGCAGTCGATATTCAGTGTAAAGACATGACCGCCTTTGAGACCCATTGTCTCTTCAGCCGCACCAGCTTCAAGCCCCGGTGTCCCCTTGGGAAGGATAAAGGCCGAAATGCCGCGATGTCCCTTTTCCGGATCGGTCACGGCATAGAGAATAATGAAATCCGCGACGCCGCCATTGGAGATGAAGCATTTCGTGCCTTTGACATGCCAACCCGCGCTCGTGCGGCGCGCCCGAGTCTTCATGTCGGCAGGATCGGATCCGGCTGTGGGTTCGGTCAGTGCGAATGATCCCAAAGCCTCGCCCGTTGCCGCCTTGGGCAGCCATTTCTGTTTTTGCGCTTCCGTTCCGCCCATGAGAATGGAGTCGGTCGCCAGATAGTGCGCGGTCAGCGCAGAAGCAGTTGAACCGCAGGCTCCGGCGACGATCGCCACTGCCCGCAGCAGCGCAGTTGCCGAGATGGAGCTCCCGCCATAGGCTTCCGGCAGATTTGCGCCCAGCATTCCGGCTTCGGTCAAAACCGCGAGTTGTTCATGGACGAAGGTAGAGGCTTCGTCGGTCGCCGCTGCTTTGGTCGCGATGCGTTCTGCACACAGCCGCCCAAGCACGTCGCAGAACAGCCGCTCCTCGTCGGCCAGCATGTACCATTCATCCGTCATGCGCGCTTCTCCAGTCCGAACTCCCGCAGAATTGTTTCGCGATCGCCGCCGAGCTGGGGCGCCGAAGCTGCTGCAACCGGCTTTTCGCCGTCGAAGCGAACCGGCTGACCGACTGTCGGCGCCTCCCCCAGCACTGGATGCTGAAGTAGGCGGACCAGTCCACGCGCGGCCGAATGCTCATTCGAAATTGCCTGGGCAATGTCCCAGATCGGGGCAGCCGGCAGACCAGCCGCAGAGAGAGCGGCAATGGCCTCTTCGGTGGTCAGCTTGCGCGACCAGTTTTCGATCAAGGCCTTCAAAGCTGGTTCATGTTCGGTGCGGCTGGCATCTGTGGCAAAACGCGGGTCGTCCAAGGCCTCCGGGGCGCCGACAAGTTGAGCAAGCGCGGTAAACTGCCTTGGGTTCAGAACGGTTATCACCACCTGACCATCGCTGGTGGCAAAGCAGCCAAAGGGCGTCGAGAGCGGATGGCGATTGCCGACGCGTTGCGGCAATAGGCCAGCATAGAGGTGCAGCGCATGGCTGGTCGTCAACACTGAAAACAGGGCGTCATACATGGCGACGTCAAGTGTGGCGCCCTTCCCTGTGGAATTGCGTTGCACCAGCGCGGCCATGATGGACCAGCTGGCAAACAATCCGGCGAGCAGATCGGCAATGCTTTCACCGGTCTTGAGCGGGGCGCCTCCCTCCTCGCCGGTGCTCGCCATCAGACCGGACATGGCCTGCACGATGAGGTCATAGGCCGGCAAATCCTTGAATGGTCCCTCCTGGCCAAAACCGGAGATCGAGCAATAGATAAGCTTGGGGTTCGCCGCTCGCAGCGCCGCGGCGCCAAGGCCCAAGCGCTCGGCCACGCCGGGACGAAAATTCTCGACCACCACGTCTACTCGCTCGGCGAGCATCTGTGCCAGCGCCTGGTCTTCCGGAACCTTGAGGTCCAGTACGATGCTGCGTTTGCCGCGATTATTAAGAGTAAAAAGTGCGCTTTCACCATGGCTGAACGGGCCTACATGGCGATAATCATCGCCTGCCGGCGGTTCGAGCTTGATGACCTCGGCTCCGAGATCTGCCAGGAGCGCCGTGCAGTAAGGACCCGCCAACACACGCGACAGATCCAGCACCTTGATCCCCGCCAGCGGCCGGTTCATGCCGGCGCCTCCGACATTGGACGCGCCGCAAAATTGCTGGCTGCCGTATAACGGGAACGGTACATCTGCACTCCTCCATAGCGCGCTGTCACGGAATATGTCTACACATAAGCCCGCAAATATGTCTATACTTATTTTCTGGATATGTCTAAACTTGCCCGCATTCCGCTGGATATTTATCGGCGGAAGCAGCCATAGGCGGCAAACCATGCGCAAGGCCCAAAGCATCGCTGACGAGGTACGTCGTCGCATTGTCGAACTGAAGTGGCGTGAAGGCGAACGCATACCGGACGAGGCGGATCTGGCGGTCGAGTTCAGCGCCGCGCGGGCAACGGTCAACAAGGCGTTGCAAGTGCTCGCCGATGAAGGCCTTCTCGATCGCCGGCGTCGCGCGGGCACGCGGGTGGTGGTCAATCCGGTGCGCAAGGCAACCTTCTCGATTCCCATCGTGCGTGAGCAGGTCGAGGACGCGGGCCTGATCTACAGCCACCGTGTCGTTGCGCAGCGGCTAAGTCCGATTCCCGTACACATCGGGGCACGCCTCGGTCTTCCGGAAGGGGAACGGCTGGTCCATCTCAGGGCGGTGCATTACGCCGACGGCAAACCCTACCAGCTCGAAGACCGCTGGATTAATCCGCACGTCGTGCCGGGACTTGAACACGCCGGCTTCCGGGATTTGAATGCCAATGAATGGCTGGTGCGCAACGCACCCTATCTGCGGGCTGAATTCTCTTTTTCAGCTGAGAATGCCGACCGCCGCGATGCACGATTATTGCAGACGAGGCAAGGCCAGGCATTGTTGATCCTGCATCGCACCACCTGGAATGATCTTGGGCCCATTACCACAGTCCGGGTGGCCTTTCAGCCGGGCCACAGTTTCGGCGCCGACGAGGGCCGAGACCAAACGGCCAAAATCTGAAAGACAGCCGGAAGGCTTTCGCAGACGTTATGCCCAATCCGGAATCGGGCTGACTGTGTATGGGTGGCTGTTAACAACCTACTGTGGAACGCAACGCGGCTCCTTCGCGGCGAGCCATCACTTTCCAATTGCACGCTTCCGCTCTTCGTAGATCTCTTCCTGGAGATATTAGATGAAAGTTCCGGCAAAAGGTTCCGCAATCGCGAGTATTAGCAACCAGACGGATGGATTATCGAAGCAGACGAGGGCCAAGGCCAACAAATTGCGAAGATCCACGTTGGAAATAACGCTAAGGTCCAACGGACAGTTCTGCGGGACATGCCGTTCTTCAATTTTTAGGTGTAACCATCGGGCAACTGTTGACGTGAGAAGTATGAACTTTCCCAACGACGTAGAGCATTTCCTTTGTACGAATCAATTCAATCGCCTAGTTTTCCCAAATGTTGAAGAGGACCTCCTGTCTGATCTTGCTACTTCTGGTTGGCGGCTGCGCGTCCGGGGGGCCGCCTCAGATCCTGGCATCGACGCGAACCGTCGACGCGCAGCAGGCCTATGCGCTACCGCCGCCTGGCGGTCCATCCATCGTCAGCGTCGTCGAACGGTCCTACAACAATGCCGTTCAACAGGAAATTCTGTTGGCAACGTCCGCCCGCACGCCTGGGCAGAATGTCCTGCGCGTACAGCTGTTCGGACCGGTGAAGGCAAACCTTTCGGGCGGTGATACGCTGCGCGACCGTCAGCTTGGTACAACGAATATCGATCGCGAGCTCCGCGGCACGCTGCCGGGCGTTCCAATGCATCGTTCTCCCAACTTCGTGCAGAACCGCTACGGTGCCTTCGGTTTCGCCAGCGGGCATTCACGCTCCGGCGATACTTGCGTCTATGCCTGGCAGCGCATCCGGCCACCTGAAACACAATCGCGCTGGTTTACCGGGCGCGGCTCGATCCAGATCCGGCTGCGTCTTTGCGACGCGCGCTTGACCGAAGAACAATTGCTGGCGTTCATGTATGGCTTTACCATCAACGCAGCCTTCAACAATTACAGCTGGAACCCTTATGGCGAACCGGCCGGCGTGCCGGAAAGTCTTGGCCGCCCGGGCGCCAATGTCTTTCCAGCTGGGCCTGACATGCCGCCATCCGCCGCATTGATGCCTCCCCCGGCGCCGCAACCAGTTGCAGTGGCGCCAAAACGGCGCGCACTGTCCCCCGCGGCGCCCGCTGTCGAGACCCGTCCGGCAAGACCTGCGCCGATCGGACCCATCGTACCGCCCCCGCCTGTATCGGGTGCGGCCCCGCCCATGCCCGCACCGGCCCAGATCAATCGTGCCGTTGTTCCACCCCCGCCACCAGCCGCCCAATAAACCGGAGCCAAAACGCAGTTACATTCATTGGGGAATGACCCTCCCATTAACCCACCGCCGCCAGGACATGAGATGAATTCTTCGCCCGCCCGCCTATCGAAATGCACGGCCGTCCATGCGTAAGTTCCTCATCATCCTGATGTGGCTCGTAACGTCGATCAGCGTTCTGCTGCTGGTCACGCTCCCGGTGAATCTGCAGACGCAGCTGATCGCCGGCGCCTCGGTACTATTCCTCATGATGGTGTTGAAGACGCTGAATGCCGGCGGCATCTGGCGGTTGATCGCCCTCGCTTTCGGTACGGCCATCGTCATGCGCTATGTTTACTGGCGTACGACGAGCACGCTGCCTCCGGTCAACCAGCTCGAAAACTTCATTCCAGGTTTCCTGCTCTATCTCGCCGAGATTTACAGCGTGATGATGTTGGCGCTCAGCCTTTTTGTCGTCTCGATGCCACTGCCGCACCGCACGACACGGCCGGCAACCAAAGGTGAATTGCCAAGCGTTGACGTGTTCATCCCGACCTATAACGAGGACATCGAACTGCTTGCAAACACCATGGCCGCAGCCAAGGCCATGGACTATCCGGCTGACAAGCTCACCGTATGGATACTCGATGACGGCGGTACGCTGCAAAAGCGCAATGCCGACAAGATTGTCGAATCCCACATCGCTGAAAAGCGCTTCAAGGATCTCTCGGAGCTCTGCGAGGCTTTGGGCGTTCACTACCTGACGCGTGAAAAGAACGTCCATGCCAAGGCTGGCAATCTCAATAACGGCCTTGAACATTCCACCGGGGAACTGATTGCCGTGTTCGACGCGGATCACGCGCCAACACGCGATTTCCTGCTCGAAACGGTCGGGTATTTCGATGAGGACGACAAACTGTTTCTCGTGCAGACGCCGCACTTCTTCCTCAACCCGGATCCGCTGGAGCGCAATCTGCGGACATTCGAGGAAATGCCATCCGAAAACGAAATGTTCTACGGCATCATCCAGCGCGGGCTCGATAAATGGAACGCGGCTTTCTTTTGCGGATCGGCCGCGGTGCTCCGCCGCGAGGCCCTGAATGTTACCGGCGGCTTCAGCGGTATCAGCATTACGGAAGATTGCGAGACAGCCATCGCGCTCCATTCGAAGGGCTGGAACAGCGTCTATCTCGACAAGCCACTCATTGCAGGATTGCAACCCGCCACATTCGCAAGTTTCATCGGCCAGCGCAGCCGCTGGGCGCAGGGGATGATGCAAATCCTGCGGTTCCGCTTCCCGTTATTCAATGGCGGGCTCACGATCCCGCAACGCCTTTGCTACCTCTCTTCGACGTTGTTCTGGCTCTTTCCATTCCCGCGGGCAATCTTCCTGGTCGCGCCGCTGTTCTATCTGTTCTTCGGGCTTGAAATCTTCACGGCATCGGGCGGCGAATTCCTCGCCTATACGCTGATCTACATGGTCGTGAACCTGATGATGCAGAACTATCTTTACGGCGCATTCCGCTGGCCGTGGATTTCCGAGCTCTACGAATATGTCCAGACCGTGCATCTCCTGCCTGCGGTCGTATCGGTTGCCCTGAACCCGCGCAAGCCGACATTCAAGGTCACCGCGAAGGACGAGCGTATCGACCGAAGCCGCCTTTCGGAATTGAGCACGCCCTTCTTTGTCATCTTCCTGGTACTGCTTGTCGGCGTGGGGGTAACGATTTATCGAATTTACACCGAACCGTACAAAGCGGATGTGACGCTTGTCGTGGGTGCGTGGAATCTTCTCAATCTGGTTTTCGCGGGCTGTGCGCTTGGGGTTGTATCCGAGCGCGGTGACAAGCGGCCTTCGCGACGCGTCAAGGTGAGCCGCCGCTGCGAATTTCGCGTGGGCGAGCGCTGGCTGCAAGGAACGATCGACGACGTGTCGGTGAATGGTCTGCGCGTCCAGGTGCTGGGCGACGTGGCCGAGGCGGTTTCTATCGGCATGCTGACAGACGTCCGCTTCAAGACATTCGCAACGGGAGATCTCGGCGATCTTCCCTTGCAGGTCCGCAATGTCAGAAAGCAAGCTGGAGAAACGTCGGTCGGCTGCATGTTCATGCCTGACCAGCCCTCCGATCATTCCTTGATCGCCGATCTGATCTTTGCCAATTCGGCTCAGTGGACCAAGTTCCAGCTGGATCGGCGTGGCAATCCTGGCCTGTTCAAGGGTACGATCTGGTTTTTCGGGGTCGCCATATTCCAGACATATCGTGGATTTTCCTATCTTTTCCGCCACTTGACTGGAAGAGGTAAAAAGGAATGGGAGGGTACGCTATGAAGCGGCTGCTTAACGCCTGCCTGTTTCTCGGCCTTTCCACCCTGAGTTCTTACGCGCAGGTTGCGCCTTTCGACATGTCGCCGGAGCGCCCCGCCGAACCCGCACCTGTCGAGAAGCCGGCCGCGCCGTTCTCGCCACTCCCCGGCCAACAAGCACCGGCCGCGCCCGCCCCCGCTCCCAAATTGCCGCCGGCGCCGATCAGGGCCGACGGACAATGGCGACGCTATATAGTTCCTCAGGACAGTCTTTCGTTCAGCGGTGAGAACGGTGACAAGACGTGGGCGGTTTTCATTACTGCGGATCAGGCGGCAGCTCCCGCCACTCTGACAATGGCCTATCAGAGCAGTCTGGTCGTGGCGCCGGAGTGGTCCACCATGACCGTTTCGATCAACAACGCCCGCATCATCAGCGAGCCGGTACAGTCGCCGGAGGGCCGGAAGACTTTGACGGCGAAGATACCGGCCGGCGTCCTGAAAGAGGGGCTCAACACATTCCGCATAAACACCAGCCTTCGCCACCGCACCGACTGCACGGTGCAATCGACCTACGAATTGTGGACTGAAGTCGATCCGTCAAAGACTTATCTTTCTTTCACCGGGGACAATCCGCGCAGGCTCAAGAAGCTGGACGACATACGTGCAATCGGTGTCGACGGGACCGGACGAACGGCGTTCAACATTGTCGTTCCCGCCATTGACCGCACCCAAGCGACGGCTCCCATGCTTCACACAGCTCAGGGGTTGGCGATCCTTGCCAATATGCCGAACCAGACCGTGACGGTCTCGTCCACCCTGCCGGCAGAGCAGTCGCCCGGCGCGCTGACGGTCCTCCTTGGTACCGACGAGGAACTCCAAACCCTCGCGCTGTGGGCAGGAGACAGTCGAACGGCGCCCGGCGTTGCATTTGTGGACGACCCTGCAACCGGCAGCTCGATCCTCCGCTTTCGCGGCGCCGATTGGCAATCTGTCACCAATGCGGTTGCCGGGTTTGTCGACCCGCTGAAGCGCGATCTCAGCGTGCCGCGGACGTTCATTTCTACGCAGACATGGCGGTCACCCGACGTGCCGCTTTTCATTTCTGCATCGCGGGTAAAGCTCAGCGAACTTGGGGTCGATACGAAGAATTTCACCGGACGCCGGCTGCGAACAGAATTTGCTATTGGCGTTCCTTCGGATTTCTACGCGAACGAGTATGGAAAGGCGACCATTCTCCTCGACGCCGCCTACTCGGAAGACGTTTTGCCGGGCAGCCAGATCAATATTTACGTCAACGACAATATTGCCGCCACATTACCTATAACCACTTCAGGCGGCGAAATTCTGCGGCATTTTCCGATCAGCTTCACCATGCGGCACTTCCGGCCCGGCGTGAACCTGATCACCATCGAGGCCGCGCTCACCACCAAGACCGATTCCATCTGCGCGCCTGGATCCAACGCATCCTCGACGACGCGGTTCGCGCTCTTCGATTCGTCTGAATTCGTCATTCCAAGTTTTGCCAGGATCGGTACCCTCCCCAACCTTGCCGGCTTGAGCGGAACGAGCTTCCCCTATAACCGTTCGAGCAAGCCATTGCCTGTCGTGATGAACAACGCCGGGGAAAAAAGCCTGTCGGCGGCCGCAACGCTGCTTGCCCGCATGGCCGTGGCTGCCGGGCGGCCGATGGAGGTCGACCCGAGGGCTACCGCGAATTCCGCCATGAATTCAAATGCCCTGTTTATCGGCGCCATCCCGCAAATCGAATCGAGCGTCCTGACGCAGACCGGGATTTCCGAAAACACTCGGACGATCTGGAGCGCCGTCAAAGGCAATGTCGAACCGGCACCCGAGGAAAATACGCAGAGCGACTTCAACGAGTGGCGCGAGCGGCTTTCCGGAAGAGGTTGGCGCGGCCAGATTTCCTCTTTTGACGACTGGCTGAACCGCACGTTCAACATTTCCCTGGCGAGCCTCATGACCTCCGATGAGAGCGATGCGCCCTATACGCCGGAACCTGCCGCTACGCTGCTTGTTGCCCAGCGGCCAAATCCGAACGGCGACGGGGTGTGGACGGTGGCAACGTCGGCAACAGACGACAATCTCATCGAGGGCGTCCGCGCCCTGACGCGGCAGGATCACTGGCCCGAACTCCAGGGCCATATTTCCATCTACAAAGCCGGCACCGACGAAATGCAGATGGTACCGGTGGGTAACTACACCTTTGTTCAGTCACAGCCACTGTCATTTTCGAACATGAGACTGGTCATCGCCAATTGGCTCTCCGGCAATATATTGTGGTTTTCATTGATCCTTGTTGTCCTTGCCTGCTTGCTTGGCATCACGACCTCGCGGATGCTGGCAAATCTCGGGAGGCGCATATGAGAGCCTATGCCTGCCTTCTATGTCTTTTGCTCGCCTGGGCCGGCAGCGGAGTTGCGATGGCACAAACCTTGTCGGGAACCGTGAAACCTGCGGATTGGGCCGCCTATAAATCACGCTTCATCGATGCAGGTGGGCGGGTGATCGACGATGCGAACGGCAATATCAGCCATAGTGAAGGCCAGGGTTATGGATTGCTGCTCGCATACCTTGCCAACAGCAAAGCGGATTTCGATCTGATCTGGTCATTTACAAAAACCGAGCTTTTGTTGCGCGACGACGGCCTCGCCATGTGGAAATGGGATCCTTCAGCAAAGCCGCACATTACCGACAGCAACAATGCCTCCGATGGCGATATTCTGATCGCCTATGCGCTGTTGCTGGCGGGAGGCGAGTGGGAGCGCAACGATTTCATCGGCGCCGCAAAAACGATCATCGGCGGAATTGGCAAATCGAACGTTGTCAAATGGCAGGACCGCCTGCTTCTGCTGCCGGGTGCCAAGGGATTTTCCGAAACCGACCGCACTGACGGTCCGATCATCAATCTGTCCTATTGGGTCTTCGAGGCCTTTCCGAAATTTGCCTCGATCGACAAGACGACTGACTGGATGCAATTGAGCATGACTGGCGTCGGGCTACTCAATAAGGCCAGTGCCGGTCCGCGGTCGCTGCCCACAGACTGGATGTCAGCGAAAACCCAGTTAAAGCCCGCCAAGGGATTTCCCGCGGAATTTGGGTACAATGCCTTGCGCATTCCTCTTTACCTCATGCGTGCCCGCATCTACGACCGGGAATTGCTTACGAGATTGCGCAAGGGCATGACCTCGGAAAGCGGCCAGGTGGTCATTACCGACAGCGACAGCGGAAACGTGAAGGAAACGCTCTCCGATGCGGGGTATGCGATCATTCCGGCACTCGTCGCTTGCGTGCTGGACAAGGTAAAACTGCCGGATGCCGTACGCTCGTTCGAACCGTCTCTATACTACCCGTCAACGCTGCATTTATTATCGCTTTCGTTCGCCCATAGTCAGCATCCGGAATGTTTATGAAGAAGCCGGTCCTCATCATCGCACCCCTGATAGTCGCTTGCGCCGCAGCCTTTGCGCTTCAGCAAAGCTATCTGCCGGAGTCGGCGACGGCCGGAGAGACGATCCGGTCGGCGCTGTTGGGAGGCGCAAAAGGCAGTTCGGCCCAAGCGGATTCAGCCGGTGAATATGTCGTCGCGCAGTCCGGCCGAACGCCTGCCCGCCGCACACAGCCTGCACCGGAGCAGCCGCCGGCTCCCACGACGACGCCGAAAGTCGATGAAACCGCGTTGCGCTATTTTGCCCGCCAGGGCGACCAGCGCCGACTGGCGGCGGAGATCGCCCGGTTGCGGGCGCTCTACCCCGATTGGACGCCCCCCGCCGATCCCCTCGCCGTGCCCGTTCAGACCGATGCGTCGCTCGATGCCATGTGGAAGCTCTATGCCGACGGCAAACTCGCCGAATTGCGCAAGGCCGTGCAGGATAGGCAGAGTACAGAACAAGGCTGGACACCGCCCGCCGATCTGATGGACCGATTGGACCTTGCGGAAGCGCGCGAGCAACTGATCAATGCCTCCGACCTGAAGCAGTACGATACGGTTATCCGCGTCGGCGCGGCCCACAACAGTCTGATGACCTGCAGCGAGATCGACGTGCTGTGGCGGACGGCCGAAGCCTTCGCCAAAACCGATCGCGAGGCCCGGGCGAAAGCTGCCTACGCATATATCCTCGACACCTGTACCGATCCGGCTGAACGGCTTGCGACGGTACAGAAGGCGTTGCCGCTGCTGACGCGGCCCGATCTCGACACCTTGTTGGCAAAGGCCAAAATCCTGCCCGACGGGAAGAGCGAATTCGATTCGATACGCGACGACCTTGCGCGCAAAGCCGTCGCCGACGCAGGGTCCGATCCGAAACTTGTCGTACCCCAGCCAGATGTCGAGCGGGTGGAGAAACTTGCGACCGCTACAACAGGGCCTTCCGATCCGCTTATCCTCGGTTGGTATTATCTGCGCCGCAATAATTTCGAGGCGGCGGAAAAATGGTTCAAGCTTTCATATGATCGCGAAAGCGCGCCGTCATCCGCACAAGGCCTCGCCCTTGCGATGATCGCGCGCTCGCGCCCGGCAGAAGCCGAAGCAGTCATGTATGAATGGCGCGACAGCTCGGACGACACAAAGGCGGTCTACATGGCTGCCGTGGCAAATCTTCTGGCGCAGGACCCGCCGGTGGAGATTGCGCCCGCGATCCTGCAACGGATGGTGCCAGAGGTCGTGGAAGCAAAGGATGCCAATGCCGCGCAGCAGCTCGGTTGGTACGCCTATCTGCTCAATCAGTTCGAGACCGCTTCAGGCTGGTTCTCGATGGCCCTGCAGTGGAAGCCGGACGACGAACCATCGTCGTACGGGCTCGTACTGACGCGCCAACAGCTCGGTGATGCGGCAGGCGTAGCGGCGATCCAGCGGCGCTGGGCTGGTCGTTCGGAGCGCATCGCGCGGCTCGGTGAACAGCGCAAGACGCGGCAACCCGGGCTAGCGCCCTCGCCCGAGCGGTTCGGCGACACGCTGGAGCAAACGCAACTGCGGCCGACCCTGACCACGCCGCTTGCGCTGCAGGATATGCCAGCCCCGACTTCCCCTCCCACCCCACCGGCGGCGCCTCGGACCCTGGCGGACCAGGTCGCCGAGACCATTTCCCGCCAGCGAGCCGACGCATACGACCAGCCTGCACTCCAAACCGAGCAGGAGCCTCGACCAAGATCGCCGGAAGCGCGTCCGCGTCAGGCGCCCCGCGCGGCCACCAACAATGCCGGCGCGCGTTCGGTCCGCGGCTGCACGACAACAATCGACCCGCAGGCACTTTCACCCGAGAACGCGTTGTCGCGCGGCTGGTGCCTGATGGATATCAATCGCCCACTCGAGGCAGCCGCAGCATTCGAACGCGGCCTCCTGAGCCGGTCGGAGGCACAGCGGAGCGACGCCGCCTACGGCCAAAGCCTTGCCTATCTGCGTGCCGGTCTCAGCGACAAGGCCGCGGTGGCCGCCTCAAAGGCTCGCCAGCAGCAATCCCGCCAGATCGAACTCGACATCGCGCTGCTTTCGTCGCGCGCAACGGAGGCCTTCAACGCCGGCCGTCCGAACGAGGCCATCCTCGCGCTCGACCAGCGGGCGCGGATCGCTCCCGAACGCACCGATCTCATGATCCTGCGCGGCTATTCCTACATGAAGTTGAACCGGCTCGCCGATGCCTTGCGCATTTTTGAGGCCGTTGCGGCGACGGGTAACAAGGAAGGCTTGCGGGGGATAGCAACGATAAGGGCGATAAGGAACAAAGAGTACTGAGTCAGAGTAAATAGGCAGCTTGCAAATGCCAAGGATCACGAACGACCCAGGATGTGTTCGACAAGGCGAGCTGCTTCGTCGGCGACCGCCAATATGATGCCAGACTTGCGTGTCGAGCCGAAATCCAGTCCCGCGAAATAGAGGCCGGGCAGAACGCCGACGCCATCCTTGTGAACCGGCTGTCCGGCGGCGTCGAGCGCATTGGCAAGCCTTACATAGCTGAAATCGCCCTTGAAGCCGGTGCACCACACCACACTCGTGATACCGTACCCGGCAAGATCGAGCGAATTGATGGCGGGATCCGGCCGATGCCACTCGACCGTCTCCGCTGGGTCAGGAACCGGAACCGGCGCATCGATGTGGGCTCGCACGATATATTCATCGATGTAGCGTTTGGCATTGTCCGAGGCTTCGTCTCCAAAGCGAACATTTGCTTCGACATCGTCGGCGAAAGCGAGGCGGCCATCCACAACGCCGGTCAATCGGCCGAGAAGCGCAATCCCCTGGGCGGCGAGCGCCTGAAGGCTTATCGTGTGCTCCGACCCGAGCACACCACGCGCCGGGATGCGTCCCGCCGACCGAATGATCTCCTCTCGCCGCAGGTCGAGAAATCCGCTTTCATCAAGCCAGATCATGATATCGCGCCCGCGGTAACGCCGTGGAAGCCGCCCGACGCGGCTCGTCGCAAGGAATACCGTCCGGCCCGCTAGCGCCAGTTCCTCGGCGATCTGCGCGCCGGATTGACCGCTTCCAACCACAAGAACCGCTCCGCGCGGCAGACCGGCAGGACTTCGATAGCCGGAAGCGTCTGGCTGATAAATGTCAGGCGGCATCGCAGTTGACGAGACCGGACGCACCGGACGATTGAGGCTGCCGCTTGCGATGATCACGTTGCGCGCCCAAAGTGTTCCGCGTGAGGTGTTCAGCCGATAGGCGCCATTTTGGTGCGTAAGTTCGCTCACTGCTGTATCGGGCTCGATCGGCAGTCCGTTCCTCCCGGCGAAATCCTCAAGCAGGGCGACGAACTGGTCGCGCGTCAGGGCGCCGTACGGATCCGTACCCTCGTAGCGATCGCCAGGCATGACGGTTTGCACGTTGGGCGTATTCATACGAAAGGCATCCCACCGCTGCGTGCGCCACGTCTCTCCTATGCGACCGCGCTCCAGTACGCTATGGCGCAAGCCCCGTCGTGCCAGCCAATAGCTTACACCGAGGCCCGCCCAGCCGGCCCCGATGACAACAGCGTCGAGAACATCGCCACTACTATCCATTCGCTGCGGTGATTTCATGATCGGCATCCCCCGAGCCATCCCCGATCGTTATTAAGCCTTGTTGACGGCAACGAGTCCAGCGCCGCCGATCTCTTCCCGATGAGCTATCCGCTTGGTCTGTTAGGAGACGCAACAAGGAACCAGAAGCAACGGTCGCAAGTTGCTGCTCAAAGGAGATACCGATGTCAAACACTGCCAAAGACCGCGATTCCGACAAGACCCCAAAAGCGGATGCCAAGGGACAATTTGCGCGCACGGGCCACGGCTCGGACAATGACGGCGTCGTAAGCGCGAACCCCCGCGTGCTGTCGGGAAAGTCGGATGGTGACGCGACATTCAAGACAGATGCAAAAGCGAATGAACGTGACAGGCGGGCACCGGCTAAATAATCGGCGGTGCTTGCAGGCCGATCGCGATCATCGGCTGCAACGATCTCGGCATGAAGCTCTGATTCGAACCAATGTTCAATCGAAGACTGTCCCAACATTTGGAAATGGCCAGAACCGACGAAATTTTGGAAGCTCGGCTCTAGCTCAGGCTGATCCGGCCTCGGCAGGTCTGGTCCGGAACGTTCCAGGAATTGTGTCGTTAAGAACTGAAGACAATACACGTTGACGTTTAAGATCGGTCGGAGAGGTTGAATGCGTTTCCTGCGAAACAATGGGCTGACAATTGCGCTGTTTCTGGCCTTTGCCGGGAGCGTGGTCGGCATGATCTGGTCCGGTTGGCGGCAACAAAACCATGAGTTGAGTCTTCATGGGCAAGCGCTCCTGTCTCTGACCGGCTACCTGTCCGATGAGGCATTCTGGTCCGCCTTGTTTGAAAACTGGGAAAGCGAGTGGTTGCAGATGGCAACCTACGTTGTGTTGACGGCTTATCTTTTTCAAAAGGGCTCTTCTGAATCGCGCGATCCCGACAAGCCTGAAAAAAAGCAGGTCTCCGGCAGCGGAAGCTGGATTTACGATCATTCCCTGGGATTGGCACTGTTGAGTTTGTTCGGCTTATCCTTTGCCGGGCATTTCTTCGCAAGCCTCGCCACTTACAACTCTGAGGCCGCCTTGCACGGGGAGGCGGCGCTAACGCCGTTGAGCTATATGGGCAATGCCCAGTTCTGGTTCGAGTCGTTTCAAAATTGGCAATCGGAGTTCTTCTCGACTGCCATGCTCGTCGTTCTGTCCATCTTTCTGCGGTATCGTGGGTCCCCGGAATCCAAGGAAGTTATGGCGGCTAATCAACAGACCGGAGATTAGCGACGGCGCGATATATGGGATCGTGGTCCTATCGCGGTCCTTGTGACCGGATATCGGCAAGCCATCGCGCGGTGTTACGGAACGCTAGTGTATCTCCCGCGTTGGAAGCCTGTAGATATCCCACTAGGAGAACACACTGATGGCCGACAAAACACTCGAAACACTGTTTCATGAAACGTTGAAAGACGTCTACTACGCCGAGCGCAAGATTTTGAAGGCATTGCCCAAGATGGCACGTGGCGCAACCTCGCCTGACTTAAAAGCCGCTTTCGAGAAGCACCGCGGCGAGACCGAAATCCATGTCGAACGTCTCCAGGAGGTATTCGAGATTTTGGGCAAGCCGGCACGTGGCAAGACTTGCGACGCTATCGAAGGTATCCTCGCCGAAGGCGACGAAATCCTCGAAGATTTCAAGGGACAGCCAGCTCTCGATGCGGGCCTAGCCTCAGCCGCGCAAGCCGTCGAACATTACGAAATGGCTCGCTACGGGACATTGGCCCGCTGGGCCGGCGAGCTTGGCCTAAAGGATGCGCAGAAGCTTCTCGTCACCACTTTGCAAGAAGAAACAAAAACCGACGAAGCTTTGACCGCATTGGCGGAAGGCGCTTTGAATCCGGCAGCCATGGCTGCCTGATTCGACAGGGAGCGCTTTCAAAAGGCGCTCCCCCTCTTCTCCAGCGTCAATGTTCCATGTTGTCAACGGACAGGCGTCATGCGCTGGGCGATATCGACTTCCCATAGCGGTCGAGCAGGACCGCGACATCCTTCAGAATCGCTGTCAGGAGTCTGGTCCTATCAATCGCGATTGTCAGGTCCCGACGCTCAAACAGCGCTATGCAGATCTCGCCGGGATCGTGTCGCGATTGGTAGGCCAGTCCATCAGGCTGGTCGGGATGATCCCATAGTGCGTCAGCCCACTGCCCGCATGGCTCATACGGCCCTGTGGAAATCGAGTTGTCCGTGCCCAGCGCCTGCAACCCCGTTCCGTGCACCCGCACGATACGAAGATCGCGTTGCGATCTGAGTTCGGTTGCGGCTCGACTGGTAATTTCGGACGCGGCCACCATCAGCCGCTGCGGGTTACGCAGGATTGTTTCCGCCAGTGCACCGCTCAGTGACATTCCCACATAGAGTACTCCGAAGCGGCCGCCGGCGCTGTCGAAGCGATTTGTGGGCGAGCCGCCTTTTCCCGGTCCGAAGAAGACCGGGGAAAGTGTGGAACGGTGGATGCGATGCAGCACCGTTCCGGCAGGCAGTAGGTCGATTGGCAAGGGCTTTGTGTCGAGCCAGGCAGGTGGCGGCGGCGCGGCCCCGGAAGGGCCCCGCTGATCAGTGCTTGCCGCCATCAGGCAAAGCCATCTGATCCATCCGCGCGGACAAGCCGTAAGACGGCGTCAACCTCTCCGTGCCGCAGCGTCTCAAGTGGTGACCGCCCGCCAAGCACCGTGTCGGGAGCAAGCAAGAAGTCGAGCGTCGCCCATGGACCTGCCGACGCAAGGCCACGCACGACATCGGCGATCCCGGCAATCACCTCACCCTCATTGAGTTGGCAGGTTGGATAGCGCCAGTCGCCGCCTTCGCGAATAGCCAGCATAGTATTCGACCGCCGTCTCTTGTCGACCGCCTGTCTGGTGATGCCAAGGATTCGGCCCGCTTCGTCTGCGGACAATACGCCGCCCGAAAGCTTGAGCAGCCGCTGGCGATGTTCGACATTCCGGGCGAGCGCCGGGACCAGCGGATCGAGATCGGTCACCGCCGATCCCAATATATCCGAGCGGCTGAGTAGCTGGGCAAGCGAGCCGGCGTCGGTCGGGGCGGCAAGCGCCTCCGTTAACGTCTTCGCCGACGCATTCGCGGAGATGCGCTCCAGCGCCGACATTGCCCGTCGAAGGAACGCCGCCTGGACCGAATTCGGATCAGCATGAATATTGAGCGTCAGGCTCGGCGCAGCATGTTCGCGGGCCATCGCGACCTCCAGTGGTTGTCTTTGTATTTATATGGTTCAAGAATATACAAAGTCAACCTACTCTACTACGAGGCACCGCGCACGAGGTCGATGCCGTTTGCGCTTGCCCATTGCCCGATGTCCTGCCGCGTCAAGGCGCATGCCATCATATCCGGAAACTGATCCCGCGTGCAGGCAAAGACCGGACAATCCATCGCGGCGATCGCGCCGGCATTGCGCACGTCGTAGCTCGGCCGGCCTTCGTCGGACAGCGCCAGCAGCACGATTACGTTGACACCCGACTGCTTGAATGCCGCTACGCGCGCCAGCATCGACGCTACGTGTCCGCCCTCGCAGAGATCCGTGACGAGAACGAGGTGCGTCTTGCCTGGGCGGTCGATTTTCGTCTCACAATAGGCAAGCGCCGCATTGATGTCGGTGCCACCACCCAGTTGAACCCCGAAAAGCACCTTTACCGGGTCCGCCAGATCCTCGGTCAGGTCGACGATGGCCGTATCGAAGCAGATGAGTTTCGTCGAAAGAACCGGCAGGGACGCCATGACCGCCGCAAAGATCGACGCATAGACGACGGATGTCGCCATCGAACCCGATTGATCGACGCACAGCACAACGTGATCGAGATCGGCTCTCGTGCGGGTCTTGCGGGCGAAACCGATCAGAGTCTCCGGCACCACTGTGTTGTAGCGCTCCTGGTAGTGGCGAAGATTGGCACGGATCGTTCGCGGCCAGTCGATATCGGCGTGCCGCGGCCGACGCGTCCGCCGCGACCGGTTGAGAGCGCCGGACAGTTTCTCAACCGTCTTTGCCCGAAGCCGCTGCATCAGGTCATCAACGACCTTGTCGACCACCATCCTGGCGGTCTCCAGCGTCCTTTCGGGCATCGATCCTCGCAGCGAGATGAGGTCGGCGACGAGATGCACATCTGCTTCCAATGTCGCAAGGAATTCCGGCTCCAGCATCAGTGCCTTCAGATTGAGACGTTCGAAGGCGTCCTTCTGGATGATCTGCACGACCGGTGCGGGGAAGAATTCGCGGATATCGCCGAGCCAGCGCGAGACCTTCGGCGAAGAAGCACCGAGCCCGCCGCGCTTCCCCCGCGTCTCCGACGCGTAGAGAGCAGACAGCGCGTGGCCCAGTCGCTGGTCGCGTTCGCCAAGTCCATCCATGTCGTCATCGCCAAGTGCCAGTTTCCAGCGGCGGATTTGTTCCGACGTCATGCGCTTATTCCCAGGATTTGCTTCAGCAGCGGCAGCGCGCGTTCGAAGGCGGTATTCTCTTCGCTCGGGGATCGCACTGGCCTCCGCTCCTTTCTGCCCCCAGCGATGCGCTCCAGCACTCGCTGTCGGCCGACGGAATCAAGGCCGGCAAGGGCGCGTCGGAAGAGCGGCAGGCTCTCGACGAAAGTCTCCTCGTCCAGTCCGCAAAGCCATTCGTCGATCAGAAAGAGCAGCGTCTGGTCCTGGATAAGCACGTCCGCGGACCCGGCAACGAATGCTTCGATGAAAGCGCCGGCGCGGGACGCCGTTTCACCAAGCACATGCCGCGAGAAGGCAGCCGACACCTGCAACTCATCCCACAGGCCGAGATCGTGCAGGCGGCGCAGGCTGAAACCGATGAGAGGCGCAAGGGATTGCGCATCATCGACCATAAGCGCGAGTTGACGCCGCCACTCCTCGAGCAGTCCTGAATCTCCAAAAAAGGCGAGAGCTTCGTCATAGGCGCGCATTGCGTTCAAGCGCTGCAACGTTGCCTCGTCGTCGAGCTGGCGAGATCCGACGCGGACACCGGCATTGGCTTCTGCACTAAGCGCCGTGATCAGTGCACGCAATTCCAGCTCCGGTAGCTTGCGGGCGGTGCCGTAGCGCACGATCCGCACGAGCGGAGCGACCGCGTTCATCACGTCGGTAATATCGTTGTTGTGCACCGCGGTCGCCTGCAGAAGGTTGATGCAGGTGCTGGCAGCCTGCGGAAGATCGGCAACCAGTGCGTAGCGGACAAGTTCGGCAAGTTGCGCTATGCCATCCGTTTTGTGGGCGCGTTCGACAGTCGCGGACGCCGCGGCCTGCTCAATGGTAAGCCCCCAGATCAGGGCTTCGGCCAGGCGGACAGACATGTCGGGAGACCAGGACACGCTCCAGATCTCGCGATAGGTTCCCCGACCCGCCTCGGCGTCAATCAGGCGGCCCCAATTAACGCGGATAAGATTGAGACGGTGCAGCAAGGTTGATTTGAGGAGGCCTGCCTCGCTGCGAAGATCGAGCTTTATTTCGCTCGGCTGCTCGTCCGGCTTGAGCCGCGTCTTGCGGCACCAAAGCTCGAAATCCTTCGCCAGCGGCATTTGCGGAACCGCCTTATCGATCTTGCCTATACGGCTGTCGATATAAAGTTTCCGCTCGATCATCGCCAACTGGATATCGTCTCCGTGGCAAAGGCTCGAAAGGGATGCATCCCGCATTTCGGCAAGGCCAGGCATGGCGATCCCGCGCATGCTTGCAAGTGCGAGCGCGAGGCGCGCGGCCTCTATGGCGGAAGCTGTCGAAGCGTCGAACCCCTCCTGCCGCAAAAGCGCCGCCGTCCGGGCCTGCCAGCCGGCCGCAAAGGCCTCTGGTCCATCGTGACGGTCGCCCGAATAAAGGTCCCAGAGATGCCGATACCATCCCGGAGAAACCACGCCTGCGCCGTATCCGGAGGCACGGCTCAGCCGCCCATCGCTCCAGGGCGCCCAGGTCGCTTCGACCTTTATTTTCGGAAGATCCTTTATGATTGCACGGTCCTCGGCAACGGTCGTGGCCGTGCTCAGCCCGCCGATGTGCCAGGCGCCTACCACCACCGCGACTTCGCCGTCGTGCTGCTTCAGCGCATCCCTTACATGGATCCGCATGAAAGCTTCGCGGCGCTCTTCGCGCAGCCGCTCCGCCGCGCTCCTATCATCGAAGCCGCCGGAATTCTGGCGCAATTCGGTCATGGCCGTTTCAATGGCGGCGAAGATGTCGAGGGGCGACTGGCCGCCACCATATTGTTCGATCAAACCGTTCCAGAAGGTTTCCCCGTCACTGTATCCGGCTGCGCCGGCAAGCACATCGAGAGGATCGAGGCGCCCTGCGTGACCGGGCTCGTTCCCGCTCTCGTCCGCTTCAGCGTCAGCGTCTGCCGCTACGTCCTCTTCGCGCCCGGCCTTGGCGAGCGCCAGCGAAACAGCGGCGGGCCAATCGATGAACCGCACCGGACGGCCGCGCGCGAGGGCCCATTGCATCGCAACCCACTCCGGCGAGAACTCGGCAAACGGGGCAAAAGCCGCATTGGCAGCTTCTTCGGCTGCGTAGAACAACATCGCCAGCGGCGGCTTCATGCCGGGGAGCGCCGCATATTGGATCAACGCATCGCCCTCGGGCGGGCCCTCGATCAGCACACAGGCGGGATCGAGCGCATCCAGCGCACCCTTCAACAGGGCCGCCGAGCCCGGGCCGTGGTGGCGAATTCCAAAAAGATGCGCCTGGCGCTTCACGGCTCAGACCACTTCGCGAATAGCTTCGTAGAGGTCGCTCCAGCCATCGCGCGTACGCAGGACGGTTTCGAGATATTCAGACAGCGCAACGCCGTCCTGCACCGGATCCTTGACAACTGCACCGACGATGTTGGCAGCAAGGGCATTTGCATCGATACGGCCATCGCCAAAATGCGCAGCTTCCGCCCATGCCGACACGCCGACGGAGATCGCCTCCGCAGTTGACAGCGTGCCGGTCGAGGTCTTGAGCTTGATCTTGCCATTCAACGTCTTGCCGTCACGGATCTCCCGGAACAGGACAACGATGCGGGCGAGTTCCTTGTCCGCAGGCTGGATCGCCGGCAGTCTTAGATTGTTGCCGATCTCGTTGACGCGTTTGACGACGATCTGCGTCTCCTCCTCCAGCGTGACCGGCGACGGCAAGACCACGACGTTGAAGCGACGCTTCAGTGCTGAGGATAGATCGTTGACACCCTTGTCGCGATTGTTGGCGGTAGCGATGATGTTGAAGCCGCGTTCAGCATTGATTGCAATGTCGAGCTCCGGCACCGGCAGGGTCTTTTCCGAAAGGACGGTGATCAGCGTATCCTGCACCTCGGACCCCATGCGGGTCAGTTCTTCAAGCCGAAGGAGCGTGCCCTCTTCCATCGCCCGAACCAGAGGCGTCTTGACCAGGGCCTCCGGCGACGGCCCCTTGGCGAGGAGCAGCGCATAGTTCCAGCCGTAGCGGATCTGGTTCTCGTCCGTGCCGGCGGTGCACTGAATCAAACGTTGCGAGGAACCGGAAATCGCGGCGGCGAGGTGTTCGGAGACCCAGGATTTGGCGGTGCCCGGCAAGCCGAGCAGCAGCAGCGCCCGGTCAGTCGCGAGCGTCGCGATCGCCGTCTCGATCAGCCGGCGGCTACCGACATATTTGGCCGAGATAGGCGTTCCATCGGCAGCATCGCCGCCCAGTAGATAGGTAGCGACCGCCTGAGGTGAGAGCTTCCAATTGGTGGGACGGGGACGATCGTCGACCTTTGCGAGCGCCTCCAGTTCGGCCGAGTAAATCTCTTCCGCAGGACGACGAAGTAAAGCTTCAGACATCTATGGTCTCCAGTTTGTCCATGAGATCGAGAAAAAGGATGGCGTTGCCGCACTGCGCCGGATCGAAGGCGGCAAGTTGGGTGCGAAGCAGGGAGCGCATCGGTGCCGGGCACATGATGGCCATACTGGCTGCAATATCCGTATCAAGGTACGTCTTTTCATTGCCGAACGATTGCCACTGCTTGGATCGCAGCAGGTCACTGAAGACGGCTTGTGTCGCCTCGCCGCCGAGAAAACGCGCCATCTGGCCTATGATCCACCGTGCAGTGTCGTTCGTCCACCTGTCCGGGCGGAAGACATAGGCGGCCCAAACCTGACGCATCTCGGGCGGATATTCTGCCAGCAGATCAGCCTCCAGCCGCATGAACGGCTCCCAACTGGCATAGAGATGATCATCGGTGATCAATTTCACGATATCGAGGCGCTTGTCCTGTGTGGCCATGAACAGCAAGGCGACCAGAAGTTCGTCTTGCTTGGCTGCTGCCACCATCGCCTCCACCGAGAGCGACAGGGCGTTGGCGAGCTTATCCAGTCCGACGGGGCCGAAGGTTTCGTTGAGCCAGGCCATCACGGTGTTTTCCCTCACCGTTGCGGGCAACTCCAGCGCGAGGCTTTTCTTCTCGAAAAGGATGCCGGACTTCGTGACCTTGACGCGCTCCAGTGCAGCGCGCAGAGGCGGATCGTCCCCTTCAAAGCCCGGCAACCGAACCAGCAGTCTTGCAGCAAGGTCGCGCACGCGAGGCGCGCGATCCTTATCGAGACCCTTGAGAAAAGGCGCGTCGGTTTCCGACAGGTTCTCCCGCAAAGCTTCGAGAAGTCGAACGCGGCTTTCGGCGCTTTCAGACTGCCAGGCCGCCGCCACCAGGCCACGCGCCGCTTCCGGGTCCGACATGCGGCGTTTCTGGATGTATCCCGCCTTGACGGCGGGCGTCGCATACATCCAGTTGTTGTCATTCAGGCTGTCGGGTGCGAAGTAGTTTTGCTGCTGCGTGACAGGGACCTCCCGTTGCGAAAAAGCAAGGGCTTCGGCACCGAGATGCTCCGCATATGCCCTCACCATGGTCTCGAGCTTTGGCAGGTCGAACGGATGCAACCGAAGCCTTCTCTCGGTCAGTTTGCGAACGATGGCGGCTGTCAGCCGGCTCGATGCCTGGTTCTTGGCGGTGAGGAGCCGCAGCAGAAGCTTTCTTGCTGCGTCCGGCACGATTGTCGCGTTATCAACGACAGCGTTCCCGGCATCAAACTTTTCCGGCGATATGGGACGCTCCAATCGCATCGCCTGGCCCGCCAGCGCGAGAGCCTGCAGGGCGTCGCTGACACCTGCGGCGTCGAGCGGCAGTCCGTCCTTTGCGCCGGAGAGAAGGCGCGGCACGATCACATCTGTCAGACTGGATACGTTCACGCTGTCCACCGCCCGAGTATTGTTTCCGCCCAGAACAACGTGAACTCATAGCCATCCCAAAGACCTGCACCGTCGATGTTTTCGAGTTGCAGAAGCGGCCAGACCGCATCGGCTTGCGATTTCGCCACCGGCAGGCAGATCGTTTCATCATCGAGATAGATGTTCTCCCCCGAGGTCCGGAGCCGGGCCGCGCGAAACATCACTGGAAACTCGCCAAGCCAGGGCTTTGCAATCAACGCATCCTCGTAACGGCCGTAGGCCGATGCGAGGTCTTCGGCGGGAAGGTTCAACGGTGCGTCGGACGGCAGGGTACTCCCGGTCTGGACCGCGATCTGTGCTCGCAGCGGAACGCTAGACGGATAGAAGACGAGCTCTGCATCGAATGTGTCGCCGATGCCATAGACGCCCGCGGACACACCTGCCGCAACCGGGACGTATTCGATGAGAACGGCGGGCCGGTCGCTGCCCAGGAGCCAGGTTTCGATACGCCGCAGCGTGTCAGGCTGGGTCTCGCTGCGGGTAGCCCAGACGCGCCAGGTATCCGATATGCGGAGCGCCGCCTCATCATCGAGCAATGCGGCACGCGTGATATTCCAACCAACCATCTGGCGGACGTCCTGACGCAGCGGATCGGCGAGGTGGACCTGACGGCGATAGGCGGCGGCCAGAAGATGCAGCATTGCAAGTTCGGTGATTGCCGCAGTCGGACGGGCCGGTGCGGGAAGCACAAAAAGTCGCGTCGGCAGGGTATCCACACGCAGCGCCAGGCCGGGCGCCTTGGCATCAAACAGGCGTTGTGCCATCACCCGGCATGCGGCCGAAGCTTTGGCCGGAAACGCGGCAAGACCGCCATCCAGTTGATCGCCAAGCCAGATATCCAGTTCATCGAGGCCATTGGCGATTGAAGCCTCACGCTCGATCCGGCTTCGCTCGCGGGCAGCGGCGGCGCGGGCATCCGCTTTTGGATCAGCCGGGGCCTCGGCGTCTTCAACCGCCTCGATCGAGACCCGAGGTTTATCAGCAGCGTTCGTGGCGGGCCCGGCAGAAGGGCCACGGCGGCGCGATACCCATTCGGCTACCCACTCGGGAGCCGCTGCGGTCGCAAATTCTGCCTCGCCTTCAGCGCGTAGCCACATGAGCGCGAGGCCGTGCTTGCAAGGAAACTTTCGGATTGGACAACTACATTTATACCCGGCGTCGATTTCCGAGACGACGGTCCGGTAAGGCGTGGAGCCCGACCCCTGGCACTCGCCCCAGACCAGGCCAAAGCCGTCCTGGGCGAGCGTCGGCCAATTTGAGCGGTTGAGGAGTTTCTTCGCCGCCGCGAGCGATGCCTGATCCGGCGCAAGCGCTTCGAGCCTTGCCAGGGTCAGGCTCAATGAACCCTCCGGCACGGTTGCATCTGCCTGGAGCTCTTCGTTTTCGCGCTGCTTTCCGAAGTTTCAGTCCGGTCTAACATAGGCTTTGATTACATATTCTTACGTAAAATTCGTCTAATACAAGCTAATAGTCGCAATCTTACGTTACGTCCTCTCCCCGAGTAAAGCAGCCCAAAGTTGTCTTTGGATGTGTTCGGGCGGAGCGCTTGAGCGAGTTGCGATCAGCTCGACCGGATCACGTATTCTGCCAATTCCTAGGCACCTTGCGCCTCAGCCACGAGACGCAGGTCAGCGTGAAACCGCTTGATTTCCAAGTGCTGGTGATCGAGGTCCGGCAGGCGCAGCAGGTAGGAGGGATGAACCGTCGCAAGAAGCGATCGTGTACCATCGAGCGGCATCAGGACGCCTCGAACATCGGTCAAGCGTCCCTGCCGCCCGGTCAGCGAAGCCAAGGCGGTCACGCCGAGAGCAACCACGAGTTGCGGCTTCACAAGATCGATCTCCTGCCGCAGCCACCATTTGCACGCCTCGATCTCGCCGGCATTGGGCTTTTGATGTATGCGTCGCTTACCCCGCGGCACATATTTGAAATGCTTGACGGCGTTGGTGATGTAGACGTTTCTGCGATCGATGCCGACGTCCGCCAATGCATTGTCGAATACTTTGCCAGCCGGACCGACAAAGGGGCGTCCCGCCAAATCCTCCTGATCGCCTGGCTGTTCCCCGACAAACATTACCCTCGCATCGGCCGCGCCTTCGCCGATTACGGTTTGCGTGGCGTTGCAGTGAAGCGAGCAGCGGGTACACCGCCGCGCTTCTGATCCAAGCTCCTCGAGCGAGCCCGGGACAGCAATTTCGTGGTCCCCGGAAATTCGAAGCGTGGTCGCTTCCTGCAAGCGATCGTGGAAAAGCGGCGGCATCGTGGGCTGCCGCTGCCGCATTTCCATTACGCTTCTTTCGGCGTTTCCGACGAGTCCAGGTATCAGCACTGCCTCGGGAAGGTTCTTCCAGTACTTTTTCGGCATTTCCGCGCGCATTGCCTTCAACTTCAAACGTGCCGGATTGAAGATGCTCGCGTAATAGGTGCGCCAGAGATCGTCAGTTGTATCGGAGGCAATCGATTTTTCCGCGGGCTCCCGCGACGTGACAAGATTTTGGCCGTCCCACATCATCGACCCCCTGGGTGTGGCGATGATCCAATCCATATCCGTGAAACGCCGCTGGAAAAACGGCGCTACACGCTCCACGATAAAGTGGTCGGGTTCAAACCACGCCACGAACTGTCTTCGTGCGCCGACTTCCTGGTGGACGACTTCCTTGAAGCGCACAAACGCCTTCATCTTGTGGCTGTCGCGCCGCACCGATTTTTCCAGTTTCAGTGCTGCCGCCACGTCCTCGTCACAAGCCACGTTCAACAGGCTCTTGTCACTCTGCATCCGCGACAGGATACGGTACAACAGGCCAAACCGTGCGGGGCTGCTATGGCAGATAGCGGTTTCGGCGAGGTCGATAAATCTTTCAGTTGCAGTGACGGCATGGGACCCGTTCGCCGCTTCGCCAGCGTCGGGGATCGAAAGACCGAGCATGTTGGATGCCCCTGCGGCATCGCTCCACATGACGTCGTTGGATTCAATGCCGTGCGACAGCAAGCGCCGCGCGGCATCGCGCCATTCGATGAAATCTCCCCTGCCCTCCAGAATGACGCTTCTCATCAGAGCAGTGCGAGTTGTTCGGGTTTCTTTTGGAACATGTGGTTGAGGTCGGCGCTGTCAATCAGCCGGTGCGGCGACCAACCGTCAGCGACAATGAACGCCTTGACCTTTTTCAACGACACGCCAAGCCGCTGCAGATCTTCGAGGCGTAGGCGCCGATGCCGCCGCCCCGAAAGGATCGCCTTGACCGTCTTCGTTCCAAGCCCGGGAATGCGCAGAAGGATTTCGCGCGCCGACCGGTTGATATCCACGGGAAATCGCTCACGATGCGCCAGAGCCCAGGCGAGCTTTGGGTCCATGTTTAAATCCAGCATTCCGTCCGGCCGCGCCGATGTGATTTCCTCAATGTCGAAACCATAGAAGCGATAAAGCCAATCCGCCTGATAGAGCCTGTGCTCGCGTTCGAGCGGCGGCCGGATCAGCGGCAGGTTCTTCGACGCGTCCGGTATGGGACTGAACGCGGAATAATATACCCGGCGCAGCTGGTATCCACCGTAAAGGCGCGAGCTGGCGCGCAGGATCGTCGCATCGCTGGCACCATCTGCGCCGACGATCATCTGCGTGCTCTGGCCTGCCGGAACAAAATGCTTCCGCCGCTGTGTCTGCAGCGTCGGCTCGTTTGCCGCCTCAATTTTCAGTCGCAGGTCGGCCATCGATTTTCGTATTTCGCCCGGCCGCTTGTCCGGTGCAAAACGGGCAATGCCCGAATCCGTGGGCAATTCGATGTTGATGGAAAGGCGATCGGCATAGAGGCCGGCCTCCTCGATCAAATGCGGCGAAGCGTCGGGTATCGTCTTCAGATGAATATAGCCGCGAAAGCCGTGGGTCGTGCGCAATTCGCGGGCAACGCGTACCATTTGTTCCATGGTGTTGTCCGATGAGCGGATGATGCCCGATGAAAGGAACAGGCCTTCGATATAATTGCGCCGGTAGAATTCGAGCGTGAGCCAGACCACTTCCTCCGCCGTAAAGCGTGCCCGCTCAACATTGCTCGAAGATCGGTTGATGCAGTAGGCGCAATCGAAGATGCAGAAGTTCGTAAGAAGAATTTTGAGGAGCGATATACAGCGCCCATCCGGTGCGTAAGCGTGGCATATGCCTGCGCCCTCGGTCGATCCTAATCCGCCCGACCTGGACGAATCGCGCTTCACAGTTCCGCTGGAGGCACATGAAGCGTCGTACTTTGCTGCATCCGACAAGATGGCCAACCGGTGTTTTAAGCTCTTCTTCATAATGTTCATGATATGTTCTTGCTGCAGTTACGTCAAGACTGACCTTTCTCGCAGGGGACTGGACCAATCGGAACCCATCAACCGAAAATAGCGCGCACCCTGGAACGGCAGGAAAGCGGTTCCCGGCCGATCCGGCCTTGTTTATCGAGCCGACTTGCATTTCGCGCCGGCGGTCTTTGTGGATCAGGGCAAGTGCCGGGGCGCTTTGCTTCAGCCTTGTCGATTTTATGTTGCACTTGAAACTTAGCGTTTGACGCCGCCTGCCAATGGTTCTCTAACTGGATGCAGCGCTGGGTCTTCTGACGGCATGCCAGCGCTTGCGAGCGTTCAGTGCTCCCGCCATCACGAGCAGGAGAGCGATATGGCCAAAGGTCAACAACGTAGCAACAAGGAAGTTCGAAAACCCAAACAGGCCAAGGCCCAAGAAGTGAAAGCGGCGCCTGCAGCCTTTAGCACGACGGCGAAGCGCCTGGAGAACCCCAAAGGGCGCTGACGACAGTTGGGTTCTGCTACCCCCTCTCGCGGCGTAGCGCGAGAATATGCCGGATCTTGCGTGCGAGTGCCTCACGCTGATAGGGCTTGGAGAGAAGCTCCACGCCCGGGTCGAGCCGCCCGCCATGGACGATGGCATTTTCCGTATAGCCAGACGTGAAAAGCACGGCAATCTGCGGCTGGCGCTGGCGGGCCTGGCGCGCTAGCTCGGGACTTCCGAGCGGTCCGGGCATGACGACATCGGTAAAAAGCACGTCGATCGGAACGCCGCTCTCTATTATCGATAGCGCGCTCGCCGCGTCCTTGGCCTTGAGTACGCGGTAACCGAGATCACCCAGCATTTCAACGACGGTCGCCCTCACCTCCTCGTCATCCTCGGCAACGAGGATCGTCTCGGTGCCGCCTATCGTCGGGCCAAGATCGGTCTCGATCAACTCGTCTTCGTTCTGCTGCGCGCGCGGCAGATAGAGTTTTACCGTCGTGCCCTGGCCAACTTCCGAATAGATCTTGACGTGACCGCCTGACTGCCTGACGAAACCATAGACCATTGAGAGGCCAAGCCCGGTGCCGCGACCGACCGACTTCGTTGAGAAGAACGGTTCGAACGCCTGGGCGAGGACGGCGGGCGTCATGCCTGTCCCCGTATCCGTAACCGCCAGCATCACGAACTGACCGGCTTCCGCCTCCGGATTGCGCCGCACATAGGCATCGTCGAGCGAAGCATTGCCGACCTCGATCGTCAGCCTGCCGCCATCGGGCATGGCATCCCTCGCGTTGATTGCGAGATTGAGCAGCGCGTTCTCGATCTGCGCCGGGTCAATCAGGGTATTCCACAGCCCGCCGGAGCGAACGATCTCAATCTCGATCGATTCACCGATGGTCCGTCGCATCATGTCGCCCATCCCGGCGATGAAACGGCCGATATTGACGACCTTGGGTTCGAGTGCCTGCCTGCGTCCGAACGCAAGAAGCTGGCTCGCCAGCTTCGATCCGCGGCTTACCCCCGCCAAGGCGTTTTCGATCCGCCGTTCGCCCCGCGCGTTGCCGGCCATGTCCTTGGCCAGGAGTTGGAGATTGCCCGATATGATCTGCAGGAGATTGTTGAAATCGTGGGCAACGCCGCCGGTGAGCTGACCCAATGCTTCCATCTTTTGCGACTGGCGCAGTTGTTCTTCCGTTTTCGATCGCTCGGCGATTTCGTCGAGAACCCGCTGTTCCAGCGTGGCGTTAAGCCGTTGCAGCGCCTCTTCCGCGTTGCGCCGGACGGTGAGTTCGCGATCGGCCGCCTGAAACAGCCTGGCGTTGTCGATGGCGGTCGCTGCCTGACCCGCCACGCCGACGAGGAGCGTTTCATGATCAGGCTGGAACTTGCCAGGTTCGTTATGTCCGAAGAACAACCCGCCGAGTACCTCTCCGGTCCGCGAAGTCACGGGTACCGCGAGATAGCTCCGAACCGGCAGGTGACCCTTCGGCATGCCCTTGTGAGGAGCATTTCTGCCATAGCGCGGATCTGCGATAATATCGTGCGAGAGGACGACGCCTTCGCCCTTGAACGTCGGCTCGAATACCGCCGTATTGCGCGGCATCGGAAATTTCGAAAAGGCATCCTTGTCGACGCCGGAGAGCGCGTAGAGCATGTAGCTCTCGCCCTCCTTGTTGAGAACATTGTAAAAGAATGCGCCAAACTGCGCGCCCGTCAGCTCCACGCCTGCGTCAGTCACCATCTGCACCACTTTGCCAAGATCAAGCTCGGCGGCAATATTGGCGCCCGTACGGTTCAATATCTGAAGCAGGCGCGTTTCATTGCGAAGGGCTTCTTCGGCTTTGATCTTTGCAGTCGTCTCGACAACGATCGCCATGACGCCGCAGGGCACACCGTCCTCGTTAATCAGCGGCGAATAGTCGAGATTCATCCAGACCCGTTCCGGCTTGCCGCTGCGATGAAGGACGAGCTCCTGATCCAGATAGGCGAGCGTTTTGCCCTCCAGCCCGACTTTCATGACATTGTCGTTGAAATCGGCGACCTCCGGCCAGCCTTTTCTCACCTCGCTGCCGAGCAGCTGTGGGTGTCGCCCGCCGGCAAAGAGCGAGTAGGCGTCGTTATAGATCATGATGCCGAGTTCGCCCCATAGCGTCACGATCGGCACTGGTGAATGAAGAATGAGCGAGATCGTCGACTTCAGACTTTGCGGCCAGGCGTCAATTGGGCCTAGCGGCGTCAAGGTCCAGTCATATGCTGCGATCAGCCGGGCAAGTTCGCCGTCGACGCGCAGGAATGTGTGATCGTTGACAAGTGACACTCCTTCTTCAGCGCGCATATTGGCTCCCACAGCTCCAGGCGTTGATCAATTGCATAGCTAAGAACGTTAAGTCTTTGCAACTCCCCTGCAAAACGCACTAACGCAGAGGTGGTGTGAAAGGTTGTTCCCGGCGGTGTAATGCCGATCCCTCCTGCCGCCTCATTTCGCGAGCGCCTTGGCGATCTGGGATGCAAGTTCCGCTTGCGTATAGGGTTTGCCGAGCCGTGGCAGATCAATTCCCGACCCGGGCGGCAGGTCTGCATATCCGGTTGCAACAAGGATCGGCAGTTGCGGATTTAGCGACAATGCGCTTTCCGCAAGTTCAGCACCGGTCATGTGCGGCATGGAGTAGTCTGTGATCAAAAGGTCGATTTCCTTGCCACTTTCGAGGAATTTCAGCGCATCGGCGCCGGAATTCGCCTCGTAGACCTCATGGCCGAGGTCTTCCAACATGTCCACGGTGCTCATGGCGATCAGAGCGTCGTCATCGACAACCAGTATGCGCGCCCTGACGCCGCTGCCGGCAGTGCTGGCTTCTTCACTGACAGGTTCTGCTTGCTTCACGGCACCGGTAACTGGCAGCCACAGTTCTGCGGTGGTCCCTTTGCCGAGCCGGCTTGTCATGCGGAGCGCGCCCTTGAGTTGGAGAGCAAGGCCGTGAATCATGGAAAGGCCCAGTCCTGTTCCCTTGCCGAGTTCCTTGGTTGAAAAAAACGGGTCAATCGCGCGCTTCAGCGTCTCCGGCGCCATGCCCAGACCAGTATCGCTGACGCCCAGAATAATATAGTCGCCGGTACCAAGGTCATCGGTTGTCGCAGCGATGTCGGCACGCCTGAGGCTGACGACGACGGCGCCGCCATCCGACATCGCGTCGCGTGAGTTGACCACGAGGTTGAGGAGGGCAAGCTCGATCTGGTTGGCATCGGCGAGCACCGGCGGCAGGGCATCGGGAACGTCGTAGCTGATGTGAACTCCGTTTCCGACGGATTTCGCCAGGAGGTCGTGCATGCCGCCGACAAGCGCGACCAAATCGGTGGGTTCGAGCTGCAGGTCCTGACGGCGCGCGAAGGCAAGCAGACGCTGCGTCAGGGCGGCGCCCCGTTGCGCCCCTTGCAAAGCGCCGTCGACAAGCCGCGCCGCCTTCGAATTGTCGGCAACCGACTTGCGCAACAGGTCGAGATTGCCCAGCACCGCCATCAGCAGATTGTTGAAATCGTGCGCAACGCCGCCGGTCAACTGGCCGATCGCTTCCATCTTTTGCGCTTGCCGCAACTGGTCTTCGGCGACCTCGCGCTGGCGGATTTCGTCAAGCAGCGTGCGGTGAGCCTGTTCGAGTTCACGCGTTCGCTTGAAAACCCGATCCTCGAGAGTCTCGTTCAGCTGGACAAGTTCGGCCTCGGCGATTTTTCTGTTGGTGATATCGGAACATACCCCGACCAGCCGCTCGGGCTGGCCGAGCCTGTCGGAAACGACGCGTGCCCGTGCGTCGGCCCAGTGGGCGCTGCCGTCCGGCCACACCGTTCGGTGTTCGACCTGGAAATCGCGTCCGGTGCCTTTCGTCGTCGTAATGGCCGTGAGGACAAGTTGCCTGTCGTCAGGATCGATGCTCGCAATGAGATCGTCATAGGTGAGGGCCTGATCGGCGCTTCGACCGAAGATGCCCCTGAACACATCGGATGTGATCAGTCCGTTGTTGGTAAAATCGAGTTCCCACGTGCCGAGATTGCCGGCAAGAAGCGCCGTTTGCAGGCGCTCTTCGCCCTCGCGAAGTTCTTCGAGGCGGCTGAGGGCCTCATATTGCCGCCCGCGCGCCTTGAGCGCCGTCTTGGCGACACTGACAAAGGTGGTGGCATGGAACGGCCGCTCGAGAAACGTCACGTTGCCGAGAACCTCGGACAGTCGCGCGGCCGCTGGATTGCGCTCAGGACCGCCGCCGCGATGCGTCACGATTATGAATGGCAGATCCGACCAGCTCGGCTGAACTTCGACCCATGCGGCGAGGGGCTTCAGGTCGGCGTTCCTTATGGCTTCCTCGGTAATCACCACAAAGCTGGCGCTCTCGCCAAGTCGGGAGGTCAGTACGTCGAGGCTCGGACAGACCTCTGACGCGATTGACGCTTCCGCGAGAATGGCGGCAGCAACAGCCGCGTCACGGCCCATCGGAGCGTGTATAAGCGCCCGAGTGACATGATCGTTAAGAATTTTCATCCCCTACGCCCAACGCCAGCAGCGGATCGGCCTTGCCGACGAATGTGGGAACGCCGCGCAAAACACCTTGGAATTCATCAAGAGGCTGGCCGAGAGAAAGGCCATTCTTCGTTATCCGGAACTCGCGGATGGTATCCTCGTGATTTCCAGTGCGTTTCTTTATGACAGAGACCGCACGCCGCACCTTGCCGCGCGCCTCGAAATAGCGAAGCAGCACTACGGTATCGGCAAGGTACGTAACGTCGACGGGCGCCTTCATGTCGCCGACAAGCCCGTGCTGCGCCACCGTGAGAATGGTGGTCGTGCCCTGGCGGTTCAGATATTGCAGCAATTCGTGCATGTGCAAGACGAGGGCATTTTCCTCGGGCATAGATGCCTGATAGCCGTTGAGGCTGTCGATGATCACGGTCCTTAGGTTGGCGCTATCGACGCGCTCCCTCACCCTATGTGCAAATTCACCCGGCGAAAGTTCCGCTGCGTCCACCTGCTCGATGTGGAGGTTGCCTTCGTCGCGCATTTTTTCGAGGTCTATGCCGATGGCGCGGGTGCGATCGAAGAGAAGGCCCAATTCTTCATCGAAGACGAAGATTGCCGCTTTCTCGCCGCGCCGGATGGCAGAAACCACGAATTGCAGCCCAAAGGTGGTCTTGCCCGTTCCCGCAGGACCGAGAACGAGACAACTCGATCCCCGCCCGAGCCCGCCCCCGAGAAGATCGTCGAGCTCTCCGATGCCGCTCGAGAGCCGGTCGCGTGTAAACTGCTTGCGATGTTCGAGAGCGACGAGGCGCGGAAAGGCGACGACGCCTCCCGTCTGAATGATGAAATCGTGATAGCCACCGCGAAATGCCTGACCACGATATTTGACAATACGCAGGCGACGGCGCTCGGAACCGTAGTTCGGCGCCAATTCTTCAAGCTTGATGACACCGTGGACGACGCTGTGCACTGTCTTGTCGAGCACGTCCGAAGTCAGATCATCGAGCAGCAGGACCGTTGCGTTGCGCTTGGCGAAATAGTGCTTCAAAGCCAGTATCTGTCGACGATAGCGCAGCGAACCTTGCGCCAGCAGGCGAATTTCCGAAAGGCTGTCGAGAACAACTCGCTTCGGCTGGAGACGCTCGAACGTCTCGAAGATTGCCTTGGTCGTTTCGCCAAGTTCAAGGTCGGATGAATATAGCAGACTTTGCTGTTGATCGGCGTCCAACAGGCTTTCGGGGGGTACCAGTTCGTAAACGTCGATGTTGTCACCGATGATCAAGCCGTGGGATAGAGCACCCTCGCGCAGTTCGTCCTCAGTTTCCGACAATGTGACGTAGAGGCCCTTCTCGCCTGCAGCAGCCCCTTCGAGCAGAAAGCGCAACGCTATGGTCGTCTTGCCTGTGCCCGGATTGCCTTCAAGCAAGAAAACCCGCCCTTCGCTCAAGCCACCCGACAAGATGTCATCCAGTCCCGGTACGCCCGTGCGCGCTTTTTTCGAAGTCGTGGGTGCAACCATGCTTTGCTTCGTTCCCTTTGCCATCCAATAAGCACACGCAATTGCTCTCGCTCCCTAGCGTAGCAATTGAATGAAGGGCGGAATAGAGAAGTGCGCCCCCTGCGCTGTCTGAGAGCCAATAACGTCGCGGCGCGGCGATCGTTCCACGCGGCTCAAAATATATAGGTAATTAGTATCATGCAGCCAGGCGACAGGGCCTGACTCTTTGCTAGACCGTGCTATTTCGGATCAACGTAACCGCCCGGCTTGGCATCGTGCGGCAGCGACCAGCCGAAATAGACTTCAACCGCAGCAATCTTGCCATCGCGGATTGTCAGTATCTCGGTATTGCGAAACCGGTGTCCATCAGACCGCTTGCCCTCATAGGTGACGAATACCTCGTTGCCTTGCGCCACAAGGTGGATGAAGCTAAATGCCTCTATGCTATAACTCGTCGGCCAGCAGCGCTCAAGATAGGTCTGCCGGTCGATGCCGTTGTCGAGCGGACTGGTGAAACAAAAATCCTCTGCGACGAGGCGCTCCATGGCGTCTCTGTCCTTCGCCACATAGGCGTCGTAACTCGCGCGGGCGACGGCAATATTGTTGTCAACCATCACGATCTCCCTAAGGCAATCGTTTGACTACTGCGTTCCATTTGGTTTGGCCGGCTGTTGATCGCCTCCGGAACCCGTCTGCGGCGTGGGATTGGTCTGCGCCGGGGTGTTCACGGTAGGTTCGTTTGTTGCCGGAGTTGCTGGCGCTGCCGTTGTGCTGTTCTCAGCTTTCGGCGTGTTGTCGGTGCTTCGGCCGTATAATTCCGCAGCGCCCCAAGCAACAATGGCAAGGAGCAGGCCCCCGATGAGAATCTTGAGCACCGGGCGGCCGGGCGGTCCCTGACGAGCCTCGTTGGCAGTCTCCTGTACCGGAGCTTTCGCCGTATCATTGTCCATGACGACATCCTTTTCATTTAGATAGGAACCGACGAAGCAGCGGGAAGTTCCGTTGCGCCTGACTTTCCGCAAGTGCAAAGACGCTCCCCCGACGATGGCCGGGGAGCGCCCAAAATTCATGCGTTCATCAGAGCGGGCGGTATTCACGCGCCCGCTCGCGTTCGCGTACGAGCTCTTCTTCTGTAAGATCCGGGTTACGTTCGTCAAACCCCTGCCAACCCTCTTCCCGATACATTGCGCGGCGCGCGTTGACATCGACCGGAGTGTTGTCGTCAAGGATCGAGCGCACAAGGTCGGTCTGGCTCTCTTCGGCCTGGACCGTGACGAGCGTCCCGCCTCGGCGAACGCCCTCAGCGTAGACGTGGGCATCTTCCTCACTGACACCAGCGCCTGTCATCGAGCCGATGATTCCGCCCGCGGCGCCGCCCGCAACTGCGCCTGCTGCAGCACCCGCAGCCGTTGCAGCAAGCCATCCGGCCGCCACCACGGGTCCAACGCCCGGAATGGCCAGCATTCCAAGACCAGCGAGAAGGCCACCGGCACCGCCTACAACAGCGCCCACGCCTGCGCCGGCCGCTGCACCTTCGCCCGCATTGCTTTCACCGTCACCAGCGCCGCCGCGGCGCACGATGCTTATGTCTGAAGACGCGACACCCGCATCTTCCAGGGCGTTTACGGCCGCACGCGCATCATCATAATCGTCAAACAGTCCAGTAACTATCGTCATTAGGATTCTCCCTTGATATCTTTATTTGGCGGATGCTGTGATATTGCCCTGGAAGTCGAGCTTTACCTCGACCGACTTTCCGTCCTTCATGGCAGTACCAGTCCAGATCCCGTCCTCGCCCTTCGTCAGGCCATTTACATCGGTGTAACCCTGCCCTTCGATGCGTTCCTTGGCCTGACCTTCGGTGAAGCTATTTGCGCCTGGAACGGGAGCCGCAGGATTGGTTGTGTCTGGCGTTGCAACCGCCGGCGTCTGTGCGTCCGGCTTTGTGGTGGTGTCCTGGGCATAAGCTGCCGAAAGAATGGAAAGTGCGCCAAGCGCAAGTGCGATACGTTTCATGGTTTCTCCTTTTTATGATCGGCGATCATGCAAGAACTAACCCATAGATCAGCGTGAAGTTCCGCGCTGATCCGCGGCTTGAGGGCAGTTTATTTTTTTGCATTTCCGGAACTTTTGGGGCTGTGCTGTCATGGTTCCATAGCTGCTGCCCCGCGGTAGGATGAGGTTCAGGCAGCGGGTGCCCCAGGGACCATGCTCCGGATGACTGGGGCAGTGTCACCTTCGCGCTGAGGATCCCGCGGCAGGTGACTCTTTCTAGATTTGAACCGGCTTGACGTTGTCTATTCTGATGTTTCCACTGATAATTCCGCGCGCAAGGTCGGTTCGATCGCGCTCGATTTCGATGACCGAATAGAGTTTGTCATCTCGGAAGGCGCTTGCGTTTATGGTGGTAACATCGTCCGCCGGCGCCGCGTCGATCTCCATGAAGTCAAGTTCGCCGCCCGCTGCGACAATCCTGGCGTCGCCTGTTGTTCGGGCAGCGACCGTTACTTCGCCCTGATAAGGCGAGTTTTGCCATCGCGGATCATCCGCCGACGCGGTCGGGACCAATCGGTAAACGTTGAGCGCCTCGCCGCTTCCAACTTCTGACGAAGACCGGCTTTCGGCATCGGCAATTTGCGCTTGGCTTTCCACGGACTGGCCAAAGCTGGTGGGACTGCTTCTTCCTGTCTTATCTTCTTGACCAATGGACACAGCGAACCTCCTGTTGAATGTTCGCCAACGCCACCCCGCCGGGATTGTTCCACGCGGGGCGTCGTCCCCCGGCATTGCCTGCGGCCGACAGTCGATTTCGACGGCCGCTCGGGATGGGCGAGTCATCAGGAAGGACGCCTAACCGGTCTTATCTTCCCACATTGTCGAGCGGAGAAGCGCCTGCATTTGCTCAGCCAGGTCCAGTTCGCCTCGCGCCTCGATTTCCAGTAAATATCGGGCCTTGGCCTTACGGTCCGCTTCGCCAACTGCTGGATAGGCGCATACAGCCAGCAGCGCCTTTTCCTCAGCTCGGCTGGCACTCTCGTGGTCGTGGCTACTTCTAATCGTTTTTTGGAACGCCGCGTACATGGCCTTGTGCGCGGCGATCAGCGCCTGCAGATCGCGGGACAATGGCAGATCCCGGTCTGTCGATGCGGTGGCGGGAGCCCGACCCGCAACCGTTGAGGCGATGATTGCACCGCCGGAATTGAGAAAGAAGGCGCGGCGATTGATCCTGGACATGACATCTCCACTTCACTTCAACGCAGTCGCGCGATCGTAGCACGACCGATGGCGCGTTCATGTCAGGAGATGTCAGAACACAGCGGTCCCTCGTGATGCTCGTTTAAAACGCTTCCGGTTCGTAATCTCGCAGGCCCTGCTCTTTCGCGAATAGCACACAAGCGCCATAGGATCCCCGCGGGTCATAAGCGAAGCCTTTTGCGGCGAGGGCCTGCGTGATCTCACGGATGCCCGACAATCCGTAGAGATGATCGTGCAGTTCAAGAAAGACCCGATCGATGCCGGCAAGCTCAGACTTGCAAAGCAGATCCTGTTCGGCGCCCTCAATATCCATGACGAGAATGTTGATGGCGTGGTGCGCGATGAAATCGTCAATGTTCGTTGAAGTCAGCGATATTTCGCGTTCGTAAGGACCTTGGTTTTTATCCATGGAAGACATCCAGAGGTCCTTTCGGACATAGAACGGGATGGTGTGCGGTTCGCCCGCTGCCAGCAATCCTTGGGACAAAACAACGTTGCCGACGCTGTTGGCACTGATCACGCGTTGAGCGAGTGCTGCTGTCGATGGATTTGCTTCGAATGACCACACCTGGACACCTGGAATCTTTGCGATCAGCGAAGTGATCACTCCGATCCCTGCCCCCAACTCCAGCACCCGGTCATTCGGCCTGACGGCCTTGAACACCCACTTGGCTTCTTTTGCCTCGTAGCAGCCACTTGTAAGCGCCTGCCAGATAACTGGTGAAACTTCATCTGATGCCAGTGGCACCGCAATTCCGTGGACGGTCAGCAATTCGAACTCAAACTCCCTTGTTGGCTGAGGAATGGCTGGCGGGTCAAAGGACCAAGCGGCTAGCTACCCATGCCCGACACTGCCTTCACATCAATAAGACCTTCATACTCAGTCAGGCTTACGCCATTGCTGGCCTGGCGGAGATGGTCCAGTTGCGTCGCGGGTACGGGCCGGCCGATCAAGAAGCCTTGCACCTGCTCGCATCCGACCTGTTTGACGCAAGCGAACTGTTCCTCGGTCTCGATACCTTCCGCTATCGTCGTCATTCCCAGGCTTCGCCCGACGCCCGTCACAAGTTCCACGATGGCGAAGGCATCTGCGCGGGTGGTGACATCGCGGATGAAAGAACGATCGATCTTGATCTTGTCGAAGGGGAAGCTCCTGAGACTGCCAAGCGAGGAATATCCAGTGCCAAAATCGTCCATCGCAATCTGGATGCCGACTGCCTTTAGTTGCGTCAAGGTTTCGAGCGTCTGTTCATTCTTGTCCAGGAGAACGGACTCGGTGATCTCCAGCTCGAGCCGGTCCGGGTCGAGGCCGCTTTGAGTGACGATGGTGACGACGCTCTGAATGAGATTTCGGCTGCGGAACTGAACCGGCGACAGGTTGACCGCGACTTTGAGCGAGCGTGGCCAACGGGCAGCTTCCGTGCAGGCCGTCCTTAAGACCCAATCCCCCAATTCATGGATCAACCCGATGTTTTCTGCCACTGGAATGAATTCGGATGGGGGAACTTGCCCACGTATCGGATGAAACCACCGCAGGAGGGCTTCATAGCCACAAATCTCACGGGTAATCGTGTTGACTTGTGGTTGGTAGAATATCTCCAGTTCGCCCTTGCGCAGCGCCTGCTTGAGATCGGCTTCGAACGACTTCTTTTCCGTCAGCCTTGTTTGCATCTGGGACTGGAAGACACACGCATGCCCGGAGCCGAGAGACTTTGCTTCGTAGAGCGCAAGGTCTGCCTGTTTGAACAATTCATCGGTACCGGACCCGATCACCGACAGGGCAACGCCGACACAGGTGCCGATCTTTATCTCACGCTCGCTGACAAGGTAGGGAAAGCTGATTTCATCCATGACATCGCGGGCAAAATCAAAAGCCTGTTGCTCGTTCAGCCCCGCGGTCAGGATGGCGAACTCATCTCCGCCCAACCGGCAGACGAGGTCGCCTTCGCCACCAAGCTTTGTGAGGCGGCTTGCCACACCCTGGAGCAGGCCATCACCGACGTCATGGCCCAGCGTATCGTTCACATCCTTGAAGCCATCGAGGTCAAGGAGAAAGATCACAGCCGTTGGTCCACCGGCTGTCGCTGTTTTCAACCGGTTTTCCAGATCCTGCCGGAACAGCACACGATTGGGAAGGCCGGTCAGGGCGTCATGGTGGGCGACATGTTTCAGCCGGTAGTTCTGCAGCTTCAATTCACCCGAAGCCTCACGGAGATTGTCTGTAAGGTCCTTCATCTTGCGGTGAGCACCGTCGAGAAGGCTGTTGTGGCGCAGAAGGAGAACAACGAGCCCCACCCCGCAGAGTATGAGCCCGCCCGCAAGGCCCGTATAGATCAGATGGAGCTGTCGCAATTCTGCCTGGGCGGCGTCTATCAGACCGACATCATATTCAACCGCGGTAGATGCAAGCGCTGTCATCGACGCATCGAGGGCGGCCATGGTTTTCAGTGTCGCTTTGAGGCCCTCGGTATCGAGGGTCTCGAACCGCTGATCAAGCACATCGAGCACCTTGGTTAGATCTGAAAGCAGTTCACGGCGCTGCGCGTCATCCTCGATAAAGCTATGGAGACTACCCTGCTTGAGCAGCTGTAACCGACCGATCATGATATCAAGTCGCAGGCGAACCTCATCGCGATCGGCGTCGTCCATACCCATGGCATAGGCGGCCACGCGATGTTCGAGCCTCATATATTCGGAGACAGTCTGTCCGATGGCCCAGGAGTCATTATAGCGGGCAAACTTCTGCAGCGCAGTTTGGCGCTCCGCAATGACATAGGCGATGTAGGCCGTCGCCACGACAAAGCAACAGATAATGATCCCTAGAAACCGTTTCACTGCGTCTCTACTCGATGATCAGTTTGGCCACCTGCCACGCGGATCGTGTGTAATAAGTCTGACTTTGCAGCTGCGGATCGCTTTCATAAGGATAGACAATAAACAACGGTCCCTTATCGCGGACCGGCATATATTCTCCATCGCGCTTGAGGGCGAGCACGACCTTGAATTTCTTGAAATCATCCAGCGGAATCGTTGTCACATAGTCGTTGAGCGCAACCGCCGTCACTTTCGTTCCGGTGGCGCCGACCAGTTCCATCAGCTTGTCGAGCGGCACACCCTCGAAGCGTACGCGCTTGTCATACCAAGGCGTTGTCGTTTCAATGGTCTGCAAGCCGATGGCTTCCAGCATCGCACGGTCGAATTCGGCCGTGGAGCCCTTGTTTGTGTTTTCAATTTTCCCGGAAATAACCAAAATAGGCTTGCCATCAGGCTTGGCAAGTGAACCAGCAGAAGCGCCCGAAATCGTCGCGATCGACAAGGCCAGGTAGATGATTAGGCGGATTAGGCTCATTACATTTCTCCATGATCCATTAGTTTAATAGAGCAAATGAGCTAGACCAGCATCAAAAATAAACATCCGAAGCAATTCGCCGCACAGTTTCTTCGAATATCGACCCGCAGCACTCCTCAATCCGGCATTCTGAGGTGTAGGGTGCGAACCAACCTTTGCGGGAAATCAGCCCCGCCTCTGGCCGATATCAGTCGGAACTCACAGGACTTCGCGGAGCATTCATGTTCGACCACGTCAAATTCGGCGTCACCAACTATTCGGCAAGCAAAGCGTTCTTCCTCAAGGCACTCGAACCGCTCGGCGTAGCGGTTGTCTCGGAGGGGTCGCCGACATACGGCGTCGAAATGAGCTCCAAGGGCAAGGCATCGCTTTGCCTGTACCAATCCGATGAGAAGTCAGCACATCTTCACTTGGCATTCACGGCCGAGAATCGAAGGCAGGTCGAAGCTTTCTATCGCGCTGCTCTCGAGGCTGGCGGCAAAGACAATGGTGCGCTCGGTCTTCGCCCGCACTACCACGCGAACTACTATGCAGCTTTTGTCATTGGTCCGGACGGGCACAACATCGAAGCGGTTTGTCACACAGCCGTAGCCTGAAACTCCGCAGTCACTTCATGTCGACAGTTTCGCCGGCAGTGTAGAAAACCATGGGAGGGCCGTACTCGTCTCCTTGCTTCACGTCCTGGCTCCAGGCAATGACGCCTGCATGCTTTGACGCCAAATCATCGGCAGCCGTCTGCGCTTCTTCTTCTCCGTCGAACCGTTGCGGTTCGCCGGATCGAAACAATTCTCCAGCTTCACCCTGATCATACACCGCTACAAAATAAACCTGTTTCATCCCATCTCCTGAAGGCACTGGACGATCTCGCCGAAATCGATTCCCAGTCCATGACAATTCTCGTTGCTTGTCAGACTGAAACGCGCAAGCCAAATGGGTGTTCCAAAGCGGGGACCGGCAGACGCAGCCAAGAGACACTGGATTTTGCAGGCAATGACTCGTTCACGACAGTTGGACCGCTGCGACGGCTTTTCAGATCACATCATCCAGGATTTTCGGCGGGCCATGGGCTTCGTTCTGGACAGATACCGCCACGATCCCCTCATCCTCTGCCATCCACGCGTCCAGGAGGGTGTAGGCAACCGCAAGCAGGGTTGGTCCCACGAATATTCCAAGAATTCCGAATGAGATCAGGCCGCCGATGACGCCTGCGAAGATCAGCAACAGCGGCAGGTCCGCGCCCTTTCGGATCAAGAACGGCCGCAGGAACCCGTCCATTGTCCCGGCGATGATGGCAAACAGCAAAAGGACCGTCGCCCAGAGGGTGTCGCCGCTGTAGTACATCCAGAATACGGCCGGCGCCAACACCAAGGCAGGGCCGATCTGCATCAGGCAAAGGACAAAGACCAGGGCCGTCAATACGCCAGCCAATGGTATGCCGACGACGAGAAGGCCGATCGCGCTTACGGCGGTCTGCGCGACAGCCGTGACGACCACGCCAAGAGCAACGCCGCGGATAGCCCGACCAGCGAGACGTACCGCCATTTCACCCCGGTCACCTCCAAGCCGATGCCCGAACCGGACGGCTGTCGCAGCCCCCTGCTCACCTTTTGCGTACATGATGGCGGCTATCGCGGTCGTCAAAAGAAACTCGAGGACCATGCCGCCAAGGCTTCCCGCTGCCGCCGCGAACCAGTGTGCAAAGGAGCCGGCGTAGGGCTGGAGCCTCGGCCCGAGTTCATTCACGCCAAGGCGCCCAAGCCGTTCCCAGCTGTCGTGCAGTCGATCTCCGACCAGCGGAATTTCATTAAGCCAGATTGGCGGCTGGGGTAATTTGAGTGCAAGCGCGGTCTGGATGTTGTCCGTGATGCGATCCATGTTGTCCATGATGAGACTGATTGCCAGCAGGAACGGCACGATAAGGACAAGGAGAAGGACGACGGTCATGACAAACACGGCAACGCCGCGGCGGTTGCCCGTGTGACGCTGTACCCAGATCATTAGCGGCCACGTGGCGATGACCAAGGTCAAGGCCCAGATAATTGCCGCAAGAAATGGCAGCATGATCCAGATCGAGCTGACAAGCAGCCCGCCAATAAAGAGGACCGCGAGTGTCACGCGGGTAATATCCTGGTTTCGAGCACTGGTCGAAGGAGCAGTTCCCATCAGCTGATCGTCTCCCGTCCGCTTTGGCCCGGAGCCAGCCTTGCCATCGCCAGGACCTGGTTTGAGTACCTGTGTTCGCCTGTTATCTCGATGCCCAACCAAACAGGACGCGGATATAAATCGCTTTCGCTTTGCAACTCGATTTCTGCGACCGTCAGTCCCTGGTGGATGCCGTGGTATACATCAATTTCCCAGCGCTGGCCTGCATCGACGAGTTCATGGCGGGTCTTTTCAACAACAACGCCTATGCAGTGACGAAATATCTGGAGAGCGTCCGCGTAGGGGATTTCATATTGGAATTCTTCGCGTCTAAGTGGACCAAGACGAACCTTTACTGTGAGCGTCGCCCGTAGATTATCAATGGTTCGAACCCGCACCGATCGTTGTCCGGCTGCCAGCAGATAGGCCTGGCGCAAAGTTGAACCGTTGGAGGCATGTTTCCTCCAGCGTTTGTCCTTGACGAGGTATTTGCGTTCGATCTCGATAGCCAATTTTGCAAGTCCGGTACGTTGTGGTTCAGTCCGCTGCGTTCGGTCGGGACCAGCCTTATTAAGGATAGCCCTTGGACCCGAGCGCTTCAGCGATCTCCTTCGCGAGACTGTCGGCCATCTCCGCGAATTCGTCGCGCCGTTTCTCACGAATATGAACAGGCAGGTGTTGAGCATTTTCAAGCGCGCGTTCAGCTGCCGCAAGGTCGGAGCATAGCTCCTTAAATGCTTCGTTTCCCAGCATGAGTTGTCGAATGCGAAATGCGGATTCCGGAAATCTGCGAAGAGCCGCAGCCAATCCATCTTCCCGCTCCGTGTCCCAGGATCGCAACGTCATCGGTGCCTCCGCTGACTGCTTTCGTTCATCGTCCCATAGTATTGGAATAACTTCAGTTAGAGGCGTAAGATACTGTACCATACAGCCGTGAAGGACGGTTGCTTGTTCGGGGAAACAAGGGGTGAGCGTTGCCGCAGACGGCGTGCCGGTAGACAAGCAAGCTCTGCCGACGGATGCCGATGTCCTTGCGCAACTTGATCGCATTCGATCGAGTGCAGAATTCGATGTGCCTGAGCGCGCGCGCAGATTCCTGACCTATGTTGTTGAAGAGGCAATTGCGGGCCGCGGCAACCGGATCAAGGCCTACTCGATCGCCATGGAAGTCTTTGGGCGCGATTCATCGTTTGACGCGCAATTGGACCCCGTGGTCCGGATCCAGGCGGGTCTGATCAGGCGCGGCCTCGAACATTATTATCTCGTTGCCGGCAATGACGATCCAGTCGTTATCACCATGCCCAAGGGCGGCTACATTCCCAACTTCTCGCGCAAGGATCCGGTAACGGCGCCCGATAGCTATTTTAAGCCCATTCATGGAAAAAACCTCGGCCGTTTCTTCGAGCGCGCGTCTTCTGGCAAATGGTCAGTACTGGTCGTGACCGCCATTGTCGTTGGCTCAGTCATGTTCGCTGGCGGCTATCTGTTTCGCCTGGACCCGCTGGACTTTACGGGCGGAAATAATATCAGGCAGGCTGGCCCCGACATCCCGAAAGTGCTGGTCGAACCAATCGAAGACCTTTCGGGGACACAGCGCTCTGCAAATATTGCGCAGGATTTGACTGATGAAGTCATCAGTCAGCTCGCGAAATTCAAGGAAGTTGTCGTCGTGGCAGGACGCTCATCCAACGCTTCCAGCACGTTGTTTAGGATCAACGACCCGCGACCAAGCTTTGCGCTGCAAGGGCGTGTTCGCATCGAGGGGGAGAAGCTTCGGTTAAGCACGCGGCTCATGAATCGCGCCGACAGCTCCATTGTGTGGACCGGCAACTACGAGAACGACCTAAAAGCCGAGGGTCTGGTCCAACTTCAGGCCGACATAGCCCGTTCCGTGGCGACCTCGCTGGCGCAACCTTACGGCATTCTCTTTCAGAAGGATTCGGCTCAGCTCGCACAATCACCGCCAAATAATATCGAGGCCTATACCTGCACTTTGGCCTATTATCGCTACCGCGCAAACCTTAATCCGCAAACCCACACTTCGGTCCAGAGCTGCTTGAAGCGAGCCGTCGAGCGCTATCCGGGCTATGCAACTGCCTGGGCACTCCTTTCATTGACCTATCTCGATGAGGTCCGCTTTCGATACCGCCTGGACTCGCTGCCCGCCCCGTCGCTAGAGCTTGCGGCCTCGGCCGCAAAGCGGGCCATCGAACTCGATCCGCAAAACGTACGTGGTCTGCAGGCGGAGATGCTGACGTACTTCTTCCGGGGTCAAGTCCAGGAGTCACTGCAGATTGGCGCACGCGCCTACGCGATCAACCCCAACGACACGGAACTATCGGGTGAGTATGGGTTCCGCCTGGCATTATCGGGAAAATGGGACGAGGGTTGCAAGCTGATCGCTTCGGCGGTCTCGCGCAATCCGGGACCGTCCGGATATTTCGAGGCAGCGCTTGCCGTTTGCTCATACGTGGCGGGCGATTATGTTGCAGCCGAACAATGGTCGCAATTGTCGGACCTTGGCCCCAATCCGATCTTTCATATCATACGCATGGCGATCCTTGGAAAACTCGGCAAGCTCGAGGAAGCCGACATCGAACGGAAGTGGCTTGAACAAAATGCTCCGGCTTTTCTCCCAGACATCAGGAATGTCGTCGCCACTCGCATCCTTCGACCGGAAGACCAGTTGATCTTTATCGATGGACTGAGAAAAGCGGGCCTTGCGATCCCGGGAAACTAACCGCTTTGCTGCCCGCTCTGTAAGCGGGCGCCGTATATTACACGATGCTACACGTATTGGCGTTCGCATCGGTCTACACTCTAACCACATGAAACGGGCACAGCGCCCGCTCGAGGGAGGTAGCCGTGTTTCTCGATTACTCCGCGTTGGGTGTGCTCTTGTTCGTGGCCTTGACCCCGATCGATGGGGTCATCGCCATTCACAATATCGATTAAGATGGTCGCGGCAACGCATCCCTGGCCTGTTTTTAAGAGCCTGGCGGGCTATCGGGCCAATTGGCTGGGACGCGACATCGGCGCGGGTCTGGCGGTGGCCGCCGTTGGATTGCCCAGCGCTATAGCTTATCCGGCAATTGTCGGCCTGCCCCCGGAAACAGGTATTTACGCCAGTATCGCGGCACCAATCGCCTATGCACTATTGGGACCATCTCAAAGGCTCGTACTCGGACCCGATGCGGCTACGATGACGGTGCTCGGCGCCGCCATCGCGTCAATCATAGCGTCGATGCCGGCGGACGCCGGGGTTGACCGTGTAACCATAGCTTCGGCGTTGGGGCTCGCGGTCGGGGGTGTCTGCCTGGCAGCACGGCTATTGCGGCTCGGGGTCGTTGCCACGTTTCTGTCCCGCCCGATTCTGGTCGGCTTTTTCGCCGGTATCGCGATATCCATTGTCGTCGGTCAGATTGGCCGGCTGACGGGAGTGAAGATACGATCGGAAGGGCTTGTCGCGCCCGTGCTCGAACTGATCGGCAAAAGCGCCGAAATCCATTGGCCATCCCTGCTGCTTGGTGCAAGCATGTTTGTTCTCCTGCAAGCGGCAAACAGATTGCGGCTCCCCATTCCCGGGCCAGTCCTTGTCGTCGTCCTCGCCGTGGTCCTCTCGGCACTTCTTGGATTTCGCGAAATGGGCGTGAAGGTGGTGGGAGACATTCCCCTCGGACTCCCATCGTTTTCTATTCCCTCGTTTCGTGGGCTGCCATTGGACAAGATGCTGCTCGGTGCTGCCGCGGTTTTTCTTGTGAGCTTTGGCGCGGGCATTATTACGGCGCGCAGTTTCGCGGCGCGCTCGGGTGAAGCGGTCGACGCCAATGGTGAACTGATTGGGCTCTCGGCCGGCAATATTGCTGCCGGTCTCTTCGGCGCATTTCCGATCAGCATGTCGGACTCACGGACGGCGATCGCGTTCGCGGCGGGCGGCAGATCGCAAATTGTCGGGCTCGTCTCGGCAGCTACCCTGATCGCCACACTGCTCTTCCTCGGAGAAGCATTGCGAATTTTACCCTTGCCAGCGCTTGGAGCAATCCTCGTATCCGCGGCCATCGGCTTGATCGATATCGGCGAGTTGAAACGCATCTGGCAAATCAGCCGGCCCGAATTCGTGTTCGCCATGATAACCATGTGGGGCGCGATAAGCTTTGGCGTGCTAAATGGGGTGGTCATCGCTATCGCCGCGACCCTGGTCTACTTGTTGCGCAAGTCGATGTACCCGCGCGACGCGCAGCTCGGCCGCATTCCTGGCCGGGACGGACTTTATAAGCTGCATCGCTCGCCCGAGGCCGCGCCGATACAAGGTCTCGTGCTCTATGTAATCCAGGGCAGCCTCCTTTTCGTCAACGCCGATTACGTTGGGGAACGCATCAAGACAACGGTTCGCAAATTGGCGTCGGGATGCCGCTGGTTCGTCATAGACGCCAGCGCAATCGTCCAGGTCGACAGCACGGCTGCTGCAATGCTCGACGAAGTCAGGGAGGACCTTGCTGCCAAGGACATCAGGCTGTGCCTTGCGGAGGTCCACACAGAGGTGAGGGAAATACTCGAACGCAGCGGCGTGATCGAGCGCATCGGCACGCAATATGTCTTCGATGATTTGGAAGACGCGGTCGCTGCTTTTCAAACTGAAGCAGAGCGGCCTCGCGCCCAAGAAGGATTGTTGTCATCGGCATTGCCGATGCACGTTTCGGAGGTGAAAAGATGAGTAAGGACAATCACAAATCTGCTGCCACGGAAGGTGACGACAAGAAGGGTTTCAAGGACCGCTACAACAAGGAGATGAGGAAGCTTCAGATCGAGCTTGCGCATCTGCAGGCGTGGGTAAAGAAATCAGGCGCCCGTGTCGTCATCCTGTTCGAGGGGCGCGATGCAGCCGGCAAGGGGGGCATGATCAAACGGATTACCGAACGCGTGAGCCCGCGGGTTTTTCGTGTCATCGCCCTGCCAGCGCCAAGTGATCGGGAAAAATCCCAGATCTTCATGCAGCGCTACATCGGATACCTTCCCGCTGCCGGTGAGATCGTGATCTTTGACCGGAGCTGGTACAACCGGGCAGGTGTCGATCGTGTGATGGGCTTTTGCAGTGAAAAAAAGGCCCGCCGCTTCCTTGAGCTGGCTCCGCGTTTTGAAGCAGCCATCGTCGAGAGTGGCATCATTCTGCTGAAGTATTTCCTGACAGTCAGCGAGGAGGAGCAAGATCGCCGCTTCCGTCGTCGCATTGACGATCCATTGCGGCAATGGAAGCTCAGTCCTATGGACATAACATCCTATCAGCGGTGGTGGGACTATACGCGGGCCTATGACGAAATGCTCAAAATGACGGACAGCCAACACGCGCCGTGGTGGATCGTGCCATCCGACGACAAGGAGCGCGCGCGCATAAATTGCATTTCTCACATCCTCAAATCGATCCCTTATGAAAGGGTCAAGTTTGACGAACCCGATCTTGGCAAACGTCAAAAGCGGCCCAGCGACTACATCGACCCCGAGATGACCCTAAACGTGGTTCCGAGGATTCTCTAAGCGATGAGGTGCTGGCCTCGTATTCTCGACGAAGTGGAGGAAAGAGATGTCTGACAAAAAAGAACTTGACGTGAACGCGATGCCTCCGAGTGCGACGGAGCTTCGCCAGGAAGTTAAGAAGCGGGAGTCGGAGGAGGCAAAAAAGCAGGCAAAAGCCAAGTCCGTCCAAGAGCAGAAGATCGCCGATTTCGCCGAAGACTTTCTCAAGAGCCATGTCGGTGAGGCGGACATTCTCGCTGTACGCCGCGCTGTGGCGGCTGCGGTCGAAAATGGCAAATTCGAAGCCATGGTCTATACCTTCTCCTCAGACCTTTGTTCGGACAGCGGTCGTGCGATCAATAGCGGCGACAAGAGCTGGCCTGAGACCCTTCAGGGGAAGGCGAAGGAATTTTACGATCGCTACCAGAAATTCGGTAAGCCGCAAGGCTTCAGGCTCAAGGCAATGATCATCAGTTTCCCCAATGGAATGCCCGGCGACGTCGGCTTCTTCCTGAATTGGGGTTCCGATCTAGGCAGCTGAACAGCAAGTTACTCAAAAGGAAGCCGAAACATGAAGTTAGCGCTTTTGCTGGTCTTGCTTTCTGTGTCGCCGGTCAACGCAATGAGTGCAGCCGAACTCTTGAAAGCCGATAAGGGATTCGCCTCAGGCTACATTTTCGGTGCGATCGAATATCAGATTGCCGTCGCATGCGATGACGATGTCTCGGTGCGCCGTCAGGAAATTCGCAAGTGTCTTGTCGATGGCAAATTCAAGTCCCAACAGCTCTATGGGACAGTCATCAGCTTCATCAAAATTCATCCTGAACAAACGAGCGCGGTGGGTGCGATTGTTCACGCGGTGGACGAAATTTGCCCGCGCTCCGGGAGATAAGCAACAATGAAAGCCACGAACGCCTGTGTGTTGAAATCAGCGATTGCCATGCGCCAGATCTCGTTGGCATTGGCAATCTCCTGCCTCAGCGTGTCCGCCCTCGCGGAGGCGCCATCCTTCGCAAAACTTCAAGCGATGTGCGGCAATGTGAAGGACCCATTGGACCATGGATATTGTGTAGGATTTCTTGAAGCGGTTGCACTTCGTATTGTCCACGACAACAAGCACTGCACGGTCCTTCAAGAATATATTGACCACCCCAACTCAAGCCTCGCATTCCCGGATTTGATTGCAGACGTGGACCCCAAGGAATATTCAGGGAGCGCTCTTGAAGGCGTCGAGAAGTATTTCCTCAACAAAGGGTGCATGTAGGTCATCGGTGAGGCAATGAGCGCGAAAGCCAGGGAAACACGGCGCATTTTCTTCAGAGAGTTCTTTCGCCAGCTCGGCGTTGTTTGGCCAATCCTGTCCGGAATTCTTTTGTTGATGGTGGGGTTTGGGCTCGTGATTGGCAGAATAGAAGATTGGCAGGCAATGGACACCCTCTACTTCACCTTCGTTACCGGCCTGACAATAGGCTATGGTGATCTCGCGCCGACCCACGCTTTATCGCGCTTGCTGGCTGTCGGAATTGGTTTTTGTGGAATCGTGCTGACCGGGCTCATTGCGGCGGTCAGCGTGCAAGCGCTTATAGCCGCAGCCACAGCCAGGAAGCCATGACTATCGCATGCAGTGGATTTTAGTTTCGCATAATTTTTAATTCAAACAGAGCACAGGAGAAGATCATGCATTTATTCGCTTGGACTACCCTAGCAGTCGCTGTCCTCGCCGTTCCATGTGAGGCCGCGGTCACAAAATATGGTTCGGCGGCGGGCTGGGACATATATGTCGACGACACCATGGGCCCTGGTTGTCTTATCATGCGGGATAATCCGGATGGTGAAACACAGGCGCAGATCGGTATCGATGCGACCGCGGCCCCCCGCGGCTTTCTCGCGCTTTATACCAAGACACCCACAAAAATTACCGCAGGTGAAAAGCTTGATGTCGTTTTCGATGTCGATGGTCAGAAATACACGGGCGTAGCCAAGGGACAGCAGATGCAAGGATATGACGGCGCTTATGTTCCGTTCGACAACCTCGATTTCATCTACGACCTCGCCAAGAAGAAGGCGCTAACGATCACCGCGAAAGGACGCAAAACCGTAGTGGTAAATCTCACTGGCACCGATGACGCGTTCAAGGCGTTGCGGGCTTGTCAGGCCGCCCAGAAATAGCCGGAAGCCTTTTCTGATGCCCGCGACATGGCCCCATCCATGTCGCGGGATCACCCTGGTCAGGCCAGCAACATCACCAGCACCATGCCCCAGATGGTCAGCAGCGTATTCCCCACCGCATAGGTAACCGTATAGCCGAGGCCAGGGATCGTGCTCTTTGCCCGGTCATTGATCATGCCAAGGGAAGCAGTGGTCGTGCGAGCGCCTGAACAGCACCCCAAGAGGATGGCGGGATGGAATCGGAATACGTATTTCCCGACATACATGGCGAGGACGAGCGGGATGGTCGTCACGACAATGCCCCAGAGGAAGAGGCTGAAACCGAGTTGCTTCAACCCCGCGACAAAGCCCGGCCCGGAAGAAATTCCGACCACCGCAATGAAAATATTGAGGCCGACCGAATTCATGAACCAGACGGTCGACGAGGGAATGCGGCCGAATGTTGGATGTACCGAGCGCAGCCAGCCGAAGAAGAGCCCTGAAATCAGCGCACCGCCTGACGTCGACAGAGTGAGCGGAACGCTGCCGATCTTGAAGACAAAGGCGCCAACGAGCGCACCGATAGCGATAGCCCCGCCTATGAAGGCGACATCGGCGATGTCGGTCTGCCGGTCGGGTACGCCGAGAGCCTTGGTCGCTGCTGTGGTATCCTGGGTCCGCCCCACGATTGTGACGATATCGCCGCGGTTGATTTGAGTGTTCGGCAGGATTGGGATCGATATTGCGGTGGCGCCCCGCGTTATCTTTCGCAGAAACACACCACGTGCTGACGGCATTTTTGCGAGTTCAGCCAGGGTCTTTCCATCGACCTCCTTATTGGTCACAAATACGTCAACGCCTTCAGCCGGAACCGCCAAAAGCTGCGGATCGTCGATTTCTTCGGCGGTGTGGCCAATGACATTCACGAGGACTTCGCGGCGCCCGGCAACGGCGACGATGTCGCCCGCCTGGATCACAGTGTCGGCGGTGGCGTCCAAGAGCTTGCCGCCGCGGCGGATGCGCTCGATAAAAACCCGTTGCTCCGGAAGGAGTGCTTCGGCTTCGTGCGCCGTCTTGCCGATGATGGGTCCACCTTCGCGCACGCGGTAGGCACGCAATTCGTAGTGGTGCCAGGCCGTACCAGCGCCCCCGATTTCCTTGTCGCCGCCGCCTTGGTCCTGCTCGTAGCGTTTGCACTCCGCTTCTAGATCGATCCCGAGCAAGGCGGGTCCGAGAAGAGCAAGCACAATAGCTGAGCCTACGGTGCCGAAGATATAAGTAACGGCATAGGCAACAGGCATTGCATCAAGCAAGGCCTTCGTCTGGTCGGGCGGCAGCGCGAGGCGATTGATGGCATCGGTGGCAAGCCCCATGGAAGCCGAAATCGTCTGCGAACCCGCGTAGAGGCCGACAGCGGAGCCGACGTCATAGCCCGCGAGAATTGCGCCAAAATAAGCGGTCGCCAGACAGAACAGGCAAACAACGACCGCAAACAGAGCCTGAGGAATCCCATCTTTGGCGATGCCCCTCACGAATTGCGGGCCAACGCCGTAGCCAATGGCGAACAGAAACATCAGGAAAAATGTTGCCTTCAACGGCGGCGAGATGGTGATGCCGAGCTGTCCTATGAGGACGGCGGCAATGAGGGTGGCCGTGACCGCGCCTAGTCCAAGGCCCTTATAGGTGAAGGACCCGAAATAGTAACCGAGCGCAAGAGACAGGAAGATGGCGATTTCGGGATAGCTACGCAGCACATTAACGAACCAGTCAATCATCATGCCCCTCCCAGAAAGCTGAAAGAAACGCCCCGCGATCCAACAATTTGGAACGGTCCATCGTTGTCGGCCGGAACAGATCAATCATGCGAGTTTTACACTGCGGAGCCCATGGAAAAAGTAGTATCCTGTATCATACTGTATGGTACGTGCTGCAAACCTAGAGGGTTTGCTAGTCTCAACTGTGACGACTTCAAGTAATTTGAAGAGTTGCACTATGGCTTACCAGCTTCCCGATTCTGCTCGCCGAAGTGAAAGCCGGAACGAATTTTTCCAAAACTGCCGTGGCTACTTTGTATTACCGGGGAGGAAGACCCTATGACAGTCATCGATTACCGCGACTACGAGAAGATGAGCCCGTTTGAAATCAAGGACGGATTGATCAAGCTCGCGAAACGCAGTTCACAGAAATCGGCAAAGGTGCTGCTCAATGCAGGGCGCGGTAATCCAAACTGGATTGCGACCAGGCCCCGCGAGGGGTTCTTCCTGTTCGGCCAGTTCGCCTTGTCCGAATGCCGCCGTACGATGGACAATCCCACCGCTGGTGTTGCCGGCATGCCGCAGCAGAAGGACATCGCCGAGCGCTTCAAGGCCTGGATCGAGAAGCATGCCGATATGCAGGGGGCAGACTTCCTGACAAAGATGGTTGAACATGCCGTCACGGCCTTCGGATTTGACGCCGATGCCTTTGTCTTCGAGCTGACGGATTCGATCATTGGCGATAATTACCCCGTGCCTGACCGCATGCTGGTCCATGCCGAACAGGTGGCGCACCGCTACCTCATGTGGGCGATGTGCGGCGACAAGGTTCCACCCGGTAAATTCGACCTTTATGCGGTGGAAGGCGGCACTGCCGCGATGTGTTACATCTTCAAGTCATTGATCGCCAACCGTATCCTCAAAAAGGGCGATACGATCGCGCTGGGGACGCCCATATTCACGCCGTACATCGAAATCGCGGAACTTGAAGACTATGCGTTCAAGGCCGTCCACATCAAGGCAACGCAAGAGCATCGCTTCCAATACTCGGACGAAGAGATAAAAAAGCTCGAGGATCCGAAGATAAAGGCCTTCTTCGTCGTTAACCCCGGCAACCCTACTTCGATGGCGATCGATGCGCCTACAATCAAGAAGATCGTGGATCTCGTCAAGAAGAAGCGGCCCGACTTGCTGCTTCTGACCGACGATGTCTATGGCACCTTCGTGCCGGGCTTCCGCTCATTGGTCGCCGAACTGCCGGAGAATACCATCGGCGTCTACTCGTTTTCAAAATACTTCGGTTGCACTGGCTGGCGGCTTGGCCTTATCGCCATTCATGAGAAGAACATACTGGACGAGATGACAAAGAAGCTCCCTCAAAAGGAACTGGAGGCTGTCGACAAGCGCTACATCTCGATCACGCTCGAGCCCCGCAAGCTCAAAATGATTGACCGGATCGTTGCTGACAGTCGCGACGTCGCTCTCAATCACACCGCAGGGCTGTCCCTGCCGCAACAGGTGATGATGACCATGTTTTCGCTCAGCGAATTGATGGACACCGAAAAGCTTTACCAGAAGGCGTGCATGGATATCTGTCACAGCCGCGTCGATAGTCTTCTTGAAGGCCTGCCGCTTGATGTCCAGCCAAATCCAAACTTTGCCTACTATTACGGCACGATCGACTTCGAATTCTGGCTGCGCAGATATGTCGGCGACGACATGGTGAAGTGGCTGAAAAAGCATGTCCATCCGCTCGACCTCGTCTATCGCCTGGCGGAAGACCATTCGATCGTGCTTCTCAATGGCGGCGGTTTCGATGCGCCGAACTGGAGCGTCCGCGTCTCCTTCGCCAATCTTTCCGATGATGTCTATGACGATATTGGCAGAGGCGTCCGCGCTGTTGCACGTGGATATATTGATACGTTCAACGCCTCTAAAAAAGGAAAATAGGCTTGGCACGTGCAATTAGCCGGCAAACTCACGAGCGATCGTGGGGCTGACGGACGATAGACAGAGGGCACCATTCGGAGGGCAAATATGTACAGGGTTCGAGTAGCGCTTTTGGTCACGCTGTTTGCCACAGTGACCGGATATGGTGCGCAAGCAGCCACAATAAAGGATCTCCAGGGTGCCTGGGCGATGAAAGGTAGCAAATGCGAAGAGATCTTTCAGAAGGTCGGCAGTAAAATCGAATTCAAGGATCGGATTGCTTCAACCACAACCGGCCTCCTTTTCGCTGGGAACAAGGTTGCGGGGCCGATGGCGGTCTGTACGGTCACGAAGATTCGAACGAAGTCGTCGCATCTTTCGGCCCAGCTATCCTGTGAGACGTCGATGATCGTTGAAAACGTTTCCGTCGGGTTCGACATTCCCAACCCGTCGGAGCTTAAGCGGTTCGATCCCTTCGGCGAGAACACATATGTAACTTACCAGAAGTGCAATTTATAGCGGCAGCAGGCGGCATGTATTGACAGAACGAATTGTCTGACCTAAGTCAGATAAAATGACTTACGACCCCGTTTTTCGCGTCCGTCGCTTCAACCGTGCTGTCACCGCCGAAGTCGGAGCTCTCGATACCTCGTTCCTCGGACGCGGCCGTCCGCTTGGCGCGGCGCGCGTACTTAATTTGATCGGCCAAGGACAATCCGATGTTGCGGCTATCCGCGATGATCTCGATCTCGACTCGGGTCTCATGAGCCGTCTGCTGCGCAGCCTTGAAGAAGAAGGTCTCATTGAGACTGTATCCAATCCGCAGGATGCGCGTCGGCGCATCGCCAGGTTGACCAAAACCGGCCGCTCCGAGTTTCAGGCATACGAAGCGCTTTCCAATGCGCAGGCGACAACATTTCTGGCGCGCCATTCCCAGCCGGAAGAACTTCTGCGCGCCATGGATATCGTTGCTTCCGCGCTGAGGCGCAGCCACATCGCAATCGAGGAGAAAGATCCTCGACATGCGGACGCCGCCTATTGTCTCGGTGAATACTACGCCGAGCTCGGGCGCCGTTTCGAGAAGGGTTTCGACGTTTCGCTGTCGCGTGATCCGGACGCCGGGGATATGATCCGCCCGCGCGGTGTATTCCTGGTAGCCACATCGGATTCTCTGCCGATAGGCTGTGTCGGGTTGAAGGGCAGTGGCGGCGAGGTTGCGGAGATCAAAAGGCTTTGGGTCGCGCCATCGGCACGGGGACTTGGGCTGGCAAAACGGCTTATGGCTGCCGCCGAAAATTTCGCCCGTGAGCTATCCATAGAGGTCCTGCGTCTGGATACGAATAGTGCGCTGACCGAAGCGCAGCAGCTTTATCGCAGAACCGGTTGGACTGAGATCGCACGTTTCAATGACGACCCCTACCCTGACACCTTCTTCGAGAAGCGCCTCTAAAGCGGCGGCGGCCCAGACCGCCGTTGGTCGATCGTGCGTGATTTGATCCCGTCTACCCATTATACGGCCAGCTATACCCTCCTGGTTAATGGATGAGCGAACCTATGCTTTGGTATCGCTGCCCAATGCTGCAGGGCCATCAGCTTTACCAGCGCGCGTAACATATGCCCTCGCGCGCCGAATGGTGCGCTCAAAGGCAATCCCATTTCTGATGCCGCCAAAGGCCGTTCGAAACGCCGGTTTGGCGGCGTTATCGCCCGTTTCCGCTGCGTCGGCTCGCCCGTCGGCCGTGGTAGCCGGACCTATACGACCGTATGGCCCGGTCTGTCCCTGACCCCAATTGTCCGCAAACAGGCCGCGAAATAACGTCAACCATGCCGTGCACAAGACGGCGGTCAGCAGGCGAAGAAACAGGAGAACTGATATGAATTTACAGACCTCACACCCCGCCGTTAAACCTGCGCCCGACGAGCTGGTCCCGTCGCGCTACGCACTGAAGATCGGCGAGATTGACGTAATGGTTGTAAGCGATGGTGTACTGCCGTTGCCAGGCAAGATGTTAGGCCACAACGCCGATGCTGCCGACCGGGCGGCTTGGCTCAGCTACAATTTCCTGCCCACGGATAAGCTCGACTGGGGGCTGAACGTGGTCGTGGTGCGTAGTGGCGGCAAGACCATCCTCATCGACGCCGGGCTGGGGGACGACCCCAACTTGAACTTGCCGCGTGCCGGGCAGCTGGCCCATCGGCTGCAGGCCGCCGGCATCGAGCTTGCGTCGGTGACCGACGTGATCCTGACACACATGCACATGGACCACATTGGCATGTTTCTCGTCGACGGGGTGAAGGAGCAGCTGCGTTCCGACCTGCGGATCCACGTGGCGGAAGCCGAAGTCGAGTTCTGGACACACCCGGATTTCTCCCACGTCTCCATGCCTGAGGGCTTCCCGGATGCGCTTCGTGCGGCGGCCAAGCGGTTCGCAGAAGAGTACCGCAGCAATCTGCAGACGTTCGAGGAAGAGTACGAGGTTGCGCCCGGGGTGGTCGCCACCCGCACCGGCGGTCATACCCCGGGGCACAGCGTGGTGCGCCTCGCGTCCGGCAACGACCGGTTGATGTTCGCCGGCGACGCCGTGTTCGCGGTCGGCTTCGAGCATCCCGACTGGTTCAACGGCTTCGAACACGACCCCGAGGAAGCGGCCCGGGTCCGCGTCCGCCTTTTGAAGGAGCTGGCAGCGACCGGCGAGCTGCTGGTAGCAACGCACCTGCCGTTCCCATCCATCGGCCATGTGGCGGTCGAGGGGGATGCCTTTCGCTGGGTTCCCATATTCTGGGATTACTGACCGGACCGGGGCGTGAACCACTACGTCGCGTGGTCCACGCCCTGGCTCCTGCATTACTAAAGTCGTCCGTACCGACATGCCGGCGTCACGGGCTGCTTTGAGCATGAAATCGATAATTGATGGCTTAGTGAAAGAACCGGCCAAGGACCACGGAGAACCCCATCCACCCGTTGGTCCCCGATGAATAAATTGGCGTGCCCGCGTGTTTAGTTTGAATGGCCTTGTTCGAGGAGGCATTGAATGCCTGTAACAGGATAGGCAGGACTGGACATAGAAAACACAATGGAGCGAGCCGCTGACGACGACATTCGCCAAATCCGCTCCACCAACTGAAACGGCCGAATTATTCGGTGGAATGACGCTTGCCCGTCAGTTCATCCTCGCTGCGAGCGCCGTGTTGATTGTAGGCATGGCCATCATTGCCTTCTGGGTCACCTCCCGCATTGAGGAGTCCGTTACCCGCAATGCGGCATCCGCCACCGCGCTCTATGTCGACAGTATCATCGCCCCCCTCACCCAGGAGCTGGCCGACTCGGACACTCTTGGGGAAGGTGCGCGCCTGGCATTGACGGAGACACTTGGACAGGGTGTGCTTGGCGACAAGATTGTGTCCTTCAAAGTGTGGAAGCCAGATGGCAGCGTAGTCTTCAGCAATCAACCTGAAATCGTAGGTCGCCGTTTTCCAATCAGCGATCGTTTGCAGGGAGCTTTCGCGGGCACGGTTCAGGCTGAGTTCGACAAACTCGACAGCGCTGAAAATGCGCCGGAACGCGCCAAGGGAATTCCGCTCCTAGAAATCTACAGCCCTATCCGGCAGCCATGGTCCGGCCGGGTGATCGGCGTTGCGGAGTTTTATGAGATCGCCACGGACCTGAAAGCCGATCTAAACCGCGCCCGCCTGCGCAGCTGGATTGTCGTTGGTCTGGTCACACTCGCCATGCTCGGGGTGCTTTTTGGGATCGTGGCGCGCGGCAGCCGCCTGATCACACGGCAAGCCGAGATCTTGAGAGTCAGGTTCGACGAACTAAATCGCCTGTTGAATTCAAATCGGGCGCTTCGATTACGGGCGGAGCAGGCCGCGCACCGCACCGCGGCGCTCAATGAGCGATATCTTCGCCGCATCTCGGCTGATCTGCACGACGGTCCCTCCCAACTCATCGCTTTCGCCTGTCTGCGGCTCGAAACTGCAACAAAGGGATCGGTGATGGGTCCTGATCTCGAAACAGTCACGACTTCGCTCGAGGAAGCACTGCAGGAGGTCCGCAATATCTGTCATGGGCTGATGCTGCCGGAACTCGACGACCTTGAAACGCGGGAGATTTGCATGCGGGTGATCAAGGCGCATGAAAGCAGAACCAGAACGAGCGTTGAATTCCAATGCGGTGACAACCTCCCGGAATTGAACCAGGCCGAAAAGATCGGCCTCTACCGATTTGTCCAGGAAAGCCTCAACAATGCGTTTCGCCATGCGAACGGGATAGGCCAGAAGGTCACCGTCGTATCTGCAAACGAGGGGCTAAGCGCGACAGTGGCCGATGGAGGCAAGGGCTTTGATCCAGCCAGGGCAGACAAGGGCCTTGGATTGACCGGACTTGAGGAGCGATTTGCAGGTTTGGGTGGGACATTCGTCGTCAACTCATCGCCGGGGCACGGCACGATCGTTACAATGCATCTACCGGGAGGGCGGGACGCATGACCACGGCAAGCATCAGGATTATCATCGTTGACGATCATCCATTCTTTCGGCAAGGCGTTGCTGTCAGTCTTTCCGAGCAGGGATTCACAGTTGTTGGCGAAGGTTCGAGCGCCGATGACGCCGTCCGCCTGGTCAACGAGCTGCGGCCTGACGTAGCGCTTCTCGACCTGTCGATGCCGGGCGGAGGACTGAGTGCGCTCCTCACTATTCTGGAAGCCAGCCCGGAGTTGAAGGTCGTCATCCTCACCGTCTCGGAGAGCGACGAGGATGTGTTGCAGGCACTACGGAGCGGGGCCCACGGCTATGTTCTGAAGGGTGTCCGGGCAGCAGGCCTCTGCGAAATCATCCAGAATGTCGTTGCCGGCGAACGCTATGTTTCACCGGCGCTCGCAGCGCGCATCCTTACGGAAATGCGCGGTTCGGGCGCAACGGTAGCGCCGAGCCAGCCTGTTGCCGAAATTGCCGATGCCATTCACTCCCGGACGCCGCGCGAGGAACAAATCCTTACGCTCGTCTCCAACGGCAAAAGCAATAAGGAAGTCGCACGCGAAATCGGCCTGCAGGAAAAAACCATCAAACATCACATGACCAGCATTCTGCAGAAACTACAGGTGCGCAATCGCACCGAAGCTGCCTTGTTGCTGCGCGAGGCGCGCTGGCAATCCTGAAACGGCCTAGCGGGAGCTGCTTTTGTCGATGCGGAGCGCATCGGCAGGGATCGCCTTCCTGTTGATGACCGAGCGGCCCTGTGGGTCGAAGATTTCGTAGCGGCCGTTACGGATGCGCTCGGTCCATCCTCCCTGATAGACGCGTTCCTGCCCTGCGGAACGGGAGGGTGTTGCCTGCGATTCGCTGTCACTTGAGTTTGCGCGAGAATTCTCTGAACCGGATCCCGAACTACTGGATCCTCGCGAACCGCCCGATCCAGAGCCTGAATTGCTCGATCCGGAGCCGGAATTGTCCGAACCCCCACCGGATCCGGAATTCGACCCCGATCCCGAACTGCCGGAACCGGAGCTACCGCTACCCGATCCTCCACTTGAGCCGGAACCGGAGCTTCCCGAAGATCCGGAACCCGATCCCTTGTCGCCCCAGGCATAGCTCGTCGGGCCAATAACCCCCGACAACAGGGCAACGGCAAGCAAGGAGACACGGATTGCAGAGGCAGCCCTGCAATCTGTCGCGATGGAACGGATACCTGCCCGATTCAAAACTCACCTCATATGACTCTGTGCCGCCGCTTCGTACAGCGCGACGACACAGTTTTTCGGCAACGTCGGTCTGCCACTCAGCAAACGCCTATTCCGGCGTCACCTGTAAGCATAACACGTTGATCGCTGACTTTCCTGCGTTGATGCAATCCACGATCGTCGTTCTGGTCGTGGATACCCCGGTGGACACCGTGATCGTCGTTCTGATCGTGGACGCCTTGGTGGACACCGTGATCGTCCCCCGGCGCATCGTCAGCGCCGCGTCCATGCCTGGCTTCACCGCGACCGCCATGATCGTCGCCTGCGGGATCATCAGCCCCACGACCATGATGGCCTCCGTCGTCATTGCCCCGGTCTCCGTGATCATCACCGCCGCCGTTGTCACCGCGGCCGCCGTGGTCATCGCCACCGCCATCATGATCGCTGCCCCGGCCACTATTGTCCGAGCCACTGCGGGCCATCAGGATCATGTTAGTCGTGCCGGATTCGGTCAGATGGGGATCGAACTGAGTGGAAGCGCTGGTACTAGCAGTCAGTCCGAGAAAGCTTAGTGCGATCACTCCGGCACCGGTCATAATGGATTGAGCGATTTTCATGGGTCAAATCTCCCTAAGGAGGCCGCGGCCCGCCTTGGCGGGAAGGGCCGGCGAGCCACGGTGGCCCGTCTTCTTCCCTAACTAAACCGCCGTCCATCAGGAAATTATACGTCCTACAGACCTATACGCGACCCGTTAGGACCTTAGTCTTACCCGCTCGACCTGGCGCGCCAAGTCGAGGTTTCTTCATCCTCGAACAGTTTTCAACGAGCGCCGCCCCCGCAGCAGGATGACTGTTTTACGAAACGCGCGAATCTTGAAAAGAATAGTCTACCAACTTGGTAGACATTGTGGAAACATTTCGTCTCGTCCTCGCCACTTTGGCTGATGGGTAAATAGAGAGGGTACAACCGTGCGCATCAAAACAGTTCTCGGAGCTTTCGGTCTGATTGCTTCGCTTATCGCCTCCGCGCATGCAGAGGATACGAAAAAAGTCGTCATCGCATATCAGACCGGCGCGGTTCCATACCTTGTCGGCATTGCCAATGGCGAACTTGCCAAGGGAACCGGATGGGATATCGAGTTCCGCCGCTTCAACTCCGGCGCCGATATTTTTGCGGCGATCGCTTCGGGCGACGTCCAGATCGGCGACGTAGGTTCCAGCCCCTACGCGGCGTCGGTCAGCAAGGACCTCGACGTCAAGGGAATCTACATTACGGCGGGCGCTGGCGACAGCGAAGCCCTGGTCGTTCGGCCGGAGATCAAGTCCGCGGCTGTTCTCAAGGGCAAGAAGTTTTCAGCAGCTCCGGTCTCCACCGACCACTATCAGCTGCTGGCCTATTTGAAGCAGGAAGGCCTGACCGAAAATGATGCTCAGGTCATTGCGATGCCCCAGCCGCAGATCGTCGCCGCATGGAAGCGTGGCGACATCGATGGCGCGTTCGTCTGGGATCCGGCGCTTTCCGAACTGAAAAAGGATGGCAAGGTCTTGATCACCTCTGGCGAAGTCTCCAAGCGCGGCGCGCCCGTGTTCAGCTCGCTCGTCGTAACCGGCGACTTCTCGAAGAAGAACCCTGACTTTCTCGCCAAATATGTCGGTCTCATCGACAAGTATTACGTCGACTTTGCCAACCACCCTGATGCCTGGGGCCCGGCGTCCGACAATATCAAGCTGATCGCCAAGCTTCAGGGCGGCACGCCCGAAGAAAATGCCGGCTGGCTCAACACCACCGTGGTTGTTCCGTTGGATCAGCAGGTCACCGATGCATGGCTTGGCGGCGGGGACAAGGGGAGCGTCGCCAAGACGCTGAAGGACACGGCTGCATTCCTCAAGGAGCAGAAGAAGATAACGGCGGTCAAAGACGGCTACGGCGACTTCGTCGACCCGCAGTATGCAGCAGCCGCACTTGCTTCCAACTGAAATCTTGCAACCGCATGGCGGCCGCCACTTGCCGGCCGCCATCCTCATTGGAACTCGACAATGCTTTCAATCCGCAACGCCACCGTAAAGTTCGAAGCCGCCGACGGAACGGAAATTCACGCGCTCGATCGGGTTTCGTTCGACATTCCGCCGGACTCCATCGTTGTCGCACTCGGTGCGTCGGGATGTGGAAAGTCAACCCTGCTCAATGCCATTGCCGGCTTTCAATCGCTGACCGAGGGACAGATTCTTATCGATGGCCTACCCGTCGATAAGCCCGGCGGTGATCGCGGTGTCGTCTTCCAGAAGGATACGCTCCTGCCCTGGTCGAATGTCATCGACAATGTCGCGCTTGGCTTGCGCTACCGCGGAGTGCCCAAGCTTGAAAGGTATCGTCAGGCGCGCGAACTCCTGCAACTGGTCGGCCTGTCGGATTTCGAGACCAAGCCCCCTTATGAACTCTCCGGTGGCATGCGTCAGCGGGTCGGCATAGCGCGTGCACTCGCCACCGACCCCAAGATACTGCTGATGGACGAGCCCTTCGGCGCACTTGACAGCCTCACCAGGGAAAACATGCAACAGCTTCTGGCGACGGTCTGGGCCAAGACGCGAAAGCAGGTCTTCTTCATCACGCACTCGATCGAAGAAGCTCTGGCGCTCGGCACCCATATTCTGGTGATGTCCCCACGGCCTGGGCGTATCGTCGCTCGCTACGAGGCCGATTTTGTCCGGACATTTGCAGCAACCGGTGACCTCGGACCCATCCTCGCCCACCCCCGATTCGTGTCACTGCGTGAAGAAATACGCTCGATCATCCACACGCCCGCCAGCCACAACGAGCGACACGCGGCCTGATAACTATATGCCGCGATTGCAGAGAGGAGCTCATGATGAGCGCAGTGATAGACCCCGCAGTGGCCATTTCCGAAGTCAAGAGACAACGGACGCAGCAGCCGCGTCGCATTAAAAAGACGCATGGGACCGCCGTGATCAGTTTCGCGACCCTGATCGGGTTGCTGGCCTTGTGGATCATCGCAACGAAGTATCACTTCGCCTCAGCGCTATTCCTGCCCTCACCATCAGATGTCGCGGTGCAGGCCGTCGCCGTCGCTTCGGAAGGCTATGCGAACGGGACCCTCCTCGATCACATCCTTGCCAGCCTTGGACGCATAGGCGTCGCCCTCGCTTTCGGGATCGGCCTCGGCATTCCGGTTGGCCTGCTCATGGGCCTCAACCGCTGGGCCAAGGGCATCCTCGGTGTTCCCATCGACATCTACTGGGGCCTTCCGCCTCTCGCTTACCTGCCGCTCATGATTATATGGCTCGGAATCGGTGAGGCGTCCAAGATTGTTCTGCTCAGTCTGGCCGCGTTCGCCCCCATTTGCTTCGCGGCTCAGGCGGGTGTCCGCTCGGTACCGCAGGAGCGCATCAACGCTGCCCGCTCGCTCGGCGCGACATCCTATCAGGTATTCACGTCGATCATTTTTCCTTCGGCGCTTCCGGAGATCTTCACTGGCGTGCGCATTGCAATCGGCGCGACCCTTTCAACGCTGGTGGCGGCGGAGCTGATCGCTGCGCAGTCCGGCGTCGGCTATATGATCATGTCGGCTGCCAATTTCCTTGCAACAGACGTTGTCTTTGTCGGGCTCATCGTCATCGCAATCTTCGCCTTCGCGTTCGCCACGGGGATGCGCTTTCTCGAAAATCGTATCGCGCCCTGGAAGGGCAAACTCTAATTTAAGGTTTGAAACCATGACTGCATCTGCTGGTCCACTGGACATATACTGGTACCTCCCGACCCACGGCGACGGCCCCTACCTTGGCAGCGACGAACGTCATCGCCCGCCGACCTTCGGTTATATGCGCGATATCGCCCAGGCGGCGGACCGTTTGGGCTTCAAGGGCGTGCTCCTGCCAACGGGGCCATACTGCGAAGACGCCTGGATCACGGCAGCGGCGCTCGTGCCACTGACGGAACGGCTTCGCTTTCTCGTTGCGCTTCGCCCCGGGAGCGGGACCCCTGCAATGTTCGCGCGTCACGCTGCCGCGCTTGACCGGATCTCCAACGGACGGGCGCTGTTCAATGTCGTGACTGGAGCCGATCCCAAGGATCTCGCGGGCGACGGCAACAAACTCGGCCATGGTGAACGCTACGAACAGACCGACGAGTTTCTCACGATCTGGCGACGGATACTTTCTGGGGAAGCAGCAGATTTCGAAGGCAAATATCTTTCTTCCCACGGCCGCGGCCTCTCCTTCCCTCCAGTCCAGTCGCCGCATCCGCCAATCTGGTTCGGCGGCTCTTCAGACGCTGGCATCGACGTTGCCGCGCGGCATGCGGATGTCTATCTGAGCTGGGGAGAGCCCGTGCACCAGCTTGGAGAAAAGCTCGGCCGCGTACGGGCACGCGCTCTTGCCCAGGGCCGCAGGATTCGTTTTGGCCTGCGCATCCATCTCATCGTACGAGAGACCGAAGAGAAGGCCTGGGCTGCCGCGGACGACCTTATCAGCCGGATCACAGACGATCAGATCGCCGCAGCCCAGAACGAGTTCCTTAATGTTTCGCAATCCGTCGGGCAAAAGCGGATGTCGGCGCTGCATGGCGGACGCCGTGACAAGCTGGTCGTCGGCCCCAACCTATGGGCTGGTCTTGGTCTGGTGCGGGGCGGCGCCGGCACTGCGCTCGTCGGAAGCCCAGAGAATGTCGCTGCCCGCCTCAGGGAGTATCAGGCAATCGGCATCGACACGATTATCGGTTCGGGATATCCGCATCTTGAAGAAGCGTTCAGTGTGGCGGAATTGCTTTTCCCTCAACTCGGGGTCACAGGCGAAAGCGCACACACTGTTGGTGCAGACAACCAGACCTTCGAAAGCGGTGTGAGACCCAAACGCACGGCCTGAAATCATGAATGGTGTCGACGACCTTTGACGGAACCGATGCACGGGCCGGCAAAGGCGTCGCCTCGTTTATGCGGCTGTTGACAGCGTGGCAGCCGTCGATCAGCCTTGGCTAACGCCGATTGCGATTTAAACTCCAAGCCTTGCTCGGGTTGGTCGCGGGCGCGTTGCTGAGCCGGAGGAATCGATGGCTAAACACAGGATCTATACGACGAGCTTCGCCAGCGTCTATCCTCATTATGTTGCCAAGGCCGAGAAAAAGGGACGCACAAAGGCAGAGGTCGACCAGATCATGTCTTGGTTGACTGGCTATGACGCGACGGCGTTGCAAACTCAGCTTGGACAACAAACCGATTTTGAAACATTCTTTGCCGAGGCCCCTCACCCCAATCCTTTGAGAACCTTGATCACGGGCGTGGTTTGCGGCGTTCGAGTGGAGGATGTCGAGGAGCCGATCATGCGGGAAATCCGCTACCTGGATAAGCTGATTGAGGAACTGGCTCGCGGAAAAGCCATGGATCGCATTTTGCGAGAGAATTAGTTCCGGACGATCGATCCTTTTCCGTGTCGCTGTGTGCATGCCGATGACGTTAAATGCCACAACCCAATTTGTTCAATGATGGGGTTGGGGCGGTCAACGCCTCTGCATCGCCGTGGACTCCCTCAGCCGCCTTTCTGACAGATCAATAACCTTGGGGTGCCCCACCAACTGCGGCGGGAACGCGGGCGGCTTCACCACGGTGTCTGCGAACACAAGAAGTTCATCGCACCATAAAATAGTAATCTGTTGACAGTCTTCAATTTGCTGCCTACCTTCACTGCAGTGGCCACAGGAGCGGCAACACGTTGCCGCCAACACTTGGGAGGTGTGATGGCATTTCTGGAACTCGACGGTTTGACGAAGAGCTACGGTAGCCTGACAGTCGTAAAAGGCGTGAATTTGTCGGTCGATCAGGGCAAGCTGGTTTGCCTGCTTGGCCCATCCGGCTGCGGCAAAACCACAACCTTGCGGCTCATCGCAGGATTTGCTCCAGCGAATGGCGGAGAAATACGCGTCGGCGGCAAGGTCGTCTCTTCATCGCGCGGTACCGTTCCGCCTGAAGCCCGCAACATGTCGATGATCTTCCAGAGCTATGCGCTCTGGCCGCACATGACAGTCTTTGAAAACGTGGCTTACGGCTTGAAGTTGCGCCGAATGTCGCAATCTCAAGTCACCGAACTCGTCCGCACCATTCTGACCGCCACTCAGCTTATCCAGCTTGCGGACCGCTATCCGGGCGAATTGTCCGGAGGACAGCAGCAACGTGTGTCGTTGGCGCGGGCATTGGTGATCAAACCCGAAATACTGCTGCTGGACGAGCCCCTGTCCAATCTCGACGCCAATTTGCGCGAAGAGATGCGGTTCGAAATCCGCAGGCTCCATGACGAATTCCGCTACACGACTGTCTACGTTACCCACGATCAGGCCGAAGCAATGACCACGGCAGACATTATCGTGGTGATGAACGACGGCCGCATAGAGCAGTCAGGGTCCCCTGAGGACATCTACGAGCGGCCCGCGACTGAATTTGTGGCGAGGTTTATCGGCGGGACCAACATCCTCAGCGGAACGCGAAACGACAAGGAAAGCGTCCTGTGTCAGTCCGGCCTTGTGCTGCGCTGTGGCAACGGCACGGCTGACGGCACCACAAAGACAGCGGTTTCGATCCGCCACCACGACATTGAACTCTCGACCAAGCCGAACGGTGCCAACACCAACACGACAATTGGCACGGTTACTCGGCAGATCTATCTCGGTTCGCACCGGGATTACCTCGTTTCCATCGCCGGTGGAGAAATGGTGCGCACCGTCGCACCAGTCAACGTCGCGATCCCGGTCGGCCAGGAGGTATGGCTGCATTTCCCGCCAGAGAAATGCCGGGCGCTCGCGCAATAAGGGAGGAACTACGCATGTGGAAGAAAGCGCTGTCTGCCGCGCTGTTCGCTTCGGGGCTCGCGGTATCGTCCGCGGCCTTTGCCGAGGCGCCAGCCCCCTATCAGATTACGCCAGAACTGGAGGCTGCCGCCAAAGCCGAGGGCAAGGTCGTGTTCTATACGGCCACCGACGTTGCGGTCGCCGAGAAATTGGCTGAGCAATTCAAGACGAAATACCCGGGCATCGATGTCCAGGTGGAACGCGCCGGATCGGAACGGGTATTCCAGCGCATCGGCCAGGAATATTCGACCGGCATCTATAATGCCGACGTGATCGAAACATCCGACGCTGTGCATTTCGAATATTTCAAACGCCAAGGCTGGCTCACCCCCATGGTGCCGCAGGAAGTCGCGGATAAATGGCCGGCGGACGAACGTGACCCCGATGGCAATTTTGCCGCCTATCGCGCGCATCTTTCCGTCCTTGCATACCGCTCCGACCTTATGAAAGAGGAAGAGGCGCCGAAAACGTGGGAAGACCTGCTCGACCCGCGCTTCAAGGACAAGATGGTGAAGGCGCATCCGGGCTATAGCGGCACCGTAATGACCTCGACCTTCGTGCTTAGCCAGCTTCTCGGCTGGGAATATTTCGAGAAGCTTGGCAAGCAGAACATCATGCAGGTCCAGTCCTCGACCGAGCCGCCGAAGAAGCTTGCGCAGGGCGAACGTGCTCTCGAGGTGGACGGCAATGAATACAACGTCTTTCGTTTGATCGATGAAGGCAAGCCGATCAAGATCATCTATCCGGACGAGGGCACGCCGCTGGCGGTCGGAAATGCGGCCGTTCTCAAGCAGGCACCGCATCCCAATGCTGCCAAGCTGTTCTATGCCTATCTTTTCTCGCTCGATGCGCAGCAGCTCAACAGCGATTTCGGCGGCTTGAGGTCCTTCCATCCCGATGTGAAGGAAAAGGAGGGGCGCACCCCGCTTTCCAAGATCAAGATCCTTCATTCTGATCCGGCAAAACTCGAGCCTGAGATCCAGACCATCAAATCCAACTACGAAAAGTATTTCGGGACATAATTGATCATGACCAGTATCGCTCAGGTTCAGGGTCGGCGCAGCGGCATCGACCTTTCATGGCCAACTTTCGCTCTGTTATCCCTCATCCTGAGCGTTCTGGTACTCCTGCCACTGTTCTGGCTCGCCTTCTACAGTTTTCGTAGCGATACGGGTGGAGGGGCGACGCTCGACAATTTTATCGCACTCGTTGCCGATCCGACCTTGCTGCGGGCATATGGACTGGCGATTGCCATGGCGCTCGGCGTGGGACTGCTGTCCTGCGTCGTTGCCACGCCAATGGCCTGGCTGGTGGCCAGAACGGACCTGCCCGGCCGGCGCATCATCCGCATGCTGGTGACTGCATCGTTCGTTACACCGCCCTTTCTCGGCGCCATCGCCTATGAGATTCTTGCCGCGCCCAATAGCGGGCTTGTGAACATCATCTACCGGAGTGTGTTCCGCCTCGATTCATCCCAGTATCTGGTGAACATCTACACATTCGGCGGCCTGATCTTCGCCATTGCCTGCTTCACGTTTCCATACGTCTTTACCCTAGTTGCCAACGCGCTCGACAAGGTCCCGTCGGATCTCGAGGATGCCTCCTCGATCCTTGGCGGCAAATCCATGACCACATTGCGCAAGGTGACAATACCACTGGTATTGCCCGCAATGCTCGCGGGGACATTGATCGCCATCCTGCAAGCGCTGACCATGTTCGGGTCGCCGGCCATCCTAGCGCTTCCCGCAGGATTTCACGTGATCACTACGAAGATCTGGAGCCTGTTTCAGTTTCCGCCCCGTCTCGGTCTCGCAGCTGCGGCGGCGTTGCCGCTGCTCATCATCACCATCATCCTTTTGCGCGCGCAGAAGTCGATCCTCGGCCGGAAGGGATACACCGTTCTCGGCGGCAAGAGCGGAACTCCGCGGGTAACGGAACTCGGGCGCTGGAAATGGGCCGCCATTTTATTCGTGTTCTCGATCCTCAGCCTGACGATCCTCCTGCCCTACCTTGCCATCCTCAAGACGGCCTTTACAGGCACGGTTGGCGACCCGATCAATCTCTCCACGCTGACCCTTAGTCACTGGAGGTTCGTGCTGTTCGAGTTTTCGGCGACGCAGCTTGCTCTGCGCAACACGTTCCTTCTTGGCTTCCTGACGGCGACGGCTGTGACGGCTATTGCTCTGATCGTGTCGTACCTCGTTACGCGCCGTTCAGTGCCGGGTTCCCGCTTCCTGGGTGTCCTTGCGACGGCGCCGGTGGCAATCCCCGGGATCGTGCTGGGCGTCGGCCTGTTCCTTAGCTATGCCAACCCGACATTCCAGCTTTATGGAACCATCTGGATCCTGTTGATCGCCTTCATGACCATCGAATTGCCCGCAGGATACCAGCAGATGTCATCCGCCTTTTCGGGCGTTCACCCGGAGCTCGAGGAAGCGGGCCGCATCATGGGCGCGTCACGTCTGCGCACCCTGTGGGACATCACGGCACCGTTGCTGCGTACGAGCGTGGTGGCTGCCTGGTGTTTCGTTTTCGTCGGCACCATTCGCGAACTCTCCGCGACGATTTTGCTGACCACAGCCAATACCAAGCTGGTTTCGGTCATCATCTACGATCTCAACGAGAGCGGTGATCTCGGGGCGATCTGCGTTCTCGGCATTATCTTGCTCGCCGCTTCCTTCGCCGTCGTTTTCGTGGCCAACCGGGTGCCGGTGCTCGGGGGATCGCAAATGAATGCGCGGGGTTAAGGCATATCGTGTGCTAAAATCGCGGTGGACCCCGCCATCGAGCAGGGTCGCCAACCTAAGCATTTGCTGCTAAACGAAAGCTTGGGAGCAAAACTCGAAAGGACTGAGTTTGGACCCGTTTCATAGACCCGTCACGATGGCTTGCTCATGACCGACACAACGAACGCACCACAGAATTTGTCCGCGATCGATTTTCTCCGCACCCGTTCGCTTGCAAATGTGGTCCAGGCCGAGATCGAGCGGATGATCATCGACGGCGAACTCAAGCCCAACGAACGGGTCAACGAAAACGGCCTCTCCCAACGCCTGGGCGTGAGCCGGGGGCCAATTCGCGAAGCATGCAGCGCGCTCGCGGCGATGGGGCTCATCGAAATCATTCCCAATCGGGGCTTCTTCATTCGGGCGCTGACCAATGACGAAGCACAGGACCTTTCGGAGGCGCGCGCCGGCGTTTTCGGGTGCATGGCGATGATCCTTGCCGAGCGCATAACCGATGCCCAGATCGGGATCCTGCGAGCACTCCTTGCCCGGATGGACGAGATCGTCAAACTTGGCGACGTTCACGTCTACTATCCGGTCAACCTCGAGTTTCACAAGCAGATCACCCACATGGCCGGTAATAACCGGCTGGAGCTCATTTATCAGAGCTTTGTGCGCGAATTGCACATTCAGCGGTACCGTGCGCTCTCGAGCCACGATGTGTTGCATATTTCAAACGAGGAGCATCGCGCCATTGTCGATGCGCTCGAAGCCCGCGACCCGATACGCAGCCTGATTGCGGCGCGTACGCATATTCTGAACGGCATCGTCCGCACCCGCCGCGCCGGCCAGCCGACAGGCACCTAAAGCCCGCGCCGCTCAAAGAGCCCCTTACCAGACCTAACCTTTGGTCAAGTGAACGCGTGCTTGGCTTTTTACCCGATTTCTCAATCAGCTTGCCAACATAAAACTGTTGACAATTAACAATCTCACCAGCATGGTCAAACTCGAATTGCCGCAAGGCAGCGCCAAAAGAGGATTGAGCATGAACCAGAATAATCAGGCAGATGCCGAACTGACGAAGTACGTTGCCAATTTTGTTGTCGAGACGAAGTTTGACGACCTTCCGAGCGAAGTTATCGAGCTCGGCAAGAAATCGATACTTGATGGTTTCGGCCTCGCCCTCTCCGGTTCAGTCGCGAAAAGCGGCGAATTGGTTCGCCAACACCTGGATGACCTTGGCCTCGCCGACGGCGCGGCAACCGTGATCGGCGGCGGCCGGAAGGTTGCACCTCGCTTTGCGGCCTTCGCCAATGGCGTCGGCATCCATGCCGACGACTATGACGACACGCAGCTCGCCGTGGCCAAGGATCGCGTCTACGGTCTGTTGACGCATCCCACCGCACCGGCATTGCCGGCGGCACTGGCGGTAGCGGAACTCGTCAATGGCACGGGCAAGGACCTGATGCTCGCCTATCACCTCGGCGTGGAAGTCGAATGCAAGATCGCAGAGGCGATTGCTCCCCGGCACTATCAGACAGGGTTTCACGCCACTGCAACCTGCGGAACCTTTGCGGCGGCCGCGGCAAGCGCGCGGCTTATGGGCTTCGACGTGCCGACCACGCAACGCGCCCTGTCGATCGCAGGAAGCCAGTCCGCCGGACTGCGCGAGAATTTCGGGACCATGACCAAGCCCTTCCACGCGGGCCGTTCCTCCGAAAGCGGCGTCGCAGCGGCGCAGTTTGCGTCCTATGGCTGGACTGCCGCTGCGCGTATTCTCGAGGCGCCCCGGGGGTTCTTCTCAGCTGCCGGCGGCGGATACGACCAGAACGCGATCCTAAACAAGCTCGGTGCCCCGTGGACATTCGCGAACCCCGGCATTTCCATCAAGCCGCATCCTTCAGGCTCGCTCACCCATCCCGGGATGACCGAGATGCTACGGCTCATCAAGGAGCATGACATCCGGGCCGAAGATGTGGAACGCGTTCGTGTCGGCACGAATTCCAACATGCCGAACGCCCTTATCCACCATCGCCCGAAGGACGAATTGCAGGCAAAATTCTCGATGGAATTCTGCATGGCAATCCTCTTGCTCGACGGTCGTGCCGGTCTCAACGAGTTCACAGATGCAGCCGTCGAACGCGACGACGTAAAGGCAATGATTGAAAAGGTCGATTTCGTCATCGATGACGAGGCCGAGGCAGCGGGCTACCATCTGATGACGACATTGATCGACATCCATCTTAAGGACGGACGCAAAATTTCCGGACGCGCGGATTTCGGCAAAGGCAGTCCTGCTTTCCCCATGAGCTACGATGAAGTCGCCGATAAATTTCGCGAGAACGCCGAGTTCGCCGGCATGGCACGGGCAAGGGCAGACGAGATCGTTGAACTTGTCCGCGGCCTCGAACGGCTTTCGTCATTAGACGATCTGACATCACGCCTGATTTCGGTCGGCTGACAAACGGCCCGGAATGCCCGATTCAGGAACCCTTTGGCGTGGGCAAGGTCCAAAACTCTTCGACCGCGCTCCCGCCCGGGTCGCTCTGGCGCTGCTTATCGGCGTATTGGGGGCAATCGCTGCCAGGATGGTTGCGATGCCCCTGCCCTATCTTCTCGGTCCGCTGCTGACGTGCGCCGGCGCGTCGATACTCAGCGCGCCGATCTCGCCCGTGCCCTATGGCCGCGAACTTGGACAGGTTGCTGTGGGACTTGCCATCGGCTTGCGGTTCATCCCTACGGTCGTCATCGCCATCATCGCCATGCTGCCATTCATGCTGGCGGCAACGATCCTGATGATCATCGCGACCATGATTGCCGCCTTCATGATCAGCAAGCTCGCCGCGCTCGACCTTAGAACCTCGTTCTTTGCTACCGCCGCTGCGGGCTTGGCCGAGATGGCCGTGGTTGCCCATCAGAAGGGCGCCGACAGCGACACGGTGGCGGTCGTCCACCTTATTCGCGTGACATCGATCGTAACGGTCGTGCCGTTCCTCGTCACCATCTTCGGGGAAGATGGTGGCATCACCGCGGTGCCAATACCCTTCCGGGCCGAGGCAATGCCACTTGTTGCGCTCTACGTCCTGGCGGCCGTTGCGGGGTATTTGGCGAGCCCCTGGAAGATCCCCAATACCTGGCTGCTCGTTCCTGCGCTCATCGGCGGGCTCGTGGCCGGCTTCGGGTTCGGCCCCTTTGCCGTCCCTTCGACTGTCCTGGTGGTCGCTCAAGTCGTCATCGGAATCTGGCTGGGCTGCCGCTTTCGCCGTTCCTTGCTTGGGCGCTTGTCCAGGGTGACGTTCTCTGCATTTGCAACTACGGCATTTCTGCTTGCGGTCGCTCTGGGCTTGGCCTGGCTGCTTTCGGCGGCAACGGGCCTTTCCTTTGTCACCAGTCTCCTCGCTGTTGCACCCGCGGGCGTAACCGAAATGGTGCTTACGGCAACGGCAATGCACCTCGACACGACAACCGTGACAGCATTCCAGATCACGCGAATAGCGGTCGTCATGACCACGATCCTCATCAGCTTTCGAATATTTGAACACCTTGCGCGTCGCTTCGGCGCCGCATCTGAATGAAAGGACTGCACAGATGACTGCCCATCTCGTAATCGGGATACTGAACGGTGATGATATCGGCCATGAAATCGTCCCGGCAGCGGTCGAAGTCACCCGCGCCGCCGCGGCGAGGACCGGCCTCGAGATCGACTGGCGTCCGATGCCAATCGGACGCAGCGCGCTGGATACGCACGGCTCGACCTTTCCTGAAGGCACCATGGAGACCCTCGCCAACATGGACGGCTTCATTCTGGGTCCGATCGGACACCAGGCCTATCCGAAGGTTCCGGGGGCGATCAATCCGCATCCGATCATGCGCAAGGGGTTCAATCTGTTTGCCAATGTCCGGCCTACAAAATCCTTTCCAGGGCTCGGCGCCATTCATGAGGGCATCGACCTTGTGATCGTGCGGGAAAACAATGAAGGTTTCCAGCCGGACCGAAATGTGGTGGCAGGTTCCGGCGAATTCCGGCCGACCGAAGATGTCACCATCTCGGTCCGGGTTATCACGCGCGTCGGTTCAGCACGGGTGGCCCGCGCGGCGCTCGAGATTGCGCAGCAGCGCAAGAAGCGCCTGACGCTCGTTCACAAGAACACCGTGTTCAAACTTGGCTGCGGGATGTTCGTCGAGGAATGCCATCGGGTGGCCAAGGAATTTCCGGACGTCACTGTCGACGAGGTGATCGTCGACACGATGGCCATGCGTCTTATTCGCGATCCGCAGAGCTTCGATGTGATCGTCACGACAAACATGTTCGGCGACATCCTGACGGATGAAGCGGCCGGTCTCGTCGGCGGACTCGGCATGGCGCCCGGCCTTTGCATCGGCGAAGGCAATCTGGCGATGGCCCAGGCCACTCATGGGTCAGCGCCGGACATCGCCGGAAAGGGCATTGCCAATCCCTTTGCAATGATCGAATCCGCCCGCATGATGATCGAATGGCTCGGGCACAATCGCGGGATAGCGAAGGCTGTCGAGGCGGCGTCGATCATGGAGCGGGCAATCGCTATTGCGCTGGCCAATCCCGCCACCCGCACGCGCGATATCCGGGGAACTGCCGATACCGCCGGCATGACCCGAGGCATACTGGCGGCAATCGGTTAAGGGTCGCCCGCCCTCACCGCTCACGTAAGGTGGGCGGGAGGGCGGTGATGCTCAGGCGGCAAAAGGCAGCGGCTCTTCCCCGGTAAAGAATTTGCCGAACGCATCATAGACGATATCCGGCCGTTGCTCGGCGGGATAATGCCCGGTCGGAATTGCCCAGCCGCGTAAATCTGGAGCCCATGGTTTCCAGGCTTCAAGCGGTTTGAAGTGTCGACCGCAATGGCTGTTTGCGCCCCAGAGCACCAGGACAGGGCAATCGATCGTCTTCTTGCCGAAATCGGCGGTATCCATTGCAAGATCAACACTGACAGTGGCCCGATAATCCTCACAGACAGCATGTATCTGTTCAGGCGTGGTGCAGCGCTTGTACTCGGCCATTGCTTCGGGGGAGAATATTTCGAGGCCCACCCCCTTCTTGTTCAGTTTGTAATCGATGTAATAGGCGAGATCGGCCGTCAGCAGCTTTTCGGGAAATGGCGCCTTCTGCGCCATGAAAAACCAATGATAGGCCTCGATACCCCACCCCAGCGTCACATTTGTCAGCGCATGATGGGTTGGCACAATATCGAGGGCGGCCAGGCGCTCGATACGATCGGGATAGTCCAGGCCCATTCGAAAAGCGACACGAGCGCCGCGGTCGTGACCCGCCACCTGAAACCTGTCGAACCCCAGCTTCGACATGATTTCCGCATTATCCTCGCCCATTGCCCTGAACGAATAGCCAGAATGGTCCTCACCCCCATCCGGTTTCGAGCTGTCGCCGTAGCCGCGCAGGTCGGGAGTCACAACGGTAAACCGCCTGGCAAGTGCCGGTGCTATCCTGTGCCAGCTCACATGTGTCAGCGGATTGCCGTGCAGGAGCAGCAGCGGCGGACCCTCACCGCCAATCGCGACGTTGACTTCGGCGCCAGCCGTTCGGATGCGCTCATAGCGAAAGCCGTGCATGAGCTTTCCCTTTTCTTCAGCGAATGGCGGCATTGCGGATATCGGTTCGATCGGCGCCATAATATGTCTCCTTGCTTTGGTCCAGACGAGCATATGCTTTCAGGTACAGGAACTCATGCCCTTTTTGGTAAATTGTCAACAGTTTGTAATTGACAATCTTGCGAATATTCGGCATCGGAGTATCTTGGGAGCGCAGCAGCGGGAGTTATTTTCATGAGGACACATCAGATAGCGGCCATTCCTGGGGACGGAATTGGCAAGGAAGTGGTCGCTGCCGGCCTGCGCGTTCTCGATGCAAGTGCCCGTCGCGACGGCAACTTCCAGGCCGCGATCACAGAATTTCCGTGGGGATCGGATTTCTACAAACAACACGGTCATCTCATGCCTGATGACGGCATCGAGCAGTTGAAAAGATACGACGCTATTTATTTCGGGGCTGTCGGTGCTCCTGACGTGCCGGATCACCTGACCCTATGGGGTCTGCGCCTCGCCATATGCCAGCCGTTCGACCAATATGCCAACGTCCGTCCGACGAGGATTCTGCCGGGGATCGAAAGTCCGCTGCGTGGCGTAACAGCCAAGGACCTTGACTGGGTCATCGTCCGTGAAAACTCGGAAGGCGAATATGCCGGCCAGGGCGGTCGCTCGCATCGGGGGCTGCCGGAAGAAATCGCTACGGAAGTCTCGATCTTCACCCGCGTCGGCGTTACCCGCATCATGCGCTTTGCTTTCGAACTCGCGCAGTCGCGGCCGCGAAAGCTGCTGACCGTCGTCACCAAATCCAATGCACAGCGACACGGGATGGTATTGTGGGATGAAATCGCCAAGGACGTTGCAGCCGAATTTCCCGACGTGACCTGGGACAAGATGCTCGTCGATGCAATGACGGTACGCATGACTCTCAATCCTGCCTCTCTTGATACTATTGTCGCGACCAATCTTCATGCCGATATTCTTTCCGATCTCGCAGCAGCCCTTGCCGGATCGATCGGCATTGCACCCACGGCAAACCTTAATCCGGAACGGCAATACCCCTCGATGTTCGAGCCGATCCATGGTTCGGCGTTCGATATCACCGGCAAGGGGATCGCCAATCCGGTTGGAACCTTCTGGTCAGCAGTAATGATGCTCGAACACCTTGGCGAAACGGCTGCAGCTGCACGCCTGATGCGCGCAATCGAACGCGTGACCGCCGACCCGTCATTGCACACACCGGACCTGCGCGGCAGCGCGACCACGGACATGGTCACGGAAGCGGTCTGCGCTGCCATCCTTGGCGACAACGAATAAGGACGCATTCACATGACTGCAAACAGCTTCAGGATTGCCGTTATCGCCGGCGACGGCATCGGCAAGGAAGTCATGCCGGAGGGACTACGCGTCCTTACGGCGGTCGCTGAAAAGTTCGACCTCGATCTCAAATTCGACAGCTTCGACTTTGCCTCGTGCGACTACTACGCCGAGCATGGCCGCATGATGCCGGAGAACTGGAAGGAACTGATTGGCGGGCACGATGCCATTTACTTCGGTGCTGTTGGCTGGCCCGAGACGGTTCCCGATCATATCTCTCTATGGGGCTCGCTTCTGCAGTTTCGCCGGGAGTTCGACCAGTATGTGAATTTGCGGCCCGTCCGCCTGATGCCCGGCGTGCCGTCGCCGCTGGCCGGACGCGAGCCCGGCGATATCGACTTCTTCGTGGTTCGCGAGAACACCGAGGGCGAATATTCCTCCATCGGCGGCAAGATGTATCCGGGAACCGAGCGCGAGATCGTCGTGCAGGAAACGGTGATGAGCCGGGTCGGCATCGACCGCATTCTCCGCTTTGCCTTTGAGCTTGCCCAAAGCCGTACCAAGAAGCATCTGACGTCGGCAACAAAATCCAATGGCATTTCGATCACCATGCCCTACTGGGATGAGCGCGTCGAAGAGATGGCCAAGAGCTATGGCGACGTGCGCTGGGACAAGTATCACATCGATATCCTTTGCGCGCATTTCGTGCTCAATCCGGATCGCTTCGATGTGGTCGTGGCCTCCAATCTCTTCGGTGACATTCTCTCCGATCTTGGTCCTGCCTGTACGGGTACGATTGGAATTGCGCCGTCCGGCAACATCAATCCGGAACGCCTGTTCCCCTCGCTCTTCGAACCTGTCCATGGCTCGGCGCCGGATATCGCCGGCAAGGGCATCGCCAATCCGATCGGCCAAATATGGGCGGGCGCCATGATGCTCGATCATCTGGGTCATCCGCAGGCGGCAGCGGCAATCGTGACGGCAATAGAAAGCGTCCTTATGGATCCGGCGCTGCGTACGGGAGATCTGGGCGGACGAGCCGACACCATCACCTGCGGTCGTGCGATCGCCGAGGCCGTCCGGCTGCCCGAAGAACAGATGAGGAAACCATGAACAGCGAACGCCCCGTCATCGCGCTCACCGCCGGCGATTGTACCGGCATCGGACCCGAGCAGACCGCCCGCATCCTGCATGACCAGCGCATGGCCGATGTGGCCCGCATCGTTGTCGTGGGCGACGCTCGCACCCTCGATCTCGGGAAACGGCAGGCCGGCGTATCGTTTGCATATCGAACCTACCAGTCTCCGGCTTCCGTCGACTGGTCGGATAACGCCGTGCCGCTGATCGACCTCGGCAACACCGATCCTTCGCTCTATGAGCCGGGCATAGCGAGCGCCGAATCCGGCCAATTGACCGGAGACACGCTGGCCCGTGCGATCGACTTCGCGCTGGCAGGCGAGGTCGATGCGGTAACCTTTGCTCCGTTGAACAAGCGGGCCATGTACGATGGCGGCTGGAAATTCCCGGATGAACACAAGATGTTCGCCCATCTCCTCGGTCATCACAGCTATTTCAGCGAGATGAACGTGCTCGACGGTCAATGGATGTCCCGTGTTACCTCGCATGTCTCGTTGCGCCAGGCAGTCGACCAGATCACGCGACCGGCCATTGAGGAGGCGATCGTCCTTGCCACGACCATGATGCGCAAGGCCGGCATAGCGAAACCCCGTCTTGCGGTCGCAGCGCTTAATCCGCATGCCGGAGAGAACGGTCTTTTCGGTACGGACGAGATCGAAATTATCCGTCCAGCCGTAGAGGCCATGGCGGCCAAGGGTATTGACTGCAAAGGGCCGTTTCCATCCGATACGGTCTATCTCAAGGCCTTTGCGGGAGAATTTGATGGGGTTCTTGCCATGTATCACGATCAGGGGCAGATCGCGACGAAGATGCGGGGCTTCAACCGGGGCGTAACGGTCACGGCGGGGCTCGATACGGTGTTTACGACGCCTGCGCACGGCACGGCATTCGATATCGTCGGCAAAGGAGTTGCCGATACCGGCGCTTTCGAAAACGCAATTAGGCTCGCAAGCCAATTGGTGCGCTTCAAACAGCTTGATTTCTAAGGTTTAAAACCCAGTTGCGGCGAGCGCAGCGACCAGGCCGCCGAGAACCAGCACGCCGAGCACCGGAAATCTCGGCATCCACAGGAAGATGGCGGCGGCGAGGCCAATAATGGCAATGGCCGATGGTCCGCCGTGCGACAGCCGGAACAGCGAGATGATTCCGGCGATGATCAGTCCAATGCCCACAGGAGCCAGTCCTTCGCGCATGGCACGGTGCCAGCGTTTCTGGCGATGGTTGTTGGTCAATTTGAACACCGCATAGCACAGCATCGAAGACGGCACGAACAGCGCGAGCGTCGCTATTGCCGCGCCCAGCCAACCCGCCACCCGCCAGCCGATGACGGTTGCCAGCATCATGCCCGGACCCGGTGCCGCCCGCGACACGGCAAAAAGATCGAGGAACTCCCGGGAACTCACCCAACCATGAACGGTCACGGCTTCGTGCTGGATACCCGCCACGATTGCGCTGCCGCCCCCGATTGAAGTCAGGGAAAACGGGACGAACACGAGGGCTATGGCAACGAGTGTGTCGAACCGCACGATCACGCCCTGCGCCAAGACAGAGCGACGCTGATTGGCGCCAGCACAAGCACCACCGGTATCAGCGGCATCTCAAGCACTCCAACGAGGAATGCGGTGATAACAACGATTGCGACCGAGGGAGGAAAGCGCATGGCCCGCCGAAGGCCGTGGATGCACATGACGACCAGCAAACCCATCGCCGCAAAGGCCACTCCGTCGGAGATGGCGGGCAGCAATGCAAAGCCTGCCAGCGCATCGAACACCTGGCAAAGCGCAATGACGGCGAAGAACGGGCCAACGAGGAAGCCAACGACGCAACTTAGCGCTCCAATGGGGCCGCGAAGTTGTTCGCCCATGCAAATGACCAGATTGACCACATTCGCACCAGGCAACATCTGTGAGATAGCAAGACTGCTGGCGAAGTCATCTTCATCGATCCAGCGATGTTGCAGCACGAACCCCTGATACAGCCAGCCGGTCAGGCCGCCGCCAAAGCTCAATATGCCTATCTTGAAGCAGAGCAGGAAAAGCGAACGCAGGCGCGGCGGCGGCAAGGAATCGGAAAGATCTGACACGGGCAATGCCGTCCTTTCACTGAGACCCTCAGGAGGGTGGACCGCCCATGGATCAAGCCTGTATTCGAGTCCAACACACCCCTGGCGGATCAGGGCAGGAAAGCGCCGCCATTGACGTGCAGGGTCTGGCCGGTCACAAACCGGGCCGGCTCGCTCGCGAAATACATGACCGCAGCTGCAACTTCTTCAGGCGTTCCGCGCCTTCCCACAAGCGTGCGCGTGGTGTTGTGGTGCGCGGGCTCACCGCCAGACGATGCATGCACGCGGTTCGTATCGATCATTCCCGGAGAAACCAGGTTCACCGTTACTCCACGCGGTCCAAGTTCATGGGCCAGTGCCTTGGTGAAGCCGTCGAGCCCGGCCTTGGCCGATATGACATGGGCGCGGTGCACCGCGCCGGTGTAAGCCGTCAATCCGCCAATGTTTATGATGGTACCCCTTCCGCCGGAGAGTAAATGAGGGATCGCCGCGCGGCTCATGAGGAACGCGCCATCGAGCGTCACGCTCATTACTTCCCGCCAATCCTCGAACGACAAGGCTTCAATGGGGGCTTCACGCCGTATGGCGGCATTGTTGACGAGGATGTCGAGGCGCCCGAGCTGTGCGGCCGCATGCCCGACGAGGCGATCGGCATCGGCTTCATTCGCCACATCACCAAGAAGGACGACGGCGCGGCTGCCCCGTTGCTCGACCTCACGTGCAACAGCCTCCGCCGCCGCCTGATCCGCTCTGGCCACAATGGCGATCCCGGCGCCGGCGTCAGCCAGGGCAAGGGCGATCGCCCGACCGATGTTGCGCGAGGCACCGGTTACCAGCGCGACCTGTCCGTCGAGTTCCCGCCGCGTTGTTTGATCCGCGTTCATGCGCGTGCTCCCGCCAAATCGATAGCGCCGCCGGCCGCGATTTGGTCTAGGGATGCGCGCAGCGCCGCAATGCTGCGCTCCCGCAGGCCACCAAAGCGCAGATTCGCTTCGAACTTGCTCTCCATCTCGGCGTCAGGCAAGGGTTCGCGCGCTCCGCCGCGCATATAGGGCTGGTGGAATTCATGAACCGTGCCGTCTTTCAAAACCGCCTTGAGGTGGCCGGTAAAATTCGACGGATAGGGATCGGCCGGATTGATTACATACGAGATCTTGGCTGCCAGCGCTCGGATCGCGGCATCGCGCACCCGCTCATCGGTAAACTGCCCCAGCCCGGCCTCCCCATCCAGGAATCCGACTGCCATGCAATAGGGTGTCGAAAACTTGCCGGCATAACCATTCGGCGGCCTTCGTTTTTCGGCCAATGGTTCCCATAGACGATGAACCGTGCCCTCCCCCACCTTGCAGACGATGGATGCAATGTCCTCGGCCCGAATACGGAGCGCCGCCAGCTTCTTGGCGCAATCGATGAAGGGCTGGGTCATGGTTCCGCAGGCGTAGGGTTTGAATGCCAGCGTCTCGACGATCCACTGCTTGCCCAGCCCCTCGAGCAACGGCATGAAATCGGGTGCCTTGGACGGAGCAAAGGCCCTGTACATTCCATGTGAGCCTTCGAAAACGCTTATGGGACCTGTGAAGCCGGCTTCTGCGAGCAGGGCGGCTCGCACGCCGGCCTGCGCTGCAGCGCCCGCATGCAGACGCTTTGTCGAGCTGCCATCTGCAAGATACTCAATGATGCCGGAAGCAAGGCTGCCCGAAATTCCGAGGGCACGTCCAATCACGTCGGCCCCCAGCCCCAGCGCTGCACAGACAGCGGCCGCCGCTGCCGGCGCGCCGAATATGGCAGTCGGATGAAAGCCCGCCTTGTGCGTTGCCTGCGGTGCTACCAGGCTCATCCGGCACATGAGTTCAGCGCCCACCGCGATGCCCCGCATGGCGGCGCGCCCGTCAAGTCCGCGCCTTTCGGCGATCGCAAGGACCGCGGAGACAACCACCGCGCCGGCATGAATGGGACCACCCTCGAAGGTGTCGTCGAAATCTTCGCCGTGTGCAGCTGTGCCATTGACGAGCGCTGCATCGTAAAGCCCGAGTTGGCGTTCATGACCGAAAGCGGTGCAGCTTCCGGCATCCACGGCACTTGCCAGTGCCGCTCCGACATAGTCGGTGCCGCGGGCAGCAACGGCCAGACCGACAATATCGAACAGGAGCCGCCGGCTGACTGCGTCGACGGCGGCCGGCGGTGTGCATTCCGCGGCAAAACTCGCCAGTCTTGCCGCGACGGGCAACACTGGGGGAACGGTCTGGTTCATGAACGGGCTTCCTCTATTCTGGTCTTGCGGGCGTCGCGCACTTCGCGGCTAAGCGAGAAAACGACGAATATGAGCGCGATGGAAAGCAGCGCCACGGCGATGGGATCCTGAAGAAAGATCATGTGGTCACCCCCCGAAAGCACCAGCGAGCGGCGATAACTCGATTCGACCATGTGGCCGAGTACGACGCCAAGAATCATCGGCAGGACCGGGAATCCGGCGATGCGCATAAGGAAGCCGACCAGGCCAAGCGCGAGCGCAATTCCAAGGTCGAACAGGCTGTTGTTCAGCGTGAAAATGCCCGACAGGATAAGCGCGAAGATGAAGCCAGCGCGGTAGGGGCGCGGACGATTGACCAGCCAAATGCAGGCCGGAAGGATGATGATGCCGACACCGATTTGCGCAATGATCGCAATGAACGAGCCGACGTAAATGCTGTCGATCACCTGGGCGCTCTGTTCGAACAGGCGCGGTCCAGGAATCAGCCCGTGCATCAAAAGGCCGCCAAGCAGGACGGCCGTCGAATTGGAACTCGGGATGCCGAAGCTGAGAAGCGGGATCAGCGCGGTGCTTGCCACCGTGTTATTGGCGGCCTCAGGCGCAGCGACGCCCTCCTCGGACCCCTTGCCAAACAAATGCGGTGTCTTCGACCAGCGCTTTGCCTCGTTATAGGACATGAACGCTGCAATCGAACCGCCGCCGCCGGGGGTGAGCCCTTCGAACAGGCCAAGCACGCAGCCGATGAATTGCGAACGCTTGAGCCTGTTCATGACAGCAAGGCTTGGCAGCTTGATCTTGATTTTCTGATTGAGCTGCGCCGTGTTGGTCGACCCCGATTGGCTCATCAACTCCGTCAACGCAAAGAGGCCGACCATCACCAGCACCGGTTCGACGCCGCCCAAGAGGTCGGGTATGTCGAAGGTAAAGCGTGTCACCCCGGATATCGGATCGGTGCCCACTGTTGCGATCATCAGGCCGACAGTTGCAGCCGCAAGACCCTTGATCAGCGAGCCTCCGCTCATCGAGGCAATCACGCTGAGGCCAAGGATACCGAGCCCGAAATAGGAGGCAGGCGTAAATGCCAGCGCCAGCCACGACAGTGGCTCCGTCAGCATTATCAGCATCGCGAGGCCGAACAGGCTGCCGATCACCCCCGACATCAGGGAGATACCGAGCGCTTCGCCGGCGCGCCCCTGGCGATTGAGTTCGTAACCGTCGATCACAGTGGCCGCGGAAGAATTGGTGCCCGGCGTCCTGATCAGGATCGCCGGGATCGATCCGCCATACTCGGCGCCGATATAGACGCAGGCGAGCAAGGCTATCGCCTGCGCAGGATCCATCGTATAGGTGAACGGCAGTACAAGGGCCATGGTGATGGAAGCCGAAATGCCCGGCAGGGCGCCGCCGAGAATGCCCCAGGTGAGGCCGGCGATGGAAACGAAAATGAGCGGCGTTTCCGTCAGAAGCCTGATTATGTCCATAATCGTCGCCATCAAAATAACCCCTGTACCAGCGAACCTGCCGGCTGGTGGACCCCGAGCAGTTTGACGAAGACGGCCCAGTAGAAAATGCCACCGCCAATGGCGGCAACCGGTACGATCCAAGTGCGCGGCGCGCCCTCGTAAAGCGCGATCCCCCCGATGAGGAGGGCGGTACCGATGACGTAGCCGACGAAAGGCAAAAGGATCACGTAGGCGGCACCGAACAGCAAGAAGCCAACGGCACGCGGAAGACGCGCGTCTCCTTCATCGTCATCCGCTCCCGCCGCCACCTGCCGTGCCTGGCTTGCGAGCAACGTCCGCCCCATAAGCAGTATTCCGAGGATGGCAAGTACGATGGCAAGCACATGCGGCAGTCCGGCCGCGCCAACCTCGTCCGACAAAGTGCTGTCGGCGATTTCACCTGCCCAGGCATAGTAGGTACCTGCGCCAGCAAGGAGAACGAGGCCGCTGATAAGGTCTTTTCTCATGGATCAACCCTTAACGATGATCGACGAGGGGCCAGCCTTTTTCGCCAGCCCCCGCGATCAATCTCACTTGATGGCGCCCGTCGATTTCAGGAATTCCTCGGTCGACGTGGCAAAATTGTTGATGAATGCCGGATAGTCCTTTTCTCCGATCAACTGGGGAACGAGCACTTCGGCCGTATAGGCTTTCTTGTATTCCGGATCGGCCAGCAGGTTCTTTATCGCCTCGTCCCAGACCGCCTTGGTGGCATCCGGAACGCCCTTGGGGCCAGCGAGGCCACGGAACTTCACCAGGCTGACGTCGTAGCCCAATTCCTTTACGGTAGGCACATCGGGCTTTTCGGTGATGCGTTCAGGATTGAATGTAGCGAGCAGCGTAATCTTGCCGGCATCGAGTTGCGATCGAAGCTCCTGGATCTCGCCAATACCGATGTCGAGCGTGCCGTTGAGAACATTGAGCATCATGTCGCCGCCGCCCTCATGAGTGACGATTGCCGGTGTCACGCCTGCGGCGCGCTTCAGCTGCTCGGCCGCCTGCCGTTCCAGGGATGCGGGATTGGCTGCGCCCCACCGACCGCGTTCTTTCTTGGCATGCTCGATCACGTCCTTCAGCGACTTGTAGGGCCCATCCGTTCGCGTGTAGATCACTTCGCTGTCGGCGAAGATGTTCACCAGCGGATCCATGTCCTTGTAGGTGCTCTGCGGCTTGCTCATCAAGGATGTGTAGATGTAAGTCGGCGTCGTCGCGTAAAAGACGCTTCCGTCGGCTGGCCCGCTCGCAACCCGAGCCATGGCCTTGGCGCCGCTGCCACCCTGGACATTTTCCACGATGAAGGTGGCGTCGATGTACTTGCCGAGATATTTGGTCATTTCGCGCAGGAACACGTCGCTGCCACCGCCGGGACTTGAGTGCGTCACCAGCGTCACCACCTTGTTCGGGTATGGCAGTGGTTCAGCTTGGGCATTTGCGCCAGAAACAATCGCTAGCGTGGCAAGGCCAAGCACTGCCTGGCCGATAGACTTGATGAATGTCATTTCTCTCTCCCATTTAGCTACCGTTTCTCCAGAACGGCTTCCTCAAAACTGAGTTCACGGGGCTTTTCCTTCCCCGCTGATCAATTCCATGCAGCGGCCGACGTCGGCGCCGTCATCGATATTTCGCACGAGCGCGAGTAATTCTTCCTGCGCTTCACGATCAATGACGCCCTCGGCGCACATGCGGAACTTGTCATCCAGACCGGCATCGCTGATCGGGTTGGACGGGCCGCCCCGATAGCGCTCGTCCGCCTCCTGCACCAATGTCCGGCCGTCCTTCGTAACCACTTCGATGCGCGACCGTATGCGGTCGTACCCCGCCGCGTCGATAGCCGGATCGTTTATCACGTCGGTTCGTGCCTGAAGATCCTGCATCGCCTCGCCGGCAACAAAGCTGTCCTCGAATTCATGATGGCTTGCCCGCCGGCACAGAATGATCATGGCGAGCAGTGCGGGCATGGAGAACTTCGCCTGCAGATGGTTCTGCGCAATCGGATAGCGGATCGGTTCGATGATGTTTTTGCCAGCAAAGAACCTGATGCGCTCTACCTCTTCAGGCTTGAGATCATGGTCGATCACCAGCTTCAACATCGCATCCATTGATTGATGCGTGAGAATGCCCGAAGGGTACGGCTTTATACTGACGCCGGGCTCGATTATCGTCAGGGGCGCGGCGAATCCCGCGGCTGCCTTATCCAGATCGAGACCCTCACCCATCACCGAGAAGAAACCCCACTGACCGTCGAGGACTGAAGGGTCAGCCTCGAAGCCGCGTGCGGCAAGCAGCGCTGCGGTTACGCCATTCTCGCAGGCCCGGCCGACATGGAGCGGCTTCGTCATGGTGCCGAAATTGGCGCGTATTCCAGCGGCAAAACTTGCGGCCAATCCGAGCGCGTGTGCGAGCGCGTCGCCCTTCAACCCGAGGAGTTTCGCGGCAGCCGCCGTCGCCCCGAACGTGCCGACGGTACCGCTCGTATGGTGGCCGCGTCGATAGTGGCGTGGTTTCATCCATTCCGCGATCTTGCATTCGACTTCGAAACCCACCTGGAAAGCGAGCATCAATTCACGCCCATCCACGATCCCTTCGCGGCTGGCAATGATAAGCGCGGCGGTCAGGGGTGGAACAGACGGATGCGTGAGCAGGCCGTAGACATGGGCCGGATCGTGCGAAACCTGCGTATCATCCCAATCGTGGGCGTGTCCGGCAGTGCCCCATACGCGGGCGGCCAGGGGGGCCGGAACCTTCTTCGTCCCGGCACCCGGCAGGGGGGCGTCCTCGCGCCCGGCCTGATCCAATGCATCGCCAATAAGGATTTCAACCGAAGCCTCGCGGCTACCGGCCAGATACAGGCCCGCCGTATCGACCATGCAACGCCGGCCAATAATGAGCGCCTCTTCCGGCAAATCCGCATAGGTCGTGCGTTCTATGAAACGTATGGCCTGGGCCGTAATGTCGAGTGAGGGAGTCACACATATCTCCAGTGCTATGCAAGGGGGTTTGTCGCCGCCATGAGCCGGCCCTTCGCCGTCTCGACATGGTTGGCGTGAGCTTTGAAGGCCTGCGCTGGGTCGCGAGCGGCGATGGCATCGACCATTCTGTGATGTTCCAGGTTGGAAGCGTGGATCGCGTCGCCGTGCATCAGGCTGTGGGCCCGGTGGAGCCTGAGCTGCTTGACCAGCGTCAGATACTGCTGAGCCAGAACTTCGTTACCTGATTGAACGACAATGAATTCATGCAAGGCGAAATTAAGCGAGATGTAGCGGGCATGGTCATCCGCGCCGATGGCTTCGTCCATGTCCTCGACGAAGCGCCTCAGCCTTGCAATATCATCGTCGGTCGCGCGTTCTGCCAGAACCTTTCCGGCAAGGCCGAAGAGCACCGTGCGCACGTCATAAACGTCGGATGCTTCCGCTGCGCTGAGCCGGCGGACGAAGAAGCCCCGGTTGGGGACCTGCTCGATGAGGCCTGACGACTCGAGCGATCGGAGTGCTTCGCGGACAGGTCCGCGGCTGATGCCGAACCGGAACGCAATCTCCTTTTCATTCAAATGGCCGCCAGGCGCTACCTCGCCGTCGAGAATGAATCGTTCGATCTCCTGTTCCAACAGTCCCGGAAGGGACGTGGACCTGAGAATTTCGAAGGCTGTCTGATTCATCCGCCTATTCCTGTTTCAACAGGAGATAGATTGCAGATTGCTTATTGTCAACAATTTATTGCAAACTGCTGCTTATTGGCATCTTCATGTTAGAGCAACGTAAACTTTGCGACCCAGCCGGATGCTGGGTCGGTCTTGTCTGCGTATTGGAACTTTACCTGCGGCGTTTCACCGTTCGCGGTCGTTGATCCTCACAATCGCGTCGGTGTCGTAGAACGCCTGTCGCAGCGGGAATCTAGAGGAACCGGAGAGCACCTTAATTAGCCGGCAAAGCGCATCTCAGGAACGCCCCTGATGCCAAGCCCAGTAATTGCAAACAGGCTGCCACGCAAAACCCCATCTCCAGGAAAGCGCGGTAGCGGTGGCTTTGCCATGGAGGTTACGTAGAGAATGTCGAGGTTCGGGCCGCCGAACATGACACTGGTCACTTTTTTCACCGGCATATCAATGACCCGGTCCACCGTCCCGTCCGGCCTGTAGCGGATCACCTTCCCGTCATAGACTTGCGCGTTCCACAAGCATCCCTCGGCATCCACCGTGGAACCGTCGGCAGCGCCGCCCGTCGATGTGTCGAGTTTCACGAACGTGCGGCGATTGGAGACTGTCCCTTTGGCCTGGTCGTAATCATAAGCCCAGATCTCGCCCGACCAGGAATCCGCGAAATAGAATGTACTTCCGTCCGGGCTCCAGCACGGACCGTTCGAAACAATGATGCCCTCATCGAGGGTATGAACGCTCAAATCGGGATCGACCCGGTAGAGCGCACCATTGGGACCGCTCTCCATCGTGTCCATAGAGCCCGCAACGAAACGGCCCTGCTTATCCACCTTGCCGTCATTGATGCGATTTTCGTGCTTATCGGGTTCAGGATCGTGAATGAGGTCGACGTCGCCTGTCTTGAAGTCGAGGAGATGAAAGCCCCGGGCGAGTGAGACGATTGCCCCGTTTCCATCCTTGCGCAGCGCCATGGAACCGATTTTCATCGGCACATCCCAGGCGCGCAGTTCACGCCCGTCGGCGGTAGCCCGGAAAACGCGTCCGTCGAAACTGTCGATCCAGTAGAGTCGTTCCTGCTCAACGTCCCATAGCGGGCCCTCGCCGAGGGTTGTCTTGACGTCTACCACCACTTCTATTTTCATGTCGCTCCCCTATCCTTTGAAACGCGGTTCCGGCAATCCGCGGACACCCAGCCCATGAACCGCAAACATGCAGCCCGCTTCGCGCTCGCGATGGTATTGGTTGTTGAATGGCCGGGCCATCGACGTTACGAACGCAATGTCAAGTTCCGGTCCGCCGAACGTGATGCTTGTGGTCGATTGGACCGGCAGGCCAACGATGCGATCGATAACTCCATTCGGGTCGAAGCGGATCAGGCGCCCGGAATACACCTCGACACTCCACACGTAGCCTTCCGAATCCACCGTCGCGCCATCCGGATAGCCGCGCAGACACTCGAAACTCGTGAAGATGCGGCGCGAGCCTACAGCGCCGGTCGCCGTGTCATAGGCATATGCATGGATCTTCCGTGTGCCGGTGTCGGCGAAATAAAGGGTTGCGCCGTCGGGACTGAAGCACGGGCCATTCGAGCAGACGATGCCGGTATCAAGGGTGTGAAGCGACAGGTCCGGGTCAAGGCGGTAAAGCGTGCCGACCGGATCCCGCTCCTCGAAATCCATCGAGCCTGCAATAAAGCGGCCCTGGCGATCAACTTTCCCGTCATTCAGCCGCGGACGAAGTTCTCCCGGATGCGTTTCGTGGAGCAGTTCCACTGCTCCCGTTGCGAAGTCCAGCGTATAAAACCCGTTTCTCAGCGAAACGATCGCTCCGCCCTTGGCTCGCAAAGCCATCGACCCAATGGGCTCCGGCATTTTCCAGGTCTTGCGGTCCCCGCCATTTGCATCGCAGGAATAAACGGCCGGCGCGTATGAGTCGATCCAGTAAAGCCGTTGCTGTTCGACATCCCATAGAGGACCCTCACCGAGCTCATTCCGGTCGCTGCTGAAAACTTCGATGCGCAACATGGCTCTCTCCTAGAACGCGACCTTGTCGCCTCCCTTGAGTTGAAGAATCTCGCGAGCCTCATCGGGCGTTGCCACCTCCATTCCTAGGCCTTCGATGATCTTGCGCGCCAGCAACACCTGTTCGGCATTCGACTTGGCGAGTTTACCCTTGCCCGCCCACAGGCTGTCCTCAAGGCCTACCCTGATATTGCCTCCAAGAGCCGCAGCCTGAGCGGCGATGCGCAACTGGCTCGAACCCGCGCCGAGAACGGACCACCGGAAACTATCGCCGAAGAGCCGATCTGCCGTGCGTTTCATGTGGGCGACGTCTTCCGGATGCGTCCCGATTGCGCCGAGCAGCCCGAACACCGACTGCACGAAGAACGGTGCCTTGACGAGACCGCGATCCGCGAAATGCGCGAGGTTGTAGAGATGCGCAATGTCATAGCATTCGAATTCAAAGCGCGTGCCATTGTCGTAGCAGGTTGCCAGAATGTACTCTATATCCTTGAAACTGTTGCGAAAAACGAGATCTCGGGTGGCTTCCAGATGCGGCTTTTCCCAGTCGAACTTGAATTCCTTGTATTTGTCGACAAGGTGATAGAGGCCGAAATTGATAGAACCCATGTTGAGCGAGGCCACCTCGGGCTTGAACGTCGCTGCCGGTTTAACCCGTTCCTCGACCTTCATATAGGGACTACCACCCGTGGTGATGTTTATCGCGGCCTTCGTGTTCTGCTTGATCCGGGGCAGAAACCTGGCGAAAGCTTCAGGCGTTTGGTCCGGTTTCCCAGTTTCAGGGTCGCGCGCGTGCAGATGCAGGATCGCAGCTCCGGCATCTGCTGCTGCCAGCGCTTCCTTGGCGATTTCGTCGGGCGTGATCGGCAAATAAGGCGACATCGTCGGCGTGTGGATCGCACCCGTGATGGCGCAGGTGATGATGACCTTGCCCTTGATCGTTGATCCTCCGGTCACTCTCGCTGTCTCGCTCATCGTCCGAACTCCTGCGTTGATTTTTGCTTGTGTGCCGCGAGTGCCATCAGGCGGCGGTCACGCCAGACCTGGCGTTCCACCAGCTTTTCCTTGGGCAGCTTCTCGCGCCGGCCGGATTCGACGGTCTCCAGCACGTCGCCAGCCCAGTCGACGCGGCGCTGCATCTGCGGGAACAACCGCTCGTAGATAATCTGATATCTCTCCACATAGTCGCGAACCCCGCCGGGAGCATTCAGGTCGATCGTCTCGAACGGCCCCATGAACGACCAGCGCAAGGCAAGACCGTCCCTGATGCCTATATCGACGTCCTCGACCGTGGCGTATCCATCAGCGACAAGCCGAAACGCTTCCTCGAGCAATGCGCCCTGCATTCTGTTCATGATGAACCCGTCCAGCTCGCGCTTCATCACAAGCGGTGCATGACCGGCAGCGACCAAGAATGCCCGCGTCCGCTCCACTACGTCTGGCGATGTCCATGGCGCAGGCACGACCTCCGCCGCTGGTATCAGGTAAGGCGGGTTGATCGGATGGACGACAAGGCAGCGATGGCGGTTCGCCAGATGTTCGGTAAATTTCGACGGCAGCAGTGCCGACGTCGAACTGGCGATCACCGCAGAAGGACTGGCCGCCTCGTCGAGCTGGGAGAAAACCTTGATCTTGATCTTGAGGTCTTCGGGCGTGTTCTCCTGGATGTGGATCGCACCGTCCAGGGCCCTTGCCAAATCTGCTTCGGGGGTAATCCTTTTCAGCACCGCTTCCGGTGTATGCCCGTTCAGAAGATCATTTCGCTCAAGGTCGGTGAGAACATCGGCAACATAATCGCGGGCCTTGGCAACGGCCTCGGACGACTGATCCCATAGGGCGACCTCATAGCCTGCCCTGGCGAAGCTTATCGCCCAGGCCCTGCCGATAAAGCCGCTACCGATAATCGCTGTTTTCTCCGTCATTTTTCCCTCACAAGGTCTCGACATTGCCGTCGACGCCGAGCGACTGGCCAGAAATATTGACCCCGGCATTGGAAAGCAGAAATGCGACCATATTCGCCACGTCATAGGGGCTGACCATCCGCCGAAGCGAAACGTTCTGCAGGTAGCGTTCAGTCATCTCTTCGTGAGATATGCCCAACTGTTTCGCACGGTTGCTGATGACGTTTTCAATCCTTGGTCCCTCAACGATACCGGGCAGGATGGCATTTACTCTGATGGCATGAGGTCCGAGTTCCTTGGCAAGGCTTTGGGTAAAACCGACCACGCCGAACTTGGCCGCCGAATAGGGCGAGCGGAACGCATAACCGTGCCTGCCTGCGGCTGACGACATGTTGACGATCGATCCGCCACCGGCGGCTTTGAGCAGGGGTGTCGCGCGCCGGGCGCAGAGAAACTGTCCGGTCAGGCAGATGTCGATGCATCGCCGCCAGTCTTCGGTGCTGATCTCGTCAACACCTCCGGTCGGTCCGGCAATTCCAGCGTTATTGATCAGAGCGTCGAGCCCGCCCAAAGACGCCGACACTTCATCGAACATGCGGTCGACATCGGCCTCGCTGGAAACGTCGGCAACGGTTGCGAGAGCCGGCTTCATCGAAGCGCTCGCTTCTTCAAGCAAAGCCCGTGAAATGTCGCAGATTGCCACGCGCGCACCGAGCGCCGATAGCGTTGAAGCGATAGCAAATCCGATGCCCGAACCGCCTGCGGTTACCAGTATACGCTGTCCGCGCACGCCGCCCAAGAACTCTTCCGCCGATGCTGGAGCCACCCTGTTCATCATTCATCCCCTCTTAAGATCGCTTCTCACGAAGCGCCATGACCGCGCCAAGCACGACAAGTCCAAACAGGATCGCGCGTGTGGCGTAAGGCAACGTTGTTCCGGCGAGGAACATCTGCAGTGCCGTAAGCAGGAGTACGCCTCCGAGCATCCCGAGATAGTGTCCGCGCCCGCCCGTTATCAAAGCGCCACCGACCACCACCACGGCAATGGACGGCAGCAGGTAATCATCGCCCATGCCAAGGCTCGCTTGCCCGGAGAATCCGGTGAGCAAAATGCCGACGAGACCAGCGCAAAAACCGGAAAGGACATAGACGAGAATGAGCGTGCGCCCGACCGCGATCCCGGAAAGCTGTGCGGCACGCAGGCCATTGCCGATACCGTAGACCCTGCGGCCGAAGGCGGTTCTTCCGAGGAGGAGCACCGACACTACGACGAACAGCACCATGAAAGGTACAACGGGCGTCACAGCCCAGATCTTGCCGGTCATGAACCAGCGAAGCATGGGCGAGGAGAAGCCGGCTGGCGTCCCTTGCGAATAAACCAGCGCAAAACCTTGCAGGATCCCGTTCATTGCCAGCGTCATCACGATCGGCGAAATGCCAAGGATCACGATACCGACGCCGTTTATAAAACCGATCGCTGCAGCGATCAAAAGGACGGCAGGCAGGGCATAGGTCAAGGCAGCGTCGGAGCCATTGACGATCCCTGCGAGCAGGATCCCCGAAATGCCGATCGTCCAAGGTACCGAAAGGTCAAGGCCGCCGGTGAGGATCACCGTTCCCTGTCCGAGCGCCAGGATGGCAAGGAAGGTGGAGAGAACCGCCAGCGAGTTCCAATAGGTTGGATTTAAAACGGCTCGGCCAAGCCACAGCTGCGTGACAATGATGACGAGGAGAAGGCAAACATAGGCAGGAAGCGCATAGCGGATGGTCTCGCGGTTGCGCGACAGAAATGATGCCGACACCGGCTTGAAACGCGTTGGGCCGGCAAGCTTCAATCTCCGGTCGGTCCGGTCGAGCTGCGATGGCAGCAAGCCGTTTCGCCAGGCGGAAAACTGGGCGCCCGCGCTGCGGATCTGCTTGGCAAGGGTGGAACTGTACGAAATGGAGCCCGCGAGGACCGCCAGAATGAGGATCGTGCCCTCGGCAATGGTGGAGTAGTAAGCGGATACATTGAGCACCAGCAGGATATTCACGACCATCATCAGGATATAGGCCCCGAACACAGTGCCCAGCGGGCCGCCGCGCCCGCCGCCAAGGCGCGTTCCGCCAACGACCACAGCTGCAAACATCGAAAGCAGCAGCGGATTTCCAACCAGCGGATCGGCACTTCCCGTCTGGGCGCTGATGAAGACGCCCGCCAGGCCATAGCAGCCTCCGGCAATGACATAGACCAGGAATTTGGTCAGCTTGACGCGGATGCCGATGGCCGCGGCAGCGTCCGGATCACTACCGACAGCATATATGGCTGTTCCGAGGCGCGTATTCTTCAACCAGAGCCAGGCGAGAAGAACGATGCCGATTACCACGAGCGGCATGGGAAGCCATCCGGTAACGGCGTCCCCGAGATAAAACATGCCGAGATCGGGAGCGACGAAGCCGCCTGGTTTGTCCATGACGAGCAAAGTCAGACCCTGGATGATGAACATAGTGGACAGGGTGACGACGATGGGTTGCAGCCGGAAAAAAGCGATAAAAATGCCGTTGAACGCGCCGGTCAACATTCCGACACCGATCCCGACGCATGTCCAATAGAGCACGCTCGTCTCAGCGGCCGCCGGATCCATGCTCTGCGCAAGAACGACGTTGACCAGCGATATGACCGCCCCTGCCGAAAGATCAAACCCGCCCGACAATACGACAATGGTCTGGCCGATGGCGGCGAGCGCCGAAGTCGCCCCACCGCTCGAGAGGAATGAAATATCGAAATAGCTGAGTGGCCCCGTGCTGACGAGATCGACGATGCCTAGCAGGCCAAGAAACACGACGATCGCAATGAGCACACTGCGACGCTCCGGCGACATGGCCAGAAACCGGAGCCTGTCGCGTCTGGGGGCCGCCATATTGGTCATCGTCATTCGGCAGCCTCCTGCGTCGGTGTTTCGTGACCGAGGGCCGGGCGCATAATTGAAGTTTCCGTAAGCTGGTCACGCGTCAGGAACGCCGCAACGCGACCATCGTAGAGGACAAGGACGCGATCGCATAAATGCACGAGTTCCGGGATTTCGGTCGAGTGCAGCAGGACGGAACCGCCGGAATCGGTAAAATTTCGCATCATCACATAAAGCTCATGTTTCGTGCCGACGTCGATGCCACGGGTCGGATCGAACAAAAGCAGGATGCGGCTCTGCGCCACGAGCCACTTGGCAATCGCAATCTTTTGTTGATTACCGCCAGAAAACGATCCTGCCCTCGTCCAAAGAGCGCGTTCGTCCACTTCGACTGTGCCGAAGGCGGTGCGGACCGCCTCTTGCTCAAGACCGGTTTGAATCAAGCCGAATCGCGAAAATCGCTGGATTACCGGAAGGGAAGCATTGACCGTGCCGTTGAGTTTCAGAAACAGGCCTTCGGTCTTGCGGTCTTCGGGTACGAGCCCGATGGCAATGTTGGGTTTCAGGGCGTCCGCCGGCGAGCCAAACCGCACCTTGCGACCATCGACGAGGATGTCGCCGCGCACGACCTCCGTCATCCCGAAGCAGGCCAGAAAAAGGTCGAGCTGACCCATGCCCTGCAGGCCGGCGACGCCGAGAATCTCGCCCTTTCGCAAATCAAAGCTGGCATCTTGCAGTTTTTTACCTGCAACGAGATTGCGCACCCCAAGTACCGGCGCGCCAAAAGCAGAGTCATTTTTCGGTCGTTCGGGGAAAGTCTGCGCGATGCTGCGGCCAACGATGCTCTCTATGACCTGTGCATCGGTAATGGATTCCACCGAGCAAGTCGTTATATGCTGGCCGTTGCGCAATATCGTCAGCGTGTCGCAAAATGCCCGGACCTCGCGCATGCGGTGTGTGATGAAGACGATGGTCGTTCCTGCCGACTTCAATTTGGCAATGATACGGCCGAGCCACTCGACGTCACCGCCGGCGAGCGTCGATGTCGGCTCGTCGAGAAGCAGTATGCGGGGCTTGCGGTAGATGGCGCGCGCGATCTCGATTTTCTGCTGGACGGCCAAATCCAGCGTCCCGACTTCGGCATCGAGATCCACCGAAAAGTCGAGTTCCTTCAAATGCTCGACAATGGCGCGTCGCGCCGAGGCGCGGCGGATCATGCCTGTAACCCCCATCGGCGCATAGGGCATAAGCAGGTTATCAAGGACAGTGAGGTCGCGGGCCAGAGTCATTTCCTGGAACGCAGTTTGCACGCCACGTGCATGGGCATATCGCGGCGCCTTCAGTGTCACCTTCTCTCCGAATACCGATATCTGACCCTCATCCGGGCGCAGGAGGCCCGACAGGAGCTTCACGATCGTCGACTTGCCAGCACCGTTTTCGCCAAGAAGCGCGTGGGTACTTCCGGGAGCGATCGCGAATGACACGCCGTTCACCGCAACCGTCGCACCGAATGCCTTGCGAAGGTCCGCAACTTCTATCGCGGCTTGTTCAACTGCTGATTTCATCCCGGAGGGTCCTGCCTTTATTATGATAATTGGGCCGGCAAGCGTGGAGCGGCCAATCCGCTCCACGCTCTGTCCTCTAGTTTTCAGGTTGGCCTACGAGTGCCGCGTTCAGACCAATTTCTGGTGTCTGATCGGAAAAGATCGAGGCGAACCAACCGGGATTCGAGACGATCGCGGGCTTGAAGGCATTGCAGCCCTCCTTCATTTCCTGCCAGGTGCCTTCCTGGCACAGCTTGATCGTTTCGTTCGTTACCAAAGGCAGTGGCAATACCGTCTTTTTCGGCACATCCTTGCCTTCGATCGCCTCAACAGCGAGCTTCAGGGCCAGAGCACCGGAATAAGGCGGCGAGGCATAGGAAATGCGTGGGGCACCGAGCGGTGCATAGGGCGAAGTGGCCCCTTCGACTTCAGTGCCGGCCGGAAGCATCTGTATACGCCCGCCATTCGATCCCTCGCCCGCGCATGGGAGCAACTGTTCCGGCTTCTTGCCGGCTTCAAGCTGCATGGAGTTTGCCGTGAAGCAACCCACCTGCATCCAGAGCCCGTTGATCTCGTCCCAGTTGCGGGTAGCCAGAATCTTCGACAATTCCGTACGGGCAACTGCCTGACTCCACATGCCGACGGCTTCACCGACGATCTTGATGTCTGGATACTTGGCGAAAACTTCCTTTGCCGCCTTGGTGCGCAGATTATCGACGGAAGTCCCGGGCACGCCGGTGATCGCAATGATATTGCCCTTGCCGTTGAGCTTCTTCACCAGCCATTCCGCCGTAACGCGGCCAGCCTCTTCCTGATCGATCGCTATATTATAAGCGCATGGCTCGGTGATTTCGCCGTCATAGGCAAATACCTTTACGCCCTTGTCGCAAGCATTCTTGACGACCTGGTTAAGCGCAGTCGGAGAGATCGGAAACACGACGATTGCCTCGGCGCCTGCCTGCACCATCGCGTTGATTTGCTGAATCTGGCGTTGAGCATTAGGCCCGGCCACCTGAACTTGCAGGTCGACTTTGTCGGCGAGACTCTTATGGGCTGCCATCGCCTTGACCATGTTGGCGGCTTCCGCCTGCCAGTCATTGCCGATGAAGCTCATGCTCAGGAAGATTTTATGCTTTTCAGCAGCGTCCGCATGCCCGCCAGCCAGAGTAGCCCCGGCGGCAATCCCAGCGCATACGACAAGGCGCTGGATTCTCGATATGACATCCATCGTATAACTCCTCCCCTTTGTGCGAAACACCTCCCAAGACGCTTCCTCAAACGTCTTGCCGTTCCGCTGCAAGGACCGTATCACCATTTGATCAAAGATCAATGATAAATTAATATAACAAAGCCGATGCGTGTGATAAACAGACATGACTTGACGCGCTCCTGCAGAGGCTGCATTGCGGGCAGCAGACATCACGGGGACAACGGCCCCGACACAGAAGGCATAGCAAATGGCTGAGGCTGGTTTTAAACGGCCAGGAGTTGAGATAGTCCCGCTGTCAAGAGAGACCTTGCAGGACCGCGTATATCGCCAAGTCACAGGGCTCATCCTGGAGGGTGGCATTGTGCCGGGCGAGATGGTTCCGGTGCAGAGCCTCGCTGATGCTTTCGGCGTGAGCGCCATGCCCGTACGCGAGGCTCTAAGGCGGTTGACGGCCGCCAACGCCTTGACGGTCGTCTCGGGCCGATCGATCGGCATACCGCGCTTGAGCCGCGCCAAGCTGACGGATCTGCGGAATGTGCGCATTGAGATTGAAGCCTTGGCAGGAAAATGGGCTGCTGAACGCATACAGCAGGAAGAGCTGGATGCCCTGCGCGTCGTGCTGGAGTCGCTTGAGGCAGGGAATGCGTCTGGAAACATAAAATCCTATCTACGCGCGAATTATGCCTTCCATTTTTCCATTTACCGCGCTGCCGGCTCCGAAAGCATCCTCAACATCATCGAGAATCTGTGGTTGCAGGTGAGTCCATACTTCAACATGCTGCACGATTCCGGCAACTACACCAAGGCCAATGAACATCACCGGGCGATGTTCGCTGCCCTGAGCGCCCATGACGGGGATCGGGTCAAACTGGCAATACAATCCGATATCGACGCGGCTTATGAAGTTCTTTTGGAACTTGTGACCTGACACCGATATCCACCGATGTTTCAATCTGCGACCGGACTTCAATTCTCCGTAGACGCTGCCGATCGAGTTTACATCGAATTCCGTAATTGGATCTCGGCCACGACCATGCAAAGCTGTTGATAATAATAACAAACCACCGATCGAATAGATCGGAATGGCCCGGGGGCGAAATGTCCAAATTTTCGATCGCATTTGTCGACGATCATCCCATTCTTCTAGAAGGTATCGCCAGTATCTTTGCGAGCGACAACGCCTATCACGTTGTTGGGAAAGGCGGCACAGCGGCGGATGCCCTCGATATAACCAATCGCTTGAAGCCGAACGTCCTTATCGTCGACCTGAATATGCCGGGTGATACGCTCGAGGCGATGACATCCATTTCACAAACTATGCCCGAAACGAAGATCGTGGCTTTCACCTCCGCCGTCGGTGTCGACAGCGCGGTTGAGGCTTTCGAAGCCGGCGCCAGCGGCTACGTGCTGAAGGGCAGCAGCGCCGACGACCTTCGTCAGGCGGTCCGGGCAGTTCTTGGCGGCGAAACCTACATCACGCAAAGCCTTGCGGCGCAGGTCATCCTCGCGCTCCGCCGCGTCTCGATGCAAAAGAACAAGAGCGAGGCGATACGCTTGAGCGTTCGCGAAGAGCAAATCGTAAACCTGCTTCTCGAAGGACGGACCAACAAGGAAATCGGCGAGCAGCTCGACATCAGCGTAAAGACCGTCAAGCACTACATGACCATCCTCATGCAGAAGCTGCATGCGCGCAACCGGCTGGAAGTCGTGCTTGCGGCGCAGAAACGCCTGCCTGGCTCCGTGGGGAGCCAGACCCGGCAACTCCTCAACTAACCGATTGTTCTGACTGGAAGGCTGCTTCATTCCTCACGGAATGCGCGTCGAAACTGATCCATAAGGGGCTTTGACAGGAACGACAAAGCGGTGCGGTTCTCGGTTGATATGAACGCCTCGACAGGCATTCCCGGCTTCAGTTCATTTCCCGCCAACCCTTCCATTTCCTCCTCGCTCACTTCGATCTCGGCCAGGTAGTAGACCTGACCGGTGGTCGTATCGGTCGAGGTGGAAGGTGAAACAAATGCGACCGTGCCGGAGACTTCGGGCGTGGTCCGTTGATTGAATGCGGAAAAGCGAAGCTTGGCTTTTTGTCCGGTCGATACCTGGTCGATATCGGTCGGCTGGATGCGCGCCACGATCTTGAGCTTCGCATTGTCGGGGACGAGCGTGATCAATTGAGCGGCGGGCGTCACCACACCTCCGATCGTATGCACGGCAAGCTCGTTGATAGTGCCCGCGAGCGGCGCCCGAATATCGGTGCGGGACAGCCGGTCTTCGACGGCAACACGGCGTTCGTTGAGTTCGGCGATCTTCGGTTCGATCGTCGTCAGTTCGCGCTGGGCCTCGTTTCGGGCCGTCTCGTCGACGGAAAGTATCTGCAATTGCAATTCGCTGCAGCGCGACCTTGCCCTTGCAATACCGGCTTCCGCTTCAGCGCGGGTGGCGCGAAGGCTCGCCAACTCGCGTTCGATCACATAGATGCGGTTGCCTTCGATCAGCTTCTTGTCGGCAAGTCCCTTGATCTTTCCATGTTCGAGCTCAACGAGACGGATCTCTTCGTTCTTCGCGTCACGCTGTGCCTCAAGGCCTTTGATCTCTTCGCCTAGCTGGGCAATGCCAAGATCAAGTTGCCTTTTCTGGCTGTTGCGGTGCCCGCGATTGCCACGCAGCAGGCGTTCTTCGCCGGCAAGCGTCATTGCGGAATGCTGATCGCTGCCGAGCGTCCGTTCCGGCAATATAAGATGATCAAGATCATCGCGTTCGGAAACGAGGCGGGCTTTCCTTACCGTCAATTCGACCAGCTGCGAGCGGATGATCGCAAGTTCAGCACGCGTTTGGGCATCGTCGAGCCGCAGCATGACCTGGCCCTTTTGAACGAAATCACCCTCGCGCACCGCTATTTCGGAAACAATGCCGCCATCCCGGTGCTGAATGGCCTTGAGGTTACGGTCGACCTTGACGGAACCTGACGCGATGACTGCGCCGGTAAGCTGCGCGGTGGCTGCCCATCCGCCGGCACCGGCCAGCAGCAAGAATCCGAATGCCAGGCCGCAAATTATCCTGGCACGCAGCCGGAAATGTTCGTCGTCGGCTACGGCTATTGCCGCAACACTGTTTCGCAAGGCTTGCCGATTTTTCATGGTTCTCGTTCCCCTGTTCTATAACTGCATTCAAACGTTCTCGACGAACATCAGCATGTGATGGCCGTCGAGGCTGATCGTCAGCTCCTGATAGCCGTCGCCATCCAGATCCGCTTCGATCAAAGTACGGTTCATATTCTCGGTCTGTGCATGGCTGATACGTATCGAAAGATCAGGTCGTTCTGTTTCGCCGTAAATGTTTTCGAAGCGGTCTTCGATTGCGTCCATCACTTCATTGAAGATGTCGTATTGCGAGATGCGAATACGGTCGCCGACCATGAAGTCCAGTATCTCGTGGATGATGGCTGCGCCGTCACCTTTTGCTTTGAACTCGAAGATGTCATCGCCATTTCCGCCGGTAAGAGAAACGGTGTCGCTCGCGGCGATCAGGTGATCGTTGCCCTCGCCGCCAATGACGCGTTCAAAGCCGTCAATAATGTCGGAGCCGACCATGACGCCGGTCGCGGTGCCATTGTCCATGTCGATGACGATCCCGGCTCCCGATTGGGCATAGCTGATAGTATCGACGCCCGCCGAACCGATAAACCGGTCATTGGCGCCGTCGGCTGCAGCAAGGATTGTATCATTGCCGCTTCCAGCGTCGATTGTGTCGCAACCGCCGCCATCCACTATGGTGTCGTCGCCCTCATTCGTGAAGATCGCGTCGTCGAGAAGGCTGCCTATGACTGTGTCGTCACCAGCTCCGGTTCTGTATATCTCGAAACCCGAGATCGTATCCTCCCCGATCTCGACGCCCGTAGCGCACCCGGTCGTGGCATCGAGGGCAATATCGCGTCGCGCGGAAGAAAAGTCGATCGCATCGATCCCGGCATCGCCGGAGTAGCTGTCGGCAACGGCATCCATGTCGCCTGCAACCACGTCATTGCCCTGGCCGCCAGCCACCGTGTCTGAACCGTCGCCGCCCGAGAGAAAATCATTCCCGCCGCCGCCATCGAGTTTGTCTGCGCCGCTTGCGCCGAAAAGGCGGTCGTTTCCATCACCCCCGAAAACACTGTCGTCGCCGTCTCCTCCGTCCAGAACGTCATCGCCGGAATCGCCCAGCAAGCTGTCATTGCCGCTGCCGCCGAAGATCAGATCGCTGCCTTCGCCACCGGAAATCCAATCGTCGCCATCGTCGCCGAACGCGATGTCGTTGCCGGAGCCGGCAAACACGCGATCATTGCCCGCACCGCCCGAAATCCAGTCATTGCCGCTTCCACCAAAGAGAATATCGTTGCCGGCTCCTCCGTAGATCGTGTCGTCGCCGGAACCGCCCACGACATTGTCATCGCCATCGCTGGCAAAAATGCTGTCCTTGCCCGCGCGCGCGTCGATGATATCGTCGCCGCTCGTGCCGCTGATATCGTCGGCTGCATCGGTGCCGACAAAAACACCTCCGGTATCGCCTGAAGGTTCAGCCACCACGGCAAAATATGCGGTCTGCCAGATGCTGAGCGCCCCATCGGTGATCTGATAGTTGATCGTGACGGGCCCAAGCTCCATCGCCTCGAACATCCATCCGCCCGACGAATGCGTGATGGTGCCGGAGGACGTGCTGACATTGCTTATCGAGAGCGCGTCACCATCCGGATCGGTCGTGTTGCGCAGCAGATCTGCCAGGGTGATATAGGCCAAACCGCAGCCGACAACGTCGTGAAGTTGGACGGGACCTGCGGTTCGTGGCGCACGGTTCTGGTGCGGCTTTTCCGTCGTGGGTTCGTCATCCTCGTCAGGATCTTGGTCCTGTTCGAACGCAACCGCGCCATCGTTCCCACCCCATTCGTCGGACCCGCCGCCTGCGCCAGGGGCCGGCGACCGGGCCGCGAAATCCGGGGGATTGTCGTTGGCGGCGCGCAGCGACAGGGAAACGGGTCCAAAGCCCCGAACGAAGTCCTCGATCGAGAAATCCATCTTTTGTGGCGGCGCGACCATTGTTGCCGCGGCTGAGCTCGACACGACACCGACGTCGAAGCTGGAGTTCCGCGTCGGGGTCAGGATTGGCGCGTCGCGGTCGCGTACCGCCAAACCGGCTACGTCGGAAACATCCTCCGCCCAGGAATCAGATTTTCCGACGAGCTTCAGGACGGGCGGGGTCGGATCCTCCACGTCGGCTTCAGGTTCGCCTTCCTCGCTTGCAGCCGACTTCTGGTCATCCGGCCAGAAGCTCTTCAGATACAGCATGATGCCGGTGAGCACGATGACGACATATCGCGGCAAGGAGGACCGCTTTTTCTCTGAAAGGAGATAACGGGCCTGCGGATCGGCCTCCACACCATCGACTTTGGTTGATTTGATGTCGATGATCATGCCGGTACCCTCTCCGCTTGCTCGGCGCGGACCGGTCGCTTTTCGACTGGTTGAGCCGGGGCCCCAAGTATTTCGTTTCTCTCGCCAAATGCCGTGAGCTTGCCGGCCTGAACGACGGCGACGAGATTGACCGAAGCAAGGGCGCTCGGCCGATGAGCGATTACGATCGCGATGCAGCCGCGGGTACGGATGTCCTGGATGGCGCGCGTCAGCGCTGCTTCCCCTTCCGCATCGAGATTGGAATTGGGTTCGTCGAGCAGCACAACGAATGGATTGCCGTAAAGTGATCGGGCAAGGCCGATGCGCTGCCTCTGTCCGGCTGAAAGAGCCGTGCCTTGCGGTCCCAGTTGCGTATGGTAGCCGTCCGGCATGCGCACGATCATTTCGTGTATCCCGGCATTGCGCGCAGCTTCGACGATAGCGCGAGGATCGGGCTGCGGCGCGAGCCGGCAGATATTTTCCTCGATCGTACCATCGAGCAATCCCACATCCTGGGGCAGATAGCCGATGTGGTCGCCAATGACATCGCTGCGCCATTGGGTGAGTTCCGCATCGTCAAGCCGCACGCTGCCCCGAAGCACGGGCCAGATGCCGGTCAGGGCCCGGATCAGCGTGGTCTTGCCGCCGCCGCTCGGGCCTATGATACCGAGTGCGTCGCCTGCCTTGATCTCGAAGCTGACGTCGCTCAGGAGAACCCGACCCGTCCCGGGAGCGGCAACGGTAATCTTTTCCACCTTGAGGCTCATGCACGGGGTCGGAAGGTCCATCGGGAGGTCGGCATTACTGAGCGCGATGACCGTTTCCCTGATGCGCAGCCACGCACCACGGGCAGCAACGACGCCTTTCCAGTTCGATATGGCGAGGTCAACCGGGGCCATCGCCCGCGCCGATGCTACTGACGCCGCGATAATGGCGCCGGACGAGAGTTCGCCTTGGATCGTGAGATAGGCACCGAGGCCAAGAATGGCCGATTGCAGGATCATCCGTAGCACGCGGGAGATCGCGCCGAAGGTCCCGCTGATGTCATTTGTGCGGGTTTGAAGCTGCAAATGTTGCGCATTGGCTTCGGTGAAGCGGGCAATGGCGCGGTGGGCAAACCCCATTGCACACAGGATATCGGCGTTGCGGGCATTGGAGTCGGCGATAGCATTCCGGGCAATCGCGGACTGGTGCGAGGCGCCCGCCAGCCGGCGCGTCATGAGTTCGGTAGCGACCGTCAGGCAGACAAGGATGAATGCTCCTCCCAGGGTCAAGGCGCCAAGCATCGGATGCAGAAGGTAGACGAAGACGAGGTAGAGCGGCATCCACGGCAGATCGAACAGCGCAACCGGTCCCTGGCTTCCCAGAAAGCCGCGGACCGTGTCGACGTCACGACCACGCTCGAGTGCTTCCGCGGTCGAAAAGCCGAAGCGCGGCATGTCGATTGCGACCTGATGAGCAAGGGGAGCAAGCTTCTTGTCAAGCCGCGCTCCCACCCGCACGAGGATCTGGGAGCGAATGACATCGAACAGGCCCTGGAACAGATAGAGCCCAATTGCCAGGAGCGAGAGGGCGACGAGTGTAGGTATGCTTCCGCTGGTCAATGCCCGATCGTAGATCTGCAGCATGTAGAACGAGCCGGTCAGAGCAAGAATGTTGATGACGCCTGACAGCGAGAAAACGAAGAAAAATACGCTGCGCAGGCCTTTGACAAATTGTTGGGTTGCGTCGCTGTTTTTGGCGGTCCGGTTGTTGCTCTTGGCCATTAGTGATCCCCGATCTTTGCGATTTCTTATGGAGGGCTGGCGGGCCGGCATGGCCCGCCATCAAGCAATTACAGTTCGAAGTCCGATGCGGTCAGCGTGTGTGTTCCCTTGATGCTGATCTTGAACTCCGCGCCGCTTCCACCATCCTGATTGCCGTGAACCACGGTGTAGTCGCCGTCGCCGCGCACTTCATGCGTAACCTTCAGCGCACCCTCGGCGTTGAACCCCGATCCCGTGACCAACGTGAAGGCCTGATTTCCGGCAGTGGAACCCTTGGCATCAATGCCGCTGAGGTCAATTTTGTCGCCGGGCTGGAAGCCATGGATGGTATCGCCGTCGGCATCGCCAGCGGAAAGGAAGCGGAACGTATCGTTGCCCGCGCCTCCGTCGATTATGTTGACGGCCGCGCTTGCAACTATCGTGTCATTGCCGCTACCGGTGATGACATTCTCGATGCCCCAGAGCGTGTCGCTGCCGGTGAGGCTGCTCGTGGCGCTACCCCGGCCCATGAAACCTGAGCCGAGATCGACATTGATGTTGGCGGTAATTGCCGCCATATCCAATGTGTCGCTGCCGACAGAGCAGGCGGACGATTCATCGCCGTAGTAGACATCGTTGCCGTCATTGGCGGACGCTACGAAATGGTCGTTTCCCGCGCCGCCATGAGCGATATCATCGCCTGCCCCGCCATCAATGATGTCGCGGCCATCGCCACCGAAGAGCCGGTCGGCGCCCGCGTCTCCGTAGAGCATATCGTCGTCGCCGCCGCCAAAGAGATCGTCGTTCCCCGCGCCGCCGAACAGCATGTCCCGGCCACCTTCGCCGCTAAGATAATCGTCGCCATCCGCGCCGCGAATTATGTCCCGGCCTGAACCGCCAAGAGCACTGTCATTGCCGGCAAGGCCGAGGATCGTATCGTCATTGGCGGTTCCGACGAGAACATCGTCGCCGGCAGTACCGACGCCCGTGTACTGGCCAGTCGATTCGCCTGGGGCATCGACATCGTCATCATCATCGTGATCGCCGCCATCATCTTCGTCGTCGTCGTCATCATCATCGCCGGGAAGATGCGGATAGTCGTCGTCATCGCCGTCCGGATCATAGCCCTCATCGGCAAACTGCGGCATGCCCTCGAGCGCGGTGAAAGTGATGCTGTAGTCATCGCCGACAAGCGTGGTCTGTCCTGTTTCGCTGATCGAAACTTCATAGTCCGCGATCGTCGTTCCAGCCGGGAGTGCAATCACATCCTGCGGACGGAGTGAACCCACGATCGTGTCATTGCCGCCGTTCGACCGGAAGACAATGCGATGTGCAGACCCGAGCGAGGTGATATCGACCATGTCGTCCCCGGTCGTACCCTCGATCGTGATCGTATTGGGACGGAGGCTCGTGGCGGAGAAATCCCCGATGATTTCGATGGTGTCTCCACCGGCCGTACCTGAAGCTGCCGGATCAACACCGTTGATACGGATTTCCTCGATGTCGGTCAGCTCGGCAATGACATTGGCAAAGCCGGTTCCATTGCGCGTTACGACTATTTCGGGCGTGCGCCCATTGAAGCTGGAAAGGTTATTTCCGGGAACCGCATCCCATGCAGCGAGCGTATAGATCCGGTATGTCTCGGCCGAGGCATTGCCGTTGATCACGAATGTATCGCCGGCTGTCCCTTCGGTGCCGCCATTGACGATATCCCGTTCATCGGTGGCTGCCGAGGCATTGGCATTCCAGATAATGATGTCGTCGCCGCCGAGCGCGTTGATGATGTCATTGCCGAGATTGCCGTCGAGCGTATTGTTACCGTTGGTCCCCGTGATTGTTGTGCCGAAATCATTGCCTGTCACCGGAGTGGACGGGGTCGTAAAGATGAAGTCCGCAGCGGTGATGGTGCTGTTGTCGACCTCCTCCAGCCTGATCGATCCGATGACATTACTGCCGGCATCGCGGATCGTGATCAGCGTATCGTCGACTGCACCGTCTTCTATATCCTCGATCTGTATGCGGGATGCGCCCGTCGTTCCGATGTCGGATGCCGACAGGCCGAAAGCGCTGAGATCGATACGATCCTGACCCTGCGCCGCATTGGCATCGAAGCCATTGATAATATCAGCGCCGAAGTTGCTGGCCGTATAGCGGATAATATCGTCGGTGCCGTTCGAAGTGGTGAGGTTGATGATATCGTTGCCGTCACCGCCGATGATGACGTTGTCGCCGGTTCCGGCATTGATCGTATCATTTCCCGTGCCGCCATCGATGAAATCGTTGCCGCCACCGCCATTGATCGTGTCGTTGCCGCCTGCGCCGAAGAGCTGGTTGTCGCCGCCATTGCCGTTGATGACATTGGCTTCTGAATTGCCGGTGCCGTTGATGTCGCCATTGCCGCCAAGGGTAAGGTTTTCGACAAATGCGCCGAGCTGGTAGGTCTGGTCGGTCTGCACGGTATCCGTGCCGCCCGTCGCAGTTTCTACGATCACGTCGCCGGCCGTCACGACATAGGTGTCGTTGCCATCGAGGCCGATCAGGGTATCGAATCCATCACCGCCTTCGATACGATTGGCGAGCTGATTGCCCGTGCCGGCAAAGGCGCCAGCGCCGGTGAAGGTTAGATTCTCAACATTTGCGCCGAGGGTGTAGGCGGCAAGTGTGATTTCAACCGTATCGGTTCCTTCGTTCAAAGCTTCAATGACGACGTCCCCGGCGTCATCGACCTGGTAAACATCATTGTTGGTACCCCCGACCATCGTGTCAGCACCAAGGCCGCCGATTAGTTCGTCATTGCCCGATCCACCGACGAGAAGGTCGTCCCCGTCACCACCGTCAAGATCGTCATCGCCCGCATTGCCAAACAGCAGGTCGTTGCCGTCATTGCCAAAGAGGTCATCGCCGCCGGACGTTCCGGCAAGCACGGTGTTCACCCCTGCTGCTGCAGTGCGGGTCCCGTTGTCGTCGGTGCTGATGGCGAAATCGCCATCAAGCGCATAACCCTCATAGGTACCGCCCTTGAAGTTGACGAACTCCACCGCCTCGCCCGGTTGGTCGAAATGATCGACCACCGTAATTTGCTGGCCGTTGAACTGGATCAGCAGATTGTCATTGGCGCTGGCGGGTGACGTGAGTTCGCTGAAGGCGAGGCCCGTAAGCGCGCCAGCCGCGATGGAGATGCGGTCGGTACCGCTGGTTTCGGTGATTGTGTCACTGCCATCGCCAAGGCCGAACGCATAGGTGTCGTCGCCGCTGCCGCCGTTCAAAGTATCGTTGCCCGTCCCTCCCAATAGAATGTCGTTCCCCGCAAGGCCGTTGAGTATGTCGTTGCCGGCTTTGCCAACAATGAGATCGTCGTCACCGATACCATTCAACGTTTCCGATGCTGCCGTACCTTCGATCACGTTGAGTACGCCGTCAGTGAAGCGCAGCTTCTCGATACCGCGCACGGTATCGCGACCATCCGATACCGGATTTGGATTGGCCTCGTTCTCGCCTGCGTCATCGTCCTGCTGCGGCTCGACAAAACCGCTATGGTCGATATAGAGGCTCGCATCACTGTTAAGCCCGAACGTATAGTTGGCGCGAACGTCGGTATAAACTGCCGTGTCGATATCACCGGCGACATTGCCGTCCAGTATTTCGCGGACGATCGACAATTGTCCCGGCTTGATTTCTCCAGAAAGCATGCGCGGGGCAAGTTCCGTCATGCTGTCGACGCTGAACGCTGTCCACGTCTGACCCGGCAGCGGCGTCACCAGAATGCGTACATTGAGCCATTTGTCGCCGTCGATTACATCGTTGCCGGCGAGACCTTTGATGATGTCGTCGCCCCCGCCGCCAAGAAGAATGTCGGAGGCGTCGGCCGTGTCCACGACAACCTGTTCGACCACGCCGTTGTTGCCGGTTTGCGATGTACGCACAATGTGGGCCACGAGAGCCCTAAGGCCTGTGATGAGATCCACGTTCTTTTCAAGAAGTGCATTGGAATAGGAGTCGAGCGCGGCGTCCGGGCCGGGGATTGCCGCTGTACCAGTGGCTTCGGCACGCGTATTCACCGCTTCGCGGCGACCCGTGAGGGTGTCGTCATGGATCCAGCCGGACAAGCCCTCGACCAGATCGAAGCGATCGCGGAGAATGAAGGCTTCCTGGGTTGCAAAGAGCGGTATGCCGAGATCGGAATTGGCCGCGTTGACATCGCCCTTGTGAATGGCCCAGTCAAATCCGGCCATGCCGTTGCTGCGCTGGATACCCTCGCTCTGGAACATGATGTCATCGCCGGATTCCCCATCGTAGTCGGCGTCGCCGCTGCCACCGTTGAGGACATCGTGGCCAATGATGGAGGAGTTGAAAAAGAGTTCCGAGTTTTCGCCCGCAAGCGTATCGAAGCGTTGGCCGCCTTCGAGCCAGTCATCGCCCTCATTGCCCAGAAGGAAGTCGCCGCCGGTACCGCCGAGGATGAAGTCGTTGCCAGTGCCGCCGAACGCTTCCTTGCCGTCGGGGCCGGTAATGATGAAGTCGTTGCCCTCGTTGCCGAAGATCAGCGACAGGCCGGAACCGCCATGGATGACGTCATTTCCTGCATTGCCATGCAGGAAATCGGCTTCGCCGATGTCGGTGCCGGCATTGGTGATGATGTCATCGCCATCACCGCCAAAAACCTTGTCGACACCGTAGCCCGCCTCGATCCGGTCATTGCCGCCCCGCCCCCAGATGGCATCGTCGCCGCCGCCGGAAATGATCGTGTCGTCGTTTTCGGTGCCGCCGATGGTAAAATGCTCATTGCTGTTGACGCGGATGTAGCTTGCATCCGTCACCGTGTCGTTGATCAGGTTGCCATTGGCGTCGCGACGTTCCACCAGCCGCGAGAACGCCTGCAGGGTCGGATCGTCCTGGACCGGGTCGGCGCCTAGCTGCTTGCTGATGTCCATTTCGAGCGTTGGCATCTGGAACGCCGAGAACACATTGCCAGGGAGTGCCGTCGATCCCGGCTCGCCGAGATCGGTATTGCGCATGACGATCTCTGCGAACGTGTTGTTCTCAAGCTCGTTGAGAAGATTGAGACCCTGGGTACGCGACAGATAATAGAACCGGTCGGCGTCCTGCAGGTTCTCCATTGTCATCTGGAATACAAAACTGAAGGTCGAGCCGAGCATGCCGCCGAACGACATCTTCTTTTCGGCAAGACCGCCTATCCAGAAGTCGACATTGTTGAGGCCGCCCAGGACCCCGCCCGCGTAACTTCCCGAAGCATTGAGGAAGTCGAGCCGGTCGGCTGGAGCGCCAGCGCCACCAAGCACGAGGAGCGTTGCAGCTGAGCGCTTGGCCTCGACCGTCAAGGCCTGGGTGATGCTGTCATGTGTGCCATAGGCCGCAATGAAGTTGATGATCGATGCGGGATTCTTGAGGTTAAGCGCAAAGTCCGCCCAACTCTGATAGGGCTTGAGCAGCGTATCGCCCGTTCCGTCGTAAAATTTCTGGCGCGCTGCATTCAGTGGCGGCGTTCCCACATCGCGCCCGCGGGCGATGTTGATCGTGGCAAGATCGAGCGGTACGCCGAGCAATTGGTTGCGCAGCACGTCGGTGACGAATTCATCGATCTCGTTGCCCATCTGCCGGGTCATGCCGCGGATAATCGCTCCGGCCGCCGTATCGGCATCGCCGGCATTGGCAAAGGCAACCGGATTGAGGAAGCCATCGAAGAGCGCGAGATCGTCGACGACGGGATCACCATTCTCATCGAGGGAAATGCGGGCAATATCCTCGCGCAGCATCGAATGGCCGAACCGGTATACAACGTGCGCAAATTCGGCCGCGATATTCGGGTTGATATCGGCTGAAGGTTCGAACACGAAGGCATCGATATCCGGCTGCATCATGCGGCCGAATTCCTCGAAGACCAGATGCTGGTATTCCATTTCGTTGGTGAAGCGTCCCGCCTGGAACAGGCGCTCGCCGTCCCAGACAAGCGCAGCCAGTTCCTCGGGCGTTGCCGGCATGGCAGCAACATCGACGAGCAGCCAGTCGTTAAGGAAATCGAGATCACCCGACGAAAGAGCGATCTCCTTGGTCTGATCGATAAGGCGATTGTGCTCGGAATGGAAAACGTGATGGACAGCGGTCAGTGCGATGTTTTCATTGGCTCTGCCGTCGCCTGCCACATAATGAGCGTCAAGCATTTCATTGTCGTAAGCCAATTGGCCGCCGCGGGTGTTGAAGCCGCCGGCAGTACCATCGGCATTGAAATATCCTATGCCTGAGTCGGTATCGGCCTGCAGGGCTCCTAACGCGTCAAGGATGGGAACTGCCGCATGAGCGATGTCGTCGAGGAACGCATGGCCTGTCAGAATGGCGCCTTGGGTGCTGACGGGTTCGGCCGGGTTACCCTCGCGCAGCACATCGTCCGCCGTTCCCAATTGGCCATCGGGGCCAAGCCCGACGACGAGTTGCGGATAGCCATTGGGTCCGGGTATGAAGTTGCCGTATTCATCCGCCGCTATCAGCGGAATTTTGCCGACATCAGCGTCGGTGAGACGAATACCGAGAACGTTGGCGGCTTGCGCCTTGATGTCTGCCCAGGTTGCAAGGCCCCCCGCGGTGCCCTCCAGCAGGTAGCCAGTGGCAATCGGCTTGCCATCTGGACCGGCAACATACTCGCGCATGAAAACCTGCTTGGAGGCAGTTGAGCCATAAGTCTGGTTCTGATCGACCCACGGCGTCGTCAGGTTGACCGGATGCGCGGGACCATCGTCGGCCGTATTGGCAATGCCATCGAGGCCAAGTCCGTCATCGGCAGTACCGATCAGGCCGTCACGGCCAGCATCAACGGTCACGCGGGTCAATGCCATGAAATTGGTGTGACTGCCGGGAACGTAGAGCGGATCGTCCGGCTGTAGCGGCACATAGACTGTGCCATTGCCGCCCTTGGCGACAAGATCGAGACCATGGTCGAAAAATTGGCCGAAGATGGTCATCCAACCATTGTAGGGCGAGGAAAGACCATCGTCGGGGGACACATTGGGAATAAGAACGCTGTTGCCGTCCATCTCGACGCCATGCTCCTGCAGCAAGCCATCGAGCACGCCCTTGGCAAGTGTATAGGCATTCGACGGTGTCTGGCCTGGTCCCGGAGCCGGAATGGCTTTGAATATGGTATGGGCGTTGACGATTTCGGTGAGTGCCGTAGTCAGTGCGGCGCCTCTCACCCCTGCATGCATCAGGGCCGCACTAATCGCGGCTGGATTGTTGAGTGTCTGATCGACGATTAGGTTGGAGATAAGGCGGGGATCGGCATCGATCACCGTTCCGCTACCTGGGACATAGGTCTGGCCAAGGCCCGTCCCGCTCGCGGGCCGGCCGTCACCGCCGCCACTGCCGCCAACGCCATAATCGTTGTTGTCATAGATCATGCCAGGGCCGAAGACGAGACTGTCGCCGTCAGCATCGTTCATGTAGTTCGGGTCAAAAATACCGGGGAAGCTCTGGTCGGCTGCACCCCAATTCTCCCGGCCTGGGATGAGGTTGTTGTAGCTGCCATCGACGGTGCGAAGACCATAGGGAAGCAGGTGCGCCTGGGTAAGGCCATCATTGCCATTATAGCCCGCCACCAGTTCGCCCAGGTCACCGCCCGCTGCGTGCGCTTCCGCTATCTTGATCTGCTTAAGGATAAACTCGAGATCGTGCTTTACCAACGTTACCATGACAGTCTCCCACGGAACTATGCTGTTGTCCTCGCCTCTGCTTCAAAGACGAAGCGGGCATTGTGGGAAGCATCTCTCGAACGGGTCACGGATGTAACGGAACAAGGTCTGCCCAATTCCACTGTTCCAGGTCGTAAATCGCATTGTCGCAAGGTCGGAAAATGAATCAGACCTAAGGCTGATGGTCGATTGGACCAACGGCCTATGGAACACATGTCCTAATCTCCTAGCGGTCGCGCGTTCCTGCCGTATATTGGGGTCTGATCGGCTGGCTTCGGGAGGAATGCTTGCAAGCTAAATGGAGGCAAGAAATCAAGGCGTGGTTTGGCGAGAAAAGCCTGTCAACGCAATTTGCCCTTGCCGGCGGCGTGTTCATGCTCGGAGCCATGTTTCTTGCAGGGTCCGTTGTTTCGAATATCGTATCGAAGGTTACTATCGAAGACACCGCCAGTGCGACCGCACTGTTTCTCCAAAGCTTGATCACCCCTCTCGTTCACGACCTCGCAACGGTCGAATCTCTGTCGGCAGAACAGATCCAAAGGCTGGACGCTTTGCTAGGCGGCGATGAATTCAGCAAAAGGTTTCCGCACCTCGAGATCTGGAAGGATGACGGCCTGATCGTCTATTCCAGATCGGCGGAGATTATCGGGCGAAGATTTACGGCACCGCATGGCCTCGTCGACGCTCTTGCCGGAGAAGTATCGGCGCAGTATGCGGACCTGTCGGCCGCCGAACACACGGTGCGGGAATTCAACAAATCCTATCTCGAAATTTACGTCCCTATTCGCGAACTCCTTTCTGGCGATATCATTGCCGTTGCCGAAATCCACGAGGTGCCCAGCCAACTCGAGGAAAAGCTGACCCTTGTGCAACGACGCACTTGGCTGGCCATTGTGGCGGCGACCCTCCTTATTGTTCTCGGGCTGTTTGGAATCGTTTATCGCGGCAGCCGGTTGATCGATGTGCAGAAAGCCGGCCTCGTGCAGCGCCTTAAAAAGATCGAACAGATTTCCGAGCACAATCGTTGTCTGCGCGAACGATCGCAGCAAGCCTCAAGCCGTGTTGCCGAGTTCAATGAAAGGGCGCTTCGCAACATCGGCGCCGATCTGCATGATGGTCCGGCGCAGTTGATCACGCTGGCGGCACTAAAACTGGATGAGGTGCACCGTGCCCCGAATGGAGCCGCGCGGAAAATTGAGCTCAAGAAAATCGGCGGCGCGCTTTCGGAAGCACTGGATGAGATACGTTCGATCTCGAAAGGCCTGATGTTGCCGGATATCGAGAAGCTGGCACTTTCCGATTTGATTTTTCGCGTTGCGCGAAGTCACGAGCAGCGAACGAATACCAAAGTGGACGTAGACTGCCTGCCAATCACGGAGCCCCTCCCCCTTGCCATCAAAATCTGCGTCTATCGCTTCGTTCAGGAAGGGTTGACCAACGCCTTCCGCCATGCGCGCGGTCACGAGCAATCCGTCACATGCACCTTTGACGGGATGCAGCTCAATGTTTCAGTTAAAAGCGGAAACAACCTTCAAGACAGAGATCCCCCGGTCTGGCGCGAAGGCATGGGTCTCAACGGGCTGCGGGATCGTGTCGAAAGCCTGGGAGGATCATTTCAGGTGTATTCGGGCCAGAACAGCGCCAACCGAATCGAGATGAGCCTTGATTTCAGGACTTAGCCGAGCGCCCTTGTCGCACGCATTGCGAGCGCCCGGCACGTTCTCACCAGTGACGCCATAGCCTGGTGACCATGCGGCAACGATCTTTGGACCCTGGCCGCATTATGGTTAACAAATTGTTTTATTAGCATATATTCGTGATAATTGAACCTAACGAGACATTCGTTTCTGTGTCTTGGATAATTTGATCAACGAATGAATTTCAGTTTGTCGGACACGTTTTGTCGAACTCACGTCCGGCGATCGCGTAAACAACGTCGCGTGGATCGGTGTGCTCGGCGGTTCCCTAGGTCAAACATGTCCTCGACCGGGCAGGAAACTCGGCCTTCTGGGCGTAAACTAAGGCAACCTCCATCCTCATTCCCCTGCCACCAGCGTCGGGCCTATCCCATTGGCTTTGAGCGCCGCCATCAGCATGGGGCCGACGGTAAACTCCCCTGCCCGCGCCTTCTCCGTCAAGGCCCGCAGATAGCCGCCGGCGGAATTGATGTGCTGGGCCCGTTCGAGGATCAGGGCGATGACGATGGCGGTGTTTTCTTCGCCAAAGACGTCGAGCGCCTCCGCATAGGCCGAGGGCGAAATGCCAAGGTAACCTCGTACCTGCGCCGCCGTCGCCATGAAGCCGCGCCAGTTGTCGATGCCGGCCGCCGCATAGTCGGTAATTTCCGGACACGCCTTCATCACCAGCCCCAATGGATAGGTCTTGGTGACATCCTCGGCCTTCTGCCGGATGGGCTCGGATCTCGCGCCTTGGCTTCTTCTTGAGCCGGGTTCAAAGTCAGATTGAGAGTCGGTATTTGAATTCTGTTGCTGCGGCTCAGTCTGAGACTCATTGCCGCTCGTATTTCTGGTATTAATGTTGTTTTCCAGAAGGATAGCGACTTCCTCATGCAAATCCGCCAATGCAGCGAGGATCGGCTCCAGCGCGGCGAGGACCGCCTGGCGCGGAATGGCCTCGACCAGGGTGCGCAGACGCTGCCACAGCGTCGCCCAGTCGCCTGGGATGGCTTCGGCAATGGCAACCTCGATCAGCTTGGCTATATCGCGGCGATGCAGGGTAATACGCTCACGCACGAGCTTCAGCGCCCGTTTTTCAGCGCGCACACTTTCTGCTGCGGCTTCGATCTCCTCGGCGCGGGCAAGCAGGGGCGCCAGCGAAAAGCCGAAAGCGTCGGTAATCTCCCCTCCCCTGCCCTTGCGCGAATAGCGCTTGCCGTTGGGGCTGTCCTTGCGGGTGATGAGGCCGCATTCGACCAGCGCTGCCAGATGCCGGCGCAGGGTCGCGCTCGCCATGCCGTGCGCGCGCATTGAGAGCTGAGCGTTGGAGGGAAAGACGACGAGCCCGTTAGCGCTGGAAAGTTCATTGTCCGGCAGGAACGACAACAGCGCATTGAGAACGGCAAGCGCCCGATCGCCGATGCCGATGATGTCCTTGCCTTCGCACAGCCAACGATAGATCTGCCATTTGTCGGCCGTCTTGTCCCGATCCACCGTCTGCGCCTGGCGCTGGGCCTCCAACTGGCCAAGCGACATCGCCCGCCGCCCGAAGGGCGTCGTTATGAGATTTCCGAGCATCTCGTTTCACCTTTTCAAAAAGGCAAAAGAACTCAACTCGCCAAAACGACGCCAATGACTCTTGACAGTGATTCGGGGAAATGCGATTCTCAAGTTGCTACAGATGAGAAGGGCTTCCACGACGGCAACGTTTGGGGGCCTTTTTCTTTTGCGGTTTAGTCTCCCGTTGTTTCCTTGGCTGACTTCCTGAAAGCCTCATAGAGATCTCCCAGATTGTCAGCGATCCATTCGGCAAAGCTTGGGCCGTTGCTCGCCTCGAGCGTAACCGTGGCCTTCTTTGCAGTTGTTTTCAGCGTAACGCTGACAGACTTGTCACTTGGAGCCCAAACCTTGGCCGCGGTGGCTGCTCGCGCCTTATCAGGCTTTCGGCTCACGATCTCGACGGCCTTTTGAAAGCGCTGGTCACTGGACATGGCCCGGCAGTTGTCCGCGGACAACAATGCCAACAAGTCCTTGAGCCTTGACTTCGGTGCAAGGTCAGCAAACTCCATCCACCGCCGCCTCCCGACCTCCGGTGCCGCGCCGATTGCCTCAATAAGTTCGATCGGAATTTGCCGTACAACCGAGATCATCTTCGAGAGAGCCGCCTTGTCTACGCCAAGCGCAGCCATTATCGTATCGCGCGAGAACGACCGTTCTTCGAGACGAACCGCAAAGAGGGCCCGCTCGATATAAGAAAGGTTGGTTCGCGCATTATTCTCCTGGCCCTGACTAACCACCAGCTGATCATCGGAAAGCTCCCGGATGACGGCGCGCACCCTGGTGCCCAGTTGCCTGACCGCCGCCAGCCGGCGGTGACCGTAGGCGACTTGGTAGCGCCCTTTATCCTCCGGATGCGGACGCACGAGGATAGGCACTTGCTGGCCGTGGCTCTTGATCTGTTCTACGAGTTCGGCAAGTTCTACCGCATCGATCCCAAGGCGATCGCTGATGAAAGACCCGTCAACGATGGCAGGATCGAGCTCGACGATCGTCTGCCCTTCGGCTAGCTGTTTCTCGATATCCTGCGCACGCTCGAACTTTTGCGTGATGCTGCCGAGCGTCTTTGTGATGCCGCCAATGGGCGTGCTGCGCACGGCAGGCGCGACAAAGCCGGCGAGCGGTCTCGTGGCGGTCATTGGCGTTGCCGTATCCGTTGCGGCACTCTCGGCGGCGGAAACCTCGATGAGGTTCTTGCGGGCCATTATTTCCTCCCCCAGGTAGCGTTGAGGAGACCTTCGATTTCGGAATTGACCGCGTTCAACGACTCCATCGCCCGGTCGTAGGTGCCCCGCGTAAACTGGCTCCGCTCGACCTCGTAGAGCGTCTGCTTGGTCACGCCCGCATCGGAAATGGCGGTCGATTTCAGCATGGGATTGTGTAGCATTCGATTGCCGAAAATCGCCCGCATGAACCCGGTCATCTGGTTCTGCGGCCCATCATTGGGTTCATAGCGCGTTACGAGATAGCGCATCCAATCATAGCTTGTGCGGCCACCTGCCCGCTCTACCACGGCCATCATCTCGCTGGTCATGGCCAGAAACTGCGACATGGACATCACGTCGAGCATTTGTGGATGTACGGTAATCAAGACCGACGTTGCTGCGCACAGCGCGGACATCGTCAGGAAGCCGAGTTGTGGCGGGCAATCGATGATGACGACGTCGTAAAGGCTTTCAATGTCGGCGAGCACCTCGCCTATGCGCGCGAAGAACATCGTCTCCGCCGATCCCGATGTGATCGCGCGTGGCGTTTCGTGCTCGAACTCCATGAGTTCCAGATTGCCCGGCACGATATGGAGGTTTTGTGTATATGTGGCCCGCACGATCTCTGCGATCGGTCGCGGGTCCTCATAGCGTATCGCACCGTAGAGCGTTTCGCCCTCGCCCACATCGAGTTCCGGTTGATGGCCGAAGAGCGCTGACAGCGAAGCCTGGGGATCGAGATCCACCGCCAGAACACGCTGGCCGCGCAGCGCGAGATATTGCGCCAGATGCGCAGAGGTCGTCGTCTTGGCCGATCCACCCTTGAAGTTCATCACCGCGATGACCTGCAGCTTTTCTCCAGGCCGCCGGTTGGGTACGTATTTTTGCGATCCGTTCTTTTCGTCGAGGGAGCGCCGGATCCGCTCCATATCGGCTGGCGTATACATCCGCCTGCCGTTTGCAAGGGGTTCCGGTCCGTGTCCTTCCGAGGCCACCTGCCGCAGATAGCCTTCACCAATACCGATATAGTAGGCGGCCTCCGCCGGCGTGAACTGCCGGATGCTTTTCTGGGACGTGGGCGAGAATATCTTCTGCTGATGAAGCTGAAGCTGGCGTGACAATTCCAGCGAATCCGCGGACAACATCGATGGCAGGTGCTCCTGCTCGCCGCTTTGGATTGGTGTCTGTAACATCGGTGATCCTCGAACTGCGCAATTGACGAAACTTTAGCTCAAACTGCGCAGTTACAATATGGCCCGATTCGTAAAGAATTCACAAACATTTAACCATGGCGCGAATTGGCTGCCCAAGCGGCTGTTGTCCGCGGACAACTTTGGTAATTTAAAGCCACCTGCATCCCTTTTGAGTTAGGCCCCGGAACTGCCGCAGCCTTACGATAGGGGAGGGGAGATCGTCGTCGCCATAACGCCTGGTATAGAGCCAGCATCCCTCGTTCTTCGCACTGGAAATATACCCTCCACAGTCAACAGCCAGCCACACGGATAGCCACGTTCTCCTCTCAAGAAATATTGCGGGAAATTCATTCCCGCCCCTGACAATTGCGATTTCCTTCACTAAAGTGGCTCTCAAGGCTGAAGGTGCGCCTGCCGTCCGCACTCCAGAAATGGAGCATGGTGAACGCCTTCGCATAATGTTTCCTGACCTTCCAAACGTCGGGCGAAATTATCTGCAACGCGGGCACGGGTATGAATTTCGCCAGATGAAAGGAAACGTTATGCGTGATTACCGCAATGCGAAAGCTATGGCGAAAGTGCTGAAAGATGCATTCGCCGAACGCGAACAGGCCATCAAACAAAGCGAAGCACTCGAGATTGTGGCCCGGCAGTTTGGCCTGGCGAACTGGAACATCCTTGCCGCGCGGATCGATGGCGTAGCAGAGAACAGTGCCATCGCCTTTGAACAGGCTGTCCCTATCGTCAGAATATTCGACGTGGCGAAGGCGCACGAGTTCTATCTGGGGTTCCTGGGCTTCAAGGTCGATTGGGAACATCGCTACGGCGACAACTTTCCGCTTTACACACAAATCTCCCGCGGCGGCCTGCGGCTACACCTGTCCGAACATGCAGGCGATGCAACGCCGGGCGGCAACATGGTCATCTACATGAAGGGAATACGAACGTTCCACGCGGAGCTTTCAGCAAAAAACTACCGCTACATGAAGCCTGGACTTCATGACGAGGGCACTCGGCTTGAACTCGAGGTGACCGACCCCTTCAACAATCACATGCGATTCATGGAAGTGAAGGACGCGCAATCCACTTAACCGCCAAAGGCGAGGGGAATGTCAAACGCCCAGCTCGAGCGTTTGGCGTCGGCGGGGATCGGAGGGAAGGGCGCAGCACGCCTGACTGTCTCAATCCCCGCCCGATCGACGGCGGGATTGCCAGAACTGCGGCCGACCGCAACGCTCGATACGCTGCCATTATTGGCGACGACGAAGGAAACGATCAACTCACCGCGCAATCGCCCCTGGCGGCGCAAAGCGCGCCGAAGCTTCGACGTCACCGTACCCGGATAGTTTGATACCGCCGCATTTCCCTCAACGGTGGACTTTCCTTTGGCGTTGCCATCAGAACTTTTGTCGCCATCGTTCTTGCCGTCGGCAACGCCGACGCGCGCTGTGCGCTCATTCGAGCCCTTACGCCCCTGTGCTGCTAGCGGCTTGGCGGGCTTAGCCGGCTTTGCTTCGCTCTGCGTCTTTGCCGTTCGCTGCACGGGTTTTTGAACCGGGGCAGGGTCGGTCTTCTCGACGATGTGCGGCGCTTCCGCCGGACGCTCGGCAGGCTCTTCAACCGGCTGGACTGAATCGGTCTTAACATCCGCCGCCTGCGTTACCGGGGCGACGCTGCCGTGTTCAGACGGAACCTGCACCGCAAGCACTTCAAATGCGTCAGCGGGTGCAACGATTGCTGGCGTCTCCTCGACAGCCGTGACATTTTCTGCCGGTTCAACAGGCATAATCGCTTCCGCAGGTACCGGTGTCTCAATTGGGGCGTCGCTTGCGGCAGGGGAGGGCGCTACTTCGACATTTTCCACCGGTATCGGGATTGGTGCCTGCATCGATATCAGTGTGACATTGGTCGCATCAGGGAGTTGATCCGGCTCACCTGAGCTGTTCATGTCGACCGCGCCGTCGCCAAGCAAAGACGCCATGGTCTGCTGGCTTCCCGCGATCAGGACTTCGTCTGCGATGAAGCCGACCATGAAGAGTGCCAGCGCGGCATGAAAGCCGCACGACAGAAGAAGCTTGCGATACCAGCTTGTTGCGACAGGCACCGGCGTGCTTGACAGGCTTTCGCCTGCGGTGGCATCCGGCGAAAGATCCATCGCCGACGCGCCCGGCAGTCGTTGATGCTCTTCGGGATGCGCGTAGGAGAGGAGCAGACTGGTATCAGAGACAAGATGCAGCGCTGGCGGCTCCGCCAACCTGACAGGCTGGGGTTCGGAACGAAATGCCAGCGCGTAGGCCATCACTCAGCTCCCGAACTGCACCGATGATTTGGTGACGGGCTTCAACTGCCGGATACAGGCTTTCGGGTCGATCCCCGCGCCGGAGCACTCCGTTGCATCGTTGATGAGGACACGCGTCACCTTTGTACAGTCCGTGTCGCCGAGATCGAAGCGCCGCACCTTGGTCTTGCCTTCGGGGAGATCCTTGAAGTCAAGGACCGTAATGCGGTCGACGACGTTCGCTTCGTTGAACAGCGCGATCTCGAACGCCGCCTTATCGAGCGGTGCTTTGAGGTTATTGCTGACGACGAAGGTAAGGCGGCAGCCCTTTTCGGAGGGCTGCAGCGCATTCAATTCCAGAGTCAGGGCTGGCGCCGGGGTGGACTCTTCCCCCGACGCCAGCCCTGTTGCGGCAAGAAGTGATATGGCTGTAACAGCGGTCATGCTAAAGCCAAGACTTGCTGCAAATTTCATGGTTACCATCCAAATTGTTTGGCCAAGGTGAGTTTGAAGGTCCGGCCCTTGGCATCTGTGCCGGACAGATTCTCGCGATATTGCCGATCGAAGATGTTCTCGACAGCGAAGCGGGCTTCGAAACCGGCATATTTGCCGTCCGCGGGCTTCCAGCTCGTGAAGATGTCGTGAACGCCGTAGCCCGGTGTCGGCTGGCCGGTGAAGCCTGTATCGGTGTGGGCGGCGAATTGGCCGCGCCAGCCATACTCCACGCCGTAATCGACCATCCGGCCGCCAACCGTCATCGTCAGTTGCTGCGCGGGGATCGTTGTCAGCGGAGCACCCGTCTGCTCGTCCTCGCCCTTTATGTTGCTGTAGGCGAGGCGAGTGAAGAAGACCTCAGCGTCATAGGACCCTTCGACTTCAACGCCATAAATTTTCGCTTCGGCGATGTTAACGTAGTAGGTGACGGGCAAGCGGCTGCGGTTGTTTGGATTGGTGCTGATGAGGTTGCGGATCTGGTTGTAGAACCCGGTGGTCTTCAGTTGCAACGTATCGCCGGCCCGCATCAGATCGTAACCGGCGACAGAAAAGCCGGCTTCGTAATTGTTCGACGTCTCCTTCTCGAGATCCAGGCTGGCAGTGCGACCGCCAGGATAGGTCCCGCGTCCAGGGCCGGACGTTGAGTAGAACTCATCAATGGTCGGGAACCGTTCCGTGTGGGCCACCGACCCGAACACCGAGAAGCTGTCGTTGAACTTATAAAGCGCTGCAAGCTTCGGCGAAATTGCATCATCCGAGGTGTCTTCGGCACTGGCGATACTTTCGCCCGGCGATGTATCGCGGTAGTCATAACGGATGCCGGGGATCAAGGTCAGCTTTTCCCGCCACACGAATTCGTCCTGGGCGTAGAACCCGTACTTGTTCTCGGTTCCCTCAGGATGGAACAGAATCGGTCCAGGCCTGACACCGCCGAGCGATTCGGCATCGCGATCCTGACGGCTGATTTGCGTGCCGATCGTCAGGTAGTTCTCGAAATCGTCAGCCTTGTACTCAAAGGTATTTTCGAGACGAGCCTGCAACGTCTGGTACGAATAATCCGAATCGTCGAACAGCTGGTCGGGCATCCCTATTCCCGAGGCATTGGTCTGTTCGTTCGCCGTGTCCGAATAGGAGAGTTCGAACTTGAGATTGAGCCATGGATTGTCGCTGGCGGGATTCTCGTACCTGAACACGGCCGTCTGGTCAGTCACCTTGCGATCGACCGTTCCAAAATCAAAATTGTCAGTCTGTGAATAGGCCTGATCGTCGCCGCTGCCCTGCCAGCGCTGATAGGAAAGGCGGATGGTCTGTTCGTTCCCATCACCGAAACGATAGGTGCCTTTCGCCAGACCCGACCAGGATTCGAAATTCGAACCCTGGATCGTGTCACCATCGCCGTCCTTGTAATCGTCGCCCTGGCGATAATTGCCCATCCCGAGGAATTCGAAATTCTCGTTCAGGCGCGTCGCATAAATGGTCGAGCCTAGAATGCCCGTACCATTGGAATCATAGGCGCTCTTTACGCGCACGGCGTTGTTCTGACCGTTGACGAGAAAATCTGCTGCGTCTTTCGTCGTCAGATTGATGACGCCGCCGAGCGCTCCAGAACCGTAGAGGGTTGACGAAGCCGGGCCGCGCAGGACCTCGACCTGCTTGTAAAGCTCGGGATCGCTGAAAAAGGATCCCATGCGGTACTGCTCGTAGAATTTGGGTGTGCCATCGACATTGATGATGATCTTCGATTCGTCCGCCGCTGCAGCTCCGCCGATGCCGCGGATGTTGAACGCCTCGCCAAAAATGCGGTCACTGCCGATGGCGGTGACACCGGGCACGTCGCGCAACGTATCGCCGATCGTCGTCGGCTGGTCCTGATCCATCTGTTCCTGATCGACCACGGTAACAGCCTGCGGCGTATCGATCGCGATCTTGTCAACGCCGGCGCCAATCACCAGTCGCTGCAGCAGCGTCACGCGCCCCTTCTTTGCAGCTTCACCCTCGGGCTGTTGCGCCCCCGGTTGTACGTTTGCCGTGGCCTGCTGCGCCCCCGCAACCGTCGAGCCAATCATTACCATCAGCGCCGCTCCGCCGAGCAGAGCAGCTGTATTCCGTGCAATAAGCCCCATAATTACCCATTCTCTCCAGAGTCTGAATGCTGGCTGGCTTAAAGGCGCTCTTGAAAAAGCTCATTGCTCGCTTGCAAACGATTGTTTCTAGAAGGTCATTTCAAATCTTGACTGGTTACTCTTCTTTGTGTTGAGTAATAAAGGTGACTATCAGAGTCAAGTTTGAAAAATGGCATTTTTGCCCGCATCAGACTTTCATTCGAGAACAAACACCAAGGGGCGCTCGCTATGGCTGAACCAGTAAAATGTACTCCCGAAACCATTCGGCAAGCTCGTGCTGAAAATCCGAAAATGCGCGAGCGCGACCTTGCGCAGCAACTCGGCGTCTCGGAAGCCGATCTCGTCGCTGCCTATTGCGGAATCAGCGTCGTGCGCATCAGCCCGCGCATCGAGATGTTTCTGACCGACATTGCTTCGCTCGGCGAAGTTATGGCGCTTACCCGTAACGAAAGCGCCGTGCATGAGAAGATCGGAACTTACGAAAACGCCCATGTCAGCAAACATGCCAGCATGGTTCTCGGCGAACAGATCGACATGCGAATCTTCCAGGGCCATTGGGCCCATGGTTTTGCAGTTGCCAAAGAAGACGAGGACGGTAGCGTGCGCCGCAGCCTGCAATTCTTCGACGCAGCAGGCGAAGCAATACACAAGATTCATTTGCGGCCTGCTTCCAGCCTCGAGGCGTATGAAGAGCTGGTCGCCAAGCTGCGCCTCGACGACCAGTCGCAGAGGATCGAACTGACTTCATTGCCCGAAATCGAGGAAAAGAAACTGGCGATCGAAGAACTCGACGCCGCCAGCCTGCGTGATCGATGGGAGAAAATGCGCGACGTCCACGAATTCTTCGGCATATTGCGGTCGTTGAGCATGACGCGCCACCAGGCGGTGCAAGTCATCGGCGACGATTTCGCTTGGCGTCTCGACGGGCAGACGGTGACCACGATGCTGCACCAGGCGGCCAAGGGCGAAATGCCGATCATGTGCTTTATCGGCAATCGCGGTTGCATTCAAATTCACAGCGGACCGGTCAAGGCGGTCAAGCCTATGGGGCCCTGGATCAACATCCTCGACGAGACGTTCCACATGCATCTGCGGACCGATCATATCGCCGAAGTATGGGCCGTACGTAAGCCGACCAAAGATGGCCACGTCACATCCCTGGAGGCTTACGATGCGAAAGGCGCGTTGATCGTGCAGTTTTTCGGCAAGCGGGCCGAAGGATCGGGCGAACGCAGCGACTGGCGCGACCTCGTAGAAAATCTTCCCACCCTCATGCATGCGGCGGCGTGAGGCGATCATGACACTCAGAACAATTGTCTGCGCCGGCTTCCTTTTGGCAACGCTTGGCGTGCCAAGCCAGGCCGAAGAGGTTACTGGAGCGTTGCCCGACGCGAGCCGTATTGTGTCGATCGGCGACTCGATCACCGAGATCATCTATGCGCTGGGCGAAGAGTCGCGGCTCGTCGGCAGGGACTCGACGAGTACGTTCCCTGATGCAGCAAACAAGCTCCCCGACATCGGTTATATGCGCGCACTGTCTCCCGAGGGCGTGCTCTCGATCAATCCGACGGCAATTATCGCCGTCGAAGGCAGCGGACCAAACGAGACGATCGATGTCCTGAAGAAGGCGAGCGTTCCCATGGTCTCCGTGCCCGAGAGCTATTCGGGCCTGGGCATTGTCGCCAAAGTCGAGGTCGTCGGCAAAGCCCTCGGAGCCGAGGCCAAAGCGAAAGCGCTTGCCGGCGAACTCGAAAAGAAGCTCGCATCAGCCGCGGCGGAGACCAAGGATATTCAGGAGCGCAAACGCGTCCTGTTCATCCTCAGCGCGCAGGGCGGCAAGATCATGAGCTCCGGCTCCAAGACGGCTGCCAACGGGATCATCGAACTTGCAGGCGCCGAGAATGCGATTACTGGCGTCGAGGGCTACAAGCCGCTCACCGACGAGGCGATCATTACCGCAAAACCGGATGTCATTCTCGTCATGGACAGGGGAGGGGATCATGCGGCCGCCAACGCTGACCTCCTTGCCAACAAGGCCATTGCCGCGACACCGGCCGGCGCTTCGAAATCGATTATACGCATGAACGGGCAATATCTCCTCGGTTTCGGTCCACGCACACCCAACGCCGTGCATGACCTTGCCAAGGCAATTTATGGCGACAAACTCAGCCAATGAGCGAAGCCTTGACCACAAAACTCATGGGGCGGCGCCAGACATCGGCGAGGCACCTCGCCGATGGCGATCGATCCCATCTGGCAAGGGCAGTCATCGTCATCTTGTGTGGCTGCCTTCTGGTTTCCATGGCGTTCAGCCTTACGGCCGGCGCATCGGATGCGTCTGCTCTTTCCGTGCTCTCCGGTTTGTTCTCCGCTTCTCAGGACAATCTGGACGCAGTATCGCTCCGCGACCGGATCATCGTCTACGACATCAGATTGCCGCGGGTCATCCTTGGCGCACTGATCGGTGCTTCGCTGGCGGTGTCAGGGGCGGTCATGCAGGGCCTCTTCCGCAATCCGCTCGCCGATCCCGGCATTGTCGGGGTCTCGGCTGGCGCAGGACTCGGGGCGGTTAGCATGATCGTGCTTGGCGGCACGGCGCTCGCGCCCCTGATCGCATTCTTCGGCAGTTACGCCCTGCCGCTTGCGGCGTTTGCAGGCGCCTTGAGCTTCACCGCGATTCTCTACCGAGTTGCCACCCGGCGCGGGCAAACGTCGATTGCAACGATGCTGCTCGCCGGCATCGCGCTTGGCGCCATGGCTGGCGCCTACATGGGCATACTGGTCTATGTTGCCGATGACAGGCAGTTGCGTGATCTCACCTTCTGGGGGCTTGGTTCCCTTGCCGGCGCCAGTTGGATCAAGATCGCGGCAGCCGGACCGTTCATCATCGCCTCGCTTCTTGCCTCCCCGTTCCTCGCGCAAGGCCTGAACGGGCTCGCCCTTGGGGAAGCCTCCGCCGGCCACCTCGGCATTCCGGTGCAGAGGCTGAAGTATATCGCAATCGTAACAGTCGCCGCGGCGACCGGCGCATCCGTTGCAGTCAGCGGCGGCATCGGCTTCGTAGGGATTGTCGTACCGCATCTCCTGCGCATCGTTATCGGCCCGGATCACCGCTACCTCCTGCCCGCCGCGGCGCTGCTCGGCGCATGCATGCTGCTGCTTGCCGATACGGTGAGCCGGACGATCGTTGCCCCGTCGGAACTGCCGATAGGCATTGTCACCGCCGCTGTTGGAGCACCATTCTTCCTCTGGATATTGCTGCGCAGGCGCGGCATCCTTGATCTCTAGGACCCGCACAATGGCGAATTCCCATTTCATTGACGTGAGCGACGTAACTGTCTTCCTTGGCCGCAAAAAGATCATCGACGGCGCTGCTTTCACGGCTGAAGCCGGAAAATTCACCGTCGTCGTAGGGCCGAACGGATCGGGTAAGACGACTTTGCTTCGGGCGATGGCGGGCGACCTGCCATTTACGGGCCGCATCAGCCTCAACGGTACACCGATCGACAGGATGAAACCCTGGCAGATGGCTGCCGCGCGCGCCATCCTGCCGCAAGCCACCTCGCTCTCATTTCCGTTCACCGTCCGGGAAATCGTCAAGCTGGGAGTGATCGCCGGTCGTACCGGTGCAGGGCCGGCAAGGGATCTGCCGGATCTTGCCCTGGACCTTGTGGACCTCGCCGGCTTCGGCGGCCGGTTCTACCAGGAGCTCTCAGGCGGCGAGCAACAGCGCGTGCAACTTGCCCGTGTTCTCTGCCAGGTCTGGCAACCCGTGCTTGACGGACAGCCGCGTTTTCTCTTCCTCGATGAGCCGGTGTCGAGCCTGGACATCAAGCATCAGTTGATCATCATGCGGATCGCGCGCGACTTTGCTGAACGCGGGGGAGGGGTCGTTGCGATCCTGCATGATCTCAATCTCACCGCGATGTATGGCGACAAGGTTGTTATCATGAATCGCGGTCATACCGATTGCGTCGGCACGCCGTCTGAGGTGCTCACGGATGAGCGCATCTTACGGGTCTATGATTGTGCGCTGAAGGTCGGCGCATTTCCGGCGCCGGGCACGCCGTTTGTCCTGCCGCATTCTGTATTGTCCTGAATAGTAGCCGCAAGCCAGGGCGGAACGTCGTGCTCAGGCAGCACCCGGGCAAAACCGTCCCCGCCGCAAAAGGCAGACATTTCACAGCATAGGCTATTTCAGGTTGCATGAAGCGGAGACTCGCTCTCCCTTCGATGCCGAATTCTATCGCGCCCCGCCTATGCTAACCGGCATCCCGAGGATAAAAGGGGCGAAAGCGGCGCACTATTCGTGCTTCGAGAAGGTTGAAATGGCTCAGAAACCAGCGACGTTGAAGGATGTGGCAGCTTTTGCGAACGTCTCCCGTGCGACGGCTGCTCGTGCGCTCAACAGCTATGGTTACGTTGGCGATGAGACCGCGCAGCGCGTCCAGGAAGCGGCGGAAAAGCTCGGTTACAGGGGCAATCGCCTGGCACAGGCGCTGCGCAACGGCCAATTGCCGATCATCGGGTGCATTCTCGGTGACATTCAGAATCCATTTTTCGCCCGGATCGCGCACGATATCGAGGCTTTGGCGCGCCAAAGCCGGTACAATCTCATTATCGGGAGCAGCGAAGAGCAACTGGAACAGGAAGTCTCCTTGCTGGCGAGCCTGCAATCCCTGAGTATTCGAGGCTTCATCGTCGCGCCGACATCGGACGAGAACAACATCCATCTTAAGCGCCTGATCGAGGAAAACGTCCCGCTGGTGCTGATCGACCGTGTTGTGCAAGGAATCGATTGCGACAGTGTCGTCGTCGATAATGAAGGCGGAGCGCGCAAGGCCATCGAATACCTGATCGCCATGGGCCACCGACGCATCGGCCTTCTCCAGGACGATACGCGCATCTTCACGTCGCGCGCACGCCTGAGCGGCTATCAAAGCGCGCTTGTTGCCGCAGGCATCGATCCGGACGACAGGATGATTTCCGTATCCCAATCGACCGTCGAACACGCAATCGATGCGACCATTCGACTGTTCAGCCAGAAATCGCCACCGACTGCACTCTTCACCGTCGACAGTTTGATGACCCAAGGCGCGCTATTGGCATTTCGTTCGATGGGAATCTCCATCCCGCATGACGTGTCGCTCATCGGATTCGACGACTTCAACCTGGCGACATTTACCGATCCGCAGATCACAGTCGTTGCACAGCCGGTGTCGGAAATCGGCCTTGCAGCAGCCCGGCTCCTTTTTGAACGGCTCTCCGGACATAACCGCCAGACAAGACAAATTCGCTTTGAAACCAAGCTGTTGGTCAGAGGTTCGGTGAGCCGTCGACAGGACGTTTGAGCCAGACCGCGCTTCTCAGCAAAAAAATCCCCCAACCCACTTGTCAGCGTGAAATTCTTGTGCGCTAAATATGTGTGAGATCGATCTCACATTGTCTTAACGAACATTCGCGCAAGACGGTACCTCGCTCTCCAGCGGTGTTGATATGCGCAAACGGGAAGGTTCTAATGCTCAACTTCGATAAAGATCGCTTTGTGAAGATACAAAGTGGCGCAGTCGCAATCGCCGATGACGTGCGCGCCCTGGTGCGCAAGCTGCTCGACGATGGCCTCGAACGGATTTTCTTCATGGGCACGGGCGGCGTGCAGTTTCTGACGCAGCCGGCGATCGAACTTGCCCGCAACGGAACTGTTTTCCCGGTCTCCGCGGCATTTCCGGCGCAGGTCGTTCTCGAAGCGCCGGCTGGCCTTGATGAACGGGCGCTCGTCATTCTTCCGTCGCTATCGGGAACAACCAAGGAAAGCGTCCAGCTTATGGCTTTCCTGAAGGAGCGCGGCGTCAAGACGCTTTCCCTCACCGGGCACAAGAACACGCCTTTGGGTCTCGATGCGGACTACAATTTCACCAACTTCGCCGAAGACGATACATCCTCAGAATCGTTCTACCTGCAAACTCTCCTGATCGTTCTCGCCCTGCTGGCCGAGCGCGGTGAATTTGCGGACTTCGATGCGACTGTGGCAGAGCTTAAGAAGCTGCCGGAATTGCTCGTTTCGGTGAAGGAAGATTACGAGGCCGGCGCTGCCGCGCTCGCCCAGGAAATCAAGGACGAGCCTTATCACATCTTCACCGGCGCGGGTTCGGTCTGGCCGGAAGCGCATTATTACGGGATGTGCATCCTGGAGGAAATGCAGTGGATCCGCACACGTCCGGTACATGCGTCCGATTTCTTCCACGGCACGCTGGAGTTGGTCGAACCCGGTGTCAGCCTGTTCATCTTCAAGGGTGAGGATGCCTGCCGCCCACTGACCGATCGCGTCGAAAACTTCGCAAAACGCTATACCGACAAGGTTCGGGTTCTGGACGCAGCCGCTGTCAAGCTGCCGGGAATTTCCGAAAACACGCGCAAGCTGATCTCTCCGATCATCCTCGCCACCATGCTGGAGCGTCTGAGCGCCCATCTCGAAGTTTTGCGCGACCATCCGCTGACAACGCGCCGCTACTACAAGCGCGTCGAATACTGAGATTGTCCCGATCCGATCACGTCGGATCGGGATTGATTCATTCACAGAAACGAAAGATCAAAAAAGAGAGGAACTGCGAAATGAAAAGCACCACGTTTTTAAGCACGACGAGTCTCGCTTCTTTCATGGCGGCCGGATTGATTGCTGGCAGCGCAAATGTCGCGCTGGCAAAAGACCCGGTCGTCGCGGATCCGGATGCAAAAGTTGAATATTCGGGCACGCTCAGCATTCTCACCAAGTTCGGTCTGCAGCAGCTTTCTCCGTTTTTCGTCGATGCCGCCAAGGAATACGAAAAGCTTCATCCGGGCGTCAAAGTCGAGCTTATCCAGGAGAGCGACGACAGCGTGAAGGGCAAGACGAAGGCTCTCGTTGCGTCCAATTCCTTGCCTGATATCTATTTCTCCTGGACCGGCAGCTGGGGCGAAAACTTCGTCCGCGGCAATCGCGCGGTCGACCTCAGCAAGGTGATCGGTCCCGATACCGCCTGGGGCAAGCAACTTGCCGGCGCCGCAGTCAGCGCCTTCCAGTACAATGGCAAGCTCTATGGCATCCCCCTCTATCTCGATGCCAAGTTCATGGGCTACAGCAAGCCGCTGTTCGAAAAAGCCGGCGTTTCCGAGCCCAAGACCTTCGATGAATTGCTGAGCGCCTGCGCGGCACTGCGCAAGTCGGGCGTGACACCGATCTCCTTCGGCAACAAGGAAGGCTGGCCGGCGGTTCATTATGCCGGACAGCTGCTCTCCTATAACGTGCCGCAAGCGACGCTCGAGAAGGATTTCACGCCGGCCACGGCCGACTACTCCGATCCGGGCTATGTGCTGAGCCTGACCCAGTTCAAGCAGCTGATCGATGAATGTTCGGATGGTTCCGGGACGAACGGCTCGTCCTATGCATCGGCGCTGCAGCAGTTCTCCAATGCCAAGTCGGCGATGTATTATCAGGAAATCATCGAGTTCGATCAGAGCACTGCCGACGGCGCCTTGAAGCGGGACGATTTCGGCTACTTCAAACTGCCGGCACCGAAGGACGCGAAGGGCGACGTGAAGTCGATCGAAGGCGCGCCGGAAGGTTACATGATCAATGCCGCTTCGAAGAACATTCCTCTTGCCATCGACTTCATGAAGTTCGTCACTTCTGCGGATAATGGCAAGGTCCTGTCGGCTCCGCCTTATGGCCAGCCGAGTGCGACAGTCGGAGGATATTCCGCCGATACTATGAACCCGGCGGTCGTCGGTGGCCTGAAGGTTATCGCAGACTCTTCCTATCTCATGCCCTGGCTCGATACGGCCAACCCACCACGCGTGGCGGCTGCCTGGCTTTCGGGCCTGCAGGCACTCATCGGCGGCTCGCAGACTCCCGAGCAGGTCATGGAACAGGTGAAGAAAGCTGCGGCTTCTTCAAAGTAAGAAAGCTCTCAGACAATGACTGTCGTGAAGCATGACTATAAGGGTGAAGCCGCCGCGATCGGCTTCACCCTGCGGAGGAAAGCCGGGAATGATCAGACCAGCCCGTTGTCCGGCTTGCTGTCGTTCCGCTGGGTGCTGGTCGCATTCGTTCTGATCCTTTGGTTTGTCTATTATCCAATCATCGACAACTTCATCGTCAGCACGAAGAACCAGGATATTTTCACCGGCGAAACCGCCTTTGTCGGCCTCGACAACTATCGCCGGCTCCAGAGCGATCCGATCGTCTGGACCGCGATCCTCAACAACACGCTTTATGCGGTCATCTCGATTGTTTTTCAGGTATTCGGCGCATTCGTGCTCGCCGCGCTCATCGAGGGTCTCGACAACGAAAGATGGCGCAGGTTCTGGCGCGCCGTCTATTTCATCCCCTCGGCGATTTCGATCACAGTGACCGGCCTGCTGTTCTACTTCATCTACCAGCCGGACATCGGTCTGCTTGATTCCTTTCTCACACAGATTGGCCTCGGGAATTGGTCGCGGGCGTGGCTCGGCGAAGAGCACACGGCGATCTATGCGATCATAGCCATGAGCCAATGGCAGGGTTTCGGCTATTCGACGCTGCTGTTCGGCATTGCGATCCAGAAGATACCGCGCGAACTCTACGATGCGGCGATCATGGACGGGGCAGGCACCTGGCGGCGGCTGTGGAACATCACCATGCCTCTGACACGAGAGATGACGGGCCTGATGGTCATTGTCACGATCACCGGCGCCTTCCAGGTTTTCAACGAGGTCATGGTCATGACGGCCGGCGGTCCGAACAATTCCAGCCAGGTGCTTGGAACCTGGCTCTATCAACAGGGCTTCATCGAAAACGACTTTGGATATGGCGCCGCCGTGGCGACCGTGATCTTCGTCATCACCTTGCTGACCGGCTTCGCCCAGCTCTGGTACACAAGGAAGCGGAGGGTGCATCTGTGAGCGTCACCCTTCAATCCCCAGAGCGGGAACCGGTCGATTTCGTTCAAATGTTGGCAAAGGTCTGCCTTGTCACCTTTCTTGTCAGCCTCGGCGTCATCGTCATCTATCCATTGATCTGGATGGCCCTGAACGGCTTCAAGAGCAACTCGGAGATCTTCGGCAATCCATTTGCGCTTCCGACCAGCTTTACAATCGGAAACTATATTTCTGCCTGGAACCAGGGCATCCGTAATTACATCGCGACGAGCATAATCGTGACGCTTGGTTCCGCCATCTGCACCGTTCTCGTAAGCGCGTGGACCGCATACGGCCTGACCCGGTCAAGCCTGCCAGGGAAGCCTTATTTCGTAGGCATCGTGCTTGGCGGTCTCATGCTGAGCCCGACTGTCGCGGTAATCCCGCTGGTGCGCATGATGCAGGATCTCGGCCTCTACAACACCTATTGGGCGTTGATCATTCTTTATACAGCCTTCCGCATCCCGTTCACGACCTTTCTCATTCGCGCCTACATGCTCGGACTCCCACGCGATCTCGATGAAGCAGCGATCATGGACGGCGCGACCGAGGGACAGATCTTCTGGAAGGTGATCCTGCCGCTGTGCAAGCCGATACTTGTATCCTGTGTCATCCTGCATGTGCTCTTCGCCTGGAATGAATATCTCTTCGCGATGATTTTCACGAGCGGCGCAGACTTGCAGACACTGCCTGTCGGCCTGACATCGATCATGGCGAAACACGGAACCAATTACGCCATCGTCTTCGCTGCGATGACATTGTCAGCACTTCCCATCGTCATCGTTTTCTTCGCCGCGCAGCGCTTCTTCATCCGGGGTCTTGCCGAAGGCATCGGCAAATAAGGGGAGCTGGAAATGTTGAGACGTGAACAACTCATCGGAGCGAATTTCTCCTTTCAGCACCACCCGTTCCGCTGGGTCGCGGAGCAGCTGCGCCGCATGGGATTCAGCCGCATGGAGCTGTGGGGAATTGCTCCCCACCTCGACCTCTTCAACGATAGCAATTCTCGCCCGAGGGAAGTGAAGGCCGTCCTGCTCGACAATCAGCTTTCGGTTCACTGCTTCACGCCGGAACAGGTGCTCTATCCCATCAACATCGCATCGGGCGACGACACCTATCGCGAGAAGAGTGTGGAGCGCTTTCTCCATGCTGCCGATATTTGTGCTGAACTTGGTGCGAAATACCTGTTTCTGACACCGGGCCGTGGGTTCGAAAGTGAAAGCCGCGAGCGCGCATGGGCTCGCTCGATCGAGTCAGTCAACACGATTGCCCGGCACGCCAAAAGCAACGGGGTTGCCTGTCTTCTGGAACCCCTGCAACGTACCGAGAGCAATATCGTCAACAACGCGGATGATCTCTTTGCCTTCTGGCGCGAGCTCGACGTAGATAATGTCGACGTCGTTCTCGATATCGTGGCCATGGCAACGGCGAAGGACAGCGTCGGCGCCTACGTCGAGAAGTTCGGCGAGCGCCTTTCCCATGTTCACATCGTTGACGGGACGCCGGCCGGCCACCTGGTCTGGGGCGATGGCACCCTGCCATTGCACGACTATCTCGCCGAACTCGATAAGAGTTCCTTTACAGGAACGCTCACCTTCGAACCGTTCGGCAATGGATCTTATGCGCTCGATCCCGTTTCGGCCTGGCAACGCTGTCTGACCGCGATTGCTCCTCTTCTTGACCGTGCGGAGCAATGATGCAGAACGCCAGTCCAACGCTGATTGCTGTCGGCGACAATTGCCTTGATGCCTACCTGACCAAAGGCTTCGTCACGGTAGGAGGAAATGCGCTCAATGTCGCGGTTCAATGGCAACGACAGGGCCACAATGCGCGCTATTTCGGCGCCCTCGGCCATGATGAAGAAGCCGGAATCATGCTCGACGAGATCGAGCGTGTCGGCCTCGCTCCGCGCGACGTGGAACTGCTGACGGGGAGTTCCGCGGTAACCCTCCTTGCCGACGATGCCGGCGAGCGGCGTTTCCTGCTCGAGTCCCTCGGCGTCGGGGCAGGCTATTTTCCGAAAGGCGAACATTATGCTGCGCTGCTGCGGGCCGACTGGGTCCATCTCGGCACAAATGCGAGCGAAGAGCTGCTGCGCCGGCTTGTAGCGGATGGCGTAAGGTTCAGCGTCGACCTGTCGACACGACACTTCGATTTGCCGCTGGATAATGTACCGCTGGTTTTTGCGTCAGGTCCAGACGATCCGGACGAACCGGTCAAGCCGCTCATCGAAAAGTTTAAGCGAGCAGGGGCCCGCGAAGTCGTGGTCACATGCGGCAAGCGCGGCTCCTTCTACGATAATGGCAGCGCTCTGTTCTTCGCGGATTCCGTCCCGGTAGCTGTCGTTGATACCTGCGGCGCCGGCGACAGCTTCATCGCAACATTCATCGTTAGCCGCTTTCTTGAAGGCTGCTCGGAGGAAACCGCGCTCAATCGTTCGGCCGTGCGGGCTGCGGAAACCTGTACGCATCTCGGCGGGTTTCCGCAGGCGATCCTGCCTATACCGCAATGGCTTCTCGACAAATACGACAGCGTCATCCGTATGGCGCAAAGGGCTTGAGCATGAGCAGCATCAAAATGAGACCGCCGGTTGCGGCCCCAAGAGGAGACCGGTCCTTTTGGTTGCAGAGCATTGCCGCCGATGCCGCAACGACACCGCTCAAGGGCAGCGAGACGTGCGATATTGCGATCGTCGGCGGTGGTTACGCCGGTCTGTGGACTGCGCTGCGGATAAAGGAGCATGCGCCCGAGACGCGCGTTACGATCCTCGAAGCTGATTTTTGCGGGTCGGGCGCTTCGGGCCGCAATGGGGGGCAAGTCCACACCTGGTTCGCCGAGATCGACATGCTACGGGATCTCGTCGGTACTGAAGACGCGCTCATGTTGTGCCGCGCTACTGCCGACGCCATCGATGAACTCAAGACCTTGCAGGATTCCGGCACGATCGACATGGATTTGCGACTGGACGGCTGGTTGTGGACGGCAAGTTCCGCCGCCCAGGAAGGGGCGTGGTCGAAGGCCTATGATCTCACCGGGTCATTGGGCGAGAAGCGATTTCGGACCCTTGACCGGGCCGACATGCTGAAGCGGACCGGTTCTTCCGCGTCCTACCTTGGCATCGTGGAAGACCGGGCAGGGACGGTCCAGCCGGCAAAGCTGGCGCTGGGTTTGCGCCAGCTTGCAATCTCGAAAGGCGTCATTATTCACGAACAGAGTCCGGTTCTGGAGATCGTACCCGGGGCACAACCGCAACTGCGCACGGCTCAGGGTACGTTGTCTGCCAAGAAGATCGTCCTAGCTGCCAACGCATGGCTTTCGGCGATTCCGGAACTGCACCCCTATCTTTATGTAGTCAGCAGTCAGCTCATCGCAACCGCGCCTGCTGCCGACATACTGGACGGTATCGGTTGGGTCGACGGTGCATCGATCTGCGATGCCCAACACCACGTGCTCTACTACCAGCGCACCCCTTCAGGCCGGGTGATCTTCGGCCGGGGAACTGGCGGCATCGCGTATCAGGACCGCATCGGCTCCAGCTTCAACCGGAGCGGAGACAAGGGTTCAGACAATATCCGCGAGCTGCACCGCGTCTATCCGCAACTTAAAGAAGTTGAGGTGCAATATGACTGGAGCGGCCCAATCGACTGTACTGCCCAGCATCTGCCGGTTTTCGATCATCTGAAAAACCATCGGAACATCTTCTACGCTGTCGGTTTCAACGGTACCGGGATTGCCCAGACGCCAGTTGCCGGCCGCATCATGGCAAGCCTCGTTTTGGGACGCGACGACAAGTGGAGCAGGTGCGGGCTGGTCGGCATTGGCCGCCGGACGAAGCTGCCGCCCGAACCGTTGCGCTATGTCGGTGCGAAGATCGTCAGGCGCGCCATTCGCCGCAAGAATGACGTGGAAATTCTCAATCAGAAGCCGGATCGGATCACGCGATTCCTGGCCAATCTTGCTCCCTGAGTGATGGGAAGCAAATATAAGGAACGGAACGATGGCTGACTTGTCGCTGAGAAACATACGTAAGTCATACTCCAATCTGGAGGTCCTTCACGGCATCGATCTCGACATTAAATCGGGTGAGTTCATCGTTTTTGTGGGCCCCTCGGGCTGTGGAAAATCGACACTGCTTCGCTCGATTGCCGGGTTGGAAACGATTACATCCGGCGACCTCATCATTGACGGCGCGCGGATCAACAATGTAGCGCCGTCCAAGCGCGGCATTTCCATGGTGTTCCAGTCCTACGCCCTGTACCCGCACATGACTGTCTTCGAGAATATGGCCTTCGGTCTGCGCATAGCCGGGCTGCCCAAAGCCGAAATCGAAAAACGTGTGCGCAATGCAGCGAGCATCCTTCAGCTCGACAGTTATTTGCAGCGGCTGCCGAAGGCTCTTTCCGGCGGACAGCGGCAGCGTGTTGCCATCGGCCGCGCCATCGTACGCGATCCGCGCGTGTTTCTCTTCGATGAACCATTGTCCAATCTCGATGCGGCGCTGCGCGTGGCGACCCGGATCGAGATTGCGAAGCTGAAGCAGAGCATGCCGGACGTCACCATGATCTACGTGACACATGACCAGGTCGAGGCCATGACTTTGGCCGACCGCATCGTCGTCTTCAAAGACGGAAACATCGAGCAGGTTGGAACGCCGATCGAGCTCTACAAAAATCCAGCCAATCTTTTCGTTGCGCAGTTCATCGGGTCGCCGTCGATGAACATATTGGAGGGGAAACTCGAAAAAGACTTGTCGGGCTCCGCGAAATGCAAGCTGGATTGCGGGGTCGCTCTAGATCTTGGTGTGCTGCCCGCTGGCGTTTCTGCTGGGGATCGGCTCAGCATCGGTATTCGTCCTGAAAATACACAGATCGCGGATGCAAAAACGAATGGCCCCGTGTTTACCGGTACCATCGATTTTGTCGAACACCTCGGCGAAGTACAAATTCTCTATGTCGATATGCCGGGCTCTGATCGAAAATATCTCATCAAGGTAGACGGTACCGGCACCTACGCCAGGACGGACAAGATCCGCTTTACCGCGCGAGCGCAAGACGTCCACATTTTCGATGCCAATGGCGCTGCTATCGCGCGCTTGTCACAAGCCGGCGTCCAAAAGCAAAGCGAATACGGGATGCAATGAAACCCCGCTTTTGACGCGAGCGACTGATGGCAGGGCCCGAGGTGGTCCGCTGCCATTAGACTTAAATATGATTGTGAAACTCCTCTTTGCGGTTTATGAAAATTCAAACCAGCAAGGAGGCTTTCGTGGCAAGGATCTTATTCAAGCGCGCGCGCGCGCTCGGTATCGTGGCGTTATTGGCTTCAGGCAGCGCCTTCGCTGCCGATCCGGGCAAAGTGTCGATTGTCGATGATCGCGGCGTCACGGTGGAAGTACCTGCACAACCGAAGCGCATCGCCTCGATCTCCTACTTCGCCGATGACATCGCGCTGGCCCTCGGCGTCAAGCCGGTCGCAAGCACATATATGACAGCGGGCCGCGAACCGGATTTCTTGCTTGGCCTGACCTCGCAGATGAAGCGGATCGGACAGCGCGCCAAACCGAACCTTGAACTACTTTCCGAAGCAAAGCCCGACCTCATCATCGCAATCCGCCGCTATACCGTCGGCAACGCCGCGCAGTTGCAGGGCATAGCGCCCTATGTGGCGTACAACATGGAGTTGCTCGACGAAAGCTATAAGGAAGTTGCCGAGATTTCGAAGCTGCTCGGCCAGCCCGAGCGGGGCGAGCAACTGAATGCCGACTTCCGCAAGAACCTGGCCGAATTCGCAGCCAAGGCACCGAAGGGTGTCCATCCGCGCTTCATGATCATGTGGGGCGGAGCAACGCCGTTTGCGTTCCATACCGAAAACACATCCGCCTCCATCGTGGCGGCTATCGGGGGCGACAATATCGCCGGCCCGAAGTCGCCGGGCGGCGAGTTCGGTATCGATCTCAGTCTCGAGACCATGCTGGAGAAAGATCCGGAGGTCATCTTCGTCTATGATTCCGGGCCGGACCGCCCCCACGAAAGCAATCCGATCTGGTCGCAGCTCTCAGCCGTCAAGAACAACCGGGTTTTCTATGTCGGTGACCAGTGGGTCGAAACAAATGGTCCGATCGCCCGCGAGATCGTTTTGAGGGAAGCGGCGCACTATCTCTATCCGGACACCTTCCCGGCCGTCGATGTCCGTGCGGAAGCGGCAAAGATCATTCCCGCGACCGTTCAGGACTGACGGCCAGTCCGACGAATGAGCCCAAGCCGATCATTGCTGCTCATTGGGCTTATCGTGCTGGCCTGCCTGGCGACGATCGCCGTCGGTTTGCTGGTTGGCGCAAAAACACTTTCGGTCGCGACCATTTTCCATGTTCTCATCGCGCCCGATGGCAAGATCGATTCAATCCTCGTGTGGACGCTGCGGCTGCCGCGAAGCCTGACGGCCGCCGCCGGCGGTGCGGGGCTCGCCGTTTCAGGCTACCTGTTGCAGACGCTGACGCGCAATCCGCTGGCCGATCCCGGCATTACCGGCGCGACGGCCGGAGCCGTTGCGCCGATCGTTTGTTGCTTTGTGTTCGTGCCGTGGCTCTCCCCGGTTTATTACCCGGTCATCGGGCTCCTGGGCGGGCTCGCGGCTTCTTCCGTGACGTTCTGGGTTTCACGCGGCGGGCAGGGGCGTCCGCTGCAACTGGCACTTGGCGGTGTAAGCGTTTCCCTGTTTCTCGGGGCGATAACCACATATGTCCTGTTGCTGACGGGGCCGCAGGCCGCGTCACTGCTATTCTGGCTATCGGGCGGGTTTCAGGGAAGGACCTGGACACATCTCATGCATATGCTTCCCTGGACGGTAACCGGTATCGTCGGGGCACTCGTTTTTCGTCGTGTGATCGGAATGTTCATGCTGAGCGACCATGCCGCTGCCGGAATGGGCCTGCAGCTTGGTCTCTGGAAGCCGGTCATTCTCATTCTGGCGATTATCCCGGTCGCAGGCATCGCGCCGATCGCCGGTCCGGTTGCGTTTGTCGGCCTTGCGGCACCTCACATTGCGCGCCTTCTCAGACCAGGCGGGACTGGCTGGGACATCGGGTTGAGCGCGGCCATCGGTGCGCTCATCGTCACCTTTGCCGATGTTGTTGGACGCAGCATCGCCGTCCCGCGGGAATTGCCGGTCGGGATAATCACGGCGCTGATCGGCGGCCCTATCTTCATCTACCTTGTCCAGCGCGGCCGGCTCAATCTTTCGGGCGCGGAGAGATGAGTGCAGTTGCCTCCACGCGAGCGGGCTCGAACGCCGGCTGGATCGTTTTCGCTCTGGTCGCCGTTACCGCAGCTTCGATCGTCGCAGCGACGTTGCTGGGCGTCGCCGATATTTCCCACAAGGACATCATGGCTGTCCTGAAGGGCAACGGATCCGATGAGGCCCGGGCGATCATCCTCGATATCAGACTTCCACGCATTGTAACCGGCGCGTTGGCAGGAATTCATTTCGCGTTGGCGGGGTTCCTTCTCCAAGCGATCACACGCAACCCGCTTGCGGACCCATCACTGATGGGAATCTCGCAAGGGGCCACGCTGTCGGTAACGACTTTCCTGATGTTCACCGTCTATATCTTCCAACCGGGCTCGAACACGCTTGCAGAGTTGCCGGTGGCTTGGCTTCCGGCGGCGGGGCTCGCCGGGGGACTGCTTGCAGGCGGCATCATCTATCTGCTGGCGTTTCGCCTCGGTCTCAGCGCCATGCGGATCACGCTCTGCGGCGTGGCGGTCGGCGCAGTGTTGCATGCGATAGCCATCGGCCTTATTGCAGGATGGGGCTCGGCGCGTATCGAAATCATTCTGGAATGGTTGTCCGGAAGCCTTTATGCCCGGACCTGGGACCATGCGCTCTTCCTTCTGCCCTTCACAGTTGCCGGCCTGGCGATGCTTCCGATCATCTATCGGCCGCTGCGCCTCCTGCATTTCGATGCAGCGGTGGCGCAGTCGTTCGGGCTTGCCTATCGCCGCCAGTTTTCCATCGTTCTCGTCGTTGCTTGCATGCTCGCCTCAAGCGCCGTCGGAGCTGTCGGGCCGCTTGTCTTTGTTGGCCTGATCGTGCCTCATATGGCAAAATTCATTGCCGGCCGAAACTTTGTGCTGTCGCTGGCGCTAACGATAGGCCTCGGCGCTATTGTCGTCACGCTTGGCGATCTGATCGGGCGTTTGCTCGGACAGGCCGAGGAAATTCCCATCGGGGTTGTCACCGCCATTGTCGGCGTTCCCTTACTTCTAGCCTTGTTGCGCAAAACCACGTGAGAACGCTCATGCCACTCTCCTGCTCCAACGTGTCGGTTGCCTATGGGGAGCGCAAGGCGCTCAACCAGTTCGGCCTTTCACTGGAGCAGGGAGAGATACGCGCGCTCATTGGCCCTAACGGCTCGGGCAAAAGCACCGCCCTTCATGCGTTGGCCGGATTGATCCGACCCGTCGAGGGCAGGGTGCTCCTTGGCGAAACGCCGGTCGCAACCTTGTCACGGCGAGCGCTTGCCAAGAAGCTCGCCTTCCTGCCACAACAGCCGGCAGCGCCGGACGAGATGACCGTGGCGCAACTCGTCCGGCAAGGGCGCTATCCGCATGTGGGATTATTCCGCTCCTACGATAGCACGGACGAAAAGGCCATCGAATGGGCGCTGGAAAGCACTGGATTGAGCAGTCTCGCCGACCGCAGCCTCAACGAGCTTTCGGGCGGCGAGCGCCAGCGGGCCTGGATATCGGCCGCTCTTGCCCAGGAAGCAGCCATTCTTCTCCTCGATGAACCGACATCCTTCCTCGATATCGGCTACCAGGTGGAAGTCCTCGACCTCATCCACCGCCTTAGCCGCGAAAAAGGCGTCACCATCGTCATGGCAATCCATGACATCAACCAGGCGATCGCAGTTAGCGACCGCATTTCATTATTGGAGAAGGGCAAGCTTCGATTTGACGGCTTACCGGACGACCTCGCCGGCAGCGGGTTGATCCAGGATATTTTTCGTGTCAGGGGTCGTTTCGTTCAAGTCGCCTCCGACAGCCCGCCGCACTTTGACGTCGAGCTTGCCAGATTGCAGCGGACTATGGTTTGACCAATCGGAAGACGATCTTGGTCTGCGTATAATATTCCAGCGCGTCGGCGAAATTCGGGGTCCAACCATCGGCCACGAAGGGGATGAAACCATTGAATTCGAGCTTGCGCGCCGAAACATCGAAACCCGCCTTCTCGAAGGCCCGCCCGTAATCCGTGATCGAGCGATCCTGTACGATCGTATTGGTCCGCTTCGCCACAAGCTCGCGCCATTTCGGCCACAGCGGATTGTCCGTATGACAGCCGGTTACCGCATAATAGACGCCGCCACGCTTCAGCGCCTGCCAGATGTCCGCGGCATGCGCATCGATATCGGGAATGAGGTAAATTACTTCGTGACTGATCGCGACATCGAATTGATCCGCCCAACCCGCAAGACTGCTGGTCGCCTGATGCTGGACCGGCAGGTTGCCTTTCAGTGCCTCGGCCTTGGCTACGGACGCATCGGCGATATCGACGCCGAGAGCTTTATGAAAGGGCCGGATTGCATAGAGGTGCCTCAGAAGGCCGCCTTGATTGCAGCCGAAATCAAGCACGCTCTTGGCGGTAAGATCCTTCTCGACGATAAGGTCGATAAGGTGCCGCCAGATCGGCGCATGACCATCGGCCATCTTGTCTTCTGCATCGGGATCGATATACCACGTGCCGATATTTGCTGATTGAGTTTGAGCCATACCTGTCTCGTTCACCGGGATCGGAGCGCGGTTTTACAATGGCTTGTCTCGCTTGGCCAGCGCCTCAGACGTGTAAAGCCGCAAGACGGCAACCATATGTCGAGGTCATGGAACCGCAGATCGCGTATGATGCTTGACAGCAAGGAGGTCCCCGCATGGTTGACATCGGTCGCATAGGCATCATTGGCGGGTCGGGGTGGCTGGGAACAGCCATAGCGAAAGCCCTTGTCGGTTCGGAAACAGTCGCGTCTGAACGGCTCACTTGCTCGTTCCGCAGCGGACGACCAGAAAATTCGCTCGGCTGTCATTGGACGTCTGACAACACGCAACTCGTAAAGAATTCTGATGTCATCGTGCTCTCGGTGCGGCCGAACGACTGGAATGCTGTCAATATCGACGCCGCGGGAAAATTGGTGGTCTCGGTAATGGCCGGTGTGACGATCAAGGACATCAAGCAACGAACCGGCAGCAACAGGGTAGCCCGCGCACTGCCCAATGCGGCAGCAGAGCTCGGCTATTCCTATACGCCGTTTTTCATGGATTCGCCTGAACCCGGAGATGGCGATACGATAGCAATGCTGTTCCGCAGTTGCGGCTTGGTAGACGCGGTCAGCCAGGAGGAGCACATTGATTACTTCACCGCCATGTCGGGTTCGGGCGCTGCATTCCCGGCCTTGCTCGCCGAAGCGATGATGAATCATGCGGTGGCCCGGGGTGTTTCCCCTGACGTCGCGCGACGCGCCGCACAGCAGGTGATCATTGGCGCCGGCCGGCTTCAGGAGTTCAATGGCGCATCGCCATCCGAGACGGTCAAATCGTTCGTGGACTATAAGGGGACGACGGCGGCAGGCATCATTGCCATGCGTCAAGGGGGCTTTGACGCCGCGGTGGACGCCGGTCTCGACGCCGCTTACCGCAAGGCCAAGGCATTGTCGACCGCGCCATAGAGGGATTGACGGATGAATGCGAGACCCCTGACCTCCGAGACGGCGCGATTGAAAATCGGCTTCGTCCTGGCGCGTTCCTTCACGCTGTCGGCCTTTGCCATGTTCGTCGATACGTTGCGGCTGGCAAGCGATGAGCTCGACCGTTCTGGACGGGTGCATGCCGACTGGCAGGTGCTCGGCAGCACGCGGCATCTGATCACGTCGAGCTGCGGCGTCGAGGTGGCTCCGACGTCGGATTTCGTCGACCCCGGCCAGTTTAACTACATCGTGGTGGTCGGGGGGCTGTTGACCGTGGAACGCCCCATCGACAACGACACGATCGCTTTCCTCAAGCGGGCAGATCTGCAAAAGGTGCCTCTGATCGGCGTGTGCACCGGGTCGTTCATTCTGGCGGAAGCCGGATTGATGGATCATCATGAGACGTGCGTCAGCTGGCTACACTACCAGGCATTCAAGGAACGCTTTCCTGATCTGGCGGTACGTTCCGATCGACTATACAACCTCGACAAGGCGCGCGGTTCATGTGCTGGCGGCACCAGTGCCGCCGATCTGGCGGCGTCGATCGTGCGCCAGTCGATCAGCAAGGACGCCGAACGCAACGCGCTCGAAGTGCTGCAGATAGAACGGGCACGAACTGCGCTCGATATTCAGCCGCGCCGGCCGCTCGATATCGACTGCAGCGACGATCGCCTGAAGTCGATCCTGATCACCATGGAACGGCATGTCGAGGACATTATCAGCATTCCCGACCTCGCGGCGTCGGTCGGCATCTCGCGCCGCCAACTGGAGCGTCTCTTCCATGAAAAGACAGGACGCTCGCCCGCTCAAGCCTATATGGCGTTGAGGTTGCATCGCGCACGGGCGCTGCTCCTGCAGACCAAGGCGCCGCTTATAGAGATCGCCATTGAGGTAGGCTTCGAGACCGCCGCGCACTTCATAAAGGCCTTCAAAAAGGCTTACGGTGAGACGCCGGGGCGGGTACGGGGCGCAACGACGCACTGATACGCAGAGTGCGCAAGTCTGTGCCAAACGATTGCGTGCGCTCCATTCAGCAGGGCCGTGCCTTGCTACGGGCCACCTCCCGCCAGAAACAAATTCGCCCGCCGCTGCCAGGGGTTTGCAGCAGCGGCGGGCCAAGTTTCAAGTCTAGAGAGGGGAACTTGAGATATCGACAATATTGACAGGATCAGCACGCCGCAATCAGCACTAACCCTAGGCTCTCCCGAGAAAACTACGTAGAGCAGCCAATGATTGACTTCCATCGGAATATTTCCCCGATAAGTTGTGCCTCGATGGCATTTGCTTTCGGGCGCGGCTGCAATACCCTCCGTCCCGTCCAATTCAAACCGTCAGGAGAGAACGATATGCCAACGATCAACACAAAGGATGGGGTCGAGATTTTCTACAAGGACTGGGGAGCAGGGCAGCCGATCGTCTTCAGCCATGGATGGCCGCTATCGGCGGACGATTGGGATGCGCAGATGATGTTCTTCGCCAACAATGGCTTTCGCGTCATCGCCCATGATCGGCGTGGTCACGGGCGTTCAAGTCAGGTAAGCGACGGCCACGACATGGATCATTATGCCGATGATCTTGCTGCATTGACCGAAAAGCTCGACCTGAAGAATGCCGTTCACGTCGGCCATTCCACCGGCGGCGGGGAAGTCGTGCACTATATTGCGCGTCATGGCGAAAGCCGGGTAGCCAAGGCGGCGATCCTGAGTGCAGTGCCGCCGCTCATGGTCAAGACCGACTCTAACCCCGGCGGACTGCCGAAGGATGTATTCGACGACTTCCAGAAGCAGCTCGCCGCAGGCCGCAGCGATTTCTATCGTGCGATAGCCGCCGGCCCGTTCTACGGCTACAACAGACCCGGCGCAAATGTGTCGGAGGCCGTGATACAGAACTGGTGGCGTCAGGGCATGATGGGCGGAGCCAAGGCGCATTATGACGGCATCGTCGCCTTCTCGCAGACCGATTTCACTGAAGATCTGAAGAAGATCAAGGTCCCGGTACTCGTGATGCACGGCGACGACGACCAGATCGTTCCTTATGCCGATTCTGCTCCTTTGTCGGCAAAGCTTTTGCAGAATGGAACGCTCAAGACCTACAAGGGCTTCCCGCACGGCATGCCGACGACGCACGCGGAGACAATCAACGCGGACCTTCTCGCGTTCATCCGTAGCTGATCGACGCGGCGGGGCCGACCATTGGCCCCGCTTCCTCTTTTACAAGGCGCAAGGCCTTACCCATGATTGATCATGATGTGGCGCACGGCCGTATAGTCCTCCAGCGCATAGACGGACATATCCTTACCATAGCCTGACTGCTTCACGCCGCCATGCGGCATCTCGTTGGTGAGCATGAAATGCGTGTTGATCCAGGTGCAGCCATACTGCAGGCGTGATGCTGCCTGCATCGCCTTGGTGATGTCGCGGGTCCAGACCGACGACGCCAGACCGTAATCGCTGTCATTGGCCCAGCAAACTGCCTGCTCGTCCTCTTTGAACCGTGTCACGGAAACGACCGGTCCGAACACCTCCCGGCGCACGATTTCGTCTTCCTGCGTGGCGCCGGCGACCACCGTCGGCTGGAAGAAAAATCCATTGGTGCTGCCGGGACTGCCCCCCGTCGTGATCTCGATGTGCTTCTGTTCCGTTGCCCGTTCGACGAAGCTCGCAACCCGGTCGCGCTGGCGTCCCGAGATCAGCGGTCCGATCTCATTGACCGTGTCATCAGGGTCGTTATAGCGGATTGTCGACACCGCCGAAGACAGGTCGGCTACAAGGCGCTCATAAATGCTGTCCTGCGCGTAGATGCGGCAGGCCGCGGTGCAGTCCTGGCCGGCATTGTAGTAGCCGAACGTGCGGATGCCATTGACGACGGCTTCAAGGTCGGCGTCTCCATATACGATTACCGGCGCTTTGCCGCCAAGCTCGAGATGCGTGCGCTTGACGGTCTTCGCCGCCGCCTGCAAGACCTTCTTGCCTGTCGCAATGTCACCGGTAATGGAAACCATGGCGATCTTCGGATGGTTGATAAGAGCGTTGCCGACGGTCTCGCCGCGGCCGAGGATGATGTTCACGACACCTTCAGGCAATATTCCGGCGAGCAGGCGCGCCATTTTCAACGCTGTAAGCGGTGTCTGCTCCGATGGCTTGAACACGACCGTGTTGCCGCCCGCGATCGCTGGCGCGAGCTTCCAGGCCATCATCATCAATGGATAATTCCATGGGGCAATCGAGCCGACGATGCCGATCGCATCGCGGCGGATCATGGAGGTATGTCCGGGCAGATATTCGCCGGCGACAGGCGAGGTCAATGTTCGAACTGCTCCGGCAAAAAACCTCCAGCAGTCGATGATGGCCGGCAGTTCATCGTTGCGCACCGCATTGATCGGCTTGCCGCAATTCAGTGCTTCGAGCGCGGCAAAGTCGTCTGCCTCCGCTTCGATCGCGTCTGCAATCTTCAGAAGATACCCCGCTCGCTCGGCCGGCGTTGTACGTGACCAGCCGAGGAAAGCTCGTTCGGCAGCATCTACCGCCGCGTCGATCTGGCTGTGGGAAGCCTCGGCGAGATCAATAATCCTGGCGCCGGTCTTGGGATTGAGGATCTGTTCCTCCGTTTCCGTTCCGGCTTCGAACCTTGACCCGATGAGCAATTGCGTATCCATGACATGTTCTCCCATAGTCTTATTATTTGCCTGAACCAGCGATCTGGTCGCCGTCACGTGTGAGGTAATAGGCGGCAAGTATCGGCAGGAACGTCACGAGCACCACAACCATTGCCACGACGTTGGTGACGGGCCTTTGGCGCGGACGAATAAGCTCCTGCAGCATCCAGATCGGCAGTGTCGATTGCTGGCCACCGGTAAAGGTGGTGACGATCACCTCGTCGAACGACAGGGCGAAGGCGAGCATGCCCCCGGCCAACAGGGCGGTTCCGATGTTCGGCAGGATGATGTAGCGGAACGTCTGGAAGCCGTTGGCGCCGAGGTCCATCGATGCTTCCATCAGCGAGCCGGAAACGCGGCGGAAGCGGGCCACCGCATTGTTGTAGACGACGACGATGCAGAAGGTCGCGTGACCAAGGACGATGGTCCAGAACGAGAAGGGTATATCGGCCAGGCTGAAGGCGGAACGCAGCGCAATGCCGGTGATGATGCCGGGCAATGCGATCGGCAGGACGACGAGGAGCGAAATTGTCTCGCGGCCGAAGAAGCGCGTCTGGCTCACCGCGGCGGCGCAAAGCGTCCCGAGAATTAGCGCCAGTATGGTCGATACCGTCGCGACACGCACCGAGAGAAACAGCGCCTGCCGGACATCGGGCCGCTCCCAGGTGACAGCGAACCATTGGAGGGTCAGGCCGGGCGGCGGGAACTGGTAGCTCTTGTCTTCGGTCGTGAAGGCATAGAGAAAGATCAGAAGCAGGGGGACATGCAGGAAGAGGAGGCCGCAACCGGCCGCGATCTTCAGTCCGAGCGGGGCAGAGCGATCAGAGCGCATCGAATGCCCCCATGCGCCGCGCCATCCACAGATAGAAGCCCATGATCACGATAGGGACAACGGTGAACGCCGCTGCCAGCGGTATGTTGCCCGCCGTGCCCTGCTGCGCATAGACCGCCTGTCCAATAAACAGGCGCGACGAACCGATGATCTGCGGAATGATGTAGTCGCCGAGCGTCAGCGAGAAGGTGAAGATCGAGCCCGCGACGATTCCCGGCAGGGCAAGCGGGAAAAGGACATGGCGGAAGGTTTGTTGCGGCGTGGCCCCAAGGTCGGAAGAAGCTTCGATGAGATTGCCGGGCACCCGTTCGAGCGCTGCCTGAATCGGGAGGATCATGAACGGCATCCAGACATAGACGAAGACGATGAACGTCCCCGTATAGCTGACAGAGAGGGAGTTGCCGCCTATGACCGGGAGGGAGAGCCAGGCGTCGAGCAGCCACATCAGATTGAGCTTGGTCAGAAACCAGGTGAGGATGCCTTCCTTGGCGAGGATCAGTTTCCAGGCATAGATCTTCACGAGGTAGCTCGACCAGAGCGGCAACATCACGCCGAGGTAGAAGAAAGCCTTCCATTTTCCTTGCGCATAGCGCGCGGCGAAGTAGGCGATGGGAAAGGCAATGACCGCCGAAACCAGCGTCACGATCGAAGCCATGAGAACCGTCCGGAGGATGATGTCCAGATTGGCTTCGTTGAGCAACTGGCCATACGTGGCGAGTGTGAACTGGTAGTTGATTAGACCGGAATAGTCGTCGATGGAAAAGAAGCTTTGCAGCAGGAGCGCAAAGAGGGAACCGAGATAGATAATGCCGAGCCAAAGCAGCGGCGGCGCAAGCAGGAGCATGAGCAAAACGTGCGGATGCTTCCACAGGAAGTCTGAGAGCCGCCCGCTCAAGCTGCCGCGATCGGCGAGGGTTGATCGTTGTTGCGCGATGGCGCTCATGACGCCTGGTCCATCAGGTGGAGATCGGCCCGGTCGAAACTCAATGTTACGCGCCCGCCTTCGGCGGGAACCGTCGCTGCGGCCGGGCTCATCACGTGGATGCGCGTGCCATTGACGCTGACGAGGATGCGGTTGGTCGCACCAAGGAAGCTGCGCGACACGACGGTGCCGTCAAGCACCAGCTTGCCGTCGCCAGCGTGGCCGAGCGTGATAGCCTCGGGGCGCAGGCTTGCATAACGGTTGGCAGCGCCAAACTGGCTGACGAATTCCGGCGGCAACACGTTCGACGAACCGACGAAGTCGGCGACGAAGCGCGTCTGCGGTCGCTTGTACACCTCCTCCGGTGTGCCAAGCTGTTGAATTTTTCCATCATTGAACACAGCAATGCGGTCGGCCATCGACAAGGCCTCGCCCTGGTCATGGGTAACGAAGACAAAGGTGATGCCAAGCGACTTCTGCAGGGACTTCAGTTCCTCCTGCATCTGCTCGCGCAACTTCAGATCGAGCGCGCCGAGCGGCTCGTCAAGCAGAAGTACCTTCGGCTTGTTGACGAGCGCACGTGCGAGCGCCACGCGCTGGCGCTGGCCGCCCGACAACTGGCCCGGACGCCGCGAGCCATAGCCGGGAAGCTTTACCATAGCGAGCGCGTCCTCAGCGGCCTTGCGCCGTTCGTCCTTGCCTGCGCCCTTCACCATGAGCCCGTAGGCAACGTTGTCGAGAATGTTGAGATGCGGAAACAGTGCGTAGTCCTGAAACACCGTGTTGACGCTGCGCTTGTAAGGTGGAACGCCCTCGGCGGTTTCTCCGAAGATCTCGATGTGACCACTCGTCGGTTGTTCGAACCCGGCCATCAGCCGCAGGCACGTCGTCTTGCCCGATCCTGATGGGCCAAGCATTGCGAAAAACTCGCCTTCAGCGACTGCCAGATCAACTGCATCTACCGCACGAACGGCACCGAAATGGCGGGATACGTTCTGGAATAGAACAGCAGGTGTCATGGCCTTTGCTCCAGTAAGTTGGGTTACTATTGGCCCGGGCCTAACCTATGCGGTTTGCGATCGACCGGCGTCCACGGCCGGTCGACAAATCTGCAAACATTAAGCGACGCAGTGCAGTGCCGGGTTTCAGCGTCCGCCAATGACGGCGATATAGTCCGAGACCCAGCGGTTGTAGGGAATGCATTGGCCCTGTGATTCACACTTGGCAACCGGCGTCTTCCAGAACTTGATCTTGGCGAAATCGTTGTAGCCGTTGGCGGCGCAGCCCTCCTTCGTCAGCAACTCATTGCCCTTGCAGGCAGCACCGACCGAAGGATTGGCGCCGAACCATGCGGAAACGTCACCCTGCACCTTGGGCGAAAGTGAATGTTCCATCCACATATAGGCGCAGTTGGGGTGCTTGCTGTCGGCGTGCAGCATGGTCGTATCGGCCCAGCCTGTTGTTCCCTCCTCGGGGAAAACCGAAGCGACCGGCTGCTTCTCGCCTTTCAGGAGATTGACCTGGAACGGCCAGGATCCCGATGCGACAACACCCTCATTCTTGAAATCGTCAACCTGTACCATCGCATCGTGCCAGTAGCGACCGGCGAGCGTGCGCTGGACGCGCAAGATGTCGAGCGCCGCCTTGTACTGATCCTCATTCAATTCGTAGGGATCCTTGATGCCAAGCTCGGGCTTGTGGAACATCAGGTAGTTGGCAGCGTCGGCAATGTGGATTGGACCGTCGTAAGCCTGAATCCGGCCCTTGTTGGACTTCCCGTCCGGAAGATTCATCTCCTCGAACACCACGCTCCAGCTCGTCGGTGCCTTGTCTTTGAAAACATCCGTATTGTACATGAGGATATTCGGACCCCAGACATAGGGGACGCCGTAGTGGACGCCATCAATCGTATGCCATGGCGCATTTTGCATGCGCTCGTCGATGGTCTTCCAGTTCGGGATGAGATCCGTGTTGATCGGTTGCACCCGCTTGCCTGCGATCAGGCGCCGCGTCGAATCTCCGGATGCCGTCACAAGATCGAAGCCGCCTTCGTTCATCAGCGCTACCATCTCGTCGGATGTGGCCGCCGTCTTGACGGTGACCTTGCAGCCGGTTTCCTTCTCGAAGCCGGTCACCCAGTCGTAGTTCTTGTCTGTGTCGCCGCGTTCGATGTAACCCGGCCAGGCGACGATCGAAACTTCACCTTCACCTTTGCCGAGTTCCTTCAGCGCTTCCTGCGCCATGACCTGAGTCGCCAACATCAACGAAAGCGTTAGCGCAGTGCAGGATTTGAGTAGATGCTTCATGTTCGAATCTCCCCGATTCGGCCGCGATTTTGCAAGCCATGTTCCCTGAGAAGAGACTGCCTCTGTTTCGCTGCATTCGCAAATTCATTTATGAGAAGGTAGGTATCGGAATTTCCGATATCTACCCAAATTAACGGGTGCGCCCGCTGCGAAGCGCTTCTGCTATGCCGACGAAATCCCGCGCCGCCTGCGGCAGGCTCGATCCCTTGCGCCAGACCATGCCGACCTGGACGACGGGGAGGGCGCCTGAAACGTCGCGGCTTTCGATGCGGTCGCCTTCCAGTGACCATGGGCGGTACACAAGATCGGGAAGAAGCGCGATGCCGGCACCCGTCGCCACGAGACTGCGCACGGCTTCTACCGAGCGCGTGCGAAAGGCCACGTGCGGGCGCGCACCAAGAGCGGTCAAAAGCTTGCCGGTATTCTCCTCGATCTCGTCGACCGTCAGCATGATCAACGGCTCCCTGGCGATATCGTTGATCGAAATGATGTCGGCGCTGACCAGCGGATGCCCGAGGGGCAGCCACAGGCGATAGGGCGAGGTCTCGATAATTTCAGCCTGTAGCGCCATCCGATCGCGCAGGTTGGAGATCACCATGACGGCGACGTCGAGTTCGCCTCCGACGAGCAGATGTTCGAGATATGAACCATTGTCCTCGATGGCGCTCACTTCGACGCCGGGACTGGCACGGCGAAACCGGGCGAGCAGGTCGGACAGCACATACCCTGCCACCAGCGAGGTGACGCCAAGGTGCAGCTTTCCACCCATGGCCGGCGCCTCGTTGGAAAAAGACCGGCGTGCATCGGAGACGTCGGCGAGGATCTTCGTCGCGTGTCGCAGGAACTGGTGCCCGTTATGGGTGATATCAAGCCCGCGCGGATGCCTCTCGAAGAGTTCAACGCCAAGGTCGTTTTCAAGTTCCTTCACTGCTTCGGTGATGGATGACTGCGATATGGAAAGATTCTGCGCGGCGCGGGTGACGGAGCCTTGCTCCGCCACCGCTACGAAATATTGCAGTTGCCGCAGTGTAAATGCCATGCCACGAGTTAATGGCCCTGCGCACAATTGGCAAGGCGCCAAGCAATGGGAGCCTTAGTGTGCGCCGGCCGCCGCAGCGCCTTTCGGCTTTTCGGCGAACAATAGGGCAATTGCCGCAATGGCAAGCAGGACGCCGATAACCGCAAAGGTGTCGCCGAAGCCGAGGATCAATGCCTGGCGCTTGACGAGCCGGCCGAGGACGACGACGGCCTGTTGGGCGGCCAGGGCGTGATCGGAAACGCCGTGGGCGATGAAATAACCCGTCAACTGGTCGAGGCGCTGATGAACCTCGTCGCGCGCCAGCGTCACAGACTGGCCGATGATGTTCGAGTGGAACTGTTCCCGCTTGGTCAGAACGGTTCCAAGCGTTGCCGTACCGACCGCCCCGCCGAGATTGCGCAGCATGTTCGTCAAACCCGATGCTGCGGCGGCGTCGGCAGCGGCGATCCCGGCCGTGGTGATGGCAGTGATCGGCGTTAGAACGAGCGCCTGCCCGATTGCACGAACAATGTTCGGGATCCAGAACTGATCACCGGCATTGTCGGGTGAAAGCATGACGTTCATGAAACAGCTGGCAGCAAAGATGCTGATGCCGAGAAAGCCGATGTAACGGGCGTCGAAACGCTTCATCAGCATCGGTACCAGTGGGATCAGCAACAATTGCGGCAGACCGGTCCAGGCAAGCACATTGCCGATCTGCTCGGCATTGTAACGCTGCACCTGCCCAAGGTATTGGGGCAGGATATAGACGGTGCCGAACAGGGCGACGCCAACCAGAACGTTGACGACGACACCGATGGCGAAGTTGCGCTGTTTCAAGAGGCTGAGTTTCACCAGGGGCTTGTCGACGGTCAACTCAATCCAGATGAAAGTCACCAGAAAGACGACGGCGACAGCGCTGAGCTTCAGGATGAAGGGTGACGAGAACCAGTCGTCCTTGTTGCCCTCTTCGAGCACGGTTTGCAGAGCCGATAGGCCGATAGCCATGGTGAAAATGCCGGCCCAGTCGCCCTCCTTCAGCAAATGAAGCTGCATCGGCGCCTTGTCCAGGGTTGCCGCCAGAGCAACCGCCATGACGGCGCTCGGGACCGCGTTGATGAAGAAGATCGTTTGCCAACCGTAATTCTCGGTAAGGTAGCCGCCGATCGTCGGGCCAATCGCCGGAGCGAAAGTGACGGACAGGGCGAAGAGCGCAAGGCCAACCGGCTGTTGTGCCTTTGGCAGCTTCGTCAGCACCATGGTGAAGGCCATGGGGATAAGCACGCCGCCGGCGAAACCCTGCAGGCCGCGCATGACGATCATCGAGCCGAGATCATGCGTGAAGGCACAGGCTATCGAAAACAGAGGGAACAGTATCGTGTTCACAAGCATGTAGCGACGAAATGAAAATACGCTGCTGAAATAGGCCGTAAGCGGGATCACGACGATTTCGCCGATAAGGTAGGACGTCGAGATCCAGGCGCCATTATCGACGCCGGTGCCTATGCCCCCCTCGATATTGAGCAGCGATGCATTGGTAATCTGGATGTTGAGGATCGCCATGAACGCGCCGATCATGCCGGCGAGTACGGCTATCCACTCCTTTGTGCTTGCGCGCGGCTGCGGCACGGCTGGGGCGTTGAATGTGACGGCAGACATGACACGATCCTCCCGCCGTCCATCAACGGCTCTGACGCTGGGCAGCGTAGGGCTTGGTGTCGATGCTTGGTTGAACGGACATGCCCGGCCGCAGGTCCCCGGCCGCGGCACTATCGGCATCAAGGACGATCTTCACGGGAATGCGCTGCACGACCTTGGTGAAATTGCCGGTCGCATTGTCCGGCGGCAGGAGCGCAAATTCCTGTCCACTAGCGGGGGCAAGGCTATCGACGTGACCGTGATAGACGCGGTCCGGAAACATGTCGACGTCGATATCGACCGCCTGGCCCGCATGGACATCGGTGAGCTGCGTTTCCTTGTAATTGGCAATGACGTAGACCGAGGCAGTCGGCACCACCGTCATGAGCTGCGTTCCTGCCTGGACATATTGTCCGACCCGCAGCGTGCGGTTGCCCACGACACCATCGACAGGCGCAATTATCGTGGCATAGGACAGGTTGAGTTCGGCCTGGTGTTGAACGGCAAGATCATGCTCCAGAGCCGCCTTTGCCTGCGCAAGTTCGGCCTTGAGCAGGTCAACCTGCTTGGTCGCAGCGTCTAAGGCAGCGCTATCGCGAACGACCGTGGCCTTTGCCGCCGCGATCTGCGAGGCGGCCTGCTGTGCATTCTGGATGTTGCCATAGCCGCTGGTTGCGAGCGTCGCATAACGCTTGTTGTTCTGTTCGGCGAAGATTGCATTGGCCTGATCGACATCGACAGTGGCGCGCGCAGCCGCAATGACCGACTCCTGAATCTCGAGCGAAGCTTGCTTTGCTTCGATCGTCGCCTCGGCGGCAGCGACATCGCCCTTTGCTTGTTCGAGCGCGGTCTTGAAATCGCGATCGTCAATGCGTGCGAGGGGCTGGCGGGCTTTTACCGTTTCGTTGTCCTTGACGAGAACTTCGGCGATATAGCCCGAGATTTTGGGCGCTACCGAACTATTGTCCGCCTTGACATAAGCGTCGTCGGTTTCGACGTTGAAACGGCCAACCGTCCAGTAATTGTGGCCGTAGTAGACGCTGCCGGCCAGCAGGATGATCGCGGCCGTTCCGAAAAGCAGACGTCGGCCGCATTTTCGCGCAGGCTTTGCGCCGGCCGTGGGTGCCGGCGTCACGTCTGGCACGAGTACGGGCCTGCCGGCTTCAGCGGTTGGAACTATCTCGTCGGGCTTGGCGACATTATTGTTCAAGGCATGCAGCTTGCTCATTTTGATCTCCGAATTTACGGGTCGCCGTCACATCGGGCTGCGGCCTTTGTCGATAATTTCCATTTAGGAAACTTGATATTTTCCAAAATACGCTCTATAAAAGTCTTGTCAATAATATTTTGGAAAATGATGATGGTCGTAATTCACAAGATCGAGAAGCGCCCCCGGGGCCGCCCGCAAATCCGTTGCGACGATGATACGAAGAGCCTCATCATCGAAGCTGCCAATGCGCAGTTTCATGAGAGCGGTTACGCCGCTGCGAGCATTAGCGCGATCGCGCAAAACGCCGGCGTTTCAACCAAAACCCTCTACCGCCTTTTTCCTACCAAGGCGGACCTGTTTGCCTGCATGATTTCCGATCGCATCGGTCGCTTTTTCCTTGCGGTCAATCCCGATGCCCACGCAAACGAGGATATGAAAGAAGGTCTCGAACGCATGCTGACGGCCTATGGCATGCTGACGCTATCGCACGATACGATCGATATTATCCGGCTTGTCATTGGCGAATCCGACCGGTTTCCGGAACTTGCGGCATCGTTCTATGAGCAGGCAATCATCAAAACAAATACGGTGATGGAGGCCTGGCTCCGCGATCAGATCAAGCGTGGGCGAATAGCGCTCACCGATCCGCATGCAGCCAGCGGCATGCTGCGCGGAATGATGGTGATGGAGCCGCAGCGGGCAGCGATGCTGCGCCAGGAACCCGCGCCGCAGAGCGAAGAAATTGTCGCCCGCGCAAAAATGTGCGCCGAAATCTTTCTCAAGGGTTGCGCAATCTAGCATCTCCACACAATTTGCTGCGCTCGGAGATTACTGAACCTGAAGCGGCTTTTTGGATCGGCTCAGGCCGAAAGTCTGGAGATCCGCCGCATGGCCTGCGGAGGCTGGCCGAAAGCGCGCAGAAAGGCGCGGCGCATCCGTTCGCGGTCGGCAAAGCCGGTCTCATTTGCGATCATATCCATGGAGAGACGGCCTTGCTCCATCAGCAGGCGCGCAGTTTCCACACGCAGATTTTCGACTGCCTTCGCGGGCGACTGACCGGTTTCCGCGCGAAATGCCCGGCTGAACTGGCGCGGACTCAAGTTCGCGGCATCCGCCAGGTCCTCGACCGAAAGGTCTGTCTTGAGGTTCTGCTTGGCGAAATCGACAGCCTTCTGGATGCGATCAGATTTCGGATCAAGCTCGAGCAAAGCGGAAAACTGCGACTGGCCCCCGGCACGGCGATGATACACGACAAGTTTTCGAGCGACTGTAAGGGCTACCTCAGCACCGAGATCCTTCTCGACCATCGCTAATGCCAGATCGATGCCAGCGGTCATGCCGGCAGAGGTCCAGACAGGGCCATCGATGATGAAAATACGGTCCTCTTCCACCTTCACCCGAGGAAAGCGGTTATGAAGTTCGCGGGCGAAGGCCCAATGCGTCGTCGCCCGCCGATCATCGAGGATCCCTGCCTCGGCAAGCGTAAAGGCGCCAAGGCATGGCGCTGCAATCCGGCGCGATGTCGGCGTCGATTTCTGCACAAAGTCGAGAAGCCCTGGGGTGGCGGGTTGCAATGAAGTCCCGGCACCGAAGATGACCGTGTCGAATGTCGACTTGCCGAAGGGCTCCGTCTCCACATTGAAGCCGGCTGAGGCCCGCACCATGCTGCCGGTCTCGGAGAGCAGGCTAATGGTGTACACCGGCTCATTGACCGTGAGATTGGCGATCTCGAATGCAGTGAGCGCAGCAAATCCCATGACTTGAAAGTCAGGGAAAACGACGAAACCAATGGTGTGCATATCGATGTCCTGAAACTTGGATGTCTTGATATGCAGTATATTGCAGTTTTCGGACAAACAACAGTATTTTCGCTGGACGCTCGCGTTCAGGCCGGAGAACGCCGGGCTGGCCCCAAGAAAAACGGCCCCAAACGGGGCCGTTTCCAATCCATCGACAATTGAGCGTTAGAAGTTGCGCTGGAAACGGATCGTTCCGCCGAGCGCGTCGTCGCCGCCGCCATTGGCCTCGGAAAATGCCCGGCGCGCGCCGTCAAACTTCGTGTAGTTGATTTCCGGCGTGATGACCAAGCCGGGGACCAGCGTGTATTCGACGTTGGCGGCCAGCGCCCAGGTCCCTTCCGATTCATAAGCAGCCTGGCCGTTGAGGTTTGCCTTGTCCGTGAGAGCTGCGGTAACGCCGGCCCAGGCCGCCCAATCGCCTTCCCAGGTGCCGAACCAGTTGCGGTTGTTGGGATTGACGTCGCCCGTATCGGGGTCGAAATTGTCATCATAATCCGACTGGTAGCCGCCCATGACGAAAGCTGAGAACGTCTCGCTGAACTTTACATCAAGGCGCAACTTGCCCGCGAATTCCTCAACGTTGGAATCATAGCCGGCGACGCCGGAAATGCCGCCCCAGTTCTGTTCCCATTTTGCGCCCGCCAGGACATGCGGCATATAATCTTCGATGACGTAGTTGCCGCCGAGACCGGTGACGTCGTCCTGGCCCTGTTCGGCGCCGATCATGGCGGAGAAGCCGTTGCCGCCCGTAAACGTGTAGCTGACCTGATTGCTCTCGCCGGACTGATAGTTGATCACATCGTCATTGATGATGTTGCCGGCATAATTGGTCCATGAACCGAAAAGTTCGTCGGCTGTGCCGATGCGAAAGCCACCGAGTTCGATAAAAGCCTGGGAAAGCGTCGCGCCGATATCCGATCCGTTTTCGAACTCGACACGGGTTTCCGCATAGGAACGCAAGGTGCCAAGTTCGGTTTCGGAACGGGCATCAAACCTAATTTCGGCACGTGTCTTCTTGTACCAGGTTTCGTTGTCGTCGGCGCCGACATTGGTGCCGTCATACGGATCATCGCCGACGGCGGCATCGTAGCGGACATAGCCATCGATCTTCAGGCAGGTCTCTGTTCCAGGTATATAGAAAAATCCTGCGCCATAGGCGTCGCAAACGCGGACATATTCGACAGGTTCCGGTTCGGCGACCACGACAGCATCGGCGGCATAGGCGCCCGATGCACTTATGAGGGCGGCGGCTGAGCCGAGCAGCAAGCTCTTTATATTCATGCGAAAGTTCCCCTTTCCATCAGTCCTGGTCCCAGAGTGTCAGTTGCCCCGTGACGAACTCCCGTCACGGAAGTATTTCGATATGCTTGATGAATGCAATTGCCTTGTCTCGGTTTGAACGCCTCTTGCTTGATATTTTCTGTGTGAGTGACATTAATACTACTGGTATGCTTCATTAAGCCTGCTGAGCCAGGCGATGCCGACATGCTGGGATTTCAAAACGGCAATCGGGTCTTCACCATCCATCCGCGCGCAAATCCGGTATATCTCGAGGGCCTCATCGCTCAATTCACCCCGTTTGTTGAAATACATGGCGGCAGCGTAGCGGGCGCGGCCGGACCATTTCTGTCCGAGCGGCGTATTGAGTAGGGCAAATTGCTCGCGGGCTTCCTCGTTAGAAACATGCATCAGAAATCCCCGGGCGGATTGGCCGTGCGCCGGTCGAGCTTGATGAACGGCCTCGGCACTACCCTGGCGCGCTTCATCATCTTTTCGTAGCGCAGTTCGCGCATCGCATAAATCTCGACCCAGAGATCCTCGGTGACCGTATCGCCATAAGGCCGTTCGAGACTCGCGATCGCAATATTGCGCTTGGCAAGGGGTGACCAGATGGCGGCACTGACAAGGCCCACTTCGCGCTTGCCCTTGTAATAAACGATTGCATGCTCGGCCGGGATGTTGCCTTCGATCTCCAGCCCAACGAGGACATGGCGCAACTGCTTCTTGATCCGCGCCCGCTCGATTGCCTTGCGGCCATTGAAATGGCCCTTCTTCAAGTCGATCATGAAGCCAAGGCCGATCTCGTCCGGCATGCGCGTGCGATCAGCGCGCAGCGCGTGGTCGGCGGTGATGAAGTCGGCATTGGCAACGATCAAGCCCGCCTCGAGGCGCGCACGATTCAGCGCCGCATAGCCTATCGCTCGAAGGCCCCGTCGCTCGCCGGCACGGAAAAGCCGGTCCCAATGGCTGAGCGCCGCCTTTGCCTCGATGAAGAGTTCGTAGCCCAGATCGCCGGTGAATCCGGTGCGCGATATGGTGACAGTACCGGTCTCATGGGAGAATTCGGCAAGATCAAAAACCTTGAGCGCTTCGACCCCTTCGAAACCAGCGTCGCGCAACACCGCGAACGAAGCAGGGCCCTGCAACGCCAGTGCAGCCACCGCTTCCGTCTCCTCGGCAACGGTGACATCGAAGCCGATCGCGCTATCGAGGAGCCAGGGCAGATGGCGCTCCTGACAGCACAGGCGAAAGTGGTTTTGCGCAAGCCGGAAAAGAGTGCCATCGTCCAGCACATGCCCCTCGTCGTCGCACCAGGCGGTATAGTGGACGCGCCCAGGCTTAAGCCTGGTCACATCGCGCAACGTCAGGCGATCGAGATAGGCCTCCGCATCCGGGCCATCGATGCGATATTTCACCATGGGCGAAATGTCGAACAATGCGGCCTGGCTGCGGATCGCGAAATATTCGAGTTCCTCGTCCCACAGCGACATGGGCGCCTTGTAGCCGCCCCAGGCGTACCATTCCTCGCTCTGCATGAGGGCTTCGAGGCGCGGCTGGAAAGGCGTTGTAATCAGCGGCTTGCGAAAATGGCCCTGTTTGCGCGTGCGGGCTGGCAAGAGCTTGCTCAAGGGTGCGTGTTCCATGGTCTCAGCCCTTCATTGCAATGATGCGGCGCGCGGCGTTGAGACCCGGAACTCCGGATATGCCGCCGCCCGGATGCGAGCCCGCGCCGGCGAGGTAAAGCCCGTCGATGGGGGTGTCGTAACCCTCGGCCCCGAAGACGGGACGCGACATCAGCATCTGGTCAGCCTGCAATTCGCCATGGTGCCAATGACCGCCGGGAATACGATAGCGCTGTTCGATATCGACCGGGGTCAGCAGTTCGGCATGGCGGATCGAGCCGCCGATGCCGGGGGCGTGACGCTCCAGCTGCGCGATGATCGCCGCCTGGAGTTTTGGCTTGCCAGCGGCCCAGCCCTCTTTCAGGGCGTAGGGCGCATATTGCACAATCGCCGACAATGTGCAGGCGCCCTCCGGTGCGAGCGAGGCGTCGACGAGGCTCGGCAAGGTGATTTCCATGACCGGCTCAGGCGAAAACTCCCCGTATTTCGACGGGTTGAAAGAACGCTCGACATGATCGACCGAAGGAGCAATGACGAGACGGCCGCGATGGCCCGCCTCATCGACGCCGAGAAACTGTGGCAATTCGTCGAGTGCAAGGTGGAGTTTGGCGGCGTTACCGTGGGTGCGGATATTGCTGACGCGGCGAACGAAGCCCGTATCGAGATTGGGGGTGCCCACGAGGTTGAGGAAAGTCGTCTTTGCGCTAATCGCCGAGACAACCGTATTGGCGCGCAGGACCTCACCGTTTTCGAGGACCGCGCCGACAGCCTTTCCGCGTACGACCAATATGCTACCGACCGGCGCATTGGAGCGCACGCGAACGCCGGCTTTTTCGGCGGCAGAGCGGATTGCGGCGACGACAGCATCTGCCCCACCCGCAGCGCCGACCTGGGCGCCCGAGGCACCGGCGACTTCGCCGGTCAATCGATAGTAGAGCCCGAGCAGCGAGGTGGGAGAGCGCGGGCCAAGGTGGCTGCCGAGCGTCGCGTCGAAGGCGAGGAGGCCCTTCAGCCGGTCATCCTCAAGATGCTCGTCGAGGACGTCCGAGACGTTCATCAGCAGCATGCGCAGGAAGTCCCGCATGCCCTCCTTGCCAAGTCGTTTCAACGAAACGCCTAGCATTGCGAGGGCGGCGGTTTCCGACAATGCCATATTGCCGCGAAGGTCGGGAGGACGGCGGATCAGCATCGGCTTCAGGATCCCGGCGAACTGCAAAAGCTGTTCGCGCAAACCCCGCCACGCAGCCGTTTCGGAGGGCGCAGCACCTTGAACGTCTTCCCCGTAGGCGCCGGTCAGCACAAGCGGCTGCCCCGTGACGGAAAGCGCAATGCTTGGCATGAAGTCGCTCTGCGCAACGCGCAGGCCGTTGCGTTCGAGTTCCAGCGAACTCACCACTTCGGGATGGAGACGGTTGATGACATGTGCGAGGGTGGAGACGGAAAACCCAGGTGCGAATTCCTCGGTCCGCGTGCCGCCCCCGGCATCGTTTCCTGCCTCTAGGACCAGCACCTTGCGTCCGGATCGGCCAAGCGTTGCGGCCGCGACCAATCCGTTATGGCCGCCGCCGATTACGATTGCATCAAATGACGTCATGGGCAGGGCTCATATGTTTGGTGCCGCGCTTCAGGTCGCGGAGGATTTCGGCTGCAGCATTTCGTCCGGGGGCGCCCATCACGCCGCCGCCCGGATGGGTTGACGAACCGCACATGTAGAGACCGCCAATCGGAGACCGGTACTGCGCGTATCCAGGCACCGGTCGATTGAAGAGCAATTGGTCGAAGGTAAGTTCGCCCTGGAAGATATTGCCTTCGGTCAAGCCGACTTCCGCTTCGATCTCGCGCGGGGTACGGATTTCCATGTGCACGATGCGTTCGCGGAACCCGGGTGAATAATCGGCGATCTGCGCGATGACCGTTTCGCCAAAGGCGTCCCGGTCGGCATCGGTCCACTCCCGACCCTCCACTTTGGGCGGACAGTACTGCACGAAGCAACTCATGAAATGCTTGCCGGGCGGCGCCATGGTCGGGTCCAGCGTCGTCGGAATGACCATGTCGAGAAACGGATCGGCCGACCAGCGTCCGGCCTTCCAGTCGTCATAGCCCCGCTCCATGCGCTCCACGGTGTCGGTAAAGTGCATGTCGCCGCGATAGACGGGCGAGTCCTTCGGCAATGCCGGAAATTCCGGCATGGAGTCGAGGGCTATATTCACCTTGCCTGACGATCCGCGCATCTTGAAATTCTTCACGCGGCGCAGGAACGGGGAAGGGAGTTCCTTTTCATCCACAAGCTTCAGGAAGGTTCGTTTGACGTCGGCATTGGAGATGACCATCTTGCCGTGAATTTCGTCGCCATTGGCGAGGACGATCCCTTTGGCGATGCCATTGCGGACGAGCACCCGGTCCACCTCGGCTCCGGTGCGGATCGTACCGCCGGATGCTTCGAACGCCGCGGCGAGCGCTTTGGTAACGGCTCCCATGCCGCCGCGTGCATAACCCCATGCGCCGACCGAACCATCGACTTCCCCCATATAGTGATGCAGGAGCACATAGGCCGTGCCAGGCGACATAGGACCAAGCGCGGTTCCTATGATACCTGACAGGGCGAAATTCGCCTTGATCACGTCGGTCTCGAAATATTCGTCGAGGAAGTCCGAAATCGACATCGTCCAGAAACGCAGCGTATCCGCCATCTCCTTTGCTCCAAGACCGGAGAATTTCTTGGCGAGGAACACGAGTTCGGAAATGTCGCGCGGGCGCAGGCTGGTCGGATCGGCAGCCGTGCGCATCAAGAGCGGCTGAATGAACCGGCACTGGCGCGTCACGTCGCGGGCATAGCGGTCATAGGCTTCGGCGTCGCGCGGTGAAAAGCGGGCAAACTCGCGCCGATGCGCATTATGATCACGGTAATTGGCAAGATAATCGCCGTCCTGGGTGAAGACCGCCCCGCCTTCATAGGAAATGACCTGAAGTCCGAAGCGGGGTAGCTCGAGATCGCGCATGATCTCCGGGCGGAACAGCGAACACACGTAGGAACAGTTGGAGTAGAGGTAGCCGGGCGTCAGCGAACGGCTGGTCGCGGCGCCGCCTATCCAGTCGTTCTTTTCGACGACCAGCACATCAAGGCCGGCGCGCTGCAGGTAGCAGGCATTTACGAGGCCGTTGTGCCCGGCGCCGATGACAATTGCATCCCAGCTTTTCATGCGATTTCGTTCCACCTTATTTTCTTATTGCATAATTTCACACGGAAAATTGTCTTATGTCCAGCGGATATTGAATGAATGTTCAACAAATTTGATTGCGTTTTGAAGACAGTCGGTTAATCTCTGCCCGATCGCGTGGATCGCGACGATAGCTACCTTGGAGTTCCTGGCGCCCAATATGATGCAGACCAAGCTTGACAATGCATCCCATCGCTTCACTCATCCGTTGACCGGATGCAGCTGCAAGCCGGCACGATGCGGGAAGGGTCAAGCATGAAGGTCACACCAATCAAGGAAGCAGAGGCGGGCAAACGCGGCCGAAAGGCCTCGAAAGAGACGCGGCAGCTGCAGCTCATCGAGGCGACGATCGATTCGCTGGCCAAGCGCGGCTATTCGGAAACGACAATGGCGGATGTTGCTGATGGTGCGGGCCTGTCTCGCGGCATCGTCAACTTCCACTTCGAGAGCAAGGAAAAACTCCTCGTCGCGACCCTGCAATACATGTCCGAGGAATATGCGGTTCACTGGCGCAATGCGCTGGCCAAGGGAGGGGACGACCCGGCCCGGCAATTGGCAAGCGTCGTTGCCGCCGATTTCGATCGTGCGATCTGCAACAAGCGCAAGCTTGCCGCCTGGTGCGCCTTCTGGGGCGAGGCCAAGTCTCGGCCAACTTATCAGAGTCTCTGCGGCGCACGTGATGAGGACTACCAGAATGTCATCATCGATATCTGTACGGCACTGAAGTCGAGCGGAGATTATGACTTCGACCCGATCTCTGCGGCGCTGGCGCTGAGCGCAATGCTGGAAGGCCTGTGGTTGCGACTGCTGATGGGAACGGAAAATGTCACGCGCGCGACCGCCTATGCGGCGGCCTGCGATCACCTCGTTTCGGTGTTTCCGAAGCACTTTTCCAGGGAAGAGCTGCGCGCAAGAAAAATTGCCTAACAATCAAAAATGGGGAATGAACCATGACAGGACTTGGCAGAAGCGTAAGCGTATTTTTGGGAATAGCCGCACTATCGGCAACGGCGGCGACAATCGCCCTTGCGGCCGACGGCGATCTGATCGTCTTCGACTGGGCGGGCTACGAGGAGCCGTCTTTCCATCCGGGCTACACTGCCAAGAATGGCGATTCGCCGACCTTCGCCTTCTTCGGCGACGAGGACGAGGCGTTCGAGAAGGTTCGTTCAGGCTTCAAGGCCGATCTCGGGCATCCATGCTCGCAAAGTGTCGCCAAATGGCGTGATGCCGGCCTGCTGCAGCCGCTCGACACCTCGAAGATTGCCGGCTGGAATGATCTCCTCCCCGATATCATGGCCATGAAGGATCTGGCCACGACCGCCGACGGCAAGGCTTGGTTCATGCCATGGGACTGGGGCAATACCTCGCTCACCTATAATACCGAGAAGGTGGATGCAAAGGATGTCCAATCGCTCAAGGCTTTTGCCGATCCGAAGTTCAAGGGGCGCGTATCGATCGACGACAATGTCGACGATGCCTATGCCCTCGCCAGTCTGGCCATCGGCCTGCACGACTGGACGAAAATGACCGACGAGCAGTTCAAGGAAGCATCGGACTTCCTGCGCGCCGTACACAAGAACGTCCGGCTCTACTGGACCGATACGACCGAGATCGTCCAGGCCATGGGCGGCGGTGAGGTCGATCTTGCCTGGGCATGGAACGATGCGGCGACCCAGCTTAGCATGAATGGCACGCCGGTCGCCCGCAAGCCCGATACTGATGAAGGCATCTCGACATGGGTCTGCGGCTATGTCCGCTTCAAGGATGCGCCCGGCTCCGAGGAAAAGGCTTACGATTTTCTCAATGCGGTAAATGATCCGGCCATTGCCAATTACATGGTCAAGGATTGGGGTTACGGTATGGCCAACGGCAAGGGCATGGCTTCCGTCGATCCGAAACTCCTCAAAGAAAAGGGCTATGCCAATAACCAGGAAACGACGAAGAACGTTCTGTTCCAATCGCCGCTTCCCAACGAGCTCAAGGCGAAGATGATTGCCGAGTTCGAGAAGATCAAGGCGGGCTATTGAACCCAAAGGTCACAGAGACCGATGTCGTCGTCGTGGGGGCCGGCTTTGCCGGTCTTTCCGCCGCTCGCGAATTGCAGCGCGCCGGCGTCGATTACGTTGTTCTGGAGGCACGTGACCGCGTCGGGGGTCGGGTCGAGGGCAAGAGCAACGGGCTCGGAGAATTGTTTGACGTCGGCGGCCAGTTTTTCTGCGAGGACATGAAGGAAATCACTGGCCTTGCTCGAGCCTACGGCAAGACGTTTCTCGAGCCGCCAAAGGGCGGTGATACCATGGCCCAGCCTCCGCCGCATGGCCGGCACGACGCAGCGCATATCTCTGCCGGATCCGCAGCCATTCGCCGCCGCTTGCGCCAGCTCGATCCGCGCGATCCGTCGCTCGCTGGCCTGAGCGTGGCAGAATGGCTGCAGCGCCAGGTCGACCCAGCGGACGCAAAATCAATGTTCCTGTCGCTCGTTGAAGGCTTGTGGTGCCGCGCGGCCGAGGGCATGCCGCTCTGGTTCCTTGTCGACAATGATGAGCGGATCACCAACAAGGTCTCGGAGCTTCAGTATTTCCTGAAGGAGTCGATGCATTCGCTCGCCGCAGACCTTGGTCGGGAACTGGGGAGCAGATTGAAGCTGGGGTACGCGGTCGAGCGGATCGTACGGCAGGGATCGGGGTTTGAGGTGGACACGGCGCGCCAGCGCTTCGCTACGCAGCACGTCATTCTCACTGTCCCGCCGACCATGGTGCGCAAGATAGCGTTTGACCCGCCGCTACAGGCACCAATCTCCCGCGCACTTGCTGCCTGGAAGAGCGGGACCGTCGCCAAGCTGCTGCTTCGCTACAGAACGCCATTCTGGCGCACTGCAAATTTGAGCGGAAGCGTGATTTTCCTCGAACCACATGGACTGTTCGCCTGCGACATCAGTCAGGATCAGGAACATCCCACCCTCGTGGTGTTCGTCGGCGGACGCTGCGCCGTTGAATGGCCTGCCTTGGGAGAAAATGCTCTAAGGGATGAAGTGCTGTCACGGCTGAGCAGGGCCCTTGGATCGGAGGCAGGCAAGCCGCTGGACATCCTGGTCCGGAACTGGTCGCATGACGCCTGGAGCGGTGGCGGTTATTCCGATGTCATTGACGTTAGAACATCCGACACTGAAACGGAGAATGTGCTGAGACAAGGCCTGCCGGGTATCACCTTCGGCGCATCAGAACTTTCGCTGTCCTTCCCCGGCTACATCGAAGGCGCGATCGTCGCCGGCAGGTCAGCTGCTGCCCAAGCCATTGTTTCGCTTCAGTCCGCAAGCGCGACGAGCGCATCCGGATCATAGGCCAGCCTGATCGGCGCGCCGACAGGAATATCGTCCGCGCCGAAATTATTCGTCTCGGTGACGGACAGGGGTTTTTCGAAGCCGGGGATCTCGATGACAAGGTGTGTGATTTCCCCGAAATAGTGCCGGTCCACCACTTTCCCCGCGACCTCATGCTTGTCGGTTGCGTCGTCCCACAGGACACGCAGCCGTTCCGGGCGAATGCCGAGCGTCGCCGCATTGCCGTTGCGCGCAAACGCGACCGGCTTGTCGGTCTTGACGCGCCCAAACACCGGGGTATCGAGCGTGATGGTGCTGCCATTTTCTTCGACGATGTTGGCCTTAACGAAATTCATGCCGCCAAGAAAATCCGCGACCTGGCAGTTGGTAGGCCGCTGGTAGATTTCCTTCGGCGTCGCCACCTGTGCAATCCTGCCACCGAACATGACAGCGATGCGATCGGACATGGCGAGCGCCTCATACTGGTCGTGCGTGACGAGGATGAAGGTAATGCCCACTGCCTGCTGCAGCCGGCGCAACTCCACTTGCATCTGCTCACGCAGTTTCTTGTCGAGCGCCGAGAGCGGCTCATCAAGGAGCAGCACCTTTGGCCGCATGACGAGCGCCCGCGCGAGCGCAACGCGTTGCCGCTGGCCGCCGGAGAGTTCGGTGGCGCCGCGTGTGCCGAGCCCATTGAGCGAAACCTGGGCAAGCGCCTCCTCGACGCGCCGCTTTTCTTCGGAAGGATCGAGTCGGAGCCGCTTCAGGCCATAGCTGACATTTTGCTCGACGTTCAGATGCGGAAAGATCGCATAGCTCTGGAACACCATATTGGTCGGCCGTCGATTGGCCGGGATCCCGTCCATTGGCTGGCCGTCGACCGAAATCGTGCCACTCGTCGGCGTATCGAAACCGGCTATCATGCGCAGCAAGGTGGTCTTGCCGCAGCCGGACGGTCCGAGCAGTGAAAAGAATTCACCCTCGCGGATCGAGAGCGATGTCTCGTCGAGCGCCTTGAAGGCGCCGTAGCTGCGCGTCACGCGCGAGATTTCGATCATCGTACGTTCAGGCAATCAAGCCTCCCATGTTCTGGGTGCGGCGGCTGGCACGGCGGCGCACAATTTCGGCAATGGTCAGTAGAATGATAGATGCGATCAGCAGCAGTGTACCGAGCGCAAGGACGCCTGGCAGCTTGGCGGCAAATCTGAGCTGGCTCCAGATATAGACAGGCAGCGTTGCATCGGTCCCGGTCAGGAAAAATGCCATGATGAACTCATCGAGCGATATGGTGAAGGAGACGAGCAGACTTGAAATGATCGCCGGGGCGACCATCGGCAAGGTTACGCGGCGGAATGTGCCGAATGGCGATTCCCCAAGATCAGCAGATGCTTCCTCAAGGCTTCTGTCGAAGCCCTCGAATCCGGAGGTGAGAACGCTGAGCGAATAGGGAATGCAGATCAGCACATGTCCGAACACCACTGTGATCAAGGACAGATTGAGCCCAAGTTGCAGCATGACCAGCAGCATCGAAACAGCAATAATGATTTCCGGCAGGACAAGTGGCGCCATGAGCAGGCCGTTGATGCTGCGGCGCGCAGGAAAGCGATAGCGCATAATCGCCCGCGCCGCGCAAATGCCGAACATCGTGGCGAGAAGTGACGCCGAAACTGCGACCATCAGGCTGTTCCAGGCGGCGTCCGTCAGGGCAGGGGTCGTGGCAAGGTCGCGGTACCATTTGAGCGTATAGCCGCTCAGCGGGAATTTCGGCGTCGCTGCTGTATTGATGGAAAAGATCGGCAGGAAGATCACCGGCAGATAGAGGAAGCCGATATAGAGCACCGCATAGGCTGTCAGCCAACTCGGGAGCATTTTGCGCAAAGCCGTCATCTTATGCGCCTCGCAGCCGTGCGGATGGTGAGGACGACGGCCGCAGCGATTGCCGTCACAACCGCCATGGTCGTAACCGAAAGCGCCGCGCCGAGTGGCCAGTTGGCAGCCTTGCCGAACTGTGCCTGAATGGCATTGGCGATCATCACGCCGTCTTTGCCGCCGACCAGCTTCGGTGTAACGAAATCGCCGACGGTGGGGATCATCACGATGAGCACCGCCGAAATTATGCCGGGCGCTGAAAGCGGCAATGTTATGCGCAGGAAGCGCCGGACCGGACCATCGCCGAGATCGGTCGCGGCCTCTATCAGCGTGCGGTCGATCTTTTCCAGCGAGACGAAGATCGGCAAGACCGCAAATGTCGCCCATGCATGGGTGAGCGTGATGACCACCGCGCTCGTATTGTAGAGAAAAGCATCCGACGGCTGGTCGGTGATGCCGAGCCCCATGAGGGTGGCGTTGAGGACGCCGTTATAACCAAGGATGACCTTCCACGACATGACGCGCAGCAAATAGCTGGTCCAGAACGGGATGGTAATCAGGAACAGCCACAGCCCCTTGTGCCTGCCGCCATAAAAGGAAATGAAAAAGGCGATGGGGTAGGCGAGGACCACCGTGAAGAAGCTGACCAAAAGCGAGATCCACAGCGATCGCATGAGAAGATCGCGGTAGATCGGATCCGTCAGTGCGATCCGGTAGTTTTCGAGGGTGAAGGTTCTGTCGACAACCAGATAGTGCTGGGTCCAGAAACTGTTGGCGATGACGAGAAGTATCGGCACCACGAGGAATATCAGGGCGTAGATGAGGGTCGGACTGATGAGGCCGAGGCCCGTCGCAGATTCGGATTGCAGCCAGTTTCTTTTTCGGCCTCGGTCAGGAGGCATGGCGACAATGGTTTCTGCAGGTACCGTCATTGGCACGGTCCATACAGATTGAGCAGATTACAACAACAATGAAGCATTCTATCCCATTCCGAAATGTGGCGCGTTCCCGTTAGTCGCCATCTTTCCTCCATCATGCGCTCAATCGACGGTTGAAATCAAGAACTATTTCTGACATATTGATTGAACGAACATTCAATATATTCGAGAAATATGTTTTATTTCCGATAATTGGTATCGAAAGTATGTGGGGATACCGGAAAGCGAGGACGGCGTGGCTGCTGCGAAGCAAATGACGGACGCAATCAGGAAAACGGCCCAATCCGACGCGCAGGGCGTGGTTGAGCTCGCAAAGCGTCACCTCGTCCAACCCTGGCCCACGGCCGGCGAAGTCGGTGCGGAAGCACGCCCGCTTATTCGTGGGGGCGAGGGGATCTACATCACTGACGGCGCGGGAAAGCGGCTCATCGACGGTCCGGCAGGCATGTGGTGCGTCAATGCCGGCCACCGCCGCGAGGAACTGGCAAGCGTCATGTACGAGCAGGCGATGCAGCTCTCCTACAATACGCCGTGGTATACGATGAGCGAACCTTCGGCGGTCCTGGCGAAGCGTATCGCCGACTATGCTCCGGGCGATCTCAATCATGTGTTCTTCACGACAGGCGGCTCGTCAGCTGTCGAAAGTGCACTACGCTTCATGCAGTTTTACAATAATGTACGCGGCCGTCCGGAAAAGAAACTCATTCTGTCCCGCGGCGGCGCCTATCACGGATCCACCTATCTTTCCGCTTCGCTGAACGGACGTCCGCGTGACCGCGACTGGATGGATGGAGCCGATGATCTCGTCGTCAAGCTGTCGTCGCCCAACCCTTTCCGCAGGCCGGAGGGCATGAGTCTTGCCAACTTCTCCAATATGCTTGTTGCCGAGTTCGAGGAAACGGTGAGCCGCATCGGCGCCGACAAGATCGGCGCTTTCATTGGCGAGCCCATACAGGCGTCCGGCGGCGTGATCGTGCCGCCCGATGACTACCTGCCGCGTATCCGCAAAATTTGCCGCGACAATGACATCCTGTTTATTGCCGATGAGGTCGTAACCGCCTTTGGCCGACTCGGCCACGTGTTCTCGTCCGGTGAGGTATTCGGCCTTGACCCCGACATCATCACCTTCGCCAAGGGCGTCACCTCCGGCTATTTTCCTTTGGGTGGCATGGTCCTATCGGAGCACCTGCTGACGGAGCTTCGCCGCTCCAATCACCCGACCGCGATGTATGCCCATGGGCTCACCTATACCAGCCACCCGGTCGGCTGCGCCGTGGCTCTCGCCAATCTCGATCTGCTCGAAGGCGGCATCCTGGCGCATGCTAAGGCCATCGCGCCCTATTTCCAGGAGCAGCTCCGCACATTGGAGGAATTGCCGCTTGTCGGCGAGGTGCGCGGCACCGGCCTCATGGCCTGCGTCGAATGCGTTGCCGATCGCGAAAGCAAGAACCCGCTTGAACTCGACACCAGTGTCGGCATGCGTATCGATGCACATTGCCATGAACTTGGGCTACTGGTGCGGCCGCTCATCAACATGTGCGTGATGTCGCCGCCGCTTGTCATAACACGCGACCAGATCGACGACATGGTGGCGATCCTGCGCGAAGGCATCTCGCGTACTATGGACGATTTGCGAAGCGAAGGCGTCTGGCAGGGCTGAATTCGATCAATGAGAACGGCCCGGCAAGTTGCTTGCCGGGCCGTTCTCATTTGCTGATCGCTTCGTTTTAATGGCGGGCGCAGAGACTTTCGTTGAGGGCCGAGACCTCGCGTTCGTCCGGCGCCTTATCGACGTTCAGGACCGGCAGAACCTTGCGCAGATGGTCGTGGTGCGAACGCACCGTATATTCGAGATCCGACAGATAGAAGCCGGAGAAGGATTTCGACATCATCGACTCGTTCGACCATTTGGTCAGCTGGATATCCTCGGAGTTGGTCTCGCGGTCGATCCGCGAGGCAAGATAGCGTGCTGCGGTTTGCTCGCGGCTTTCATCCCTGTAACGGAAGACCGCGCCACGCAGCAGCGTCTCGCCCGTGGAGAGCGGAAATTCCTGATAGTATTGCGCGCCTTCAGGGGTGACCGCGATGACTGCATTCGGGAAGAACCCATAATAGATCCAGGCCTTGCGCAAATGCTCGGGGAGATGCGTCGCTTCCGGTGCAATCTTGATGTAGTTGCGCACGCTCCAGCGACGCCCCGCATGCGGGTTGTAGCGGGCAAAGGAACGCGAGACGCCATCGATGAAGGGCTCGTCGTAATATGTCGAGCCATAAAGATCCTGCAGGGCAGGGTGCGCCATCGCGACATGGTAGCCTTCGTTGTCGACGTCGCGCACCGATTTCCAGTTGACCGGGGATTTCTGCTTCCAAAAACCGGCGGGCACCATTTCGGCAATGCGGTAATGCGCGAGTTCCTGCTCGAAAGGCTGCATCAGCGTGGCGACCGACGGCTGGTTGCCCTTGCGGAAGCGAACGAAGATAAATCCCATCCAGATTTCGAGATCGAGCGGCAGCAGCCCGAATTCAGTCTTGTCGAGATCAGGGAACGAGCGCGGCCGGGCAGCGCCCCGCAGCGTGCCGTCGAGGTTGTAGACCCAGCCATGGAAAGGGCAAACCAGCGCGTTGTTACAGGTGCCCTTGTTGTCCGTGACAACGCGCGAGCCCCGATGGCGGCAGATGTTGTGAAAGCCACGCACTTCACCGTCCTTGCCGCGCACAATAAGTGCCCGCTCGCCGACGACGTCGAGCGTTACATAATCTCCGACATTCGGCACATCGGAAATGTGACCGGCGATCTGCCAATGGCTGCGGAAAATATGTTCCTTCTCGAGTTCCAGGAGCGCCGGGCTGTTATAGGACCAGGCCGGCAATCCCCGCCGGTCCCAACCTTTCGGAATCGTCATGTCGCGCGCTTGCATAAGTTCACCCGTATTTATTGAACGTTCATTCAATATAATCATGAACAATGTTTATTTGCAAGCTATTAGCTACGGCCAATCGGAGATGTTCACTGCGAATGTTCCGATGCCCAGCGAATATTCAAAGGTCTGTTACGAGGCATAAAATCAAAACCGCACGCCGAGTTGGCGTGCGGTTCATCTCTATCCAAGGGGGCTCCGTTCCGCGGTGGCAGACCCCCGGGGAGCTTAAAAACTCCTCAACCTGCGGCGAAAGCTCAGTTTTCCCTAAGCTCCGCTAAACGCAGCCCATCGATCCAATGCGTTTTTTGATCCGGGTCGCCGTAGATGTAGGATTCCGACAGTTCCACCGTCCAATCAGGATCATTCTTGCTGAACTCTGCCATTATGGTCTTCGCGTCATCAATGTTCCCACGCCGGGCTTCACTCGCAGCCAAAATCAGGAGAACGTCATTGGGCTTTTTGGCGGGGTCGATGCTGTTGATTTCATTGATCGCTTCAGTGTAGTTCCCAAGCTGATAGTGCGCGCGGGCCGCAAGCCATTTCAACCACCATGGAAACTCGGGATAAGAAGCTTCTGCCCCGAGGATCAGGTCCAGAGCCGCGCCTGGATTGCCGTAATAGATCAAGGCCTCGGCCTTGTCGGCATCAAGCTCGGCGGTGTTTTTAATCTTCCAGATGGGATCGGTTATACGCGAGCGAGCCGCATCATATTCGTCGAAGCTTCGCTTGAAATCGCCTGCGTTCCACGACACCATCGCGCGGTACCAGAGCCCCCTGAAATCAAGGTGCCAGTCACTGTCGGGATCGTTGCTCAATGCGACTGCTTTATCGGCCAGTCTCGCTGCTTCGGTAATCGAGTCATTCGTTCGGAGCTTGGGCGGCCAGTTGTTCTGATAGGCACGCAGGTGCACATAGGAGCACTCCGCGTAAGCGGGCAAATAGCCATCGTCTTCCTTGATCGCGAGGCCGTAAAGCCTTGCCGCTTCTATGTTTCCTGCAGGCGTTAGTTCCTGCTGACGTGCGTCGTGGCAATATTGTTTAGCGGTTGGCATGATATTCCCCCTTTTGATCGTTACATTGAAAGCTCATGCGCTCGTTTGAACGCCGGCTCGTTTACTCAATTCAATGCTTAACTCATAAGACAGGGTACCAATGGCAGGTGCCACCCAGGCGGAACTGTCCGAACCGGGGGGCACTGTCAGTCTGAGACCAGCTCAAGTACAAATTTGAAAGAGCTCTCTCAGCTTCATTCGCCAAGAAAAGACATCCACCGAAGTGGGCAATAATCACAAGTTACGGTGCAATTTTGCCGCTCTGTTTCGAGGAATGTCAACGTTTGTCCAAAGTATCCATATGCTTGTCAGGGGCTATTTCTCCTTCAATCCGGCTTTCCGCAATCCGTCCAGCCAATGCTGACGATCGCTGTCGTTTCGGTAGTAGTATTCGGCCGATTTTTCGATCGACCAATCCGGGTCGATCTTGCTGAATTCGGCCATGATCGCCTTGGCGCCAGCAATGTCGCCGAGTTGGGCTTTGCTTGCAGCGGTGATCAGGCGAACATCGTTTGGCGGCGAGGCAATCTTGTTGATGGCGTCAATGGCCTGCTGGTATTGGCCCGCCATGTATCTGGCTTTGCCCTCGTTCCAAAAATACCAGAATGGAACCCTAACGTTGCGCTTCTTGGCTTCTTCGATCTGCTCAATGGCCCGGAGCGGTTCTCCACCGTAGATAAGTGCCTCCGCCATGTCGGCGGCGAGATCCGGATCGTTCGGGTTTATCTGTCGCGCGGCCTCATACTCGCTGAAACTCTTGTCGAAGTTGCCCTTGTTCCAGGCGACGATGGCAAGATACCAATGGCTGTTGGCATTATCACTGAGTGCGAGGGCCTTCTCCGCCAAAGCTTCCGCCTTGTCGAGATTCGCCTTGCCGCCATCGTCGAGGCCGCTCTGATAGGCCCGCACATAGACATAGGATAGTTCCGCGTAGGGCGCCGAATAATTCGGGTCCAGTTCGATGGCCTTCTCAAAGAGTTGACGTGCTTCCTCATTGCCTTCCGCCGTGACTTTGGTCGGGTCGGCCCATATCTGCTTGCCTTTGAGGTAGTAGTCGTAGGCGTCCATGTTCGCCGGAGGCTTCAGGCGGGTACGGCGCTCCTCGGCGTCGGTCACTTTGACGGCAAGCGTCGTCACTATATTTTTTGTAATGCCTTCCTGCACCGCGAACGTATCTCCGAGCGGCTGATCGTAGCGGTCGGCCCACACGTGATAGCCGGTTTCGGCATCGATAAGCTGGGCATTGATGCGGAGCCGCTCGGCCGTCTTCTGAACGGTGCCCTCAAGGACGTAACGTACACCCAGAGCCTTGCCTATATCCTGAATCTTGGCAGGCTTGTTTTTGAAGGTCGACGACGAATTATATGCGGCGACGAGAAGCCCGGAGAACTTGGAAAGATCACTGGTAATGTCATTGGTGACGCCATCGCTATAATATTCCTGCGAGGGGTCGCCGCTGATATTGTCCAGCGGCAACACTGCGATCGAAGGCTGCGAGGAAGCCACGATTTGCGTCCCGGTAGCCTGGTTTTCGGACATGCCCGGTACGTGCTTCCACCAGATCGGCAGCGCGATGACGGCAAGCAAGGCTGTCGTTGCCGCCGCCAGTCCCCACATGGGCAGGCGTTTGCGGGAGCGCTTTGAATGGATGCTCTTGACGGAGTAGGCATGGACCGGCAGCGGGATATTCTTCAGTCTCTTTGTGCCAAGATCTTGAAACCCAACATCCGGCAGGTGCTTCACCTGTTCATAAAGGCTCCCCGAAACGCAAATTCCGCCAGGCTCGGACAAGCCTTCGAGGCGGGCGGCAACGTTTACGGCTTCTCCGAGAAGATTGTCCTGTTCAACAACAGCATCGCCAAGATTGAGGCCGACGCGAAACAGCATGCGCCAATCTTCGGAGAGTTTTTCATCCAGGTGCGCTATCTGGTTTTGAATTTCGATGGCGCAACGCATTGCTTCAACCGGGCTTGGAAATTCCGCGACGACGCTATCGCCGGCGCCGCCAAATATGCGGCCGTTATGGGCCCGAACCCGCTCGTCGATGATTGTCGCACATTCCTTGAAGAGCTTGAGGGCCGCATCTTCATCCTTGCCGACGAGACGACTGTACCCGACGGCGTCAGCGGCCAGTATCGTGACAAGCCTGCGCTGCATCTTTGCTTCCCCCAGCACTCACATCATACCATGAGTAGGGTAGGCACAGGAAGGATGGCCAAAGGCATTAGAACGGCGCTGGAAAGCGCTGAAAATCGCCGGTTCTATAGGGGATTGCGCTGCCCGGATTGGAATGCACGTCTGGTTGAGGCGGAGCGTATGATCTGCTCGATCAACCCCTGATATGACATGCCTTTCATCCGGCCGAGCAGGGGCAAGTCTGAGTCTCTCGGATGCATGCCGGGAAGCGGATTTGCCTCGAGGAAATGGGCCTTGCCGGCCTGGTCACAGCGTATGTCTATGCGACCTGCATCGCGGCATCCTAGGTGTTTCCATGCCGCGAGCGCAAGCCGCGTCGCTTCTGCGCCTGCCGCATCGTCCACGAGCCTGACGGAGACCCTGTCGTCAAAGTTCTTCTTGTTCTGATAGGAGTAGATTTCGGGCTCGGGCCCATCTCTCACCATTATTTCCATGATCCCAAGCACACGGGCATGATCGCCGGTTCCGAGGATTCCAACCGTGAATTCGCGGCCTGGCAAATAAACTTCAACCAGTACCGGCTGCTTGTGTCGCAAAAGCAGCCTTTCGCACCCCTTTCGGAGCTCTGCCAGGTCATGGACCTTTGATGCCGCCGAGATCCCCTTGCTCGTGCCTTCCGCGATGGGTTTTATGAACAGAGGATATGGCAATGCAATACGTTCAACATCGCCCGGCGTTTCCACAACGGCGAAATCCGGAGTGGGAATGCCACAGTCGCGAACGACGTGCTTCGCAGTGGCTTTGTGCAGCGTTACCGTCAGGGTGAGGGGATCGGAAAAGGCGTAAGGAACGCCATAGGAGTCCAGCAAGGCGGGAGCCAGGGCCTCGCGTCCGAAGCCGTGCATTCCTTCAGCCGAATTGTAGACCAGATCCCATCGATCACCATTTTCGAGCCGCTGTGCGAGCTTCAACGCAGAACCGATGCGTTCCGTATTGTGACCAAGCGAGAGCAAGGCCGCTTCAATAGCCTCGATGGTCTCGATGCTGTCGAACTCGACAATGTCTTCCTCGTCATATCCGGCACGCGCGTAGTCATCACGAAGATCGAATGCAATGCCGATTCTCATCGCGTGCCCCCATCACCCGGACCAATTCGGTCGTGCCAAATCTACGCCCGGCAGATGAATGCAGCAATGCTGGTCATCTGGCCACAGAGTTGGTTCTTCAGCCGTGAAGTCGGCGCAGGAGAATGCCCAGCCGGTCTTCGGGAGCGCTTGCCATGAGATCGGCGGCGGCATGGATCGAGGGACGTTCCTTGCCGCGAAGGCGTGCCTCGCTCGGTGTGTACCCGAACTCACGCTTGAAGGCGCGGCTGAATTCAGCTCCGTCGCTGAAGCAGCGTTGCTCGGCTATCTCGATGATGCGCCGGCCATCGATCGGATCGGCGAGCGCGGCATGTGCGTCGAGAAGCCGCCGATGCTGGACATAGTGCATCACGCCGCCAAAAGGTTCGAACATCCGGTAAAGGCCGGTGCGCGAGATGGCGAGCTCGCGCCTCAGGGCTTCAGCGTTGAACGTCGGATCAAACAGTCGCGACTGAATGATGCCCCGTGCCCGTTCGAGCAACACGCGCACGACCGGCCCCTGCGCCTCTTCAGCATTGTCGCTGGATGGCAGGACGCACGCGCGGATCATGGCTCGCGTGGCGGCGACAAGTTCGGGCAGGTTTGCTGCGTCGATGATGGGCAACCGCTTGGCGAGACCAATGAAATAATCCGACAGGAGCCGCCCCATCGCGGTATCCATGGCCGAAAACTCTGCTCCCCTCAAGGCATAGGCAACCTCGCTGCAAAAATCGCGCGGGATGAACAGGGTCAATATTTCGCCGGCAGCCATATGGCACTCGAACGGGTCGCCAAGTGCGTGAACCTGGATGACGCCGGCGCCGCCGCCAAAGACGCCGGATGTGCAGGCGGTGTTGATCCTGCCGTCGAGGGGCAGTGTCATGGCCCAGTGGTCGATCGGCGTTTTGGGCGTGTCGGCACTTACAAGACGCAGCGGATCAGTATTGATACGAGCAAATATAAGAGATCCGAGATCCCATATCAATTGCCGGCCCTTGAAGCCGGATGCGTGGTCATCGGGCTCGTCGATGGCGAATATGGATGAGAAGCTCCTGCGCCAGGCCTCGAACTGGAGTTCTACCGGAAGATTGCGCGTGTCAAATTCAAAGGTCGGGATGCCGCTGTGGTCCGATAGGCCGAAGTCGGTGAGCGGCGATTGCGACAGGCCGGCAATCACATTGGCGGATATGGTTTCCGCCAGCGTATGGGAATTCAGGGCATTCTCGTATCCCATTGCGTCATTCCCCTTTCCAACGTAGCTCCCTGGGCAATTCTTCCCCTCGTTGGTACTGGAATTGTCAGCGTCGGAGCGGGTCGGGTAAAGACGGGGTGGACAATTCGATACAGCGCCGTGCCAAATTGCAACGTCTGCCACCGCGACTAATGGAACGACTTTCCAGCAGTTTCAGGGATGCGAAGCACCACCAGCAGGCTGACGAGTGACGCGGATACGACGTAGAGCGCAGGGGCGTACGGACTCCCCGTCACGTTGATCAGCCAGTCGGCAATAAAGGGCGCAAAGCCTCCAAACAGGGCGGCCGCGAAGGCGTAGGATGTCGCCGCCAGCCTCGCGCGATTTTGCGTTGGAAAGAGTTCGGCCATGAGTGCCGGGGCGGGGCCCGAATAAAGAGCAATGGCCAGTCCGAAGACAATCTGTACGGGGACAATGACCTCGAAGCTTTGCGTTGCAAGGATCAGCCAGAGTGCCGGAAGGGTCATCAATGCAATTGTCGAACATGACATAATGAGGAATGGCCGTCGTCCGTGCCGGTCCGACAATAGGCCGACAATTGGAACAAGGATGACGATCGTCAGCAGGCATATGGTGTTTGACCACGCGGCCAAAGCCGGAGCGATACCGGCCTGCACCCGCGCATACGTCGGAAGATAGACGAGGAACATATAGAAACAGACCGTCCAGTGAATGGTAAGGCCGAATGCAAGCAGGCCGCGCACAAGGTCCGATCTTGGGATTGGAGCACTGCTGTTTTCCGGACGTGTGCGTTGCAGTTGCCGGTAAGCGGGCGTCTCATCGACGCTGGCCCGCATCCACCGGCCGATCAGCCCGAGCAATCCCCCAATCAGAAAGGGTATACGCCATCCCCAGGCCGCCATGTCTTCAGGTTGCAGGAACGAAATGAGGATGGCGGCAATTCCGCTGGCAAGAAGGCTGCCGAGCGCCACTGTCATTGAAAGAAAGCTGCTGAAAAAACCGCGTCTTCCGGGCGGCGACCACTCCGAAAGAAAGGAAATCGCAACACCAAGTTCTCCGCCAGCCGAAAATCCCTGCAGGAGACGCGCCAGGAGCAAGAGGAGCGGAGCGGTGATACCGATCATCGCGTAGGTCGGCAGGAACGCGATCATCAATGTGCCGGCCGTCATGGTGATGATGGTCAAAAGAAATGCGGGTTTTCGACCGTAGCTATCGCCGACCCAACCGATCACGATCGCCCCCAAAGGTCGCAACACGAAACCGACGCCAAAGACCGCGAACGTCTCCAGCAATGCGGTATTACCGTTGTCGGCGCGGAAAAAAGCCCGTGCGATATAAGTCGCAAGGATGCCGTATGTTACAAAATCGAACCACTCGAGCGTATTGCCGAAGAAGGTCGCAACGAGGGCGCTCATTCGAGCGCGGTCGATTGAAGTACCGGGTTCCGCTAGAGCCTCGTCCGCCTCAGTTGCCATGCCGGGCATCGATCCCGATTGCAGATGCATGGGAACCGGCAATCGGCCTTTCACCCTCATCCTTCACGGCCGATGGCGCATGGCCGAAGTGCTCGCTGAAGGCACGCGAAAAGCTCGCATAGCCGCCATACCCGACACGGCGTGCGATCTCGCTGATCGACAGATTGCTGTTGCGCAGAAAATTCTGCGCCTCCTCCATGCGCAGGTTAAGTGAGAAGGCGTGCGGCGTTACTCCGAAATTTTCCAGAAAACCGCTCACGAGCGCATTGCGATTCACGCCCACACGGATCGCGAGTTGCTCCAGTGTCGGTGGCCGGTGCAACTCGCGTCTGTAAATCGCTGCCGCGGCTTCGATGGCGTGAAACACGCTTGGCGCCTGCGCGATCCGCGACCTTGAGGGAAGCATGCTGTTGAGTTGATAGACGATGTCGCAGATGATTTCCGTGGTCTTGTTGACGAAATAGATACTTCGCAAAGGCTCCTGATATTTGCACGAGAGGATTTGCTCCGCGGATATGCGAACCGAACTCACTGCCGGAATTTTCATGGCCTGCACCATACCAACATCCGACGAAAAGATGGGCCTGTAGGCAACCGGGATCCGATCCAGGTTGACGCCGAAATGCTCGAGCAGATGGGACCTCTCTACGACAATCAGGATGCCTCTCAGCCTTTCGCCGGCACGCGCTTCGCTCACCGATCGCGGAAAGTTGGTGATCTGCACCGACGCCGAATTGACGGTGTCGACATAGTCGCTCGCCAGGCGATTATAGGTACCGGTAAGAATAATCTGGATGCACACCAGATTTTTTCGCGATGTATCTATCGCGTAGGGCTGCACGACGTGGAAATCCATAACATGCAACACCGTCGAATCGTCTATTCGCCGGTATTGATGATGCCGCGTTGCAAAGATGTCTTCTGTCGGACCCCACGCTTCGCTGCTGCGGACGATGGGCCTGTTGCGCAATTCGGCCTGAATGGCTTTAAAATCCAGTTGTAGCGACTTCCGCATGCGTCCCCTGAGGAAAAGTCTCTGGTCGTTTTCTTATGATCACCTAAACTCAACTAGAAATATCATCTGGTTGTTATTGATACGGCGACACGCAAAGCGATAAATCAAGGATTTTCTGCATGCTCGCCTGAATATGTCGGCCTTTGCAGCTTCTCGCGCCGGTGCAACGTCTACGTGGGGGCTTCGTCGTCGATTGGATTTTGCCTGAACAGTTCACCGACCAGCCAACTATCGAGATAGGCGCGCACTTCAACGATCTTGGCGTCAGCAAACCGGCACAGCCAGCAATAGCGGTTGTCAAACCGCAGGCCGCTATGGGCCGTCGCCATCGACCGGAGTTCGACCACCGCCCATGCGCCATCAATCAGGACATTCTGAACAGTGAGTTGTACGCCGTCGGGCAGCACCTTCGCCAGCTTTTGAAATGTGCCGGCGATGAAATCCTTCTTGCTGTGATAGTGACCCGCAAGCGGGTGGGTGCCCTCTACGATCCAATCGACATCATCGGCAACATGCGCGAAGAAATTTGCGCCGTCGCCGTGCTCGAGATGCGCGAAGAGCGCAATGACATCCTGCTTGTCCATGGCGATGTCCCCGTGGTGTCGCCACTATATACGGACAATGTTTAAACGCGAAGACGTGAGCTTCCCCGCCTCACAGCAAAGCGCAGCCATGGGGGCAAATGGAAGACGCTCATAAGCAGGTACATGATCGCCATATCGTTGAGCGGGGACATGCTTTGAACGGAGCCGCACATGCTATCCGCCGTGCCACTTGCCGTCAGAACCGCCATCAAAACAAAGGCAGGCGTCGCTGCGTAGCTCAGTCCGTCCGCAATACGCAGCAGCAGATTAAGCTTCTGCGAGCGTGCAGTGACCTTGGATGCAGTCATTCTCCTTCTCCTGCTTTTATCGTAGCATCGCCATTGCGTGCGGTGGCCGGTGATGGGCAGACTAGGATGGCGGTGGAAATGCCGAGAGTTACAAGTTTGACGGGATTTGCATGGACTCGATGATCACCGCCGCCGCACGGCTGCTCGCGACTGGAGATCTCCTCGGCGCATTGAAGCGGGTCGCGCTTCGTGACGACGCACCGGCACTGGCGCTACGCGGCATCGCAATGGCGCAGCTCGGTGAACTTTCTCGCGCCAGAGCGTTGTTAAAGTCTGCCGCGCGCGCATTCGGGCCGCGCGAAGCCGTCGCCAGGGCGCGTTGCATTGTCGCCGAGGCGGAGATTGCACTCGTCTCTCGTGACCTTGCCGGACCCATCAAGACATTGGCCAGCGCCCGGGCGGTGCTCGAGGCGCATGGAGATCGATTGAATGCCGCGCATGCTCGCCACGTGGAAGCTCGGCGGCTGGTTTTGATCGGTCATGTCGATCAAGCGGAGCAACTGCTCGGCGATCGCGATGCCACGAGGCTTACCCCGCCCTTGCGCGCCGCCTACGAGTTGGTGATTGCCGGAATCGCCATCCGGCGCTTGCAGACCAAAGCTGCGCGCGTCGCGTTGCAGCGCGCGGCCGATGCGGCAATGCAGGCCCGTATCCCGGCACTTGTTGCGGAAGTTGAAAGCGTCTCGCGCGTGATGGAGATCCCCGCCGCGCGCCTCATCGCGCGCAGCCATGAGCGGCTTGTACGGCTCGAAGATGTTGAGGCGCTTTACGCGTCCGACACTCTCGTCGTCGATGCTTGCCGCTACGAGATACGCGATTCAAGCGCCTGCGTTTCGCTGGCCAGCCGCCCGGTGTTGTTCGCACTCGCCCGCGCCCTCTGCGCGAACTGGCCAGGCGATGCGTCGCGACGTGACCTTATTGCCAGCGCCTTTGGGGGCAAGGAGGCCGATGAATCGCACCGTGCTCGCCTGCGCGTCGAGATCGGCCGGCTCCGCAGTGAGCTTCACGCAATTGCGGATATAAAAGCGACCAGCGAAGGCTTTGCACTGCATCCGCTGCATAGCCAAGCCGCAGTCATCCTCGCTCCGCCTGTCGATGAGCAACATGGCTCGCTGCTCGCCTTACTTGCCGATGGCGAAGCATGGTCGAGTTCCGCCCTGGCCATCGCTCTTGGAACTGGCCCTCGCACCGTTCAGAGGTCGCTCGAAGCCTTGGCGGCTGCTGGCAAAGTACAGGCCTTCGGTCGCGGGCCGGCGCGCAGATGGATGATCCCGTCCATGCCGGGATTTCCGTCAACTTTGTTACTCCCCGGTCCATTGATGAACGGCTAGGATATAGCAATGAAACACTCCCAAGCTGAAATTCTCCGCGAGTATGGACCGTTTCCCGGCGTGGAACGCGTCCATGGCGTCACCTATGACGGTCAACACGTGTGGTTTGCATCTGGCGAGAGGATCAATGCTCTCGACCCCGCTGCCGGAAAGGTCGTGCGGTCGATCGATGTCCCCGCGGATGCCGGAACAGCCTTCGACGGCAAATATATCTATCAAATCGCCGAAGATCGCATCCAGAAGATAGATCCCGAGACTGGTGAAGTCGTCGCGACAATCCCGGCGCCAGGCAATGGCGGCGATTCCGGCTTGGCCTGGGCCGAGGATACGTTGTGGGTTGGGCAACATCGCGGCCGAAAAATCTACCAGATCGATCCCGAAAGCGGTGCAATCCTGCGGACGATCGAGTCCAACCGCTTCGTAACGGGCGTTACCTGGGTGGACGGTGAGCTTTGGCACGGAACCTGGGAAGGCGACCATAGCGATGTCCGCCGCATTGATCCGAAGACCGGAGAAGTCCTGCAACGCATCGACATGCCGGAGGGCTCGGGCGTGTCAGGCCTCGAGTCCGATGGTAACGATCGGTTTTTCTGCGGCGATGGCAGTGAAAGCAAGGTGAGAGCCATCCGCAAGCCGAAGTAATCAAGTTATTCGCCGACCCGTCTCGTGCACCTGCGTGGGAATTTCTGGCTCCCACTTGCCAAGCTTGCTGCACTGCAGCATAGTTCAACCCAAAGAGCCGGATTTTGCTCGCTTGAGTTGCAACGGCATGCTGCCCTTGCAGCGTTTTGGCTTCGCAAGTTTCCGGCGGGGTAGGGGTCCATGGGCGCGGCGAGTGACGACAGGTCTGAAGCTTCCAATGCTAATGCGCGCAACCCTCTCCCAATCGACCTTGCCCTGCAAGGCGGCGGGGCCCATGGCGCCTTTACATGGGGCGTCATCGAGCGACTGCTCGATGAGCCGTGGCTGACGATCGAAAGCGTGACCGGAACGTCGGCAGGGGCAATGAACGCCGCTGCGCTCGTGTCAGGCTACGCCTTGAATGGTGCTGAAGGCGCAAAGACCGCGCTGGAAGTGTTTTGGCGCCGCGTCAGCGATGCGGCAAAATACAGCCCGATCCAGCGGACGCCGTTAGACAAGATGGTCGGCAACTGGTCTCTCGATAATTCGCCCGGCTATCTGTTCTACGATATCTTCAGCCGGCTCTTCTCGCCCTATCAAACCAATCCGGCCAACCTCAATCCTCTTCGCGACGTTCTTGAGGAATGTATTGATTTCGATCGGCTGAAGCAGTCTGAAATCAAGATCTTCGTGAATGCGACCAATGTGCGGACCGGTCTGCCCCGCGTGTTCCGCAATGCCGAAATGCATGTCGATGTCCTTTTGGCCTCGTCCTGCCTGCCCCTCATTCATCAGGCTGTCGAGATCGATGGCGATCCATATTGGGATGGCGGCTTTTCCGGCAATCCTTTGCTGACGCCGATCATTCGCGAGAGCAAGGCGCGCGACACGTTGCTCATCCAGATCAATCCTATCGAGCGGCCAGGCGTGCCAAAGACGGCCCCTGACATTCTCAACCGGCTCAACGAAATCTCCTTCAATTCCAGCCTCAAGAAAGAGCTTCGCGGCCTTGCAATGTTTCAGCGCCTCATCGCAGAGGAGGGCGGGCTCGAACACGCCGAGTGGGTCGAACAATGGGCCGACATGCGCATCCATCGCATTACGAGCCCGAAGATGGTCGAACTCGGCGTGTCCTCAAAGCTCAATGCGGAATGGGAATTCCTGACCATGCTGCGGCTCGAAGGTCACGCCTGCGCCGAAATATTCCTCAAGGATCATGGCACTGACCTCGGCGTTCGATCTTCCTTCGACATCGACAGCCTTCTTGATACCATCCTCGAACAGGTGTGACTTCCGATGGGCATTCTTGGCATCCTGATCGCGCTCGGTCTGCTCATCTGGCTTGCTTATCGCGGCTGGAGCATCTTGCTCCTTGCTCCGCTTTGCGCGCTTCTGGCAGCCTTGCTTGCCGGCGAACCGGTGCTTGCAAACTGGACGCAGACATTCATGAGCAACGCCGCCCAGTTCGTTGCACAGTTCTTTCCCATCTTTTTGCTCGGCGCCCTTTTCGGCAAGCTTATGGAATCAAGCGGCTCCGTCGAAGCGATCGCCGCCTATATGACCGAGAAGCTGGGCACGCAGCGCGCAATCCTTGCGATTGTGCTCGCGGGAGCCTTCATCACCTATGGCGGCGTCAGCCTGTTTGTCGCCTTCTTCGTGCTGGCGCCCATGGGACACGCCTTGTTCAAAGCAGCCAATATACCGCATCGGCTGATGCCGGCCGCCATCGCGCTCGGAACCTCCACCTTCACCATGTCGGCCATGCCGGGAACCCCTGCAATCCAGAACGCAATTCCCATGCCCTTTTTTGGCACCAACGCCTTTGCCGCACCGGGTCTGGGGTTGATTGCTTCGGCCATAATGCTGGCATTCGGCATGTGGTGGCTCAGCCGGGCTGAAGCCAGAGCCAGGCTGAAAGGGGAGGGCTACAGTTACGCCGGCTCCATCAACCCCAACGATGCTGCCGAAGATGAACTTGTTCGCGAGCGCGCAACCACGGCCCGGGAGTTCGATCCAGGCGAGATCAAGCGTGGCGGCCATGCGAGCAGCCTGCCATCGTTCCGGCTGGCCGCCCTGCCGCTGGTGGTCGTGGTTCTGACCAATTTGATCATGTCCTTCGTGGTCCTCCCGAGGATGGACGTGTCCTTCCTGCAGGACGCCGGATGGGGAAGCACGTCGCTTGCGGCAGTTGGCGGCGTATGGTCTGTGATCGTGGCGCTGGCGACGGCCATCCTGGTTCTTATCGCGACCAGCCACAGGCGCTTGCCGAGCCTGCGCGCGACGATGGATGCCGGCGCCAATGCTTCGGTGCTGCCGATCCTCAGCGTTGCCAGCCTCGTCGGGTTCGGCGCTGTCGTTGCCGGGCTTCCAGCATTCGAAGTTGTCAAGAACTGGGTGCTCGGCATCGAAGGCGGCCCGCTGGTGTCGCTGGCGCTGGCGACCAATATCCTCGCCGCTCTGACCGGGTCCGCGTCGGGCGGATTGACGATAGCGCTCGATGCGCTCGGACCCGCCTATATGACGATCGCCAAGGAGATCGGCCTCGATCCGGGTCTGATGCATCGCGTGGCGGTCATCGGCGCAGGCACGCTCGACAGTCTGCCGCACAATGGTGCGGTCGTGACGTTGCTCGCCGTATGCGGTTCGTCGCACAAGGAGAGCTATATCGATATCGTCATGGCTGCAATTGTCGGCGCGCTCATCGCCCTGGTTGCCGTTATCGGCCTTGGAACGGTTCTCGGGTCGTTCTAGGCAGTTATTCGACAGACATATCCGGTCCGGGGTCGCCTCCGGCCGCTGCGATGGCAAGCCGGTCCAGATAATGGTTCCAGCCCTTTTCGTGGCTGGCTCTTTCCTTTTCGTCCGGCAGGCCGCCATGGGTGAAACGCACCAAAGTGCCGCCTTCCTTTTCTATAAGGTCGATCTCGATGAGACCGGACTCAGGCGGCACCGTGTCGCTTCCCTCCCAGCCAAAGCTGTAGGCAAGACGATGCACAGGGATAACTTCGGTGAAATGGCCGCGGGCCGTATGCGCATCATCCATGCTGACGAGATAGATGCCGCCTGGCTGCGGGTCGACCGTCGCCTTGGTGCCCATCCAGCGCAGGATCTTGTCAGGATCGGTAAAGAAGGCGAAAACTGTTGCCTGCGGCGCTGCTATCTCGATTTCCCGTTGAAGCGTCTCGGTCATCGTCGGCTTCCCTCAATCGCGCATTTCATTCAACCTTGAGTGGTAATTTAAGCCAATCGCGGCCCGAGACAAGGATCAAATCCCATGACAGAGGCGCAATGCCGTTCCATAGTGACACGCATGGGATTGCCATCTTCACTTTCCTTCCTGATAGACAACGCGATTCAGTTCCAGGATGGCGCTGCCCTGCTGAAGGAACTCGCCGCACACCTTGCCGCCGACAATATACCGCTGGCCGGCGGTACGCTTACGCTATCGGCACCGCACCCTATCATCAAACAACGCACCTTCCTGTGGCGCGCCGACACGGGAGAGGTTATCGAGGCGCTCGGCCTGGCTGGCCCAGCCGACCCTGATCCCGCCGAACTCGCGCGCAACTGGCTGACGGGTATCGGCACGCATGTGCAGGTGGATTTTACCGGCGGCTCCACTGACGGTGCGATACTGGGCTGGGCCGCCAAGCAGCCGTTCAGCCCGGCTGAGTCGGCGTTGCTCCGGGAAGTAGCGCGCTTTGCCGCTACCCCTCTGGCATTACTGGCAACGCGTTCGACCCTTGCCGTGTTGCTGACAGCGTATCTTGGCAAGCGCAGCGCTGCGCGGGTCTTGGCCGGCCGCTCACGACGGGAACGCGGCGAAACCATCCGGGCAGTGCTGCTTTATGCCGATCTGCGCGGATTCACCGAGTTGTCAGAGACCTCGGAACCCAAGGATGTGATTGCCGCCCTCGATGCCTGGTTCGACCGGATTGCCGGGGCCGTCCACGCCTTTGACGGCGAGGTTCTGAAGTTTATCGGCGACGGTGTCCTTGCTGTCTTTCCTATCGGAACGCGAAACGCCGCTGCTTCCTGTGACGCGGCGCTGAATGCCGTCGTCGCCGCACGTGCGGGCATGGACCATCTGAACCGATCCCGTGGCGCCAAAGGATTGCAGCCCTTGTCCTTCGGCACCGCGCTGCATCTCGGCGAGATGCTTTGGGGAAATATCGGGACCGCCGACCGGCTCGATTTCACCGCGATCGGCTCCGCCGTAAATCTTGTCAGCCGCCTGGAGGGCCTGTGCCGTCCACTCGGCCATAAGGTGTTGCTGTCAGGGGCATTCGCCGCGGAAACGACAAGGCCGCTCGTGCCGCTTGGGGATCACAAATTGCGCGGCATTGCCATGCCGTGCCCGGTGTTTGCCCTGCCGGAGTGACCGGGCCTGCGCCATTTAAGCTTGACGCTTGAGATCGCCAATTGGTCGGTTGCAATACAACCTTTGCGCGTATTCCTTGATGCCGCTGGAGCGTGGCTCCTGGCCCTGATCTGGATCGCGCCGCTGCTTTTTGCGGTTTGGGCGTCGTTGATGCCGTCCGGCCATGCGCTCGACTTCAGCGGCAGCGTCGCACCGACGCTGGACAACTATCAAAACGCCTGGAATGCCGCGCCCTGGGGGCTTTACTTTCGCAACACGCTGCTCCTGGTCAGCTTCACATTGGTCGGCCAGCTTATCCTCTGCACCCTTGCCGGCTATGCATTCGCACGCTTCGAATTCATTGGACGGGAACTCGTTTTCATGCTCGTCCTGCTGCAGCTCTTCATCCTGCCGGAAGTCCTGATCGTCGAAAACTATGCGATGATTTCGCGCCTTTCCCTCTTCGACACGATTGCGGGCATGGGCTTGCCCTACGTCGCCAGCGCCTTTGGCATCTTCCTTCTGCGCCAGGCGTTCAAATCGGTTCCGGTCGAACTCGAGGAAGCCGCGCGCATCGAAGGCTGCAGCTGGCTTGGCGTGCTCTGGCGGGTATACGTTCCTGCCGCGAAGCCGGTTTACCTCGCCTATGCGCTGGTCTCGGTGGCGACGCACTGGAACAACTTCCTGTGGCCATTGATCGTCACCAATTCCGCCAAAACGCGGCCAGTTACCGTCGGTCTGTCGCTGTTCGGCGCACCGGAGAGCGGCGTCAATATCTCGACGATCAGCGCGGCTACGATCATGGTCGTCGCTCCACTGATGATCGCCTTCCTGATCTTTCAGCGACAATTCATCCAGGCATTCCTGCGCGCCGGCATTCGTTAGGGGAGGGTAGGCGCGTCGGCGCTTGCCGACGGCCTGCCGTGCCTCTGTTTCGATTAGCGCTGCCGGTTGAAGGACCGTGCGACGACGATCTCGCCGGTCGTCTTGCGCTCGGTATGATAGGTCCCCCGCAATTTGTTTCTGTCTTCATCGAAATAGAGGTCGAGGTAGCACACGCCCTCATGCGGCATGCTGCGGCTGCGAAACTGCGCCTGGGGGTCGGTATCGTAGATATACCAGATACGAAACTTGCCGATCTGGTAGAAAGGCTTCAGGAAACATTGCGTCGTTTGCGACTTCGTTTCTCCGGACTTGAACGTAACCGACGTGGAGAAGAAACCCTGCCGTATGGCAATCGCGACTTGAATAGGCGGCACCTGAATTCCTGTCGCCGGATCGGAATAGGTCGAGACCACTTGGCCGGTCCATGTGCCATTGAGATTAGGAAAGGTGTGGCGCTGCAGCGAGGGAAGCCAATGCCAGGCGAGGCTCCAAATCAACTGTACCAGACCAGCAAGGATTGCCGCGGACACCAGAAATAAGAGCGACCACTTTTCAGGGGTCGCGGGCATGTCACCGAACACATATCCATATGCATTTTGGGCAAGGTAGAAGCTCAGCACCACGCCAGCGAGAACCAGGCCGAACTGATACTTCATCGGAACCAGCCGCCACATCTACACATCTCCCAAAGAAAAGGATTGGCAAGAATGCCTCATGGCGTTGTGTCTGATGTCGCCGCTGGACGCTCTTCTTCATAGTCAAGTTTTATCAACAGCCCGGTCATCGATTCCCCCAAAATCAGCCCCCACAAACTCTATGGAGGACCGATAAATGACAAGGCCGTTCGTTGCGATCGGGCTTGATATAGAAAACGTCGTTACCAGTCCGTGTATTCGTTGAATTGGCACCGGTGTCGATAACGCGCCGGCGGAACGTTCCGCGCTCGTCGTTTGGCAAACTGGCGTCATCCACGCCGCAAATCACCTCGGCAGTTCCTTGCCGGCCTGTTCGCGAACGATGTACTCAGCATACCAGTCTGCCCAATTCTCATCATGCCGACCGCCATCACGTTTCTCGTGTTCGCCGTGTGCAGCGGCTGCCCGTCGCAGGGCGGCAGCAAGCTCGATGGACGAGTTGAATATGGTATTGTTGGTGTCCACGCGCCCGGGCAGGCGTGAGGTGACTTCCTGCACGAGCCAGCTATTGCCGTCAGGATCGCCGAACGATGCGAAGGAAGCATAACTGCGTCGCTCCGGGTCCGGGCCGCTGACCCGGTCTGGACCGTCGCCACGATGGAACACGTCGCTGACGTCGACGCCGCGCCTGGCAATATCGGCGCGCGCCGTTTCGATGTCGGAAACGACCAGGAAAAGGCTGGATGAGGCGCCGAGGTGGATAGAACTTGGCGAACCGGGTGGGGTGAATTGCACGGCTCGTGATCCGTCGCTCCTGATGAAGTCGGCATCGAGCCGCCAACCCAGGCGCGAGTAAAACTCCTTCGAGCGATCGACATCCGAAACAGGTAGGACGACGACTTCAAGCTTCATGTCTTTGCCTGCGTTTGCCATGGTTCCCTCCCTGGTGCGGCTTCAGTGTTGCTCAGGCGGTTAAATCGACATTCTAGTACGACCATCAAGGGCGTTGATTCTCAGGTTCGCCACGATACGATTGTGGCGGTTCGCAAATTGCGCGATCCGCTGAATATCCGCTTTGATGGCTATTTGCTTCGAGCGCCCGTTACTGCCACTCTGGATAATATTGCAAAATATTGAGCGAACTAGGAAAAATATGTTTAGCCCGCGTTCCGTTTTAACAAGCTTGTTGCTGCTTTCACTCGCCTCGGCCAATGCGCTGGCTGCTCGATGGGTTGCCACGGATGATAAAGGATTGGGTGTTTACAAGGCCGGCAATCAAGCGACCGGCCAAATCACTATCGTATGCGATCCTGACAATGGATGGGCGATGGACGAAAACACCCCGAGCCGTCAGTTCTTTTTCTTCGCGACACTTCACAATCAACAGCTCGTCGGGGAAGCGATTTCAGTGACGGCCGGCGACTCGCTACAAGCACCATTGCGGCATAAGACGTATTATGGAACTAACGCGCAGCCGGCCGCAAGTCGCGTTCGATCCGGCTATGGCCTGACGATGCAGCGGAAACCGATATGAGTCGTCGCCGATTCCTCCTGCTGCGCGTGGCGTGCTGCCGGCCGATAGCGGCGGCAGTAATTTGGCGCGCAAAGGTGCGAACCGCCTTTTACAACCCGGCGGGCAATCTTGATTTCTGGTTGATTGGGATCAAAGCTCGCCTGCGCTTCGGCACGCCGTGGATTTTCCGGAATGCAACAGGCCTTCGCGGCCGGCTCCGGATGGGCATCCGACCAATAGTCTACTGTCCACTCCCAGACATTGCCGACCATGTCATGAATGCCATAGCCGTTGGCCGGGAAATGCCCCACCGGTGAGGTTCGGTAGAATCCGTCCTCTTCGAGGTTCTCGTTGGGAAAACGGCCCTGCCACGTGTTCGCCATGTGTTGGCCATTGGGGATAAATTCGCTTCCCCAGGCATACTCCGCAGCCTCCAGTCCACCCCGCGCGGCAAGTTCCCATTCGGCTTCGGTCGGAAGTTCCTTGCCCGCCCAGGCCGCGTACGCCTTGGCGTCATCATAGGCGACGTGGACGACGGGATGGTCAAGGATGCTGGCGATGCTGGTTTTGCGGCCATAGGGATGGCGCCAGCTTGCGCCAAGCAGGTAGTTCCACCATTGATAGATATCAGGCTTGCTGACGATGTGCGACGGCGCGATGAAGACCATCGAACCCGCCCGGAGGTTTTTCTGCGCCGCACCGGGATAGTCCGCGGCAACCGGCTTTTTCTCCGCGACAGTCACATGCCCGGTAGCATTGACAAACTCGAGGAACTGCCTGTTCGTCACCGGCATGATATCGATCCAGAACCCGTCAACGTATACGGGATGCGCTGGCGCCTCTTCCGGATAATGGTCGTTGGATCCCATCAGGAATGTCTTCGCGTCGATGCGTACCATACCTGCCCGGCTTGTGGCGTCGTTCCGTTGTGCGGCAGCGCTTGGTTGAGTAAGCGTGCTTTCGCTGCGAGCAACTTGTTTGCCAATGCGCACCCTGGCTTCACTCATTCTTCGACTTCCTCCCAGGTCTTGTCGGGATTGAAGACGTTGATTTGCTTGACCAGCTTGGCGGTTTGCGGGCCAAGCTCCTTTTCATAGACCGTGCCGTGATGACTGACGACAAAGGTCATCACACCGGTCTCGCCATAGATTGCCGGCCAGGCGATCAAGGCATGTCCGGCAATCATGTTGCCGTTGATGACGAAATCGTATTTGTCACCGGCAATATTGCTGCCTTGCGATTTGAGGATGCGATAGCGATAGCCGAAATAGCCATGGTCCGATGCGGCTGCACCCTCGACCTTGGCCGGATCGGCAAAGCTGCCGGCTGGACTTTCTTCGCCGCCATCAGATTTCCAATAGAGGCCGTCCTGTTTTCCGGGCTCGCTGATGAGTTTTTGCGCAAATTCAAGAACGCCGTCCCCATCATGATCTTCCTCGGCGTAGGTATCCTGGGCGCGAACTTCATCGCGAGCCGTCTGGATCGCCTGCAACTCGTTTTCGCCTATCCGGCGGGAGAGGATTTCCTCAAGACCTGCAACCGTGTCGAACTGCCATCCCACATCGTGCTTCACCAGTGGAAACGGAAACGGCCAGACACGGCTGCCCAGGATGACTTCCTTGGCGCCGTCATCGCGATCTTTCAGTTCCGTGCGTTCCTTCGATGCCTGCTGCAGTTCCGCGAGACGCTCGCCCAAATCTTCCGATTTCCTGGCCTGTTCGGCATTCAGTCCGAGCAATTTTGCCAGAGCGTCGACATCCTTGGCTTCCAGCCCCTTCTTCAGCGCATCGAGCGCCTCGCCCGGATCCTTGAAGGTTTCTGCCTCCGGGCCGACGAAGCGCTGGAGCGACTGCTCCGCCGCGAACGACGTCGTCACGGGCAGCGCTGCAAGCACTACCGCGAGGACGAACATTTTCAGAGTTGTGCGATACATTTTGAAATCCCTTCAAAACGAAACTCGGTTGGCATCGTTCGAGCTTAACGGCGCCCGCCGCCTCGACCACCGCCACCTCGGCCGCCGCCCTGCCGTCCGCCTCCACCGCCATGGGAAATGCGCGGTCCGCCGCCGCCGTGCCCGACCCTCGCTCCGCCGCCGACATTGCGGCTGACATTGCCACGCTGCGATGCAATGCGCGTGCCGCGGCCGGCACCGTAGTTGCCCAGCGCGCTTGGCTGCCTCGGACGGTTGTCAATGCGCCCGGCCGCCCTGTTGGTCGGACGGTTGGCATTCTTGAGCTGCCCGCCCGCATTGCCCGGTCGGTTGGCGACCTTGTCCCGGTCGATATTAGCGATCTTGCCTCCCGCATTGCCGGGTCGGTCCCGATTGGCGACCTGACCCGTGTTCGGGCGATTGGCTCCTGCTCTCTGCCCGATATCGCGGTTTGCAACCTGCCCCTGAACCTTATTGGCGATGTTGCCGCCGCCTTTTTGCTTAAGGCCTTGTTGCACGTCGCGCCGGATATCGCTGGCCTGGATCTTGGATTTCGCGCCGGCCAGGTTACCCGTCCGCTCGCGGTTCTGCAGATTGTTTTTCACATCGAGGCGGTTGCCCCGATTCTCGCGAATGTTATTGGCGACGGAATCACGATCGAAATTGAACTTGTTCCTGTCGAAGTTGAGGTTGTTGATGTTGTTCCTGTCGAAGTTGAAGTCGTTGCGGTTGATGTTGTCGATGTCGATATCGATGTCATCGCCGCCCCAGGAATGCCAGTTGTCCCAATCCACCGCTGCGCCAAAGACCGCACCGGTGATAAAGCCGCTCCAATAGGGAGCGTAAGGATAATAATAGGAAGGATACGGGTCGCCGTAGACGATCGGCGCGGTCGCGACATAGGTCGGGTTGGTCAAAATGACCGGATCGTAGGTCGGAACGTAGGTTACTTCCTTTTGCGCCGGCCGGATGATGACATTGTCATTCTTCGTTTCGACGATCACCTTGCTGTCCGATTTGATCGTGCCGTCCGCTACCGCCTTGTCACGCAACTGCTGAATTGCGACGAGGACATCCTTCTGCTGGTTGGCGACAGCTTCGCCAAGCTGTTCGGTCCACTCGAGATCGTCGTTCATCATGGTCAGAACGGTCGGATAATTGAGCAGGGAAACGATACTGCCATCCCAACTGGAATCGGGCTTCAGCTCGGGCTTGCTTTTGACCTGGTCCATGAACCGGGCGGCCTGCACAATCTGCAATGGATTGACTGTTGCGGAGAGCACCAGCGCGACAAGGTCATCGGGATAAAGGGCGATGCGCGCAACAAGCGTTTCCAGTTCGTCCTCCGTCAGCAAGGATGGCTCTTCAATCGCGGCCGTCGCCGTTGCCGGCGCAGGTTGGGTTTGAGCCAAGGCGCTGCACCATGGTGCCGACGACAGCATCAGGGCGGCCGTTGCGATGACAGCAATCGCATTCCTGTGAAATGGCATCATGGTTCTCCTCACATTCTGGTTGGCCTGATCGGCACAAGTCCAACCTATTCGGGATAGATGCTTTTCCAATCGGTCTTCATGCTGACGATGGTCCATCCTCGCTTCGGACCCTCGTCCAGACCACGGTCGAGGCGGCCAAAGTGTGACTTGCGATCATAGGCGTATTCTCGTTCTCCGTCATCGTGGTGAACAAGAAGCCCAGCCGCCGGCCGGAACCGGATGTCGTCCATTCCAGCATTTCGAAGTCACCGTCGGAATTGCCGAACGCTGCAATCGGCTGCCGCCCGATGAATCTGTTGATGCCAACCGGCTTGCCTGCCTTATCGTCGATGAAGTCGATCTCCGGCAGGCGGATGATTACAGGCTTCCCGTCACGAACTTCGTATTTGGTCTTGATACTTGATCCTATTACATTCTCGGCTGGTATCCCATAGACTTTGTCAGTCCAGGGACGCATGAAATCAATACCACCGCCGGATACGATGAACACCTTGAAGCCGTTCTGTTTCAGATAGTCGATGACCTCGAGCATAGGCTGGAAGATGAGCGAGGTGTACGGTTTGTCGAGTTTGGGATGACGTGCCTTGGCGATCTGGGGGTGTAACCTTCGCCCAAGCGTGACTTCCGTCGCGGCACTTGCTTCGAGGCCGGCCGGTGCAGCGCAGCGCCAATATTGAGCCAGGAGCGAATGTGAGAATGTTCTTTCTCGCTGCGCGCGCGATCGACGCGCGACCGAAAGCGCGCCCTCCGCACGGGCGTGTTACCTCAGTCGTCTTCACCGGTGAAGATCGAAATCCCGATGAAGCATGATGCGAAGGGGCTGCCGGCTGTATCACCTCTGATTGCGACGGCTTGAGCAAGATCGATCAAGCCTTGGCGGCGAAGCGCTCAACCTCCAGTGCATTCGGACAGCACGGCCCGGCCAACGCCCCACGATAGCTTCCCCTGCACGATACTCAGCGTCTGTCGGCCATTCGAAAAAGTCGTTCCTTCTGGCCCCATGGAGGGCAGCTCGACCGCTGTCGCGCCGTTGACGGATACCGAAGCGCGATCGCCGAGGAGACGTACTGCCAGATGCGTGCCGTCCTCGCACTTGTAGTTGCTGATCGGATAGGGGTTGCCCGCGCCCACCGACGCTCCAGGCGTGGATGGCTCACTGCTTACAAGCATCAAGGCGCTGATTGCCGCGATCGATAGATGACCCAACGTGATAGTCCTCCAAACTGGATCGAGCGTAGATGAAATAGAGAATGATGTCTTCTCTGGAGGACGAGCCGCGCCGATATTCACCCACGGCCTCACCAAAAAGGTCAAGCAACGTACGGAATTGTCTTCAATCGCCATGGAAGCGCTCCCATCGTCCGCCACGGTACGTAATTTTCTCGCACGCTGGGCTAGTTTCCGCTCGCGTTGAACAATCTCCACAGCATGGTTTTGGCATCAACGTGAGGCAAAGAAGCTCGTGATTGTGCCGACGCGCGCGATCGTGCTGGCGATCGTCAATCGACGATTATGAAATATCTAATCTCGAAGTACGTTGTAAGCCAAGGGCCGGTCCCTGCGGTCTCACTGTACCGCCAATCCGTCAAAGTAAAACGCATTGGTTGGAACCGACCGAAGTGGCGGGCTTGCGTTAATTTTAGTCAAGAAACACGCGGGCCCGTCTAGGTCCTCATGATGTGCGGCACAGTACTATGGACGCAGCACCACCTTGATTACGCCATCCTCTTTGTCGCGGAATTTCTTGTACATTTCAGGCGCATCTTCCAGTGCCGAGGGATGTGTAACGACAAAGCTCGGATCTATTTCGCCAGCCTCGATCTTCTCCAGCAACGGTTTCGTATATTTCTGAACGTGTGTCTGCCCCATCTTGAAGGTCAACCCTTTGTTCATCGCGGCACCAAGTGGAATCTTGTCACCCATACCGACGTACACACCCGGTATCGAGACGGTTCCGCCCTTGCGGCAGCTAATGATGGCTTCGCGAAGGACGTGGACCCGATCAGTAGCAAGGTAGGTCGCGGCCTTGACCTTGTCGATTATTGCGTCCGTCGCACCATGGCCGGAGGCCTCGCAGCCGACAGCATCAATACAGCTATCAGGTCCGCGCTTGTCGGTCCTTGCCATCAACTCGTCGTAGACATCCGTCTTGGAAAAATCGATCGTCTCTGCTCCACCCTCTTCGGCCATCGCAAGCCTTTCCGGAACTTCGTCGATCGCAATAACCCGCCCAGCGCCCATCATCAGCGCGGAGCGGATGGCGAACTGACCAACCGGTCCGCATCCCCAAATCGCAACCGTATCACCCGGCTCGATCTGCGCATTTTCAGCGGCCATGTATCCGGTCGGGAAAATATCGGACAAAAACAGGGCCTGTTCGTCCGTCACGCTGTCGGGAATCTTGATAGGCCCGATATCCGCCATCGGAACGCGCAGATATTCCGCCTGGCCGCCACTATATCCACCAAGCATGTGACTGAACCCGAATAGGCCTGCGGGCGAGTGCCCCATGGCTTTGACAGCCATTTCAGCGTTGGGATTGGTGCGATCGCAACACGAGAACATTCCGTGCTTGCAAAACCAGCATTCGCCGCAGCTGATTGTAAAAGGTACAACAACGCGATCACCAATTTTCAGATTGGTGACGTCAGAACCAAGCTCAATAACCTCACCCATGTTCTCGTGGCCGAGAATGTCGCCTTTTTCCATTGTGGGCTGGTAGCCGTCGAGCAGATGCAGATCGGACCCGCATATCGCACAACGGGTTATCTTGATGATCGCATCACGTGGATGTTCAATCTTGGGATCGGGAACAGTGTCAATTCGGACATCGCCCTTTCCATGCCAGCAAAGTGCACGCATGTCGGTAGCTCCTATCGTTTAAGAGCTAACCTTCTCAAACAGTAGTCGTTCCGCCTTATGAATTAATTTTCCCGGCACTCGCAAAGCGCCGGGCGCCAGTCAATTTGGTTGGCTGTTCTTTGCTTTTGGACCTACCCCACCACTTTTACACCTCCGCATAGCTCCACAGAAATAATGCAACTTTTCGAGTAGCTGGTTGTGGTTTAGGTTGCGGAAGATACCTGTGACCACGTGTACGTAATTGTTCTTACGCAGTTTCTCAGATGACAAAGGACGATTCCTCATGTCGTACAAATCGAAAGGCCGCCTCGATCGCCGCGATTTCATGATCGCATCCATTGCCACAGTCGGCGCGTCGGCTGCGCTCGCCGTCAACGCTGGCGCTGCGGATGCTCAGGCTGCAGCCACACCCCCTGCCAATCCGGCATCTGGAACCGTCTACACTGGCGATGTTATCGAAGGCAAAAAGGTCATCAGTGCGCTCGACGTCAATGACCTGGAGCCAGGCAAGAAGCACCTTTTATATTTTCAGGGTGTTGAGATGCCGACTGGACAGCATTGGTATGTGTCTGTGACGGTGGCCAAGGGAGCAAAACCCGGGAAGCGCGGCATCCTGACAAGTGGCGTGCACGGTGATGAGATGAGTTCTGTGCATACGGTCCAGACAGTGATGAACCAGCTCAATCCTGCGGAAATGTCGGGTACTGTGATGGCGGTCACCGACATCTCCCGTCCCGCCCTGGAAAGCATGCAGCGGAGATGGCCCAATCAGGGCAGAGGCATCGATCTCATCGATATGAATCGCGAGTGGCCCGGGAACGAGAACGGTGCCACCGCACCCAGCCGGCACGCCGGGCTTTTGTTCAACCGGCTGTTGCGGCCGAATGCCGACTTCGCGATCGATTTTCACACCGGGACAACTGGATTTGAAGTCACTGCATTTAACCTCGGCGGCATGGATGTGCCGGAGGTCAAGGCGATGGTGGAGCTCTACCCAGTCGGTCAGATTTTCGACAATCACGTTTATCCCGGCGTTCTGCACAACGCGTTCATGGACGTGGGCATTCCGTCGTTTACCCCGGAAATCGGTGCTGCGCGCGTCCTCGACAGGGAGATGAGCTCCCTCTTCGTCGAAGGCACTACGAACGTCCTCAAGCATCATGGCATCATCGCCGGGCCAATGGGGCGTACAGGCAAGGATGTGACCGTCTTTGTCGGTAACAGCGCGTTCCCGGTCCTGGCGACCGCAGGCGGGCTGGTTGAGCATTTGGTCAAACTTAACGACAAAGTTGAAGCCGGACAAAAAGTGGCCATCCAGCGTAATAGCTTCGGCGAGGTTGTTGCGGAGTATACGAGCAGCGTTGCCGGTGAGATAACAGGCCAGCGCAGCGATGCAATGTCGGAGCCCGGAAACCCCTTGGTATTCATTCTTTTCAATAAATCGGTGCCCGAGGGCGTTGAGTCCTATCCAGAGTAATCGAAGCCGGTCGGCACGTTACTTTGCGCATAGTCAACTACGACGTGCCGCCTTCCGCTTTCCCCACTTTATCTCTGGCTTGCCGGTATAGGCCGTCCGCAAGGGTTCGGCTTCCATATAAATGCCGGCTTCCCTCGCGGCTTCTATAAAGGCAACACGTGCCACGGTGGCCGAACAACTGCCTTCAAGGCACTTGAGCAATATTTCCCGTGCCATTAGGTGCTTCGGGCCGGTCTCATCCGGCCACTGCTCGAGCACGAACCTTGCAGCGTCAAAGGCAGATGACACGCTAACAAGCTGGCCCGGCTGCCTTCCGAACACCTGCACTCGCTGGAATGCCCTGTAATCCTCGTAATCCATGGCCGGGAATATAGGGCCGGTGCTTGGGGATTCCGAATCAATCAATTTATTTATTGTGGTTCGGGCAGGCCACGCGTTTACGAGCGTACAGTCAGAACTTGCAGCAACTGGTCAACTCGTTACCGCCGAGCGTCCACCATTTAAGTCCGACAAGCGGCTCCCTGAGCGCGAACAACCTGAATCCTCTACGCTTAGCGTCGGAAGTTCGAGCGCCAAGCTAATGGGACACCCGAGCCGACTGTAAACAATCTCTGTTTACTGGGAACCACGCGAGCTCCCCCGGGGTTGTTGTCCGCAACTTTTAGCGAAAGTTTGGAAAAAATTATGGAAAGTGCGGGAATTGGCTGGATTGCAGCAATCATAATCGGTGGACTGGCGGGCTGGCTGGCGGAGATGTTCATGAAAAGCCAAATGGGCTTGGTTATGAACGTTGTCCTCGGCATTGTCGGGGCCGTAATCGCCAACGCAATCCTTTCGGTGTTTGGGGTGGTGCTGGGCGGTTGGTTGGGATACTTGGTCGCTGGCTTCATCGGCGCGTGTATTTTGATTGCGGTCGCCAGGATGTTTCGAAGGAACACATAAATAAGTATCCGGAGGTTTTATAACCCTCCGGATACTCCATAACTTTCCTCGAGAAGGATCAATGTTCGTAAATCCGACGCTCGCGCACCGGAGCATAATCTTTATCACTCTTCAACCGTTCCGACGCTACATCGTAGACCGCGTCGGCAACACCGACCGCTTGGTCGTAGGCGTCCGTTGCTACTTCCTTACCTTTTTCCAATAACTCGTCAGCCTTTTGCGAAACGCTTTCCTTGACGCGCTCGGCAGCATCGCCGACTACTTTGTCTTCCACCTCTGTAGGGGGAAGTGCCGCGCCGATAGCTGCGCCTACGGCAAAGGCAAGCGCACCTCCGACGAGCGGTTGGTCTCGGAAATGGGAAACGATCGTTTCGTTAAGAACACTGGTCTGATTGCGCACCGAAGCACCCGCCGCCTGGGTTTTCTCTCCCAGCCGTTCGCGCATGTTCGCTCGTCTTACCAGATATTCCGGCCGCGGTATCGCTTACTTGATCCCATGTGTCCGAAAGCCAGTCGGCGGCGCTGTCCCACAAGTCCCCCTTCGAAGCTTGTCTCGTTTTCGACGACACCGGTCAATGGGGTGCTCGGTCGTTCTTCAGAGTGGGCGGAATCGTACTGGTCTGTTGGGTTGTCTTGCATCGATAAATCTCCCGGAAAATGGGGTGAAGCTATGAAGCTCGAACAGCAAGCCCACCTTTTTGTTCCGGACACGGCCTCTTTAACATTTGAGGGTAGGCGTCAGGACTGTCTACTGTAAGACGAAGCCTGACGAAATTTTCCGTCAGAAATTCTATGTTAATCAGGCGAGCAATGTTTCTCCTATCCGTCTAATGACCATCAGTTGTCTTCACGCAGAGTCGCAAAAGGAAGCCCCCGCATTCTAGTGCGGCCGTCAGTTCCAGCTGCACCATCGCAGAAAGACCAGGCATGCTTGAAGCGTTCAGGCGTCAACCGATTAGGCTCGAGTTGGAATTATCCTCCCACCGCAGAGACAACCAACATCGAATGTTATACAGTGCCCTTTCGGGTGGGGAGCCTGGAAGGGAGAGGTCGATGCCTACAATTATGGTCCATCATGAGGTCAAGGATACTCAACACTGGCTTGCCTCACCAAAGCGCGAAGAAGTTTTCGCAGGAGTTGGCGTCACGAACATCCGTACGTTTGTTGATCCCCAGAAGTCAAACCGGGTCGGCTTGGTAATGGATGTTGCGGATATGGATCGATTGACGGCCTTTATGCAAACTGAACCGGCCGCAGATGCTATGAAGTATGACGGCGTAATACCGGAGACGTTGGTTTTCCTCGTCCAATCGTAGGGACAGGCTGCACTTACCGATACGAGCCCGGTGTCCTCAATAAAAAGCTAGTGTTCGTATTTTGTTTGGTACGATGGCAAAAGCCCACGAGTGATCATTCAGAATGTCCGCTTTAGCGCCAAATGCCGTTACTATGCGATGACCGCTAAGCCCTGATGTCGGCCGTAGAGGTCAGTTTTGCCACCGCCTGAAAGCAGACTTGCCGACGACCACCCTGGAGGTCGCGGTTGCGTCAATGGCGACACTGCCTTGTGTCCGCTTTGAGAAACTTGCTGCCCAATGGACGAGGCTCGTTTACGCGAATACCGAATATTTGTCCCCCTACACGACAATACCGAATCGCGATTGTTCGACGCAATAATGCGTCTAGTCCACTTTAAAAAGCTTTTACACAATTTCTGCCCGCATGCTTTGCTGCATACAGAGCGGCGTCCGCCCGCCCTAGGGCAACGCCAATATCAGCGTCGTCGAAGGAGATCTCCGTCACGCCAATACTCGCGGTTAAGCCAATGCTGCTTTCGCCGTTGGGTATAAGTGTTTCCAGCACGCGGCTACGCAGCTTTTCGGCGACAATTAAGGCATCCTCCAAGGTTGCACCCGAGATCAGCGCTACGAATTCTTCACCGCCAAAACGTGCGAATAAATCAATCTGGCGAATTGTTTCCGCGCAAGCTCTGCTGATAGAGCGCAGCACAGTGTCACCGATTGCGTGCCCAAACGTGTCGTTCACCGCTTTAAAATGATCGAGGTCGATCATCATTACCGAGGCCGGTGTACCGAATCGTCGCTTATGAGCGATTTCCTTGTTTGCAAATTCCAGAAAATAGCGGCGATTGGGCAATCCTGTGAGGGTGTCCGTGGCCGCAAAGCGGGCCAAATCAATCTCAAGCTCCTTACGCGCGGTAATGTTTTCGTGTGAGATGACTGCACCGCCTTGTTCAACATCCAGTGGCGTTACACGTCCCAAAAACCATCGAAAGCTTGTCGGCGAGTGACAGGGATACTCCATCTGAAACAACTGAGCGTCTCCGACCAGGACAGACTGCATGCCAAATGCAAATCCCTCAGCTTCCTGCGAACCAGGACCTTCGGCGTTCTGACATACTTTCAAATAGTCTTCGCCGACGTCGGAGCGATATGGAGGCAACGAATTCGCGGCCCGGAAGTTTCGCCAAGCTTGGTTCACAGCGATAATCTTCCCGTTCTTGTCCACAACACAGATGTGCGATGTCAGCGCATCCAGCACTGCAGCAGCAAATCCTCTTGTTTGTAGCATTGATGTCGTCCTCTATATGCGAATTGCCCGGCAAATCGACGCCTTTACGTTTGCAGTTGGCATCATGCAATTCACACCTATATTTTGGGTATTCAGGTTTGGTGCATCAGAAAATCTGCGATCTTCCTGGGATCGATCGGCTTGCTGAAATAGTACCCTTGGCCTTCGTCACAGCCATTTTCCCGCAAAAAGGCAAGTTGGTCTTCCGACTCGACACCTTCTGCAATTACCAACATGTTCAGGCGCTGTCCGAGTGAAATAACGGCTGAAATTATGCTTCGGTCGTCTTCGTCCTGGGCAAGATTGCGCACGAACGATTGATCGATCTTCAGACGCGAGACAGGCAGACTTTTAAGAGCACTTAGGCTGGAATACCCCGTGCCAAAATCATCGATGGCGAAATGAAGCCCTAGCTCCTGAAGCTCCTTCATGGTGGCAATGGCCTGATCCACATTGCGCATCAAAAGGCTCTCGGTCAGTTCAAGTTCCAGGTACTCCGCCTCAAGGCCCGTTTCTTCCAGGGCTCGGATTACCCGGCTCGGCCAGTCCTTCTCCTGAAATTGGCGGGCCGAGACGTTGACGCTTACACTGACCTGCGCCAGCCCTTCGTCCTGCCAGGCTTTGTTTTGGCGGCAAGCCTCATTGAGAACCCAGTCACCAAGCGGAACGATCAGTCCCGTTTCCTCCGCCAACGATATAAAATGGTCGGGCGATAGGACGCCGAGCACCGGATGCCTCCAGCGAATCAACGCTTCAACAGCGAAAATGCGCCCCGATCGCAGATCGACTTGAGGCTGGTAGTCCAAATAGAATTCTGAGCGTGCGATACCTTTGCGAATCGCATCCTGCATGGCGAAACGTTCATGGGCTTTGGTGTTCATCTCGGCGGTGAAAAACTGGAAGCAGTCGCGCCCACCATTCTTGGCCTGATACATTGCTGCGTCGGCGTTTTTGAGCAATGTCTGTGCATCGGTTCCATCCTGCGGAAAAGTGGCAACGCCCATGCTGCAGGTGATGTGAAATTCATGGCTATCGACAGTAATCGGCTCGGTAATGGCTGCCATGAGCTTGTGCAAGATGACCGAGATCGCATCTGTACTTGCGGGCAAGTCGACCAACAGTATGACAAACTCATCCCCGCCAAGCCGCATCACGGCATCGATCGGTCTCACGCAACTTACCATGCGGCTTGCGACAATTTGGAGAAGTTCGTCACCCGCCGTATGGCCCAGCCTGTCATTGACCGACTTGAAATTGTCAAGGTCCGCAAAGACCACAGACACCCATGGATTGTGCAATGCCGTGTGCAACATTGCCTGGGTTAGGCGATCGCTAAGTAGGATTCTGTTCGGCAAGCCTGTCAAAGCGTCATGATGCGCCATGAAGCTTATTTGATCCTCGGCCCGCTTGCGCTCAATGGCGATGCCCGCGATCCGGACAATCTTTTTTGTAAGCCGCATTTCCAAGGAACCCGGCTTCCGCACCTTGCCCGAATACATGGCAAAGGTACCCAGAACCGTACCCTGATGTGTTAGTATCGGTGTCGACCAACAGGAACGCAGGCCATGAAGTTCGGCCAGGTCGCGGAAGTCGGTCCACAGCGGATCATTGGCGATATCCGCCACAATGACGCTTTCATGTCGATACGCGGAGGTACCGCATGAGCCCGAATGGGGACCGATCGCGATGCCGTCAATGGCGCGGGTAAAAGCCGCCGGAAGGCTTGGCGCGGCTCCGTGCTTGAGGTGGCCCCCATCGCTATCAACGAGATGTATCGAGCCAAACACGCCCTCGAGCTGTTCTTCAATCAGTCGCACTATCCTGTCGAGCACATCTTCAAGAGGAGCATTCATTGCAATCATCTCGAGGACCAGTGTCTGACCGTCGCGAAGACGATCGGCATTTTTGCGCACCGTCACGTCCCGCGATATCCCAACAAGTCCGATGATTTCGTTCTTATCGTCGTGCAGGGCAACCTTGGAAGTCGAGAGCCATGTTTTTGCTCCGGTCTCTGCATCGACGACCTCTTCCTCCATATCGATAGACGGGCTGCCAGATTTGATTATTGCCTGCTCGACTGCCAAGAATTCTGACGCGACTGCATTCGGGTGCAGTTCAACATCCGTTTTGCCGATCAACTGGCTGGGGTGGCTATAACCATGGATGCGTGCCACCGCCTGATTGACGACAACAAACCGATAATCGAGATCCTTTACAAACAGATAGTCGGGGACTTGATCGATCATCGCCCGAAGCAAATCTCGTTCTGCAGTCAATTTGTCGGCTGCGGTGAGGCCGCCGTGGTACTGCACTGCCATACGGGTTATCGTGGCAGTCAAACGTTGGACTTGTGTTTGTTGGCTTTCCGAATTGGAGGGGCCGCTCCGCACGCCGTTTCCTGTGATTGGAACGCTGACGCGGTCTGAGCGCCTCCGACTCTTTTTTACCTCAGCGTTGAAGACGATGGTGCGTTCCCGGTCAGCAGCAAGTGATGCAATCTCGGCTGCTTCGCGTTGTCCATTGTTGAACAGGAGCATGACTTCGCGGGCCAGTCGGTGGCTGTGGCGTTTTTGATCATCCGAGATATCCAGCATGAACGCAGCCTGCTCGTAGGCCGATGACATAATTTGCCAGTCCAGATTGCTGTAGGCGTCCTTTGATACCGAAGTGAGCGCTTGAAACGACATGATTTCTCCCGTCGGGCGGGAGCTTGAACTGATCTCTCAAACGCCAGCGGCCATAACATGCCTGGCGACCAGCTGAGAGTCGGCTTATATTACCAACAAGTCAATGGAAGCCAAAAGACCAATGCCGTTCAACACGTTGGGACATGAGGGCATAGCCCCACATACTGAAGACCGGCCCGGAAGGCACGGCTCCCATCGAACATCAAAATCCATAGAAATTGACGCCCTCGCATTTTCTGTCGACGCGTCCCAGCGGAACTTAAAAATACTTAGGCTCGCAATTTGCAATAGATGCATCCAAATCACTGTTGCCGCGTTGTTCTTTCTCCCTACGGGCAATACTGCCGTCACATGTTCGTTTGCCATTTACCGAGCAGACACCACAGGAGAATTTCAAATATGCAGCTTCCAAAAGGCGCGACAGTCGCTGTCGCCGACGGCGAAAAATTCAATCTTTTCCGAAATGTCAGTGATGACGCAACACTAAAACTCATCGCTCTTGCGGAAGCTGATGTTGATACCGAGACCAATAACGCAAGCGCTGGGCGCAAGAGTAGCTCGGCTAATCCCGATCGAGGACAAGCTGACGAAGATAACTTTGCAGCTGGCGTTGCAGACGTGCTCAATCAGGGAGTCCTCAAGGGAAACATTACGGGTCTCGTTATAGTCGCAGCACCAAAAGCACTTGGAGAGCTGCGAAAGCACTATCATAAAGAGCTCGAGACGGTACTGTTGGGTGAAATCGCTAAGGACTTAACAGGGCATTCGATCCAAGATATCGCGAAAACCATCGGTTCCTCGTGAGCAAATCTTGGAACCCGTTGAGTGAAGTCTGAGGATGGCACGGATTTGGCGCGCCCAGCCTCATAGGTGTCTTCTTGAGGCTTCAAGGTGTTGCGTTTTTCGTTCAGGCCCGCCGATCGTTCCCATCGATGCAGTTCAGCGCCGGCGTCCGCGAAATCAATGCATAGGTCGCGAGATGCTTCGTCGCACGCGGCGCGCGCTTCAATCGATAGCGTTGCAGTCAGTGCTCACACTGCGTTGAAGATGGAATGACGCGATCCCATGCGCTGACGCCATGATGTGCCAGTCTTCTTCGGCATAGGCTTCGTTTGCACTGGACTTAAGGCGCTGGAAGAGCATAGGAAGTCCTTCAGGTTGCTAGAGGGTCATCATGCGCGTTCATTGGCCCATGGGACAAGCCTCAGCGCCTTATTGGGTTGTCTGCCTGCCCGGCTCGAGCGCGTTCGGTTTCGGCAGCGATTGCAGCGATGATGACGGGATCCGCGATTCGCTGGTGTAGGCCGTGTAATTTACCTCAGTGCACTCACCGGCCTTAAGAAGGTGATTATCAGAACCCAGACGACTTTCCCGACTGGCTGAAGCTCGCGCAACTGGAACTCGCTAGCTGGCTCCGCGGTGTGGCTAAACGCGCATTGTTCAGTATCGGTACCGAAAGATCGTATAATGGCTACAGCGGAACTCAACTCAACTCTCCGAGAACGCCAATAGGTGGATTAGTATTTCATGTCCTTTCAAGACCTTTCATAGCTCGTCTGCTGTCGGGCCTATTGCGGACGTTTGCAAGGAATGCGCTGTACGACGGGTTAGCGCCAAAAGCAGTCAGTCGGCATAGCTCGAACACCAATAAAAGGTAATAAAACGCGTCCCAGCATCAGCAAAGACGGCCAGATAAATGGCTGCGCTACGCTAACGAAGTGAGGTCTTTCGCCTAAACGACAGCCCCGCACCGCTGTTCTTTCAATAGCGACGGGTTGATACCATTTGTGCCACTGCGCACCTAAATCGTCCGGCCATCCTTATTCGGGTTGGGCATGATACTTGACCTCACGCTTCTCGCTCCGACATCATATGCAGGTACTCGCTCGTCGAACCCTTTGAGGTGGCGCGTACCGAGCCTGATCACAGAAATTTTGCCACGCACGCATTGCGCCAACGATTGATCAATGAGGATTTGCCCATCATCGGCGGACGAACACAATCGCGACGCCAGGTTCACGACGTGGCCGATCGCAGTGTAGTCAACACGGGCTTCATATCCAATTCGGCCGACCGTCGCCCACCCCATCGCCAGTCCCATGCCGAAGCCGATCGCATGGCCGCTCCGATGCCACTCGGCGATCAGGCGCTGAATTGCCTCCTGCATGTCGATCGCCATCTTAACAGCACGAAGGGCCGGCTCTGCGCACGGCACCGGGGCGTTGATGAGCACCATCAAACCGTCCGCCGCAAAGCTGGTTAGTGTTGCCTCGTAGCGCGTAATAATCGCGCCGAGGGCCTCATAGTATTCGCGCAAGACCCAGATGATGTCTTCGGGTTCGGCGTGAGCAGAAAAAGCGGTGAAGCCGCGTAGATCGCAGAAGACGGCGACGACCTCCGCACGCTGGCCGGCCAGCACGCTCTCGTCGCCCGACTTTTCCACCAGTTCCGCGACCTGCGGTGCGAGGAAACGCCTCAGCCGCGCGATCCGCTCTGAACGGTCCCGCGATACGGCGAGTTCTTGCGCCATCTCGTTGAAGCGATTTGCCAGTCGCTCAAGCTCGTCTCCCGTGGCGATGTTGATCCGGTGCTCGAACCGTCCGGCACCAATTTTGTCAGTGCCTTCCTCCAGCAGACGGATGGGACCGGTCATCCGCTTGGCCAGCCAATAGGCGAGCATCGCTGCAAGGACGATGGCCCCGACAAGCAAGCCGCCGGTTCGCCACAATGACGCATACAGTGGTGCAAAAGCCTCTGCCCGCGCCTGCTCGACGAACACCGTCCAGCCGACACCAGGGATCATTGCCATGGCGGTCGCGACTGGACCATTGTCGGCATTGCGGGCAGTAGTCGCTTCTCCGTTTGTCCCGGCGATCTCGTCTCGCAGTTTGCCCAGGGCTGCCGCTGTGATCGCATCGGTGCCCTGTAACACTTTGCTGATGTCGGGGTGGGCGATGAGCCGGTTGGACCGATCGAGAACATACGCTTGACCGCTCCGACCAATGCGAATTTCCGAGACGACAGTCCAGATAAGCTTCAGGTTGATTTCGGCGACGACGATGAGACCGGCCTTGCGGTTTCCGGCCATCGCCATGGTCATGAACGGTTCGGAACCGTGACGAAAAGTGACTGGACCATACCATATCCCCGTCGACCGCGCCCCGACGACAGCAGGATCGTTGGAGCGATCCGATCCACGTTCCACCCTGTTCAAATCAATGCGGGAGACATGCAGCCGTTCAACGCCGACATCGTCAACAAGGGTGATGCTGACGATGGCAGGGGCCTGGCGCATCGCCCGCAGTGCATCGAGCCGATGCTGTCCCTCGGCATCCGCGGTAAAGGGCTGCTGGACCGTCCAGCCGAGTTGATCCTTTATGCCATCGAGAAAGCCCTGGATCTTGCCAGCTGCCGATCCTGCCTCCGCACGTAGAAGAGCACTGAGCATGGCACGCTGGTCGCGATAGCCGAACCAGGCATCGCTGATGCCGCTAGCAGCCACGGGGACAATGACCGCGATGAACAAGGCGATGAAGTACTTCCGGAACAGTGATCGGCGCACCGGCGCGGCATCGATTTGGATCGAGCCCCGCACACCTTCCTCACTCGACGACTTCATCGGCCATTACCAATAGGGTCTGCGGGAGATCGATGCCGAGGGCCTTGGCTGTCTTCAGATTGATCGACAGGTCGAACTTCGTCGGCTGTTCGATCGGCAGGTCCCCTGGCTTGGAGCCCTTGAGAATGCGGTCGACGTAAAAGGCCAGCCGATGCTCCATTTCGCGGTATCTCGCCGAATAGGCCATCAGGCAGCCGTCTGCAACGAACCAAGGACCCCAAGCCATGGTCGGCAGCCGATGCTCGATCGCCAAGGCGGCGATGCGCGACGATTGAGAGGCCAGCATGAGGTCGGGCAGCACGAAGACGGCCTGCACACCTGCAGCTTCCATGCGTGAGAATGCAGTGTCTAGTTCGTCCGGCTCGCTGACGTGCTGAATGCTGACCGCAATCCCGAGCCGATTGGCCGCATCCTTCGCATCCGTTTCGAAGGGTATGTAGGATACCACCGGGTTCGCAAGCATACCGACTGTGGCGAGCTCCGGCACGGCCTCCTTCAAAAGCTCCAACCGTTTCGCGGCGAGTTCGTTGGCGTAGTAGGTGACGCCAGTGAGATTGCCGCCCGGCTTTGCAAGGCTTATCGCCAGACCTGCCGCCACAGGATCACCGCTTATGATAGTCACGATCGGAATCGTATGGGTCGCGTTGTAGGCAGCATGCGCCGCCGGCTGCGATGACGTTACGATAACGTCCACCGGGTGCTGCACCAGTTCCGCTGCCGCCGCGGCCAGGCCACTGTCGTGCTTGCTCGCGCTTCGGCACTCGAAGCTGAGTTCGCCAAGCGAGTGGCCGAGTTCGACAAGCCCTCGCATAAGCGGTCCGAACTCACTAGACTCGCTCGTATAGGGCATTTCGCAAGGCCACCAGGCAAGAAGCCCGATCCGTGGCGTCCGGACTGACGGCTGCTGGGCGGAAGCGATGGCGGCAAAGCTCATGGCAAACGCGATTGCGAGATCGAGGTAGTGTCGTCGTTTCGGTTTCATCCGAGCACCCCGCGCCGACCCACAGCCCGTAGAAGTGTGGATGGTGAGATCAACCTAAGTGCTATTAGCCCACGCTTCGAAGCGAACCCTCGCTTGGGAGCGCCCGACCAACCAGCCGGACTATTCGGGCAGGGAGAGGATACCGGATAATATCGCCCATTGGTAGCGCAGAAACAGAAACGGCCCGACGTGCGAGGTGCATACAAACATCCAGATGATGCGGTGGGCCAGAAGCCCGATGAGATGTCAACTTCGCGCTAACAGCAGCCATTGGCTCTCCGCTGCCTTTCAAATTGGCATTTTAGCAGCTCACTATGAACGAGTCCCTGGCACGCTGCTAAAATGTTAGCATCCCTCGGACTACACGGAGGATGTCATGGACATTGCCGCGTGGCTAGCGAGCCTTGGGCTTGCCCCAATATGCCACAGCCTCGCCAGGAACGAGATTACTCCAGAGGTACTCCCGCATTTATCGGATGCGGACCTCAAGGCCTTGGAATTGCCGATGGGCCCGCGGCAGCTCGGATTGGCTGCAATCCCTGAGCTTGGCAAGTCCGACATGGCCACGGCCGGTTCAACGCCCCGCCCGGAGGCAGAGCGTCGCCAGCTAACGGTGATGTTCGTCGATCTGGTTGGATCGACGCGTTGTCAGGTCAGTTCGACCCGGAAGAGATGGCGAGGTGATCCGCAAGTATCAAAACGCCGTGGCCATGGACATCATGCGTGTGGATGGCCATGTCGCGAAATTCAGGGGGATGGGGTGCTGGCCTATTTCGGCTGGCCGCGGCGCACAAGGACGAGGCCGAGTGGGCGGTGCGGGCCGGACTCGCCATAGCCGCAGCGGTTGCCAAGCTGGCGACGCCTGCCAAGGAGCCAGTGGGTGCCCGGGTGGGTGCCGCGACTGGGCTGGTGGTGGTGGGAGATCTCATCGGCGAGGGCTTGCCCAAGAGGCAGCGGTGGTCGGCGAGACCCCGAACCTCGCCGCACGACTGGAATCACTGGCCGAGGTCGGCGCGGTGGTCGTGGCAGGAGCGACGCGGCTGCTGCTTGGTGAATTCTTCGACCCGACCAATCTGGGTGCTCACGGGTTTCGCCACTCCGGTGCGAGCGTGGTTGGTCATTGGCGAGAGCCAGGCCGAGGGTCGCTTCGAGGCGCGCGCTGCAGGGATGGGGCTCATGTCGCTCGTCGGCCGCCATCAGGAACTGGCCCTGCTCCTCGAATGTTGGCGGCGCGCCAAGGTTGGCAGAGGTCAGGTAGCGTTGCTTTCGCGTGAGCCGGGCATCGGCAAATCACGCATCGCATTCGCCTTGCGCGAGCGACTCCGCAGGGAGGACTGTCGGTCGCTGCTCCTCAACTTCCTCCCGTAAGTCTGCTCTAAGACCCGCGCTCCAGTTGAGCGACTTCATGGGAGTCCTCTAGTGTCACGGGGCTCGGCAATCGTCGTAGCTGGAGGGGCTCCTCTTTCCCGATGTGCGTCCAATCCTGTCGCGCGCGGGGTCGAAGTACCCGCCATGATCCGACTTCAGAGAGGCCAATCTCGCGTATCTAAATGATCAGCTTTGGAATGTCCGCATAGGGCCACGAGCGGCCCCTAACATCAGATGCGCAATACTCGTTGACGGTATCCACTAGCCGGAGCATTCTCGCAAAAACCCGGTCTGCAAATCATCCAGCTTCCCTGCGTTGGAACTGGCCAGACCCAGCCGGATGTCTGCCTCCTTGGACGCGCTGAAGCCGTGGAGATACGCTCAAACGCAGATACTTTTAATCTCCGGTGAAAGAAGAGCGACCCAACCTGGAGAGTTGGTGAATGCACGTAACGTTCCTCGGTTGCGGCGATGCCTTTGGTTCGGGAGGTCGCCTGAACACGTGTTTTCTGGTCGACCGCGGCGATACAAGCTTCCTGATCGATTGCGGTGCTTCCGCGATGATTTCGATAAGGCGGTTCGGCGTTGACCCAAACAACATCGGCGCAATTCTTTTGTCCCACTTGCACGCCGATCATTTTGGCGGTCTGCCGTCGTTTATTTTGGATGCACAACTGGTCAGCAGACGAACCCGCCCGTTGTTGATAGCTGGCCCGAAAGGTCTGGCAGGGCGGCTTGACGCGTTGATGGAAGCTCATTTTCCCGGTTCGACCAAAGCCGAGCGCAAATTCCCTGTAGAGCTAATCGAATTACCGCACGAGAGCCCGGTCGATTTGGGGTCCACCGGCGTGCGTGTTACAGGCTACCTTGTTATGCATCCGAGCGGCACCCCGTCGCTGGCCCTTCGGATGGAGTGTAACGGCAAGATCGTGGCCTATACCGGCGATACGGAGTGGGTTGAGGCGTTGCTTGTCGCAAGTCGCAATGCCGATCTCCTAATTGCGGAAGCATATTGCTTTGAGCGCAAGGTGCGCTTTCACCTGGATTATGCAACGTTGCGAGAGAAATTGCCCTTGATGGGTGCCAAGCGACTCATTTTGACTCACATGTCACCCGACATGCTGGGAAGGGTGAGCGAATTGCAAGATTGTGAGGCAGCCGCCGACGGGCTGGAACTGGAAATCGTGTAAAGCCCAACGTGCGCGGGGGAAGCGAAGTATCGATTCTTCTCCGGAGACAGCCATAGGCGTCGATCTCAAGCAATTCTATGCCCAGAGCTTGCGGAGGGAGAATATCCCTGCTCTATCGTGGTCACCTCGGCAGCCAATTATGTGTTCAAGCGTTTTAGACCAGCGACTGTCCGCCATCGACAACGATCGTCTGCCCTGTAACCCAGCTTCCCAATTCGCTGGCAATAAACAGTGCAACATTTGCGATCTCTTCTGGCGTCCCGAACCGCCCCCAAGGTATGCTGTTGAGCGTGCGCTGGTAAAGTTGGGGATTTGAAGTCTTGCGGTCATCCCATACACCGCCGGGAAACTCCGTGGAGCCCGGCGCAATGGCGTTTACCCTGATACGCTTTGGTGCGAGCGCCAGTCCCTGACCCATCGTGTAGTTGATGAGTGCCGCCTTGAGTGCAGCGTAAGGCAGCGAGCGCGGCACCGCCATGAGGCCGGAAATCGATGCGATGTTGATGATGACGCCGCCGCCCGCTTTCTCCATGAACGGTATAGCGGCTTGCGTAGCACGCACCGTCGCCATCAAATCGATGTTCACGCTGGCGCGCCAACCGATCTCGTCATCCATCATGCCAACGCCCGACGCATTGTTCACCAAGACGTCAATACCATCAAGCGCGCCCGCGGCTTCTGCCACAAAGCGTGCAGGTGCACGGGCCTCGCCTAGATCGCAGGCCATACTAAAAACAGCGTATCCAAATTGCTTCAACTCGAAGTCGGCCACGCTGAGGCTTTGCTCATTGCGGCCACAGATCGCCACATCCGACCCTTCCGCCGCGAATGCCAAAGCGATCGAGCGACCGATACCGCGACTGCCGCCCGCTACAGCAACCTTCCGGCCTTCAAGGGAGATTTGCATAATCGTAACTCCAAATTCCGAGACACGATAGTATAGCACCGCTCGCAGGCTGTTGTGCGAACAGCCTCGTCAGACTTTCCTAAACTCCATTCGGTACATTACTGCCTCGCCCGTCGCCGGATCTACTCCTGGCGCGCCGTCGATCATCAACCTGTCGCCATGGATCGAATAGGGCCGGATCAAATCCGACACGCCCCATGCCGGGTTTCCAACTCGCATCGACATGATGAACAACCCTGCCTTCCTCAAGTGAATACGACGCGCAATAGGCCAACATGGAATCGAAAAGAGCGATCGTTTGCCCATCCGTAGGTCTCGATCCCTTAAGCATGGGCCGATGACGATTAATCACCATCGCCATCATGCGACCGTCCGCATGGTAGGAAATATAGCCGATTGGATCCGCACCCATGGCGTCGGTGACCTCGCCGGACGCAACAACTCGTCGCGTCCATGACACCATTTGCCACGTTCCAAGCAGTCGAGCTGCATCTGCCATGAGTTCACACGAAAATCGCTGTTGATGCCGCGATGCGCTAACACGAAAAACCAGACAAACATGCCTGCTCGAACAGTTCTGCGACTCGGTAAGTTCTGCAACGGAATCTCCTGTTGCGATCTATGAAGACGCGTCGCGGACGATCGCACAAAAGAAATTCTTCGCGGTTGAGACGTTCAACCGTCGAAAATCCAAACAGCTGGCAGCCAGCGATAACCCATACCTTCCTTCACAACGTGACCGACGCCGGGGAACGGATAGTGATAGCCAACCACCAACAGTCTTTCGCTTGCCGCGCGGTCCAACAATGCCTTGCGCGTTTTTACCCCCTTCTCCTGATCGTGATCCCATTTGATCTGCCATTCGGGATGATCAAAAGAAAAGTGAATATTGGCTAAGGCGTCCCCGGTAATCAACAATTGGTCAGCGAGGGAGTCCACCAACAGCGACATGTGGCCTTGGGTATGCCCGGGTGTCTCAACGGCCGTAACGCCGGTTGCAACATCTGCGCCTCCCTTGATCGGGTGCAGCCGGTCGCCAAGGGCCGCAAACACCTTTTGTGTCGCTGGCGCGCCTGCCGCTGCCCAATCCGGCAGTTTCGACGCATAATCCGGCGAATTCCAGAGATCCAGTTCGGTTTCCGAGAGGACCAGATCAGCCTTTGGAAATTGGCCGGTCGGATCGGAGATAAGCCCGCCGATGTGATCGGCATGGCAATGAGTAAGGAACACCGTATCAACCGAACCCGGGTCAACACCAGCAGCTGCAAGCGACTTGCTCAACCGACCGGCATGCGCGGCCCACTTAGTACCAGGGGCTAGCCCGGCATCCACCAGGATCCGCTTTTGTCCGGTGTCGATTAGCAGGGGATTGGCCTGAAGCCGCACGTTGTCCGGCGCGAGATAGTGCGCGTCGAAATACGGCTTCTTTACTTCCGGTTGCACATTTGTTGCAAAGCTGTCGGTCGGCAAAATGAACACGCCGTCGCAAAGCATTGTAACTTGGAACTCGCCAATGGCGAACGAGTAGGAACCTAGCGAAGGTTCGACGGCTCCGGCATCTGCCTCCGACGCCAATAACGGGATTTGAAAAACTGGAACAACAGCTCCAGCGGCCGCGGCTTTAAAGAAAGCGCGCCTGCTTGTCGTAAACATGGTGACCTCTCTTTCGAAAAGTCCGCCCAATCCCCGCTTGTTTGTCCGCTGATCGATTTTACCACGAAAAAATACCCACGACGAAAGGAAAATGTCCGCTTTGGGCCACAACCGGACGCTCAACTATTGGGATTCAAAACGCTGCTACCCGCTCTACGAACCACAAAGAAGCCATTGCGCCGATGGCGTAGGTTGTTGTGAGGAAAGCGGTCCGCCCAACCAAGGGCGGATATCTCAACAACCGCGCGAATCCTACTGCGGCGATCACCACTGCGATGAACATCAACTGTCCGATCTCCACGCCGACGTTGAAGAACAACAAGGCAAGTGGAATGTCTCCAGCAGGAAGCGCCAGATCGGCCAGCGCTCCGGCAAAGCCGAGACCATGAAGCAGTCCGAACGCGAAGGCGACCAACCACGGGCGCTTCGCTGCCAAGCTGGGTTGGCCGTTGTTTATGCGGATAATCTCACAGGCAAGCAGCAATATGCTGAAAGCAATGGCCGCTTCTACAGGTGGTCTGGGGATATGGACAAAGCCCAGTGTCGCGAGCGTCAGCGTGATTGAATGGGCCAAGGTGAATGCGGTCACGGTAAGGAGCAGCGCTCGCCAACTGCGCGCGATGAGGATCAGAGCCAAGACAAACAGCAGATGATCATAGCCGAACAGAATGTGCTCGATGCCGTGCATAACAAACGTCTTGGCCACATCCAATCGTCCGGGCTGGCTGGCGACGTCAACCCGCGGTTGAGATGGACGCACCAATGTGGTCGAGACAGGTTGGCCGAGTAGATGCACGCGCACCAACACGTCGGTGATCGTTGCCTGCAGACCCACGAACTCAACGTGTTCGCCGGCCAGATTGCCCTTGATCGTCTCGATGACACGGCGCTCGACGACTGAGTCTGGCAGTTCTCGCTCGGCAGGCTCCGTTATGTTTCTCACCTCGTCGGAAAACCGCAAAGCAACAGGCAAGCGCATGCCCGACAACAATGGGGTGCGCCACATCACGTTGTATCGGTTTGGACCTATCTGATCGATCTGTAGATAGGCTGGGCGGACTTCATGCGCTGCAGCGGCTGCCACAAGGCAAAGCAATGCCATAGCAGTGCTAGGCGCGAGGCGGCAGAAACGAAGGAAAATCCCAAAGGGGTTCATTGCGCAAGCCACTCCGGGGATGATCCGGCCATGGGCCGTTGCAAGTCCTGGAAGTCAGCGGGGCTTATCGTGGGGAGTGACACAGTATAGCGCGATCGCATCTCCTCGAACGCGATCCGTTTTACATCCCGGTAGCGTTGATCAATCCATGCGGATTTTACCTGCGGCCGGACCTCCTCGAAGGCTGGAATCCGACCGGGATCAATCGCGTCGATCCATACGAGATGCCACCCATAGCCGGACTGGACGGGCCCTTGCCAAGATCCTGCTTTGAGTTTGAAAAGCTCAGTGGCGTAGTCAGGTCCAAATTCCTTGGCCATCTGTTCAGGAGTGGCATCGCCATAATGGTTTTGGTACATGAAGGGGTCGGCGACTTGCGGTATGCCGGGCGCATCAGGCGATTTTCCCGCAATCTGACTGAGCACAGCTGCCGCTGCCTCTCTCGAAGCTCCACCGTGTTTGTCGAGCGCGAAATACAAATGCCGGAAACTTGCGTGTGGTGGGAGTGCAAACTGGGTGGCGTGTTGCAGGAACCAGGCAGCTAGCACCGCGTCGCTGGGTTCCTCGATAGAAGCCACATCGGCGGCGAGGAAATCCATCTTCTGGGCGAGCCTGCGCTTGATGATCTGATCGTCGCGATCAAGCCCCAGGGAGATGGCTTCGCGAGAGAGTATCTCCTCCGTGACCTTCTGATCCAACAGGTTGCGCAGCTGATCTTCGGTCGGCAATGACCTGCCTTGCGCCAGCCAACTGATGGCCATCTGCCGAACATCGTCCTTGGTCAGTGCGATTTTCTGCGTATCGTTTGCTTGTTCCGGCTCCGAGTTGAAAACGCGATATGTGCCGAAGAGGACCACACCGACGACGGCGAAATGCAACAGCGGCTCGCCGAGCCATCGCTGCCACGCTTTCGTCGGCCTGCGCTTGTCGCAGTCGTCTCTTGCGGGCTCCGGTGCTATAGGAAACAGGTTCATTGCCTTACCCCCGCGACCTGGCTCCCGGCGGTCAACGTTCGACGCTTTGAACTTCGTAGTTGGCGTAGCCGAACTCGTTGCTGCGCGCACCCACGTATTTGTCACCATTCTTGTACACGGTGACTTCGAACGGTGTCCCATCGATGGTGGTAACGATGTGTCCGTCGCGTATTTCGTAAGCGGCCGACGACCCGGACAAGCTCGTGTGCATCACCTGCAAAAGATCATCCGGTTTTGGCGCGCCGCCGTTCAACTCGGTGATGACGCGCTTTCCGGCAGCGCCGAACAAAATCTGAAATTCCTGGTTGGTTACGGTGTTGCGGACTTTCAACGTCTTGCCGATCAATTGCTTGAGCTGGTCGTCATTGAGCGCCGTTGCCCCTCCGTTGGTTAAATCGGTGACGGTCACACCTTTATCAGCCTTGGCTAACGCCTGTGCTGAAGGGGTGTACCAGATCGGCGAGGTCCAGGCGCGTTCTTGAACGGTAGGCGATATATTGCTCGGTGGCAGGATGCCGAGCTTAGCGGCGTCATAGGTGCTCCAACGTGGGGTGGGAATCTGCAGCACGCGGGCATAATAGAAGGCATGCTGGCTGGCATCGAACTCAGGGTCAGTCCAAACTGCCTTGAGTTCCACGGCACCAATGTCGTTGGTATAGGTGGATTTAGTGATATCCACCGTACTGCCGACCGCAGGCAATTTGCCAGTGACAGGATCCACTTGGCGGTCACCCGACCAGGCAACATCGAACACCTTCTCGAATATCTGACCCTGTTTGGTCCAGCCCTTGACGATCTGGATACGATCTAGGTTTCCGTCGGCGGGGTCTTTCACGGCTGAAACGACCAACGATGGCACTTTGTCGTCCGCTGCGGGCAGATCGCCGCCCATGGGAACGCCGCCCGCATAAGCGACCTTGACCCAATCATCTTGCGAGAGAAGTCCTTTGTCATAATCCCAGCCGCCAAACAGTCGTGCCTGAATGCGGACGCCGCTCGTTGCATAGACTTCCTTGCGCTGCATGGCGGCGAAGATCGAGTCACGTGTGTTCTCTTCTGCCCACGCCACCGTGAGCCCGGAAGTTCCGGTTTGCAGGATGGTCATGCCGGACGCAACCGTGCCCGCCAACCTTGCTTCCGGCGTAGCATCGACCAACCCATGATCGCCAAAGAAATTCGACTGCGAGTAGGCAGTGACGGTATTGTGGGAGTCTCCCGCGCCGACAACCCCGAACTTGTAAGGGTTGTAACCGCGGGATTCCTGCATCGCCAGACCATTTTCGTAGGCCTCGCGGGCGTAGCTGCCATGTAGCTTTCCAGAGCTGTTATCGATGCCGATCAGGTAATTCATGATTTCAAAGTTGGAGAACTCGTCGTTCGGCGAAAGGTCAGGATGGGTTTCCGAAGCGCCTTTCACCTGCTTGAGTTCTGTCAGCGGCTCGTTGGTCATGCGCTGCTGGGCCCAGGCGGCGTCGAGCGGATTGCCTTTGCTGTCGACATCGGTTGGGAACATGATGCCATTGGAAAGATTGGCGTTGTGCGAGATGGCCAAAACTTCGTTTCCGGCCTTGCGCTGGCTGTCCATCCACGTCCAGAGGTCTTCCGGATGGTCAGATTCGATGGCAGAAAACGGAGTTTGCGGAACCTTGGAACAATCCTTGAAGAACACATTGCGATGCATGTTTTGGTTGTTCGGCATCGATGTCCATTCGTAGGAACAGAACGTCGTGAATGTTCCCGGCTTATTGTACTTGTCGGCAATCGCGTTGTTTTGGGCCCATACCGTCCCGGCCAATTGCGGATCGAGCAATTCAGTCACTGGCTTGTGGGTCGCGATGGTACCCGCCAGCCAACTGAAAATCTTCATGGCCGGGTTGTCTTTGGTGACCTTCAGCTTTTCGGCGACAGGCAACTTGCTGATCGATGAGGTCGGATCATTGGCAAGCCTGATCACGCCGACATATTCCGAGTGATCGGTTACGCCTTGAAAATCCAGCGGCGTCTTGATTTTGACGTCAAAGCCCGCCGGATGCTTGATCGTCTCTCCCATGGAATACTGGTACGCTTCTGCGGGCCCGGTAATTGTGTTGCCAATGATATAGGCATCCAGCGACCAACTCGTATGCTGATGTGTCTGTCCGAAATAGGCGTGGCGCTCCTGGGCGCCAGCGGTCGTTGCCACCATGGCGAGCATCGTTGAAGAGAGCAGTACACTTCTGGTATCCAGAGTAGGCATGGGTATGATCTCCAGTGTAGTTGGCGCTCATTGATTATTTTACGGGCTCGATTTCGCTCAAGCGCCACTCTTTTGTGAAGAACGGCTCCAGCGGACTGTAAAGGCGAAGGATCGTAAACCAGCCTTTATCCGGCACGGTCTGAATCCAATTGCCGCGTGCCACGCCTTCCGGCTGTTTTGGGCCGAAGTAGACCGTCGTTAAGCCATCCACGTCGGCTTCGGCCGCCGGAGAAGGATAGCTTTGGCTGCCTGCACGCGGGTACCGCTGAGGCGTATCCAGCATCGACCGCGTCTGGTTGTCGTAAAGCGTAAACGACCAGAATGCCTCCGCCGGGATCCCCTTCGGCAGCGTCACCTTGTAGGTCTGGCCGCCATCAAAGTATTTCTTGTCGCCGTCCATGAAGCCCATCAGATATTGCGAGCCGACCCGCGGAAGCCGCATGATCATACCGGGAGAATCGAGGGTATAGCCGTAGTAGAACGCTGTCTTGGAATCGAGCGTGCGAGCGCCTGTCGGCGGCAACGGGTCAAAGAGACCTTCCTTGGTGATCATTGGGGGCGGCGTTTCGAAGTTGGCACCCCCTTGCCACAGCATGTTTGCCCAGGACGAGTTGGGGTAGTACGCCCAACCGGGGACCTCGCTGGAGCGCCAGTTCAACAAGCGCCCAGCGGCATTTCCCACTGCGGCGGCATCGGTGAGAATCTTCTTCATCCGTTCGTCTGGCTTGAAGTCCTTTCCCTTGACAATGCCGATGGCGGCCAGTTGTCCGGCAAGCTCCGGATTGTAGGAATCGGCGGGCTCCTGCTGCACGTTCTCATTGATCATCTCGAAGAACGAATAGTCATTCGGAGGGATCGTATTGAACGATTTTCCGCTCGCCTCGACGAACTTCGTGTCCGGCACAGGCGGGTTCGCTGCCAGCTTGACCTTACCCTCGAGCGCTGTGGCAATGCTCGTGCCGAAGCCTCCCGGCGTATAGGGGTAAATCTTGAGATTCTTCTTGATCAGTTCGACAGTGGGCTTCGGATCATTGTCCGTGAGATAAGCCCGGGCACCATAAAGCACCCTATTAGTTTTCGAGTGTGCGACGTGGAAGCCGCTGTCCGGAAGCGGGCCATCATAACCCGGCGGAACGATCAAATATCTTCCACCTTCACCGCGATCCGGTCCGGGAAATCCAATGTCGATGATCCACTGAAACCACATGTCGTTGATGGTGCCGAGACCCTTCGGCGGTTGTTCAATGACCATGGGACCTTGGGTGAGGTCGACGACGGCGAGATAATAGATGGTATCGGCGTTAGCCGTAAGAAATAGCGACTTCGAGTCCATCAGTTCGGGAAAGATGACGACCGCATTGTCGTCTGCGCCGATACTCTTGAATCCCTTTTGCAGCGCATAGGCCGACGCCCCCCCATAGCTGTTGAGGAAGGCGTCCAGGCCACGAGTGAAATCGAGCGTGTCGAATACCTTCTTGGCGGTTTCCGCACTGGGTGCGCCGTCTTTGAACTCGAGCGCGCCGATACTTGACTCGACCTTGTCAGGCGTGGTGATTTCTATTGGGACATCAGAGGTTAATTGCGCGAATGCGATGTTGCCGTTGTTCAAGCCCGCTGCCGCAATCAGAATTGCCAACAGTGAAACTCTGCTTCGTATCGATGCCATGGTGTTCCCCCCGTTGTTGATAGTTATTGGTTGAATCGATCTTCGTCACTTTGGAAACAGAAACGTTACGGCAAGGCGGGCACCAAAACGTCAGGGCCGTTGTCAGGGCTTGTCGCCCAGTAGCGAACGCCCGGGGTCAATTGAATTGGCTGTTTCTTGACCTTCACCAGTTTCGCCACTGTCAGCTTGATGGGAACCGACCAGTCTTCCGTTTCCCAATTGTAGGTGCTTTCGGTATTGAGCGCGAAGGTCCCGGCTTTCGGTGTCGTGTTGGAAATGAAGGGCTGCAGAAACGTCGAGTTCACGTCCTCACGATCATCATCGCCTGCGAGCGACCAGATGTGGTTGGCCAGCGCGCCATAGGTCCAAGGCCCGGATTGCTTGAGAACAACGGCGGTCGGGCCCGCGGCCCACTTGTCGCTACCCATCAGATCGTCTGTAGCAGTCGGCAACAGAAAGACTGGACCAACGCCCCAGATGATGCCGGAAGCCGTCGGCTTTTTCGGCGAGACAAACAGGCTCTGCGTTATGTCGCCAAGTCCGAATTGACTTCCTGAGGGTCCAGCAATGTCGTCTTGCCAGACAACTGGCATGATGGTGCGGGAGATGACGTTCCAATTCTCGTTCAAGGTGAACGGAATGACGGGCTGGATATTGATCGTGGACTTGCTGCCGTCGTTCGGACCGTAGCCGCCGTCATAGTTGCCCTGGAACGGCACGCTGATGAGCGACGTGATGGGATTGGACAGTTTCTTCGCCAGGTCCTCAGGGCTCTCTTGGGCATGCGCGGAAGAGATAATACCAAGGGCCGCCAATGATGCGGGCAGAAATCCCGTACGATAAAAGGCCATGTGCACCCCGAACAGTTTCGCCGGCGATAGTTCGAGCGACAGCGTTCCCCACGTTCCCGCCTTTTGACGATGGTCGTCCTGCTAGCGGAAACAAGTACGTTACGGTTACATCGGGTTAAGCTCCCTAGTCGGAACAGCCGCTCTGCGCCACTAGGGGTCGCTAGGAGGCCCCGCCGAGAGCTCAAATTCAGTAATATGGAAGATTGACCCTGAGCGGGCTAATTGAAGAGCAGAGGATCAAGAATGAGTGATCGAGACTTTCGTTCCCGGATTGCCTGCGACGGTCGTAAACGTAGCATCGAGCTGTTTCGCCATCGCATCGACAATGCCGGTTCTCAAGCCGGGTTTTGAAAACTTGGGATCGGAAGAAACCCCGACGCCGTCGTCACTTACCGACATCGACCATCTCGTGTCCTCGGAGCGATAGTCGACGACGATCTTACCGCTGCGATCGCCGGGAAACGCATGTTTCAGAGCATTGATCACCAGCTCGGTAACAATGAGACCGAGACTGACCGAAACATTCGCCTTGGCGGCACTGTCATCAACCGTCACTTCAATCGAGAGTTTTTCGGGATCGTGGATCATTGATGCCCCGAGACTTTGGCAGAGCTGCGTGAAGTACGACTGGAGGTGAACGTCACCAAGTCTGGACACCGCAAGCTGCTGTTGGACGGAGGCGATAGACAGCACCCGGCCGTGGGCTGATTGCAGGTGCGCGCGGGTTTCCTCGTCCAATCGTAGGCTGCACCTTAGCGTTACGAGCGCGGTTTCCTCAACAAGAAGCCGATATTGGTATTTTTTTGGCAAGGCCCACGAGCGATCATTCACAATGATCGCTTTAGCGCCAAATGCGGTTACTATGCGATGACCGCTAAGCGCCTTGATTCCGGACGTTCAGATCGCTATGGCAATTTTCCAAAAGCTGCCGTTTGTCTTGGTCGGCCAGAACGTGATCGCAGCGGGTCAGCCAAGAAAACAAGTCTACCGCCGACGCCCCTTGAAGGCGGCAAGGCAAACTCCGAGGTCCGGCGCCCTGGCAACGCCGGCCCGCACCAAGATCGAACAGCAGAGTGTCGATATCGCTGATTGCAAGGCTGACCTTGCCGGTGTTATCAGACAGAAACTGGTCCAGCCAGTCAATGACACGGCCACCCATGCCGATGCCCAGCCAGAAGGTGCTGGCTTCGATAGCGATCGTTGCCTGAAGTTCTCCCTTTTATCGCAGTGTAGCCAAAAGGTTGGTCGCCGCTCTAACATCAGCAGTGGAGAGACCATCAACAACTTGTTCGCACAACGGCTGCAACAACGCTTGCGCATGGTCTGTCTGGCCACGGTCAACGTAAAGCTGAGCCAAATCGGTTCCGGCACGCAGTTTCCACGCGCGCGCACCCTGACGTTGGCTTAGTTTGATTGATGACTGGAAACACCGCTCCGCTTCATCCACACTGGCTTGCGGAGTTGTCAGAGAAAGATTACCCCTCACGCGCAACAACTCAGGCATGTAGCAAAGATCGCCTCGTAACTCCACCAATTCGATTGTTGTGTCTATCAGCGAGAAGGCTTCATCAAATCGGTTCGTGGCAGCAAGGCCCTGAACGAGTGCAATATTGAGGGGGGTGGTAAGAAGTTCATACGGCGCTGCGTGGAGTTTTTCCAACGCCTCCTGCAGAGCTCCTATACCATCCCTTGCGTGACCGCGCCGGACCGCTAGTTCCCCCTTTAAGCCACGTGCGACAGCAAGATATGGTCCGAGTGAGTGAGGTTCGGCTCGAGACAAGAGCCAATCAATGTATTGATCTGCACCGTCCAGGTCTCCCGTCCACAGCAACAACGAAGCAGCCCATATCAAGGCTATTGATAGCGTCAACGGATGGTCCTTGTTTGCAGCCTCTGAGAGCGTCAGGTTCACCCGCTCCAGTGCCTGATCGGCAAAACCTTGCAGCCACAGGTTCCTTGCAAGAATAGCACCTGCCAGAACTTTACTATCGAAGCCAAGATAGAGGGTGGTGTTGTGTGGAATGAGCGGACGAGGAACCAGTGCCGACTCAAGCTCTGTGTGGGCCGCGTCAAGATGTCCGCCAAGATGAAGGGATATCCCCATCAGGGAATGAGCCAGGGTAACAGACACCGTGTCCTCAAGCGCTCCCGCCACGGTCGAGCAGCGTTTCGCATAGTTCAGGGCGGCTTTAAATTCTCCAGTGCGTAGGTGAAACATCTGAAGCGGACCGAGCACCTGAAGCTGATCAAGCGGCCCGCCGTATTCTTCGGCGATCGCGAAGCTCCGTTTCAGGGCAACACGCGCTGCATCCTTTCCCCCAAGTGTGAACATCAGGGATACTCCCGAGGCTGCAAGAAGATGCATCGCGTCTCGTTCGTGGCCAACGGTGCCGTCCAGGGCCAGAAGCGCCCGCTCTGACCAGCGATGACATTCGGTCAGGAGAGACATCGACAGAAAAACCGGAGCGGCCGCAACTGCCAAACGTATCCCGATTTCAGTAGCGCCAGTGGCAAAGCAGGATTTGAGTGCTGCACGCGCATTGGAGAGTCCTGCCAGATGCAGCGCCCGCTGTATCCCGCTTCCCAAAGTCGGCCACTCGGCCCCGGTTTCCTCCAGCCATCCAAGGTAGTAAGTCGCGTGACGTTCAATCAGGTCGGACAGTTCTGTCTCGTCAGTACTCGTTTCGAGGGCGTATGCACGCGTTGCGTCCAGGAGGCGGTATCTTATGGTACCGTAACCCTTTTGTGCGACCGTCGCTGGTGCGCTTTGCGATATAGGTGAAGACGGCAGTTGCGTGGTCATCCTTCAGCGACCACAAGAGATCATAGACCGCCTTACTCATCGGGATGGTGCGTTCCTTTTTGAGCCCGTCCTTGCCTTTGCCCCATACAGTGAAATCGCGGGTATGGAAGCGAACTGCGGTCCAGTCCAGTCCCACCACTTCTTCGAGGCGCACACCGGTCAGGAGCGTAAAGCGCACAGCGGGCGCATAGTCGCCGCGCAAGATGGTCATCAGGAATGCTTCCTGGTCCGGGCTGGCTTCAGTCTTGATGACCTCTTCCGCCAGCATGAACTTCTTCCACTCTATGTCCTCGACGGCGATTTTCCAGACCTTCTTCGCCTCGAGCATCATCATGCGGAAGTATTCGGTATGCCTCTTAACAGTGGAGTTTGCCGGCCGAGTTCCCCGGGACGTGGGCATGCCACGACGCTTCGCTACGAGCTTCGTTACGATCGCATTATCGATCTTGGTGAGAGGTAGTTCGGGACCGCCTTCAACGTTGTTGGCGATCCAGATAAGATAGCCGAGCCGGCCGCCGGTGACGGTGCCATGGTCCGCGAGATGGAAGCCCTTGGCCTGGACGTATTTGCGTCCGATCTGGTCGATCGCGGGTTCGGTGCGGTGATCAAAAATTTCTACGACTTCACCCTCGAGACGTTCCCGTCATACGCGATCGTGACCAATCCACCATTCAACGAATGCAACAGCCGTGACGGCAAGGGCCGCTGGATCTGGCACGCGTTGGAGACGCTGCAGGTCGAATATATGGCCCTCCTGATGAATTGGTCATGGCCTGGCGCGGGCGGCCACGAACGGCTCTGGGCGCAACATCCGCCGGCACGCGTCTACCTGATGCGTTGGAAGATCGATTTCACGGGGCAGGGCGCTCCGCCGATGCTCAACGCCTGGTTTGTCTGGGAGCCTGACCGAAGAGCTTGAGCAAGCGAGGGCAGGCGCTACCAATGTAGGCCAACACGCGGCCGCTTTGAGCGCCATAATGGGCAAGGCCAAACTGCATGGTTTGCTCATCGACAACAAACAATTGACCGGTCCGCGCGGTGGCCCGCTACAGGTTGTAGACCTCTCTCGCCTCAAGGGCATGACTGAACAGGAGCTCGAAGTTCTTGAACGTGCACTTGTCCAGATTGGAATTGCTGAAGGCGATCAGGACGGAGCGGGAGAGCAGGAAGACTGAGCGCCAGCGAAATCTGTGTTCGGCTTTTTCGGCTCGAAGCCGCTGTTGGCTCTGGCTTGCAACCGGCCCAAGCAAGCACTACCTTCACTCCGTCTTTCAACAGGAGAAACTCTCGACATGGACCTTTACCTCGCAGCCTTCACCCCTTCGGTTTCCCTGCGAGAAGTTCTGCCCCATGCCTATATCAGTTTCCCTTTCCAGACTGTCTTGGTTCACTCCTGACGGACCGCCGCTTTTCACCGACATCAACCTGACCTTTGGACCTGAGCGCACCGGCATCGTCGGGCGAAATGGCACGGGCAAGAGCACTCTCCTGCGTCTGATTGCGGGTGATTTACGTCCCGCTGATGGTCAAGTGCGGATTTCTGGCACCATGGCGATGATGCGTCAGAATGCTTTGGAACATCCTGGCGATACCATCGCCGATCTGTTCGGTGCGGGCGCCGCACTCGATTTGGTGGAACGGGCCGAGGCGGGGCTTGCGGAGGCCGATGAACTAGCCGAGGCGGATTGGACTCTGCCCGCGCGGATCGAGGCCGCGCTTTTGCGTTGCGGCCTGGCCACCGAGCCGCAAACAGTGCTTGCGACATTATCCGGTGGACAGCGTAGCCGTGCCGCCCTTGCCGCCTTGATCCATGAAGAGCCGGATTTCCTGTTGCTGGATGAGCCTACGAACAATCTCGACGGGGATGGGCGCAGAACGGTGATTGACCTCATTCGGGGCTGGGCAGGCGGGGCAATCATTGTCAGCCATGATCGTGAGCTTCTGGACGAAATGGATGCCATCGTCGAACTGACTTCGCTTGGGGCGACCCGATATGGCGGGAACTACAGCTCCTTCCGGCAACGCAAGGATACTGAACTGGATGCTGCAGTCCGTGACCTTGCCCATGCGGAAAAGACACGCTCTGACGCGGCGTGGCGCGCGCAGCAGGCGAGCGAGCGCAAGGCGCGCAAGGACGGCGCGGGGCGCCGGGCGCGGGCAAAGGGCGATCAGCCGAAAATCCTGATGGATGCCGCCAAGGGCCGGGCCGAAGCCTCAGGCGGTGCCGGCGCACGTTTGCGCGATGCCCAGCGTGAGGCGGCGGATGAGATGCTATCCGCAGCGCGCGCGGATCGAACTCCTGCAGCCTGTGCGCATGGACATTCCTTCAACATACCTTGCACCGGGCAAGACTATCCTGCGGCTGGATGGCGTGACCGGCGGCTATGATCCCGAGCACCCTGTTATCCGAGATCTGTCACTCACCATCACGGGTCCCGAGCGCATCGTCATTGCCGGGCCGAACGGGAGTGGAAAGACCACGCTTCTGAAGATCATCACCGGGCATATCATGCCACAATGCGGGAGAGTGGAGCTGATGGTGCCGTTCGCGATGCTGGATCAGCATGTCGGATTGCTCGATCCGGTACTGACCTTGCGCGAGAATTTCCTGCACCTGAACCCTGTGGCAGATGCTCATATGGCACATGCCGCGCTGGCCCGGTTTGGTTTCCGTGCGGCGGATGCCCTGCGTTACTCGGGCGAATTAAGCGGGGGCGAGCGCCTGCGCGTCGGTCTCGCCTGTGCCCTTGGGGCGGTCCCGCCGCCCAGGCTTCTGATCTTGGACGAGCCGACCAATCACCTTGATCTGGACGGCATCTCCGCGCTGGAGGCCGCGCTGGCTGGATATGACGGTGCGGTGCTGGCTGTCAGCCACGACGCGGCATTTCTTGGATCGCTAGCAGTAGATAGAACAATTCTTCTTGAGGAATAACCGCTTGTAAGCGATCAATTTGATCCCAGATCTTCGGTCAATTGGCTCTTTAAATTATCGATAAAAATCGAGGCATTCGTTGCGACTGTCAGCCTAATCAGGGCCCACCAAACAAATCGATCATGCTTACGGCGGGGGACCGCAGGGCGACGAAACCGGTCGTGGAAGAGGGCCAATGACCGCGCAACAGTGAGCTGGATCTAGTGGTTTTTGCTTGAATAATGATCGTTTAACAGAAGCCCTTGAGATTAGGTTGAATATCCGCCTAAACCGTACTTTTGGGTTTGATTAGCCATTCCAATGATTTGCCGAATTGTGAAGCAGTGGGTCGATGGTTCGATTCCGTTCAAGGCGGGGGAGTCAAAGTGCCCTGTAGCAATCATTGAGTTAGTGCACTTGAATGACCAGATGGGGCCGGTAGCGGACCGGCAGCTAACCCGTAACACAAGGGAGAAAGCCCCATGCCGCGCCTCTCCAGCTTTCGGAAAACCCAACCGGAGGAAGTCACGCCGATGAACCTTCTGTAACATTGGCGCATGCGAATCGATTTGCCAGATCAGTCGGTTGATGCTTGGCCGAAACTATCTCGGGCGGCTCCGCCGGCTACGAGCCCTCAATCGGGCTTTGCCGGCAGGGTGGCGGTTGGAGGTTTGGTTGAAGAGCTTTGGGGTACCCTTCGACATCAAAGGCGAGAGCCGTTTGCGTGCCACCAAGACTGCTGTCAATGGCGCAATGTTCATCGATAAAGGCAGCTGCGAACCTTTCAAACGGGTCATCGAGAGCGCGGCCGACATGGGTGGGCAGCCGGTGGCAATTACCAAGAGCGTCCGGCACGGCGCTGTTTAGATTCCATATATAGCCCATCTGCGTAGCAGAAATCGATGGCATTCTTCCTTTTCAGCAAAACTCCACCTCAACGTTTCGGCTGTCTTGTGAGATAATGCGACATGAGGTTTTCAGGCCGTCGGCGCCGATTACAAGGGTGAATTCGTTGGGCAACGTTCGAGTGTCCGTTACGACGAGCCCTGCACCCTTTTGACCGAGCGACTTCACCGTGCAATCGACGACCGAGCCATAGTGATTATATAGGATCGCACCGGCCTTGAGCACGGCGGCGCGCGCGAAGCGCGCGCCATCTGCATCTCCGTCCCAAAGGATGCATCGGTTGCGACCTTCATTCTTCGCGTTGTAGAGCGCGGCGTCAGCCGATGCCAGTAGTGCGTCGATCGTGTTTATAGCACCCCGGCATGATGCGACGCCAAAGCTCGCGGTGACCTGCACCTTCGATGGGCCCAGTGAATGCTCCATCCCTGCAATTGCTGTGCGCAGTCTTTCCGCAACCGAGAGAGCGCCCTTGGCGTCGACATAGGGAAGAAGGATTGCGAACTCCTCGCCGCCTAATCGCCCGAAAATATCGCTGTCGCGCAAATTCTGCAGAACCGTGTCGGCGGCGGCTATCAGCACGCCGTCACCTGCAGCGTGACCATAGGTGTCGTTAATTGATTTGAATCGATCGAGATCAAAAACCAGGCAGGTCAAGTCATGGCCGTGGCGCAACGCCAGCGAAATTGCCTGGTTGCAGGCTTCTTTGTAGGCGCGGCGGGTGAGGGCTCCGGTAAGCGCGTCAGTTGCAGCGAGCCTCGACAGCTCGAACCGGTCCATGACGACATCGGCTAAATCGGTAAGGATCGACGACTCGGTTTCGCCGAATTTTCGGGATTGGGTACCGATTGCACAAACGGTACCGATAATGTGACCGTCTCGCGTGCGCAGCGGGGCGCCGGCATAAAAACGGATGTTCGGCGGACCAATTACATTGGGATGCTCTCGAAAACGGCTGTCTTGGAGCGTATCCGGTACAATAATAAGTTCCCCGCTCTCCAAGGTAAACTTGCAGAACGTCTCGCTCCGCGCAATTTCGGAGGATTCGAGGCCAACACGGGATTTGTACCACTGGCGGTGCGCATCTATCACCGAAACGAGTCCGATATCTACAGTGAAAATCTTCTGCACAAGGCGAACAATGCGATCTATGGACTCATCCCGTGGAGAATCGAGGATGTCGAGCCGATCAATGGCGGCGAGGCGGTAGCTCTCGCGCTTGTAGAAGTCGAACTCGGTTTTGCCTGTTACGCACAGTTCGGATGACATACCAACCCTTTTTGCTTTCTAAAAGTTCACTTTAGTCCACGCGACGTCGGCGCATTGTAATGATACTTACAAGGCTGACTGGGATCCGCAAGGAATCCACAACTCTACTCAGCTTAACCGGTCCGACTTCAATACGCGGAACGGAATTTCGAGCAAGTTATTGAGCGCCCATAAATCGCACCGATTCCCGATTTGGCACTGAATTGTCCGTCCGCGCGAGTATGCCCGGTGAAGTACTTCTCCAGCACAAGGTCGTTTGCCGAAGCGGCGGTGAAAAGGTTGCTGGCAATGAAGGCAATGGCAATCGTCAAACACTGGCGCAAGGTTTTCTCCTTCGTTATTCGGATACGTCTGGATACGCAAAGCGCTCGGTTTTGGATGACGAGCGCGATTTCTGGGATCGTTCAATGTTCTGGCGCAGCTTGTGTTGGGCTGCCTCGTCAAGCGGGAAGTTCCACATGATGCCGATCGCTGCCAGTTTGAAGGCGATCGGTAGCCAAGCATAGAGCATGCTCAACACATCAAGAGCGAATGCGCCGGATTGGCCTTGAGCCTGTGCATTAAAACCGGACCACTGCAGGATCGGAAACACCAGCCCGACCGCAAGAGCCAGTGAAAACTTCGTAGCGAGACTCCAGGCCGCGAAATATATCCCCGTTCTTTGACTGCCGGAGGTGGCCGTATCGATGTCAACGACGTCCGCCTGGATCGAAGCGGGCAGGGCGAGGTCAAATCCGAGAAGCAGTCCGGTGAAGCCGCAAATTATCGCAAATGGGCCGACATCACCCCGGTCAAGAAAGCCGCTGAAGGCAAATACCAGACATGCGACGCCCATGGCATAACACCATGCCCTATGTTTGCCGACGATCCTTGCCGCCCATGCGGCAAGCGGGACGCCCACAATCCCGCAGACAAAATACAGAAAAAGCAACGGACCGCGCATACTCGGTGCGTTATGCCAGCAGGAGGCGCAGGAATGCATGGTTGCCGAGTAGCGCTTGCACGCCTTGCATCAGGGTGACGCTTCTCGTGGACACGGCTGAAGTCTACTGTCGGCCCCATTACGGACATAGGAAGTTCGATTGCTAAAAGGCCGATTCGCGCCTTCCTTGTGGACATTCACAATGTCCGCTTCGCGCCCTGATAATGGTCATCGAGCCACCGGTCGCTATCGCTGCAAAGCGGACAACACGCAGTGACAACGCGGGTCGCAGTTGCGCCAACAGCGGTCGTTGTTCACGATTGGTCATCAGCAATTTTTACACGGCAGACGTCGTGGAAATCGAGCGCAATACTTCGCAGATGTCAAAGTATTTTCTGGGGCTAAGTTCAGGTCGCAACTTAGGTTTACATACGGTATGTTTCGACCTTACAGCGCTCGCAGACGTGTCGTATTCAACAGCCCCAGCTCCTCGAGCACGGGGTAAGCCATCGAAGCGAGCAGCGAGTTGATCTGCTTTAAGTCGCGGATCGTGTCGAGGTGAATGGAGCTCGTCTCCAGGCTGCGCGGCGTGCCTTCGCGCAGGCGGCTGAAATGCCGGTCACTGGTTTGCTTTTCCACATCCCGCAGATGATCTTTTTCAAGCACGAGCTGATGTGCTGTTTCGCGATCGCGCGAAACAAGGACATTGAATGCCATGCGCGCGTTGGTCAGGACCTTGGCGTGGAAATTGCTGAGTTCGAGCCAACCCTCGTCGGTGAACTTGAGCTTGCGGTCCATCTTCTTTTGCACCAGAGCCAGCATGTTGCGGACGATGATGTCGCCGACCTGTTCAAGCTTGACGCAGGCACCTAGCAATTCGCGGGCGCGGGCGATCTCATACCCCGAAAGTTGTCGCGAGGTCAGCTTGGCGAGATAGAGCTTGATGGCGGCGTGCTTGCGGTCAACCTTGTCATCGAGCGCCGACAGTTCGTCGATGCGATCCTGCGCGGGGTGCTCATAAAGGTCGATGATCCGCCGCAACATTATTTCAACCGTCTCGCAGACGGCAACCGCCTCGCGTGTCGCATTCGCAAGGGCAAGGCTCGGCGTGTCGAGCACGCTCTCGTCGAGGGCACTGAGCTCGGCATGATCGAGCGACCGAGGCGATTCGGTTGGTACGTTGATGGCGACGACAGCCTTCGTGGCCTTGAGAACGAGATGGGAGAGGGGAAGTCCGGCAATGAGGATGATGATGTTGAAGAGAATATGGCCATTGATCACCTGATCGGCCGGCGCGGCGCCCAGGAACGCAATCGATGGCTTAAAGCTCAGATAGAGGATCAGGATCACGACCGAACCGAGCCCGCGCATCAAAAGGTTGCCCATAGGAACGATGCGAACTTGCGGCGCCGCATTTCGGGTTAGAATGGGGGCGATGAATGACGAGCCAAGGTTGACGCCGCAGATCGTGATGATGCCGAGTTCAGGCTGGATCAGGCCGCGCGAGGCGAAGGTGACAACGAGCAGCACCGCTGCAATGCTCGAGTGGAACAGCCAGGTCATGACCGCCGCCAGAAGGAAAGCGGTTACGGGATCGGTGTCGAGGTAACCGACGATCACTGGCAAGAGGTCGCTGTTGCGCAAGGGCTCGGTTGCCTGCCCGGTCATCTGGAGCGACAGCACCAGCAAACCGATACCGACAAGAATACGGCCCATCTGCCGCCAGTTGCTGCGCTCGGTCGACATGAAGATGGCTGTGCCGGCCACAAGGCAAAGCGGAACCAGCAGGGTCAGATCGAACGAGAGGATTTTGACCACGAGGGCCGAGCCGACCTCGGCGCCGCGTACCGCCATCAACCCGGCAATGCCGCTGACGATGCCGGAGCCGACGAAGGAGCCGACGAGCAGGCTCACCGCCGTCGAACTTTGCAGGGCGATGGAGAGCATCAGGCCCCAAAGGGCGGCAAGCATAGGGTTGTGCAGGACACCGCGCAGGCTTTGTCGCATGCGTTCACCATACGCCCGCTCCACACCGGTGCGGACCATGCGCGTTGCCCAAAGTAGCAGCGCCACCGCGCCCGCAAGGTGCAACAAAACCGAAGAGCCGTTCACCTCATGTTTTCCTTCAGTGCATAGACCGCAGAGCAATGGCGCGTGCACGTACAAATCAATTTGCCAGGCTCCCAACGAAGCCTTGATCCAGCTTACTCTCGCCGAACCAGTGAAGGCGGTTTACGCATACATGACCCAAATCAATGAGATCGTTCTCATCCCCCTTGGAGGAGCTGTGATCGCGGCCACGTGGCACGATCAGCGTGGTGACGCCATTTTCTTCATTGAGGACGTCAGCGCTCCGCCCAATCTTGTCACGTCCGATACGGGGTTGTCTGATCGACGCCGGCAAGTCTGCCGGCAAATTGACGCTGAGCCAATGTCCAGCCTCGGCCCACTTGCTTCGCTCTTCCCATGCCCGCCTGATAAAGCCGGTTAGCCAGTGGATATCGGCGGGCGTTTGACGTGGCTCCTTGACTCTTGAAAAGCCAATCGCAGGAATCCCCCAGAAAGTCGCCTCGCGGGCGATGCCCAGTGTACCGGAGTAGGCAAGATCTTCAGCGACATTGCGACCGTCATTAACGCCTGCAAGAACGAGATCAGGCTTGGGCTGGTCATTGAACAACCAACTCATTGCGGTAACGACGCAGTCGGCTGGCGTGCCTGAGCAGGAATAGCGCCTTTCGCCAGCTTGCCGCATCGTCAATGGGCGAGCAATGGTGATCGACGAGCTTGCGGCTGTACGTTTTCCATCCGGAGCGACTATCCATACGTCATCGGTCACCAGTCGCGCAGCTTCCCACAACTTTCCGAGCCCCGGCGCGTCGATACCATCGTCGTTACAAACAAGAATTCTCATAAAGTGCTCCAGGTCAACATCGGGCTTCACACAATACGCCGCTGTCCCGACTTGGCGGTGACATCCAGTTTCGGCAAATAAGTTTTCAGTTCCTTAAGCGTCTCCACGACGCAAGAATGCCCTAGAACCGGCGGACGGCCGGCACTCTCCCAAATCGCCACGCTTCCGTCTCTGGTCGGATGCGTAGGCAGTCGTATCCATTCGGCACGTTTCTCCGAGAAGAGCCTACTCGCCGGCGTATTGGGAGGTATGTGACCGGTCAGCAAAATGGGCAAATTCTGCTCCGCCGCCCGACAGATCGCTCGGACCGAGGGACCAGCACTTCCCATGCCGTCATACGTGAGTAGAGGACAATCCGGAAATGGGGCTTCTTCGCGCCAATCGAGCGCCCTATTGAGGCACGCTTGCAGCACCGGAGCGATACCGGGCAAGAATGCGTCACTTGCAGCGATCTGAGCTGCGATTGGTTCGCGCATCGAAGCATGTATGGCGAACCGTCCCTGCAATATTGCCATTAGCTCGAGGGGTTTGCCCGACAGAGGGATCGGGAGTAAGCAACCCGCTTGCCGGTTGCCGATCCAGTCGCGAATAGCCTGGCTGCGTTCATTTCCGGAAATCGGATCCGCACCGTAGGATGCATCGAGAACCAGGAGATCACATCTGGAGATCGCATCCATCGCAAGGACGTTGCTCTCGGGGACAACATCGGCAGTATAGACGACGTTCGACCCACCTGCTTCGGCACCAAACCAGACGCCGCCCGGAACGTGGCCCGAACGGCCGGTCGCGATGCGAATATCGCCGACATCTATTTCATCGCCCGCGAAAAACGTCCTGATTCCTTGCAGGTTGACAGGAAATGAGCGACCACTCCCATTGCCGGCATACTGTTCCAGCATGGCCGGCGCCTCCGACAGCGTTTCGGCCGTCATATAAACTTGACCACGGAAGCCCCGGGATTGAAGCCAACTCAGGCCGCCAATGTGATCCTCATGCGCGTGCGATATGAAGAGTGCATCGACCCGGGAAATTTGATCATCGTCGATAGCCGGGTAGTATTCCCTGCCCACAGCGCCAACCTTGATGCCAATATCGCACACTATGCTCGTGGTTTGCGTTGCTATGCCAACGCTGGTACGGCCCTTTTCGCCAAATCCGCCAAACAGATCGACGCGGATCACGATACGTACTCCTGCGGAATGACCCAACCTGATATGACTCGGATTTGTATTCGATCACCAGCTTTGAGTCGTTTCGGTTCAGGAAGATCGAAATGGAGTTCCAGATCAGACCCGTCCAACGGTCTCGCCTCGATACGGGCACCGCCGCCGCGATAGATGCATCGTTGGATTTCAATGGGAATGCCACCGGTTTCGACCAATTCAATGTCTGCCGACCGTATGCAGGCAGTGGCCGGAGCAATGATCTTTTGATCCGAACTGCATCGAAGCTGGACGTCGTGTCCGAGCATCCGCGCTTTGCACTTGCCATTTTGCGCAGATAGAATCTCAATCGGGAAGACCATGCCCTGCGCGATGAACGATGCCACCATCTCGGTAGCGGGTTGTTCGTAAAGTTCGCGCGGGGTTGCAAATTGGACGAGAACTCCCTTGTCCATCACGGCAATCCGATCTGCGAGCGCCATAGCCTCGGCCTGATCATGGGTAATATAAACGATCGTAGTGCCAGTCCGTTTATGGAATGATGCGAATTCGTCCTCCATCGAGGCGCGAAGATGAACGTCCAAATTGGCGAGTGGCTCATCGAACAGGACAAGGGATGGCGCAGAAACAAGGCAGCGCGCCAACGCCACACGTTGTCTTTGACCTCCGGAAAGGTTGGAAGGGCGGCGATCGCCAAAACCCTTTAGATCGACGAGAGCAAGCGCTTCCTCAATACGCCGGTGTCTTTCGGTCTTGTGGACCTTGGCGACCTTGAGGCTGTAGCCCACATTTTCCGAAACGGTCATATGAGGCCACAAAGCGTAGTTCTGGAAGACAATTCCAACTCTGCGCGATTCCGGCGGTATGTTGATAGACGGGCTCGACATCAGATTGCCGTCGACGGTAACAGTGCCTTCTGTGACCTTCTCGAAGCCAGCGATCAAGCGCAATAACGTCGTCTTGCCGCAACCTGAAGGGCCAAGGATCGCGACAAATTCACCGTCGCGCACGTCCAACGATACGTTCGTTAGCGCGTTGAACCCGGCGAAACTTTTGGACACATTGTTGATTTTTAATCCCGCCATGGGAGCACTCCAGCTGGAAGATGCCGCGCAAAAAGACTGGTGAACAGCATGAGAATGAAGGTTAAAGCGACGGTGAGGACTGATATGGCCGCCGCGTAATTCGAATCACCGCCCTGTTCGAACGAAAAGATCACGACGCCGATCGTCTCGGAGCCTGACGCCCAGAGCAATGCCGACACGGTCAACTCGCTGAACGCGGTCATGAAGATCAATATTCCGCCCGCAAGTGTCGCTGGGGCGACGAGCGGAAAGATGATCGAGCGCATGCGATAGAGCAGCTTTGCACCCGCAACCTGCGCTGCTTCCTCAAGTGAACGGTCAATTTGGTGCAAGCCGCTGATCGTCGGACGGACCGCCAGCACTAGAAATCGCGCCAGATATGCATAGAAGATGATCCAGATCGTATTGTAAATCTGCACCCCAAGAATCGGCAATGGCTTCAAAAACAGAAGAAGTGAGGCGATGGCAAGCACCACTCCAGGCAAGGCATAGGGCAATTCCACGGAAAGATTCAGGAAATTTGTCCACCACCGTACACGCCAGGTGACGAGGTAAGCGAGTGGAACGGCAAGCACCACCGCGAAGAGAGCCGCAGCTATCGAGAGACCAAAGCTGTTAAGAAAGGCACGGCTTGCTGCAGTGTGGTCGAACATGACGAAGGCATAGTTAGCCAACGTTACCGTCTTCGCATTCAGCGGTATGCCGTAAGCCGAAACAAGCGACGTGAGGAACAGGCCGAGAATAGGCAAAATAAGAACGACCACGATCAGTGACCACATCAAAATTTCGAAACAGATGCGCCAACCCCCAAGCTCGAACGGAGCAGCGGGCAATGAAGTTGACGCTATCCGATAATCTCGGCGGCGTGACGTGTAGTCCTGTGCCAGGATACCGGCGATGGCGATCAGTCCTATCAGGAACGAAAGCACAGCAACTTCCGACAAGACGGCGGGACCACCGCCGGCCAACCGCTGATAGATAAGTGTTGGCAGGACCAGATAGTTTGCAGGAATTCCCAGGAAAGCAGGAATACCGAAATTTCCGACACACGATACAAAAGCAAGCGCCGTCGCGCCGATTATCGATGGCGTCATGAGCGGTAGGATAATCGTGCGTAAGACCGTAAGGCGGCCTGCACCCGAACTAAGTGCGGCCTCTACCAACTCGCGGGGAAGCTTTCGCAATCCCGCACGCACCATCAGAAACACCAGCGGACCATATTGGACACCAAGCAAGACGATAATGCCGGTTGTCGAATAAAGGGGATTCCGGCTACCCAGTGCTGGTGCTAAGCCAACGAGCTTGAGGAAGGGGCTGGCCGGTCCAAACAATTGCAGCCAGGCCAGTGCCGTTACCTGCGGTGCAATAAGCAGCGGAACAACGTAGAATAAGACGAATGGGCTCTTGGCGCGTACGTCTGTCAGGCTGACCAGCAAAGCGACGCTGGTCCCCAGCACGACTGAGAGTAACGTGCCTCCCACACCAACTTGCAGGGAATGCCACGTTGCCGTCCAGGTAGTCGAACTGCCCATCGCCGTCTGGATCGGGCGAAGCGAGAAGCTACCCTGAGGCATTACCAGCTCGAACACCAACCGTCCCATGGGGAGGATGGATAGTGTCGCGACGACAAGCGTCACCCCTGCGATCAGGGCCATGTCAATGCCCTGACGCTGTTTGGTCTGCGTTAACATGCTGTTCCTTAGCCGCCGAACATTTGCGAGAATTTTTGCTTGTCGACGTCCGTCGTTTCGAGAACCTTTTGAGTTTCGATAGGCATGACCGTGACTTTGATGCCTTCCGGCAGCCAGGCAGGGCGACCAACCGAGGGCTTGGCCGGCAGATACCCTTGGCTTAGAGCGAGTTTCTGGCCGTCATCAGAAAGGATGAAATCGACGAACTTTTCTGCTGCAGGGACGTTTTTTGCCGTGGACATGATTGCCACTGGCTCAGTCACAGCCGGCACGCCTTCAGACGGGAATACAAACTCGATGGGTGAACCTTTTGCCTTTGCGTTGAGTGCCATAAAATCCACGAGAATGCCGTATGGCTTTTCGCCGCTTGCCACCGATTTCAATACAGCGCCGTTACCACGTACGCTCACGACTTCGTTTGCCTTGAGCTTTTCGAAGTAGTCCCAGCCGAGTTCGGGTTTTGCGGCAAAACCACTGAGCATGTAAGCGGCTGCTCCCGAATAGAGGGGGCTGGGCATGACAATCATGCCTTTGTATTCCGGCTTGGCGAGATCTGCCCAATGTTCTGGTTTGGCGGTGGCCGCAGAGTTATAGGCGATGCCGGTGGTGATGAGCTTGCTGCCGAAATAGGTCTTCTCCGGATCATAAGAATCCGTAGAAAATCCATCAACGTTAGCTTTCTCGTAGGCCTTCAGCTTACCTTGCTTCTTCAAGCCTTCCATGCTCACCGCATCGGCAATGAGGAGCACATCGGCTTGGGGCGCGCCGGCCGAGAACTCCGCTGCAAGCTTGCTCATGATGTCGCTCGTACCCGAACGATAGACCTGCACGTCGATATCAGGATTGACTTTTTTGAAAGCTTCCACCGTCTTGGCCGCATCGGTATCCGGTTGCGAGGTATATAGCATCAGCGATTCAGCCTGCGCCGATGCCCAAAACATCGAGGCGGCCAACAAGGCCGGCACGCCTATGGCAATGCGCATCAACTTGTTCATGTTAATTTCCTCCCGGGTTCTCTTGCGACAAGCGCAAACGCATTGTCAGTTAATCCTCCATGCAAAGGCGCCGTAACCCATGAACACCCTTGCTTGAACATATAATCAATGTTCATTTGTTTCATGTCAATGACAATTGAACAGTTTTGATGTAAAACGAAACGGCCAACACAAAGAAAGCGGCCCATGGAAGCTGAAGCCCTCCCGATCGTTTCCTCCGACATAAAGGTGAAGACAGCCTGGCTGTACTATGTTGAAGGCATGACCCAAGAGCAAATTGCCGACAAGCTCAAGGTCAGCCGTGTCAAGGTCATGCGAACGCTTGCTGCCTGCACTGCCGAGGGGTTGGTCATAACAACGATCAATACTGCCACGGCAGAGCAGATCGCTCTGGAACGAAGACTCGAGGCTCAATGGAGCCTCGCCTCGGCAATTGTTATTCCGACCCCGAGTTCGGATGAGCACCTGGAAACCGCATTGGGGCATGCCGTTGCACAATATCTGGGCGAACAAATGCAGGATGGCATGACACTCGCGATCGGCGGCGGCGCAACACTTTTTGCAAGTCTCCGATTTATTGAGCGTCGAAAGCTATCGAATGCGGCTGTGGTTGCGCTCGTTGGGAGCCTCGCCCATTCGCGTTGGATCAACCCGTCCATTGTTGCAGCAAAAGTGGCCGAGGCTTTCGACATCGACAGCTATCAGATCACAGCGCCGGTCATCGTAGACGATGAGCTATTGCGCGAGGCCCTCTGGCATCAGCCTACCCTCGAGGAGGTGCGCCAACGGGCCGCTCGAGCAGATATCGCGCTTCTGACCGTGGGTGACATTTCGCGGCAATCAACGATCTTCCGGCACGGCATCGTGCCGAACGAACTGGTTGATCCCCTGAAGGCCCAAGGCGCAGTTGCCAACATTCTTTGCTATTTCATCGACAGAGAAGGCAAGCTGGTAGACCATATGATAAATCGTCAGGTGATGGCCATCGACCTCGATATTGTCGCTCGGATACCAAATGTGGTCATTGCAGCGGGGGGGAGTTCCAAAGTCGAAGCCATTAAGGCGGCGCTGAAAGTCATGCCCGCACGGGTCCTCATAACCGATAGCCAAACGGCTACTGCCCTGATAGGTTAAACTATGCCCCGGCTGCGCAGAAAATCTTTAAGCCCGACATGGGTGATGGCTTCAAACTCCTCGACAGCCTCGGCAAAGCGCTTGCGCTGACTAATAAGGTAGGCAAATACCTGTTTCATCTCGCTGGACACGCCGAAACGCTCCCAGCGTTCGGCTACGTGCGCTGGCATGCCCAATTCAGCGCAGAATTCCACGACAGTGCGATAGCCGAGCAATTCCAACGCAGATCGTAACTCTTCTCCCGACATACGTTCTTCGAGCGCATGATCATGCAGTCGCTGGGCGACGAGCCGCAAATCAGCGGGCGACGAACCCATTACTCGGTTAAGAATGGAACGGACCTCGGCAGGAAACGGCGGCATCAGAAACTCCAGATTCGACATGAGTAAATTAGCTTAGACCGAAGCACCCCTGTTCGCCAGCGCATTTGTTTATAAGGACAGCGTCGCACTTGAACAAACTCGCCTCCGCGCTGTCGATCGAAATACGTCCATATAATCGCGAATTTCAATTGGTGCCGATTAATCACCATACCCGCCTAAACGCATCGCGGAATAAAGCTTTTGAACGAAGCCATTCTCAACTCGGCGCGAGTTTTTCACCCACGCGAGGACCCCCACCGCGTCTTCGCCCACATCAATGCTCACCCTTTGATGCGCGCACCTGCGACGGCGGAAAAATGTCCGCTTTGGCCAATCCCGAACCTCGGCGGCAGAGCTCTGATGTCCGCTTTTCGTGTGGGGTGTCCTAGCAGCGGACGGTCGGCCGTCGGCCCCGTTCCACGGGCAACAATGCGCCTTCTATAAGGACATACAGGCCAATTTTTTGTGCCCGGAGGCGGACATCGCCACTGACATGACAGAGTTCGAGGCGACGCAAATTTTTGGCAACAGGCAGACGATGCCTTTTCCATTAGCGTTAAGGTTATGGAATATAGTCACAATAGGACCGTCGGCGTCCGAACGTCGGTGCCCAGCGTCCACGACAACAATTCGACTCGCAGGGATCACTGAGAAGGGGTCCTCGTTCGTGCGCGAAGAGTTTCGTCCAAACATGGCCAACCCTCCCCATCCGCCCTTCAGGTTCAGTGTAGACGTCGAGCTATCGGCTCGTGTGGAACCCGCCTCCGCGGCAGGCACAGCTACCCTGCTTTTTCGATATACATCGATACCAACAGGCATCCCGGCCGGGAGGATTAGGGCAGTATTGGCGGTTGGTAGACAAACGTCGGCATAAGAATCGCTCCGAGAGCTAATGCGACTGGAAAAGTGGAGCGCGGACTGGATTGCTGTATAATTCGATCAAATCCCTGGCCTTGAGCCCAACTATACCCAGCAGTGGCAGTATCCAGAATGGATTGACGAAATTAGGCAAGGTCTGCGTGATGTGTAGACCATGACTTTCCAGCCGAGATGCGCACCGATATCATTGGCGGCTGCGATGACGTAGGAAGCATCGATAATTCATTGCCCGCCGGCCAAAGGAATAAAAAGGCCAACGAGTGCTGAATAGAGTTCCACAAGCACCTCAAAGACCCTGGAATCGTCGAAAGGCCGACGAACATTTAAGCCAGGTTGTCCGATAAAGTCAGACCCCCATCAGCACAAAAACATAGGCGTCAACCAGCCGTCCCGATAACCTTGATAGAGCCGGTTCCTGCCGTTCTCGGTTTGACATTGGCACCCCTTCAAGATTTTGGCATCTTAAACCGACAAAAATAATGATAACGATTGAAATCGACCAAGTAACGCGCTACATGGCACGTATGAACCTCTCTTTAGAACGCCAAATGGAAAACAATCTCAGGGAACAGGTGCTTCAGCACGTCCGTTCCGAGATTATCTCTGGACACAGCGCTCCGGGCTCCATGTATTCGGTGCCGAGCCTGGCTGTCACGCTGGGAGTTTCGACAACTCCCGTGCGGGAGGCCCTGCTGGAACTGGCCCGAAGCGGGTTGATCGAGCCTCTTCGAAACCGAGGCTTCAGAGTCGTAGCTCCCACGCTTGCACAACTCCGCAATCTGTTCGACATGCGCGAATTGCTTGAGGTCTACGCTGCTGAGGTGGTCGCGCTCAAGCGGAAGAAGGATCTCAGCAGTCTGAAGGACGCCGCAGACTATGTCGCCAAGACCGTTGAAAATAACGACGTTTCGAGCTACCTCGAGGCAGATAGGCGCTTTCACCTACTGCTCACGGAACAGGCCGACAACGAGCTATTGACAGGCACTGTCATGTCGTTGCGAGACCAGATGCGGCTCTACGGTATATCCAGCGACGCGGGCCGCGAGCGGCAACGCGATTCTGTTTCGGAGCATTACCGGATCATTGAATTGGCAGAAATCGGGGATGTCCAGGGATTGAGCCAGTTGCTGAAGCATCATATCCGGTCATGGCAACCGATCTTCACCGAGGCTTTGCTGCAATCTATCCGGTCCTAGCGAGCGTTAGTCCTTCCACGGACGCGTCGCATTAAATTCAACGTTCAACACAAGCAAAAAATTTCGAGGGGCTATCTTGACTCTTCATCATTCCCAAATTAGTAGTGTGTCACACGTAGCGCGTTACACACTACTAACCAGGAGAGACGAAGATGATTGAAGAACCTTTGAAGCGGCTGATGTGTCTTGGCTGCGGATTTTCATATGACGAGGCTATCGGCTTGCCCGAGCACGGCATCGCTGCCGGCACGCGCTGGAACCAGATCCCAAGCGACTGGGTCTGCCCCGACTGCGGCACGCCTAAGCATATGTTTGAGATGGTGTTCATCGGCTACTCGGCCGGTGGAAGCGATCTCGCAGGCGCAGCTTGACCTCAACCCAGGAGCACTAACATGAGCACTTCATTTGTTATCCGCGATCATGAACGCGGCCACGACATGATCAAATCGGATGGAACACGCGCATCCTATATCGCAGGGCATCCGGATGGCTTCGTGACCCGAGCTTCCAGTTTCAACTTTAACAGTTATCAGAGCGGACGTCCCGGCTTTGGTCCAATCCGTGTCTTTGGCGATGAGGTGTTTCACGGCGCCGGCTGCGGCTACAACATGCATCCGCACCATAACTTCGTTATCTGTGCCTTCGTTTTCGAAGGACAGTTGACGCATCTCAACACCGCTGGCGAGGGGATGGTCGATAACCTGAAGGCTGGTGACTTTTATGTGTTCTCGGCCGGATCGGGCGGCAAGCACTCCGAACTCAGTGTCACGCCGGAGGATATGCACGTCATTTATCTCTGGTTGATGCCGCAGCAGCTCTATCTGCCGCCTACCTATTATCGTGGGCATTTCGACTACCGTCGCAGGCGCAACGAGATCGTTCAACTTGTCGGCGATGCTGATGACGCGCTGCCGATACCGCAGGATCTCCGTGTCTCGAGGCTAATGGCTGATGCCGGCAGGAGTTTTACCTACGACCTGCGCAGTACAGGTCACGGCGCGTATGTCTTCATCCGTGAAGGATCGGCCTCGGTTGACGGCGTCAAGCTGGACAGGCGTGACAGCGCAGGCTTTTACCAGCGTGAGAATCTGGAAATCAAGATCGAGGTCGGCGAGGACGACAGCGACATAGTCATTGTCGAAACGATCATGATCGACGAGGACAATATCAAGGTATGGGAGCACGATCATGTCGGCCATTGAGCTCCGCTTCGATAACAATCACATTCCCGGCGTGCACGGTCTCCGATATGACGGGAGAAAGCCCGTCGCTGAGGACGTGATCTCGTCTTGCCCCTATCGTGATATTTGCAAATCGCCTGTCTGCCGAGGCGATGTGCGAGCATCGGATTGCCCGGGCAGGGCCCTTGCTCTGAGGAGTAAGTGACATGCCGATAATGACTGTCAACTATAGAGATGGCGATCTCGATGAGGTCGCCAAGGCCAACCTGGCCCAAGCCCTTACCAACGTCCTGATACGGATGGAGGGCGGAGCTGACACACAAGGCGGCCGCGCCTTCGCTTGGGTGCTTTTTGAGAAACGGGCGCTCGGCGACTTCTGGATCGGAGGGGCCCCGGGGGACAGCTTCATCAGCGCTCCCGGCCCGTTCCTGGTCCATGTCACCATTCCGGAAGGCTACATGAATGGCCCGCACAAGAGCGAGGTGCACGCGTGGGTCAACCAGGCGATCGTCGATGCAACTGGCGCTGCTGGTCGCGACGATGCGGGGAAAAGTATCCTCGTCGTCATCGACGAAGTGCCGGAAGGAAACTGGGGGTGTGCCGGCCATACCATCAGTATGGAGAGCATCTCGAGTTCTGTTGGCCTCGCGAAAACGAGCCAGCGATATGCTTGGGTGGAGCAATACTTCGCCGCCAAGGCACGCATGCTGACTGCGAATGACTATCCAAGAGACGTGGGCGGCGTTCTTCCGAGTATGTCTCGAGAGAAGGACGGCTCTCAGGCAGAGTCCATTGAGCACCAAGGATGAGTTTTGGACCGATCGCGCCAAGGCGGTCGCCATCTCCTCGGCACACTCCGGCCCAGGCAAAAACAAGCATCTAAAGGCACGAATAACCCTTGGTAATTTCCACAGCTTGCCACGACCGGCAACGCCGCTGTTGGCATGGCGGATCGCTGTTAGTGCTGAGGGCTATCGTGCCGTTCCTTTGGGATGCGGTCGCTGACGTCGCGCGCAACTCCGACGTCAAACCGCAAGCCCAAACGTAACAACATCGTATCCATGACAAAGGAACACCAAAATGGTGAAGGAACATCCGACTGCTTGGTATGAGGAGGTGAGGGCAATTGCCTTTGACGTCCAGGGTACCTGCGCCGACTTCTATCAACCGGTCCTGCGCGCCGGTTCCGCAATCAATCAAAATAAAGGACTTGCGATCAACTGGGCAGAGGTGGCGGCCGAATGGCGCGAGCTTTATCGGGCGACGCTGGATGAAGTCATCGACGGGAAACGGCCATGGATCAGGGTCGATCAAATCTACGGTGAAGCGCTCGATACCTTATTGAAAAGACGTGGTCTCGACGCCCATTTCACTGAGCAAGACCGTGACGATCTCAATGCCGTCTGGACAAAGCTTGACCCATGGCCAGATGCCGTCGAAGGGCTGTCACGCCTCCGTCGCCGCTTTCTGACGACGACATTGTCGAATGCCGGAATGGCGGCGGTTGTGGCTGTTGTCAAGCATGCGCAACTGCCCTTCGATGCAATACTGACCGCGGAACTGGCAAGAAGTTACAAACCGGCACCTGCGGTCTACCAACTGGCCGTCAACTACCTGAATTATAGTCCACATGAGATTTTGATGGTCGCTTGTCACAAATATGATCTGAGGGCAGCCAAGACGTTCGGCATGCACACTGCATTTGTCGCGCGTCCTCTTGAGTTTGGTCCCGATGCGCGGCCAGACATCGCATCCGAGAGTTGGGTCGACTGCTGTGTCGATAGTTTCACCTCTCTTGCCGATGAATTGGGAGCAGTTTGACCGGCTTGGTCCCCATGCGCGAATATCGACGGCGCTTATGATGTTCTGAAGTAAACAGTTCCGTACGACGCGCGGATCGGGATGCCAAATTGATCTTGTGATCTGCCCAAGGCGTCAAAGAACGTTTTGAAACGGGCGGAAACCAACATTTGGATTTGCAATCGCCCAGCAACGTCACATGCGACGGTACGACCGCTTCGGGCCAACGGGGTGGCCATTGCCTAATGTCAGCTCTTTCGCCCAAGCAGCTGTAAGGTGTAATTGCAGGAACGCTGATCACTTCGCAATGCGCCAACGGCCTTAACGGTCCTGAATTTTCAGGACAGCAACCTGTGGTACGCTATGGATTCTGAGAATAAGCGCAAAGGTGCAGATACTCGTGGACGAAGTGGTAACAAAGCTTCAACCGTCTTGCACATGTGTCAAATTTTGAAGCCCAGCGTAGCCCTAGTCGGTGTCAAACGCACCTACGATGAAGTCTGTATACGGTGTCGCGAGTTCAACACCGACGCCATCAATTTGGGGAGGTACCCAAAAACAATGATGAGGCAGTAAACTGAATATTATACGATCGTATAATATTGGCGACTCTCGCACGTTTTGCTTCGCGTTTGGAATACCTACACAAGGTGGATGAGTCTATTTGACTGGCAAACAGATGAGACGCAAACGGCACTCGCCGGTATGTGACTGTGGTCTTGAGGAGGAGCTGGGTGAGATGATCAGCATTCGAAGTATCTCGGCGCGATTACCGATTTTGATGCTTGCTTTCAATCGCTTCCGCTATCGTCTGTTGGGACCCATGAGGGTCGATAGGCGCGACAAGGTCATTCACATCGCCGCACACCAGTGCGATCGCCCGGCCGTGATCATGCGCATGCAAAACTCGAAATTTAACGAAGGAAGGAATTGTTGATGAGCTTCAATCTGAAAAACCATCTCACCAATGTTCTCGTTGCGGGCACCTTGTGCTTGTTGGCTGGCATTCCAGCGGCTCATGCCGACGTCGCAAAGATCGGAATTCTGTCTTGCGACGTCTCCAAGGGCATCGGTGAAATCCTGAGCCGTAAACAGGCGCTCAATTGCCAGTTCAAGCCGGATGGCGGACAGGCCCAAACTTACTCCGGTAGTATCGATGAGTATGGCGTCGAGATCGGCAAGGTTGATCAGGGCCATCTGATCTGGGGCGTGGCCTCTGCCCTGCGTGGACTTCCGCAGGGAGCACTGGCCGGTGAATATGTCGGGCTAGGCGCGGGGGCTTCCCTTGGTGTCGGCGGTGGTGCCAATGCGCTAGTGGGCGGCAACAACAAGGCATTTTCGCTGCAGCCGCTTTCTGTGGAAGGCGAAACTGGATTCAATATTGCGGCAGGCGTGCTCAAGGTAACTCTTAAGCCGGCAAAATAAGGAATAGATATCAACCCCGGTGATATCCCTGTCTTAATTGCCCGCGAAAGGCGCCCGGGGCCGTGGCGTGGATGGAGGATCGCTTTGGCTCCCTCCGCCCAGCGACTGCGAGACTGGAAAGTAACAGCCTAAATCGGTCAACCCGGGGAAGTGAAAGGCTTTCCTCCCCACAAACCAAGGATCGTTCGATGAAATTGAAATCTGCCCTAAGCCTTCTCCTGGCTGGCAGCCTCAGCATGCTCAATGCTGGCGGTTCATTTGCCCAAGATGCCACCAGGAAACCCCACGTGCCGCTGGAAAAGACGATCGGTCAGGTCACGCCGACGGGGCCAATCCCCTCCCTCGCCGTCCTGAATTCGGATGGCGCAAAACTCGAGGGCAACCAGCTGACGCTGACCGGCATATCGAGAAACGCAATCGTATTCGCCGACCGACCGGCGCGCGCTGCGGGCCATGTCACCACAGACGAATTCATCAAACAATGGGATGAAGGTCCGGACAGCTTCACCAAGGATCCACCGAACGCGACCGTTTCGATGCTTGCCGGCGATGGGTCAGATGTCAGCGACGCCGTCGTTACGCTGAAGTCTCCGAAGCTCGATGGCACGACCCTGACTTTCGATGTTTCCGTGCTTGAGGGAAGCCTTGCGGGTGCAAACGGCCCGGCGGCGCTCTTCATCGACCATTGGGGCGGCTGGCATGGCCGTGGCGCATGGTATGGCGTCGGGCTCGCGACGGGCGCGGCGCTTGGCGCCGCTGCCATGGGCGCTTCGGGGCCAGTTTATCCGGCACCGTACTATCCGCCCTATGATCCCTATTACTATCCGCCGGCTGTCGATCGCGTCTGCCCTCCCGGCTACTGGATCGGACCCTGGGGCCACTGCCGCGACACGCCCTATCACGGCCGTCTGCCAAACGGCGAATGGCAGTAAGGCAACGCTTTGTCCGGCGGCCCTGGTCGCCGGACGCGCCCTCCATATCGGTCACTACTGCTGGATTGGTGACCAGAGTCGGCATCCCGCCAGACACGACCAAAGCGACGATTCTGCTCCGCAATGCTCTTAGGTGGCCCGTCTTGTGTCATGACTATGGGGAACGCTGCTGAAGCCGTGTCAAAGCCTCCGGTAGCAGGCCAGTCACCGCCCACAAGGAAGAGCTGTCTATCAGAAGAACCAACAATCCATCCTTAGCGTCTAGATATTCCAAAAGGCATTTGCACCTGTGCAGAATTCATTGGGTCATGAACAAACCAAACGGACTGAAGTGCTCTAAATGCGCTTGGCGTTTGCAAGCACCGTGTACAGCGGCTGGTAGGTTCGACCTTGTGATCTGAGATGGTAGCTCACACAATAAGGGGGGATGCCAAACTCGCGCCTTCTTGGATGGAAATTACTCAACTCTGAGTTTAGTTCGATCGCGAGTCGCAACAAAAGTGAACGAATGGCTGCCCTTGCGTTTCATCGCCAAATAGCAGTCTGTCAACAAACGGCTCTGTTCCAGACGGGCAACAATGCGCCTCCATACCGGTCGCCACACCGCCTGCTTTTGTTCCTGGGAGCCGTCAGCCTGCTATTCGGGTGCTCACGACGGGAAGCGCCCGCAAGCTCGACCTTTGCAGGCTCTCCAGCGATCCGAAAGCAGACGTTGCTGCAGACTGGCGCAATCGAGTAGTATCCTGGCATCTTTGGGAGGTCGACTTGAGGTTGGCACCGGCCTCTGTCAGAGCTTCACGAACCGATATGCGAAGCGATCGGTTGCGCCCTTGATCAAGGGATCGAAGACCTTGATTGCGTGTGAATCGCTCCTGTTCGCGAGCAGGGTGCTTTCCGCCTCCAGTACGAAGCCGGCTGCCTCCACCTCCTCGCGCACGGAGGCGGGGTCGATGCGATGCAATGACTGGGCATCAGTTGTGCCGGCTCCGACGGAGGCGGCGTGATCGATAATGACGTAGAACCCACCTGGCTTCAGCAGCTCATAGACAGCTCGATTGAAGCCGGCCGCCGTCGCGCCCCTCGCCTGCATCAGCGCGGTGTGGAGATCGTGGTAGAAAAGGTGCAGCCACAGTACATCCGCTGGTTGCGTGATCTCCGGCATCGCGACGAGGTCCGCTGAGACGGCTTCGATGTTTTCTCGGCCCGGCTCCTTCGCAAGCGTCCGCATGAGGCCGACCGGATCGTTCTTAAAGTGCGCGACTTCGGCCGGCACGAAGCTGGCGACCCGACCTTCGGGCCCCACAATGTCGGAGAACAGGCGCGTCCAGTCGCCGTCGCCTGGATAAACATCGATGACGGTGGCACCCGCATCAATGCGTGCGAACCGGATCAACTCGGATAGTTTGGATTTGTCGTACATCGGAATCTCCTTTACAATTGGGTATTCGACGAGCGCCGCACGCGAAACGGCGATCCGCTCATTCACCTTCGGCAAAAGCCGATGGTTGCAGAAGGCCTGCGCTATACGGGCCCGGATGCGTCCATCTGCGCGGCGCGTGCCAACGCTTGCGTGTCGATATATTCTTGGATCCTGGTCAGTCTGCCGTCCTGGACTGTGATGGCGAAGATCCAGTCGTCCTCGAACGGCTTGTTCGTGGCTTTGACCATCCCCCTGGCGAAGCCGACGACGAGAACCCGGTCTCCTTGTGCGACAAACTCCCGGGGTTCCGTGGAGGTATCCATCGACCGGGATGCCGTATCCAGCAAATCTGCCAGTCCCGCGTGCCCCCGGTACGTGCCGGCCAGCGGCCAGTCCTTGCCCGGAATGATCCACTCGATGTCTTCGGCGACCAGCGCCAGCAGAGCCTCCCTGTCGCCGCGGCCGATCGCGGCGAAGAAGTCCTTCACCGTCTGGATGTTCTTTTCAATACTCATGGGAATTTCTCCATTTCACGCGGATCGGAGCGCGCTCGATCCGATCCAGGCAACGTTGCCCTGCCTGTGGGCGCGTCGGGTTCATCCGTCAAACTTGACCAAGTCCTTGAAGATCAACCGTCCCCAACTGTTCCCGCGCGCTTGCACAAGCAGTCCGCCTTCCGAGAGGCCGCCAAGTTTGATCGGCGCAAATCCGAGATTTTCGGCAAGCGCGCCAACCTCATCTGCGGCGCCGTCATCGTCGCTCGCCAGGAACACGACTCTCCTGCCGCCCTGCACGGCCGGATCTTGGCCAAGGGTGGCAGCGAGCAGATGGTTGAAGCCCTTGACCAGCCTTGCTCCCGAGAAAGCCTGCGCGACGAACTGGGAAGACGGCTGTCCTCCCAGTTGCTCAGGGGGCACACCGTAGGCATTGGTCACATCGACGATGGTCTTCCTCTGCCAGGTGGGAAGCACCTTCGCGACTTCTGGATGCGACTCGAAACGGACAGCCAAAAAGATGATGTCCGCCTTGACGGCTTCGGCCAGTGTTTTGGCAATGACCTTGGGCCCGATCGCGGCCGCTCCAGCCGTAAAGGTTTCCGGGTCCCGCGTGGTTGCAACAGATACTTCGAGGCCCTTGCGGGAAAAGGCCTTGGCCAGAGCTTGGCCGATATTGCCGAAGCCGATAATTGCATAGCTCATAATACTTCTCCGATCCTGTGTTAACGTCAGGTCAGACCTGCGCCATGCCTCCATCGACCGCCAGATCCACGCCCGTGATGTAAGAGCTTTCATCGGAGGCGAGGAAGGTGACGGCAGCCGCAATTTCCTCTGGCTTGCCCCTGCGACCCATTGGGACCTGTGACTCAAACTGGGCGGCCGCTTGCTCGGCTTGCTCGGGGGTAAGGCCAGTTGTTGTCGCCAAGGCGGGGGTTTCGATTGCCCCGGGGCTCATCGTATTGACGCGGATACCGCGGTCCTTCAGCTCTTGGGTCCAAGACCGCGAGAAGCTGCGAACAGCCGCCTTGCTTGCCGCGTAGGCGCTGAACGCTGGCAGCCCCATCACATTAGAAACCGACGAGTTCAGAATGATCGATCCGCCGTCTTTGAAGAGAGGGAGGGCCTTCTGCACCGTAAAGAACAGGCCCTTCACGTTCACATCAAAGGTCTGGTCAAAATGAGCCTCAGTAGCTGCCGCAAGCGGCGCGACTGTCCCTGCGCCCGCGTTTGCGAAGATAATGTCGATGTGACCATGTTTCTCCTTCACGGTGGCGTAGAGCCGGTCGAGATCTTCCAAGCGCGAGACGTCGCCCACGACTGTTGTCACGTTTTTCCCGATCAGCGCCGCGGCCTCTTGTAAGGCTTTCTCTCTTCGCCCGGTGATTACGACGTGCGCACCTTCTTCCACGAAACGCTTGGCTGTGGCCAAGCCGATCCCGCTACTTCCGCCCGTAATGACTGCGATTTTACCCTCAAGTGCTTTCATAATCTTTTGTCCTTCGTTGTGTGTGAGTTAGGAACGGAACCGCGCCGGGGTCAGAGTTGAGCCAAGCCGCCATCGACGGCGACTTCGCTGGCGGTCATGAAGCTGCTGTCGTCCGACGCGAGAAAGGCAGCCACGGCCCCAATTTCTGAGGGCTCGGCCATGCGCTGAAGTGGCGTCATCGCCCCGTAGGCCTTTTGACCCTCCTCGCCCAACGCTTCCTTCGCAAGTTCGGTCGCCGTCGCTCCAGGCGACAGCACGTTGACTCGAATGCCAGTACCCTTCAGGTCCTCTGCCCAGGTGCGTGCGAGATTGCGCACTGCCGCCTTGCTTGCGCTGTAGGCGGTGAATGCCGGGGCGCCCGTAGTGCCGGCGCTTGATCCGGTCAGGATGATCGAACCGCCCTTACCCATCAGCGGCAGAGCCTTCTGGATCGTGAAGATCGTGCCCTTCACATTGGTGTCGAAAGTGTCGTCGATGTGCTTGGCGGTGATCTGGCCGAGTGCAAGCGGACTTCCGGCCCCGGCATTAGCGAAGACGATGTCAAGGGTTCCGCGCTCCGCTTTCACCGCCGCGTAGAGTTGGTCGAGGTCGGCCTCCTCGGACACCGAACCCTTCACCGCGCGGGCCTTTGGCCCGAGCACCGCCACAGCAGCGTCGAGCGCTTCCTGCCGGCGGCCGAAGATGAAGATGAAGGCGCCCTCCTCGATGAAGCGCTTTGCAGCAGCGAGGCCGATGCCGGTCGCGCCGCCCGTGATCACGGCTGTCTTTCCGTTCAATCTGGTCATGTCATGCATTCCTTGTGTCGCCTCTCGGGTCATCGATTGCGGAGGCATCCTCCGACAGCCTCGATATGGGGTCGGCGGCGCCAGGCGGTGAGTGCGCAATCGCGGGCATCCGTGGTGCGAAAACGATCCACTTACGTGATCGAAGCAGCGACGGACATGCGCAATCCGGCCCAGTAGGGTAGACTGGCCTTCGGAAGCCGCCCCATGCGGCGCGGGAATGGACCATGATCGACTGGGATGACGTTCGCTACTTTCTTGCCGCCGCGCGTGGCGGCTCAGTGCGGGCTGCCGCCAAGAGCCTGGGAGTCAACCACTCGACCGTGCTTCGACGCATTGGTCAGCTCGAGGAGCATCTCGGGGCGCAAATGTTCGAAAAGTTGCCTTCGGGCTACCGCCTGACAGCCGCGGGCGAGGAGGTTCTCGAGTTCGCGAATCAGATGGAAGCCTCGTCGTACCATCTGGAAACGCGCGTCTTCGGGCGCGATCAGAGCGTACGCGGGCTTCTGCGTGTAACAATGCCTCCTTTCCTTGCGACACACCTGCTCATGCCGGATATCGCAGACTTTGCGCGTCTGCATCCGGACATCGAGATGGAGATCATATCGACCGGCGAGGTCGTGAATCTGACCAACCGGGAGGCGGATGTGGCGATCCGGATGGTCTCCGATCGCAAGACCCTGCCGCTCAATCTTCATGGCTTGAAAGGTCCGGATCTGCTCGCGGCTGTTTATATGTCCCGCGATAGACTGGCCGCGTGGCGTGCGGGTGCGCCGGATCCAGTCCGGCCCATCGTCATCGGCGGTCAGGCTGTTCCGGGCTGGGTCGACCAAGGCGAGTTTCGCGCGACAGGGGTTCCGTTCAGGACGCCGGACGCCGACGCCCAGATCGCTGCGGCAAGGCGCGGGATCGGTATGACCAAACTGCCCTGTTTCGTCGGAGATGCTGATCACCTGCTGGCGAGAGTTCCGGGCATCGATCTGAAATCTCCCGCCACGATCTGGCTTCTCACGCAGGGGGAGACACGCAAGACGAAGCGCGTGCGGCTTTTCACAGAGTTCATATCCCACCGACTCGCCGCGTACGCTCCGCTCCTCGCCGGGCGCGGACCATATCGCGCGGCTGACGTCCCGTGCCAAACGCCACTAATGAGCTAGGGAAACTGCTGTTGGAGATCTGCATTCCAAGGCGAACGGGCCGCGGAGTGGCCGCTTTCCATGAAATCGAAACGCACATGGTCCGCTCCCGGGTTTCAACAGCCCAAGAAGGGCTTGGATGGAATCCTGACGACCAAGTCGGGTGGCGCCGCTTCATAAGTGAGGCTGTGGGCTATTGGATGTCCGCTTCCTCGGTCAACCTTCCCCGATAGCGAACAGTCCGCAACCGGCCCCAACAGTGTTCTCATGAGTTGTTCTTGCGGCCAATGTTGGTCGAAGGAGAACAAAAATGGGCATTGCACAATATGATCCTAAGGCACTAGGACGTCCGGCATGGAACGCTGGCCAAAAGGTTGGCGTCAAGAAGCCGCTTAAACAGCGCCAGATTTGGGCGATCCGCTTCTTCCTCGACAGGGAGGGACGCATGAGAGATCGCGCCTTGTTTGATCTCGCGATCGACAGCAAGCTTCGTGGCTGCGATCTCGTTAAAATGAAGACGGGAACCCTCGTGACAGGAACGGAAATTCGAACCCGAGCCATGGTCGTTCAGCAAAAGACTGGCCGTCCGGTCCAGTTTGAAATCACGGCGGAGGTGAGGGCGAGCTTACTTGCATGGCTGGAGCGGCGAGGTGGAACTGTTGACGATTATGCCTTTCCCAGTCGAGTAGACCATGCAGATCATCTGAGCACTCGCCAATATGCCCGATTGGTCGACGAATGGGTGACCGCTATTGGTCTGCGACGCGAAGACTACGGCACGCACTCGCTTCGGCGCACCAAGGCCGCAATGATCTACAAGGCGACAGGCAATCTTCGCGCTATTCAAGTCCTGTTGGGGCACACCAAGATCGAAAACACGGTCAGGTACCTTGGTGTGGACATCGAGGATGCACTGGAGCTAGCGGAGCACACTGAGATCTGAGCGCGTGCGGCCCCGCTCACTGTGGGGCTGCACGTATTAATGGAATGTTTCCAATTTGAACGTTTGCAATTGAGCGGCTACGCGCCTTCGATGCAGACATTGTAACAAAATTGCAGAATGCCAAAAGCGGACGATCGAAAACATACCAGAAACTGACTCCTGTCAGAACCAAAGCGACTTGGGATCTAAAGCCTAAGTCGGTATGTCGGTAGGCTTCAGCGGTGCCCCAAGGAATTCCATCCCCCATTGCGCGCCGAAGCGGTTCAGCGCGGCCTTGTCGGGTATTCTGGTCGCCATGACTAACCCTAGCTCAGTAAAAAACGCGGCTGCATCCAAGGCAGGTGTGATGAGAACGTACTGCCGTGCCGGCTTGTGAGTGACATTTACAAATCCATGCTCGGCTCCGCCGGGAATGCTGACAACATCGCCCACCTCGGCGTAGAAGCGGCGTCCGTCGACCTCGTACAAGTAGCGCCCCTCCAGCACTCTGAATATTTCGGCCTCGCGATGTCGGTGTCGGGGTGGGCCAAAGCCAGGATCATTGATCGTCTCAATAATCGAGAAGGCGCCGTCGCTTGCAGAGGGTGGAAAGCGAACGTGAAGGACAAGTCCAATCGCGGGGATCGAGAGACCTGGTTCGGATGCATCGGAATGCCGAAATTCAATAGTCATGGGCGTACCTTCGTTTTCGTCAGCGAAAAGCGTCGCATGGTTGCAGTTTAACGCTTCAAAATGTGATGCAGCCAGTCGAAAATGCGCTGTTCGGTAAGTGCACGCGCCATCGGTTGGCAGTGAAAATTAGCGCCCTCCGCAGCTGTAAAAGATGAAAGCATTTTCTCGCCAGGCAGCATGGCAGCAAGCTGTTTGGCCTGACCCGGCCAGAACTGTTCGTCCTCCGGATCTGAGATGAACATCGGTGTCTGGATGCGACCAACGACCTCGGTCAGATTGTATTTCAAGACTTCCTGGAGTGTCTTGAAGTATCCGTCTTGCCGGTAAGGCCTGGCGCGGAAATTCCACATCCTGGGCGTGGCACCCGACAGTTTCATGCCGACGGACATCTCGATATCGAACAGCCGTTCGTTGCCTTCGGCAAGCAGCTTCTTCAGCCCTGAGGGCAGATGTTCTATCCAGGACGTCGAGACGTCGACGACACCAGGATCGACGACTGCTGCGGTAATTCGATGCTCGAACGCCAGTGCACGCGGTACCCAGTAACCGGCTTGGCTCACACCGTATATAGCAAGGCGATGCGAACCGACGTCGTCTCGTCCGAGAAGGAAATCAACCACAGGTGTAATTACTGCCTCCCAATCGAAACGGAAGGGCACGTCCTTTTCGAACAGGAGCGACTGCTGGCCTGGCCCGTCGAACATCAGGACCGTGTAGCCTCGAGCCAGGGCAGCCTTGGCACAACCCCAGAGGCCGCTGAGTGTGCCGTCACTACCATTCACGAGAATTATGCAGCATTTCAACTCCTTCCCAGTTGGCTTGAAGAGATACCCTGGCAAGGTCATCCCCTCATAGGGAATTTCCACTCGCTCCGTGTTTATCGATGTTGCGTCGATGAAATTGTCCCAGGCCTCGCGATGCAGCCGGAAAACCGGTACCAGTAGCTGATCACTTTCTAGTCGGTCTATGCAGCCAAGAGCGACACCGTAATATGTCGAGGCGCGCAAATAAGCATCGGCTGCACTGATATGATGACCACCTGCTACACTTTCATCTGCAATCGCCCGGACCCGATCGCCGAGTGCGATCCATCGCTCGAACCAATCCTGAGGTTCTCCCTGGTCGGCCTCTGCGATAGTAGACAGAATCTCTCCCGTATCCGCGGCGCCTGAAGTCACCTTTCCAAGGGTGGTGCGAACCTCGAAGTCGAGATCGGGATCCGTGTAAAATCCTGAGCTAAAAATACGATTGGGATGCGAAAACGGGTTTCCGATCATTCACTCCTCCTCGAATTCCGGAGAGTCGAGTTTCTCAGGTTCAGTGGAATGCTCAAGGGTATGAGAGCATTCCCATCGCAACTCTTTACAATCTCAGCTGACGGATTCCACGGCGCTGATTATAGAGCTCGTCAACGTATCGACAAGTTCACTCAGCTCGTCATCGCTTGCGTTGTAGGGCGGAGCGACAATCACCGTGTCGCCGCTGATTCCATCGACATTGCCCGCACAGGGATAAACGATCAGGCCACGCTCAAAGGCGGTCGAACCGATGCGGGCGTGAAGCTGCAGCTGATGGTCGAACGGCACCTTGGTTGCTGGATCGGCGACAAGTTCAATGCCGATGAAATACCCTCTTCCCCTGATGTCGCCAACCTCCGGGATATGCCGCATGGCTGCGCGCAGCTCATCCTGCAGGCGCGCACCACGGGTCGCGACATGTTCAATGAGGCCCTCGCGCTGGATCAGTTTTTGGACCGCGAGACCCGCGGCGCAGGCAGCGGTGTGGCCAGTGAAAGTATGGCCGGTCTGGGGTCCCCCATGGACCTGGTCGATGGCATCAGCAATCTTACGGCTGTAAAGTGTTGCGCCGAGCGGAATATAGCCTGCCGCAAGACCCTTGGCGATCGCCATGATATCTGGACGGACGCCCTCTGGCTCCAGCGCCCGGAATGTTCCGACGCGGCCAGAGCCGCACATCACCTCGTCTGCAATCAGCAGCACGTTGTGTCGATCACAGATGTTGCGGATCGCTTGGGCGTATCCAGCCGGCGCGGGAACAACGCCGCCAGCGGCGCCGACGACGGGCTCGAAGATAAAAGCCGCGACGTTGTCGGCACCAATGCGAAGAATTTCCGCCTCCAGCTCATCAGCGAGATAATGAGCGAGCCCTTCCGAGGTCACGCCAGCCGCCCGTCGATAGTCGTTGGCCGCGGAGACGAATGAAACGTCTAGCAGGCTCCCCTCGAAGGATGCGCGGCGTGACTTGAAGTCGGAGACAGAAAGGGCACCGAGCGTGTTGCCGTGCCAGGAGCGACGGCGGGCGATAAAGCGGCGCTTTTTTGGCTGCCCTACCGCGGACCAGAACTGCAGTGCGATTTTAAGACAGGATTCCACGGCCTCCGAGCCACTTGAGACAAAGATCACTCTTTCGAAGCAGTCATTGGTCTTGCGCAGCACGAGCTCCTGGAGTTCGTCGGAAGCGTCGCTGGTGAACGTGTAACGGTAGGCATGCGCAATTTGATCCATCTGCGTCCGGATAGCCGAGTTGACTTCCTCGTTGGCGTGACCGATCGCATAGACCGCCGGACCGCCGGAGCCATCGAGATAACGCTTGCCATCGACGTCATAAACGTAAGAGCCTCGGCCATACGCGATGCGCGGCATTTGCTCGACACCAAAACTGCTGACGGTTGGCTTCAAATTGGATCGAATGGACATTGCATTTCCTCTCATGCTCTCGCCGGATTGCAGCCGGCAGTGCTCAACAAGGCCGGGTGTTCGAACACCGTGGCCAAAACAAACTGCAAACGACGTCAGGCTGGCAAATCGTCCGTCCGCTTGGTATGAGCTAACAGAAACTGAACTATCGTTCAATAGTAGACGCATTGGAAGGCTGGCTTGAAATGGACCGACAAAACAAATTCGAAAGAAAGCTGCCAGACGACCGTCGTCGAATTCTGATCGAGGCGACGCTGAAGTGCCTGTCAGAGGAAGGCTGGGAGGGTCTTTCGGTTCGCAAAATCAGTGCCGCCGCCGGTATCTCGATCGGCCTCATTAATCATCACTACGAAAGCAAAGAACAGTTGGTTGTCCAGGCCTATGAGAGCTTGACGATGTCGCTGCTCGACGTCGCCCGGGATGCGGTTGAAACGGCTGGGAGCGGCGCTCGAGAGCAGGTGAGCGCAATGATAGGATCCTTGCTAGCCGCCCCTATGTTCGACCCGGGTACGCTCCGATGCTGGTTGGTGTTCTGGGGTATGATGAAGAAGGGTAACGTCTTCAGGGACGTTCACGACCGCACCTATGGCGAGTATCGCACCTTTGTCGAGGACCTCCTAAGCCGCCTTGCAACAGAGCGGGCGGTACCGCTGCTGGACGTCCGGCTCGCAGCCATTGGCCTGCTCGCGTTGATCGATGGCCTCTGGATCGAATGGTGTCTGAACGACGAGACATTCAGCAATGCCGAGGCCGTCCGGCTGTGCGAAACCTGGATCGATTCCCTGATCCTGCGAACGACGCCTGGCAGACCACCGTTGTTGAACGATCGTTAAGTTTCTCGTTGACAAGCGGTCGCATTTTTCTATTCTTCGTATTGTAGCGATCGGCATAGGCCGGTTGTGGGTCGGCTAGTACGCTTCGTCGCACTCGACTGAGATCAATCTTTCAAAACGGACGCCTCAAGCGCCCGAGCGACGGTTGATGCGCGCAGGCAGGGGCGAGCATATGAGGGGAATGGACATGCGCAGATTTGCATTGACGATAGCATTGATGACCCTCGTCGCGCCGGCCTTTGCCGGGGGGACGCTGGACCGGGTAATGGGCAGCAAGATACTGACCATGTCGTCGGACGCGGAATATCCGCCGCAATCCTTCCTCAACGACAAGAACGAGATGGATGGTTTCGACATCGACGTCGGCAAGGAGATCGCAAGACGTCTGGGTGTTGCGCTGAAAATCGTGACGCCGGGATGGGATGTCATCACCGCTGGCGGGTGGGCCGGTCGCTGGGACGTTTCCATCGGTTCAATGGCGGCGACGCCGGAGCGTGCGAAAGTCTTGAATTTTCCGGCTATCTATTACTTCACGCCAGCATCGTTCGCGGCCCACAAGGACTCCAACATCACTACAATTGGCGAGTTGAATGACAGGGTAATCGGTGTCTGCACGGGCTGCAGCTATGAATCCTATTTGCAAAAGAATCTGAAACTCGATGCGCCTGGGGTTCCCCCGTTCACCTATCAGGTGACGGCGAAAGAGATCAAATCCTACGAGACCGACACCAACGCATACGACGACCTTAGGCTCGGCCAGGGCGTGCGGCTCGAAGCCGTGCTGTCCGCGCTGCCGACACTGCGCGAAGCGATAAAAAAGGGGTATCCGATGAAGGTGATTGGCGATCCTGTGTTCTACGAGCCGCTGGCTGTCGCGACAGACAAGGGTGATCCTGAGTTCGATGCAAAGATCACCGAGGCTGTCGACGCCATGCGAAAGGACGGTGCGCTAAAGGCGCTGTCGGAGAAATGGTATGGCGTCGATCTGACTTCGGTGAAGTAATATGAGCATGGCTACGGGTCTGGCGACGGCGCGCCGAGAAGTGCACTGGCGCGAAATCAGGCCATCTCCAGGCGAGGCCGTTGTGGTTCTCGTGTTGGCAATGGCGCTTGCCGCACTGGGACTCGGCGATACGAACCTCGGGGCGCTAGTTGCTCCGTTGATCGGCGCTGGGCCCGGTAGCAACGCCGGGCTTCTGCTCGATGCCATGACCGGTTTGCTGATTGCTGGGGCGGTCTGGGCGAATCTGATTTTGCTTAGGCTCCTGCCCTTCACGGTCCAGGTCGGTGTGATCTGGATTGAGCTTGTCCTGCTGTTTGTGGCCTTCATCGGCAGTTTTGACCGGGACTTCGGAGTCTGGTTCCAGGTCAACGAGTCAGGCACGTCCAATATTGCCTTTCTGATAACCACGGGCGCCGTGACAACACTTTATGTTTCGCTGATCTCGATCATCTTCGCATCCTTCCTAGCCATGGCAGCGGCACTGGGGCGTCTCTCCAATAACGGCGCCGCCTATGGCGCCGCGGCTTTCTACATCTCCTTCTTTCGTGGCACGCCGCTCTTGCTACAGGTCTACGTGATCTATATCGGCCTGCCGCAACTCGGTCCCCAGTTCGCGCTTGATGCGGTACCCTCAGGCGTGTTGGCGCTCTCGCTCTGCTACGGCGCCTACATGGCAGAAATTTTTCGCGCCGGAATTCTCGGCGTGCCGCGAGGCCAGTCCGAAGCGGCGCTGGCGCTCGGACTGCCATCCGGGCTGATATTTCGCAAGATCGTCTTTCCCCAGGCAATGCGGCTGATCGTGCCACCCACGGGCAACCAGTTCATCGCGATGCTGAAAGATTCCGCCCTCGTCTCCGTCATGGGTGTCTGGGAATTGACCAAAACAGCACAGATCGTCGGCAAGCGTGACTTTAAGGTCTTCGAGATGCTGATCGCTGCGGCGCTTGTCTACTGGGTCATGTCCATCTGTCTTGAGCTCATACAATCACGCCTTGAAAGCTACTTTGGCAAAGGTAGCGAACGCTAACATCATTGAACGAGTAGACCGCATGACCTATGACATCATCATCGTCGGCGCCGGTATTTTCGGCCTCTCGACTGCTTACGAACTTGCGCGACGCGGACGTCGGGTCCTTGCAATCGACAGGTTCGGCAGCGGTCATCCAGCAACCTCCTCGACCGGCGCATCACGCAGCATTCGCATCGCCTATGATCATCCCTTCTATGTCGATCTGGCGCTCGAGGCGATAGACAGCTGGCATCGGCTGGAAAGCGAGACTGGACGGAAGATCCTTCATCTGACCGGCCAGATCGACATCGGACCTGAAGGCAAACTCGAAGACCTGGCGCGCACCGTTCGCTCCGCCGGAGCAGCGATCGAGAGTGTCGATTCAGCCGAAGTCCACCGACTTTTCCCAGAGATCGTGCTGGCTACGGGAGAGGTTGCACTCTTTCAGCGCCAGGCGGGAACGGTACTTGCGGACGCGGGCATGGCAGCACTCCTTCTTGCGGCCCAGCGTGCTGGCGTAACCTATCTCGCACCCATGCGGGTCACAAGGATCGAGATGGGCGAGACCGTGGTCAAGGTCCATACCGAGGGTCGACGCTTCGAGGCGGCGCAAGTGGTCGTGGCCGCGGGTCCCTGGGCCAAGGAACTTCTCGGCGAAGCCGGATTGAACCTTCCGCTCGCGCCGGCCGTGGCGCAGGTCACCTTTCTCGACGCGCCACTCCTCGTCGATCGCCCTGGGATCGCGGAATGGAGATCAAATGGCGAGACCGGCATCTACGGCCACCCTGTGCCGGGCATCGGCTACAAGATTGCCTTCGACGCGGGCGCCGAGGGATGGCAGCCCGACGTCGAGGAATGGCAGCCCGATCTTATAGAGGAGAAGCGCATCCTGAATTGGCTTACCCGGCGCATGCCGTCGGTGGCACCAAAAGTCAGCCGTACACAGCGGCATCCCTGGACGATGACGCCCGACGTCGATTTTATCGTCGACCGCCACGGTCCGATCATTGTAGCCTGCGGCTGCTCCGGTCATGCTTTTAAGTTCGGCCCGGCGCTCGGGCGCATGGTCTCCGACATCGTCGAAGGCGGCGACGCACCATCCATTACGCGCCTCGACCGACCCGGCCTAAAGCAAAGCGTGTCGGCCAGCGCACCGATCACGCGATGACGTCTGGGCTGTTCCTAGACAACTCTATACGAGCCGGCAGCAGCGTCGCGCGCTGGAGCGCAGGAGCGATCGCGATGAAGTAAGCGGCTATAGCCCGGCCGCTGAACGAACGATAACGCGCGTTCCGGACGTCGCTGGGGTCTGAGCTAACCGGAGGCTTTCAGGAACAGGCTGCGGGGATCTGAGCGTCAGAAATGGGGTCGGTTGCCGTACGGCGGCTTACTCAGTTTTTCGGACAGAACCGGACCGTCAGCAGACGGCCCCAACAGTGTTCTCATGAGTTGTTCTTGCGGCCAATGTTGGTCGAAGGAGAACGAAAATGGGCATTGCACAATATGATCCTTCCTCGACAGGGAGGGACGCATGAGAGATCGTGCCTTGTTTGATCTCGCGATCGACAGCAGCTCCGTGGTTGCGATCTCGTCAAAATGAAGACGGGAAGCCGTAATCGTGCATGACCGGCGCGTTCTGGATCAGGCCCTAGCTGTCCGCGTGAACGCGCAGAAATCCGGCACTTCCTTTAGATGCGCTCGTGCGGAATCGCGCTGGTCTCATCCATCACCAGGATCGAGCCACTGCGGGAGAAATTGGTGACAGGGCGCAAGCCACCAACCTGCCGGCGTGTCCTTTAACTGGTGCCAAACGTTCCACTCCGTAATGTTGCAATCCTTGAACCATAGAATGAAACTATCTCGTACCTGACTGAGCGTCGATCGAGACTCAAATCGAACGTTGTGGCTGGGCAGGAAGCACGTTATTGGGCATCTCCCGAGAATGTTGGTTGGAAGTTAACTTCGATCTCGATATGGCTTAGTCGGGATCGCACTAGGGGCACAAAATGGGTGAAACAACAAATTCCGACGGCAGACAACTTGTGCCGGCATTGCGGTTTAAGCAATGGCTCGATGAGTGGAACTCTTATGATTTCGATCCCTTACTACACCGCAGGAAGCCTGACCAACACATTTACGTTTTTACGATGTGGGCCGCTGAGCTTCGGCGCCTTTGCGATGTATATCGCCGGAAAAGAGACGGTTCAAACGTAGAGGGCATTCAAAGAATCCGCGATGAAAGCCGCACTATGTGCATTGAAATATTCAACGACGCTTCACGGCTCGGGACCGTTGAGGCGAGGTGGACTAAATTGAGCGCTGAGACCTCGGGCAGATAGCGCACAGACCGGTCGGTCTCGCGCACGAGTTCGTACCGCTGCCCTGTACGCCTTTAGCACAATGTCACCGGTGGAATTGTGACTTCCTATCAGTATTCCGCGCGTTTCTGCATGATTACCTGTTCTGTCCTTGCCAAAGATCGGCCGGCAGCAAATCCTAGCGTATTAGATATCGAAAGTGCTGTCGATGAGAATGGTGTCGATCGAGAGAAATAACGACCCGGACGAAGCTCCATCCTGGTGCTTGGTGCGCTACACTGACGCCCGACGATTAATCAATGATATGCTCAATACCTTTCCACCGCATTCTAAACTGGGCTTGAGTATTGTCGATGAAGCTGGAAATTTCGGCATAGCCCATGACACACAGGCGGATGCTATTCTGGTGTATGCAGCCGCTTATCTGATAGGCGACCATGCTCACTCTCTTGCCTATGATTGGCAGGAAGCCGTTATAGGACCTCTTTTATCCCTAGCATTTCAGTCCTGGGCTCACGATGTTCCAGATGGTCGAGCGTTCTGCGATCTCGAATTCAAATCAGGGGAGGTGAGACGGGTATATGTCAATAATCACGTTAATCCCTCGGAAACCCGCCAACTTATCATCGAGAGTGCGCGCAGCCTCATCATGACCCATCGCAATCATCTAAATCGACAATCGCGAACGAACCTTTGACATTCATTATAAGCGTCTTAGGCGGCTCGCTGTTTTGTCGGTAAGGGAGCAGTTTGGGCGCATTTTTGACCGCCCGACTGAAGCGAGCATGGCAGCACTTCACGTAGGTCTATTCCGCAGTCGCGGCGGCAGCCCCCGACAGTGGACCTTAACTGCCAGCCCACTCAACCTTGCCTGGATCAAGAGACGTGATGAAGTCGCCGCGAGCGCAGTTTGATGCCGAGCTTGTGAGGGTTAAGAAAAATTTTTACCAAAACACCGGATGATCCTTGCACGGATTTGTTCAGGAATCCTCGACAGTTAATTTGTCGACGGACACAGTCCTCTGGAAAAGCTTTGCAGCAAATTACACCCAATCTGAAAATTGGGTGTAATTGACTGCAGAACATGGTGGCAGGATCTGCCGACAGCAATGCGCTCGGAGCGGCAAAGTGACTCACCTGTGCGCTAGATCCTGAGTGGCAGCCGCGCCCATGACCACCGGTGCAAGAATCTGATCCGCCAAGACAGTTTGGCAGTTCATTTGGCGATACGGCGCACTGTTTTGTCTTTTGAGGCACACATTGGGTGAGATTCGACCATACTATGTGTCGTTTGATACATGCTATCAACTAACCCATTGTTGGCCGCATCGGCCCTAAAACATCAATAAAATCAATGCGCCTTTTCGAGGATTGCCTCACTATTAACCGTTTCAACCACAACAGTCCGCCTCAGTATCCGCGACCTCGGCATAGGGGCAAAATAGGCACACAAAAAAACCCGGCAGAGCCGGGCGGTTTAGCAATGAGATAATATTAGATCCAGGGAATTTCGGATCTCAAATAATAGCGTGATTTTACAATGTCCGGTTCGAAGGCGGGTTCGATACCATGCTCGCGACATTTCTTGACGACCTCTTTGCATGGAGTCCGAGACGGGTCCGATCTCGAAAGATCCGATATATTTGCGCTGAAATTCTTCCACATCCCTGGGAGCGACCAATGGGCGGACATAACCGGTTTTGGCATTCTTGTGCATCGTTGACGCAAGAAACCCGTGCCTGATCAGGGCCCGGACAGAAACACTGTTTGCGCCGAGGACACTATTCAGTTCAAGAGCGGTATAGCCCCGAGTTTCAGCTTCATGCAGCAGTGCGACGATCTCGTCTGACTTCACTAGAACGCTCAGAAAGCCGCGTGAGCTTTTAAGAAACCGGACATTCTTAAGTCTCCCCGCGAACAGGAGCTCGACGACTTCGACGACGGATGCGAACGACTGAAAAGCTGCGCCTGGAATATCGCTAAACCCTTCCTCCAACTGGTCGACGGGCAATGCATCCTGAAGAAGCTTGTTAAGGAATTGGTCCAGAACCTCCTTCTCGAAAAGGTGATGTCCGAGAGCATCGCCGCGACGTATGATGGGGGCCAGAAACCCGGACTTCATCATGCCCTGCTCGTGAGGGCGGGGGAGGTTGAGGTATTCCAGGGCCTCATCCTTCGAGACAGATCCGCGGATACGTCCGATATACGCATCAAACTTCTTTGCGTCGAAAAGGATGGTATTCTGGCTTTTTCGCACCTCAGTTTCCTCCACAAGCCCCGAGGCGACGGTCAGCTTCCGTGTCAACTTATGCGACAGTTCAAATTCGTCCGACGCCGTACGGATCGAATGCCACTTTCTGGGACGCGTGACCGTCCCGAACATTTCGTCCCCCGGCCCAAGCGGCAGGTTCTGCAGAGCGTACTCTTGCAGACGATCGTAGAATGGTTCGAAACCATCGTTCTCCGATTTTGTGTAGTACTTGCTCCACAAGAACCCGAATACATTCATGCCCGTCGGTTACAGGTTCTTGCGGGTACACTCCCTTTTCAATTCGTCGCACAGGTCGTTCAATCCGGACTCGGTTTGCAGCAACTGAAAGCCGCTCTGCGTGCAAGAATGAAGCTCCCGCTCGCTCAGTGATTGCGTTCCTCCTTGTGCAACTCGCGCCGCGGCAACGCCGACCATCTCACAGACGCGCATAGCGGCGTCCACGCGTACATCGTTCAGCCAGTGATCAATTCCGGCAACTCCGGCAAGCCGCGACAGAAGGTAGGTTTCCGCTTCAGAAAACTGCTGTTCTCCCGACGAAGTCTTGAGCTCGTCGAGGCCTGCGATCGTTGGCTCGATCACGGAGACGAAATCCTGGGCCAGCCGAAACGGCTGATTGCGGGAAACGGTCACAAGTTCAACTGAATGTCGCTGGCAAGTCCGGATTCCGGTCAAACCCCATTCGCCACGCAAGTATGGCCAATTGCAGGATCGGATCGCCGAACTCAACCATGGCGGCTGCAGTGACTTCAGTTGGGTCGAAACTATTGATGAAACTATGGTATCGTCGCAATGTCCTTCCACCTTAGTCATTTGTTCACATCGACAAGTGCATTTGGCCGCAGCTGTCTTCGATTGCGGCTGCGCGGGTCGCTGTCGGTGGCTCGATGAAAAATTGAAGTGCTTGGTCGGAAGGTTGAGTAGAGAAGCTCGAATGCGGGGTCGTGTGATTGCATCTGAAAGTTGTCCGAATGATCCGGAACAGCCGAAAGCTCGACTGGCCGATGTCCTGGCACCCGGGCTTGCTGTTGTTTTCTGTGGTTTGAATCCAGCGGTCTCTGCGGTTCGGGACGGGCATAACTTCTCTAACCCGAGTAATCGTTTTTGGCGTGCGTTGCACCTCGCGGGGTTCACGCCACGGCTATTGCGAGCCGACGAAGAGTGCGACCTATTGCGATATGGTTGCGGTCTGACGACCGCAGTTTCACGCGCTACCACAAGCGCAAGCGAGCTCAGGGCTCAGGACTATATTGACGCCGTCCCAGAGTTGGAGGTCAAGATACGGACGTTTGCGCCGGCCAACCTGGCGTTTCTGGGCAAAGCGGCATACGCCGCTATCAGCCGTCGAGGAGATGTCGAGTGGGGCAGGCAGCCCGAAAAGTTTGCCGGCGCCGCAGTATGGCTGCTACCCAATCCGAGCGGCCTTAACAGAGCCTTCAACCTGCCGGCATTGTCCGAACGCTACCGCGAGCTTCGACTACAGCTCTAGCCGTAATCGGGATGGCTTTCCTCCCGGCGTTCGCGTGAGAGGATGCCGCGGAGAGGGTGCCATAAGCGCCACGGCGAACAGGCCCACAATTGCTGCTAAAAACGCAACCCAAAAGCCATCGATGTAGGCTTGCACATTGGCCTCTCGCTGGATGACGCTTGCCAATACTCCAATACTGCGCTTCGCAGCATCGAATTGAGTGCCGCCCGTTCCTGGACCCACTCTGCCGCTAGTGACATGCAGCCCGATAAGATAGGAATGCAGTTGCTCACGCTGTCTGATCCAGGTCGCCATACTCGTTCCCGCGACCTCCGAACAAATCAGCCGCAAGACTTGCACATAGGCGGTAACGACCACGGCACGGGCCGGATTGGCGTTGCTGAATATTGTTGTCACAGCTGCGAGGAAAACGACTTCTTCCGCCACGGTCTGCAGCACAACGATTGGTTCGAACTCCTGCAACGACCAAAGGCTGGTCATCGAAGTTCCAAGCCAACAGGAAAACGCGAAACAGGCGAACCCGGCAATCATGGAAAGACGTGGGCCAACTGTCCTTACGAGGAATACGGCCGCGACTGTGGCGCACATGAGTAGCATGGCGGCATAAGGATCGGAAAAGTCACCAATCTGTTCAGGGCGCAAATGGGCGACCGAGATAAGGAAGTTGGGGGCTAGCAGCGAGCTGGCAAGGCTCGCAACCATGAACGAGAATATCGCCGCGAAACTCAGCGCGATGTTCCTGGAAAACATCGTGGAGAAATGTGCCCATGGGACTTTGACAACGGTTTCGTTCAGGACAAATGCGACTGCCAGAAAAGCCGAGGCGATTAGCATCGAGACGATGAAGCCCGATCGGAACCAGTCCAGGCGATTGCCCTGGTCCAATGCCACATAGAGCATCGTCAAGGATGTTCCGAAGAGCGCCATGCCACCCCAATCTGCGCGTCCCAGGGAATCCCGATCTGTTGCCACCGGTTTGGCACCGAACCAGACCAGGACACCGATCGCAGGTGCGATGATGGCGCCTTGCCAGTAGAGCCATTGCCAGCCTATGGTTTGAGAATAACTTCCGGCGGTGTAGACGCCCAGGTTTTGTGAGAAGGGGACCCTCATAACGTAGAACGCAAGCGCCACGATCCAGTATCTGCTGTCGAGATTGCGAAAGGCCGTCAAAAGTGTTGCACCGACAAAAATCCCAAGCAAAACCGCTCTGGCTGCATGCAACAGCATCAGGACTTCGAAGTTCTGGGAGCACGGGATAAGAACCGATATGGCAGAATAGAGGAGCGTCGGAGCAACCATCACCCTTCTGACGCCGAAGACGGCAATCAGCCAACCCACGCAGGGAGCGACAAGTATCTGAGGCGCGGTGGCGAACGTGCTCAACCACGAACCCTCATCAAAGCTAAGCCCGAAAGCACCACGCAGATCGGGAAGTCCGACGCTTACTGCGCGGACATCGAAAGCTGTGAGAAACGCCGCCATGAGCAACCCGACGGCCACCAATGATGGTCGCGAACGTTCGCGCTCTACCAAGACATTGTCAGACATAATGGGATCCTCTCAGTCTTACCGAGTCACAATGCTGGTAACGACTGACATACCGGGACGAAGCCGTGCGAAAGTCCGCTGACTGGGATCGAGCTCAACACGAACACTCAGTCTCTGCGCGACTTTTGTGAAGTTGCCGGATGCGTTGTCAGCAGGCAACAGTGCGAAGGTCGACCCACTTGCCGGCGCAATCTTCGAAACTGTGCCACGGAGATTTTCTCCTGGAAACATATCGACCGAGACGTCGACGGATTGCCCTTCACGGACGTTCGCCAACTGATTTTCCTTGAAATTCGCCAGGACATAAACGTGCGGGAGTGGGACGAGGGAGATCATGTTCGTCCCAGCGGTTACATACATGCCGAGTTGAACGTTCCGTTTTGCAACGACACCATCAAAAGGCGCCCGCACATAGCAATGGCTCAGCTCAAGCTCTGCTTCGGCCAGTTCCGCTTCCGCGGTGTCGACATTCGCACGTGCCCCGTCTCGCAGCTTCGCCAGGACATCGAGCTGTGCTTGCTGTGCAGCAACGGACGCTTGGCTCATTTTAAGGTTGGCGAGCGCCCGATGGTGAGCCGCCGTTGCCTTTTCAAGATTTTGGGCAGAGCTGGTGCCATCCACGGCCAGTCTGGCCTGACGTTCCAGCTCTTTTCCTGTTTGCACTTCATCGGCGGTCGCCGCTTGCTCCTGAGCAACAGCTACATCAATCTGAGCAAGTTGAAAGGTGCGCTGGCTGGCATTGTTCTGGAGCTGCGCGCGGGCGGCTTCAACCTTGGCCTGCGACGAGCGCACGGCGACCGCGTATGGCGCACGATCGATCAGGAACAGCATGTCCCCTGCTTTCACTTTTGCATAATCGGAGATTGAAACAGCTTCCACCGTGCCGCTGATGCGAGCACTTACGGTTGACATATCCGCATAAACTGCCGCGTCGTTTGTCGATTGAACTGATCGGTTTGCGATGACTGAGTCCCAGTTCGACGTCGCGCCAACCACAGCTGATATCGCGATCAGGATTGCAGACGTTGGTATCAGCAGTGCCTTGGCACGAGACAGTAAAGTTCCCGTCTGCTGAGTTGAAGGCGCCAATGCCGTTACATTTGTTGGATTGGCAGACCGGACATCCAACTGTTTGGTTTTGTTCAACCAAGCCATTTTCTTCATCCATTTTATAGGACCAAAAGGTCCACCTCGGCCATTTGTTTCAACCGCTCAGATTTCGGCGTATTGAGAATCGACGGATTTGCTTCCGGCCACAAACGAAGCGTAACGCATATAAACGGTACGTATCGTTTCGTCAATGGTAAAGCCGACAATTAATGGTGCCAGCCCGGAAGCAAGCAATTTGGTATTGCGCCAGTCTCTAACGAGGCGAGATGGTCACGGGGTCAAGGATGAAACGTGGTCCCCGGCCTGAACAGAGGGGGCGCGGACTTGCGCCGACAGAGCGATCTGCGTCATGGCTGATAGGGTAGGGCCGTCCGCGTCGAGTTCGTCAGTCAAAAGGCGAAACCAGCTGTAACCGACCCAGAGAGCAAGCTTGTCCTCTATTTCGTCAGTGCTTATCTCGTTGCGGGCTGCGGCGGTTGTGAGTATTCGTTTGACGTCAGCTGTGCGTTCCGGGAGAAACCTCTCACGCAGCGCCGCCAGGGCTTCTTTCGTGCCTTGGGCTTCGGAGATCAGTCCTCGCAAGGCAGCACCAGCAGAATTTGAACGCCAGAAATGCCACAGGCTGGTTGTATATCGCACGAGATCCTCGACCAGGCTGCCCGTATCAGGAACGGTCACGAAAGTTGTTCGTTCAGCGGTGTATATGGCAATGAACAGATCCGCTTTGGTCGGGTACCAACGATAAATCGTTGTCTTTCCCGCGCCAGCTCGTCGCGCTACTTCATCGACAGAAAAGCCAGCGTAGCCTTTTTCCTTGATCAAGCCCTTGGCCGCCGCGAGAACAGCTGACTCAGCTTCAGGGTTGCGGCGAGACCCAATGGAGGTTCGCCTTTGGACACGACGTGGTTTGGTTGTCATGCAATAGGCCTAGCGCAATGGCTGCGCCTGATCAACCGGGCCAGCAAAACCTGAGTATGGCCGGACTCAATTGGCGAATGGGTGAGAATGACGCGAAGGTATCGGCAATACCATAGAATGGCTGGAAAGACGGCGCCTTCAATCGTATCGTGAATTTTAGCGACAGTCCCAGGATCGCTTGGAGGATGTAATGCCGCGATTTCGATCTTTTGACGCCGATCAGTCTCTGCGTGCCGCTCGTCCTTCATCGGTCCATCAAGCCCTTAAATTGCACTGATCATTGCAAGGAGAGTACCATGGGGCGTTTGCTTTCGGTCAATGTTGGCCTGCCGCGAGACATCGTGTGGCAGGGCAATACGGTCAATACGGCCGTCTGGAAGACACCGGTCACAGGCAAGCGCATGGTACGGCGGCTCAACATAGACGGCGATGGTCAGGCGGATCTCGCCGGCCATGGTGGCGAACGACGGGCTGTATTTGTCTATCAGACGGATTCATACCGGTACTGGCAGGACCATTTGCGTCGGGACGATTTCGTTTACGGGCAGTTCGGAGAGAATTTGACTGTCGTAGGATTGGCCGACGCTGAGGTGTGCATCGGCGACCGCTACAGGATCGGCAGCGCTCTGTTTGAGGTGACACAGCCGCGCGTCACTTGCTATCGGCTGGGCATACGCATGGACGAGCCGGAGATGGCCGCGCTCGTCGTCAAACACGGCAGGCCCGGCTTTTACTTCCGTGTGCTGGTAGAAGGTGAAGTGCAGGCCGGCGACGAGATCATGCAGTTCGCATCGGGACCCGGCGGCATGACCGTCAGCGAAATCGATGCGCTGTTGTATATGCCGGATCATCCCCGCGACAAGCTCGAACGTGCCTTACGCATTCCTGCGCTGAGCCTTGGCTGGCAAAATTCTTTCAAAGCGCTGCTCGCCCAGGAGGACGTGGACGGCGCGACAAAAGGCAACGCCGGGCTGACTGGCCTGTCCGGCCCGCCGCCGGCGTGGAGCGGTTTTCGCCCGCTTCGCGTGGCACGCAAGGTGCGCGAGAGCGGCAGTGTCGTGTCCCTCATCCTTGAGCCGGCAGACGGACAACCTGTTGCTGCCGCACTTCCCGGACAGTTTGTAGTGCTGCGGCTCGGCTCGGGTTCTCATCCAGTTCTCACGCGCAGCTATTCACTGTCAGGGGAACCGAGCACGGTCTCCTATCGCGTCAGCGTCAAGCGCGAACAACATGGCGCTGCCAGCGGCTATATCGTCGATGAGGTAAAGGTTGGCGATATCGTTGAGGCAAGCGCGGCACGCGGCAGCTTTACTCTGGCGCCAGGGGAAACGCCGGTTGTGTTGTTGAGTGCCGGGATTGGAGTGACGCCGGTGCTCGCCATGCTCCATGCATTGGCAGCCGAAGCGTCATCCAGGGAGGTCTGGTGGCTGCACGGAACCCGCAATGGTCGCGAACACGGCTTTGCCGATGAAACGCGGGGTTTGCTGAAAGAGCTTGCGCATAACCATAGCTACATTTGCTATAGTTCGCCCGATCCTGGCGATCGGCCCGATGTGGATTTCGACGCCACGGGCCATTTGAATACGCAAACACTCAAGTCACTTGGCCTGCCCATCGATGGCGATTTCTATATTTGCGGACCATCGAGCTTCATGAGCGATCTGACCGAAGGGCTTGCAGCCCTGGGCGTGTCATCAGATCACCTCCACACCGAAATTTTCGGCTCCGGTCCTCCCATTACCCCCGGCGTCGCTGCCACGCCAAAACTGCCGCCGCATTTGCCCGCCAACATGCCGGGCACCGGCGCGTTGGTGTCCTTTGCGAGGACCGGCCTCAACGTCCGCTGGGATGCGACGTTCCAGAACCTTCTGGAGCTGGCAGAAGCGTGCGACGTGCCGGTGCGGTGGTCTTGCCGAACCGGGGTCTGCCACACCTGCGAGACCGGACTGGTGGCGGGAACGGTGGGCTATCGTCCTGACCCGATCGATGCACCGGCGGATGGCAATGTGCTGATCTGCTGCTCACAACCCAAAGGCGACATCGTTATTGATTTGTAGCGCAATGAAAACCTGACGACTTGACCGCACCAGCTAAACGAGGACTTGATATGCGATCCGACATGATACCGGGAGCGATCTTCCCTGATTATGAGCTCAGCGACCACACCGCCAAGCATCGAAAACTTTCCGAACTCCAGGGACATCAACCGATGGTTCTGGTGCTTGGCAGAGGCGCCTTCTGTCCCAAGGATCGCCGTCAGGCCGAAGGGCCGTTGCAGCTCCACCGGGAGATGGAGGTTGGCTATTGCGGGCTGGTCACCATCACCACCGACGATATCGTTAGAACCAACGAATTCCGCAGCGGGGTAGGGGCTCATTGGCCCTTCTTGTACGATCCCCGGCGCATTGTGCAAAAAGACCTGGACATTGCCGAATATACCGACCCCATCAACAAGCCGATGATACCGCATGTGATCGTGCTGGAACCCGAGCTTGTCATTTACAAGATTTACGATGGATACCGGTTCTTCGGTCGGCCAACGGTGGAGGAGCTTCGCCAGGATCTCCGAGCGGTCAGTAAAAAATGCCGGCCGGATTGGGATATCACCAAGCCCGAGCTCAAGGCTCAGTGGAAGAAAGGCCGCAAGGAGCTATTCTATCCTTACGGCAGATCATATGTCGAAACGTTGGATGACGAGGGCTGAACGCTCGCTTGGACAATAGCGGATATCACCTGAGGCTTACTCTGGTATATAAAAGGCTCAACTATCCATGACCAAAGGCTCCGATCTTCTAATAGCAGCGCTCGAGAACGAAGGCGTCACCCGCATCTTTGGTATTCCGGGCGAAGAAAACCTCGACGTGGTAGAATCAATCCGCACCTCATCGATTGAGCTCGTCCTTACCCGGCATGAACAGGCGGCAGCGTTTGTGGCCGCGACCTATGGCCGGCTCACGGGAAAGCCCGGCGTCTGCCTGACAACACTCGGGCCCGGCGCATTGAACCTGTCGACGGGTGCTGCATACGCACTGCTGGGTGCAATGCCGATGGTGATGATCACCGGTCAGAAAGGCATCCTTTCTTCTCGCCAGGCTCGCTTTCAGGTAGTCGATGTCGTGGCTTCGATGAGGCCACTGACCAAACTCGCAAGGCAGATTGCGTCGCCACTGATGATCCCGACGATGGTCAGGGAGGCGTTTCGCATAGCCCAAGAAGAAAGACCCGGGCCGGTACATCTCGAACTTCCAGAAGACATTGCCGCGGAGGAGTGCGAGGAAGTGCCGTTGATCGCGCCGCATCAGCTCGACCTGCCGACAGCCAATGATGCTGCGCTCGACCGTGCCGCCCAGCTAATCATTGCAGCCAAGCGGCCTTTGCTGATGTTCGGGGCCGCCGCTTCACGCCCCCGGTCTACATCCGATATTGCGCGATTTGTGACGCGAACCCGAATTCCATTTTTCACGACGCAGATGGGCAAGGGTACGGTTGCTGGCGGAACCGAACTTTACATGGGAACCGCCGCGCTCTCGGAGCGTGACTATGTCCATGAGGCCATCGAGCAGGCGGACCTTATTATTACGATCGGCCATGATACAATTGAGAAACCTCCGTTCATCATGGGTAAGGATGGTCCGCATGTCGTCCATGTCGGATATCAGCCGGCGACCGTGGAACAAGTCTATTTCCCGCAATCCGAGGTGATAGGCGACATCGGCCCATCGTTAAATGCTTTGGCAGATCGCCTCGAGGGCAAGGTTCCGAACGCACAGGCACTCCTCCATCTGCGGGAGCGCATTCTCGAACGCGTTGGGGCGCGAGCGACGGAGGACCGCTTTACACCGCAGCGTCTGGTTCACGATATTCGGGAGGTCATGCCGTATGATGGTATCCTTGCGCTCGACAACGGCATGTACAAAATCTGGTTTGCCCGGAACTACCGGACGCAGATGGCCAACACGCTCCTGCTCGACAATGCTCTTGCATCCATGGGGGCCGGGCTACCGTCCGCGCTGGCTGCGTCGATGCTGTACCCGCAGCGGCGTGTTATGGCGGTCTGCGGCGATGGCGGATTCATGATGAATTCGCAGGAACTCGAAACCGCAGTGCGTCTGAAACTCAACCTCGTTGTGCTCGTGATTGAGGACAATGCCTATGGAATGATCCGCTGGAAGCAGGCGGTGGACCAGTTTCCGGACTTTGGCATGACGTTCGGTAATCCAAACTTTGTTAAATACGCCGCGTCATATGGCGCAAAGGGCACCAGGGTCGACGACATAGGCCAGTTCAAGCGGATTCTTGAAGACGCATTCTCCGGCGGCGGTGTCCATCTGGTCAATGTGCCAGTCGACTATTCAGAAAATGAACGCGTACTTGTGAGGGAACTTCGCGAACGGCTTCCGGTCATTCTGGATGGCTGAAGTCAACTTCGCCAGCAGATCAACGAGGGACGAACATGCACGACAGGATATCACCGTCCGCAGCGCGTCTGCCCCGGATACCGGCGTCATTCTTCGGGATCGTGCTAGGGCTGGCAGGACTTGCAAATGCGTGGCGCTCGGCCTCGACCATCTGGGCGGTACCGGCGATTGTCGGCGAGGTTCTGAGTTTCGCGGCGGTAACCGTATGGGTGCTCGTCGCTTTGCTCTTTGCCCTGAAGTGGCTTGTCGCACGCGAACATGCTGTGGCAGAAGCGAGGCATCCAGTAGAATGCTGCTTCATAGGCCTTGCCGGCGTATCCGCCATGTTGATTGCATTGGTGTTGCAGCCTTACGCGGTGACCCTCGCGTGGTCACTCTTTCTAGCAGGCGCCGCATTCACCATACTTTTCGCGACCTGGATCACCGGCCGGCTTTGGCATGGATCGCGTGAGATCGCGTCGACAACTGCTGTTCTCTATCTGCCTGCCGGGGCGGGGTCGTTCGTTACGGCCATCGCTCTAAGTTCATTCGGCCACGCAGACTGGGGTCAACTTGCTTTCGGGGCTGGATTTTTTACGTGGCTGGCGATTGAATCGGTATTGCTTCACCGGATGCTTCTTTCTCCCGAGATGCCCGCTGCAATTCGCCCGACACTTGGTATCCAGCTTGCGCCTCCGGCCGTAGGCTGCGCCGCCTATCTGAGCGTGACGACGGGCGCACCGGATATCTTCGCCCACGCGCTGCTTGGCTACGCGATACTCCAGGCGCTTCTTCTTGTGCGCATGCTCCCATGGATATTGGCGCAGCCGTTCGCGGCCTCCTACTGGGGTGTAACGTTCGGCGCCACGGCGCTCGGTACAGCGGCAATCAAAATGGTGGGGCGCGGCGATGTGGGAGCACTGCCGCTGCTTGCGCCTTATCTTTTCGGATTCGCCAATTTGATCGTGGCCACCATTGCCGTCGGGACCTTCTATCTGATTGTCAAAGGTCGGTTGGTCCCAGTCGCCAAGTTCAGCTAATCAGCGAAAAGCGACCCAAGTCACCGGCTCATTCCCATGGCGGTTGAACGGAAGAATTCATACCCAGGCGTCGGCATCCAAACCGGCTGCGCGCTTGCGGCGCCTCTTGCGGAAGGGTTGGGACGAATGCCGCCTGATATGAGGGGGCATGGATGCCTAGCCTTTTTGAGCATATGAGCTCGCGTCGGGATGAGGAGCCCCCGTTGGCGTTGCCCTCCAGCGCAATTGGGGGGAATGGAGATCCGGACCCGTTGCCAGTTTCGCGTCGCGCTTTTCGAACCTTGACTCCAAGTCGCCACCCATAATTTTGGACGACGACCTCCGCCTTCGCGCTAGTCAAATCCTGTTGGGGCACACCAAGATCGAAAACACGGTCAGGTACCTTGGTGTGGACATCGAGGATGCACTGGAGCTAGCGGAGCACACTGAGATCTGAGCGCGTGCGGCCCCGCTCACTGTGGGGCTGCACGTATTAATGGAATGTTTCCAATTTGAACGTTTGCAATTGAGCGGCTACGCGCCTTCATAATGGTCATAGATGCGATCTTTGCCTGCGCCCGGAAGCAGACATTGGCGACCATCTAGCCACGACCAGCCATTCCCTGTGCGTCACGCCCGACTCGCTCGAACGCTCAGCCACCGATCATGGGCTTTCCGACGCACCGACGTACCTCGCTGACGATCCAGCCGGCGTCTGTATGTTCTGACCGCAGCGCCGACCCGCGCCAGTAGGTTCGACGTAGCGCCGCGGCGCTGCAGCATTGCCGTTTGTGGACATATGCTCACCGTCGCCTTCTCTAACCGAGGCGTGCAGTCGGCCACCGGTCCGGGGCGCCTCGGCAAGCCGTCCAAGCACCTTGCCGAAGTCCTCGCGCGCGATGTGAATCAGGCAGGCACAGGCCCAGATCCCGTCGTACGGCGTGCGAGGACGCTGCGGGTCGGCCAAATCTTCGGTGAGCGGGTCCAAAGGTCGGCCTGGAAGCCACTCTCGCGGAGCAGTTCGACGAAACCCTTCGAAATGTCGGTGCGCCAGACGCTAATCCCTCGCTTCTCAAGCTCCAGTGCATCTCGCCCACCACCGCTTCCGATCTCCAGCACCCTGCCCGAGCCACCCAGCTCGGTCACGAACGCATCGATGTCTGTCGCGACCATTCGGGCATCGCCGCGGCCTCGGCAGCGTACTCTGCCGCGGCCATATCATAGGACCGCACGGTATTCCGATCGGTGCTCATTCTAGCGCTCCTCCTTCAAGACAACAGGCTCGATGAGCGAGAGCCCATCAACCCGTTGCGCCTTTCACACTTCGGCAGTTGGTGACATCGCAGAAATACGATCTGGGACACCACCGACCGATTGCACATGCTGTCGGGCGGCAATGCAGCACCACTGCCTGCTTCCTTTACGATCTACCTTCCATTACAATTACTTTCGCACCTAAAGGAGTTCCTCCATGAGCGAAGACGCCTTCAACATGTCGATCCGCAAGTTCCTGAAGGAAGTCGGCGTCACGTCTCAGCGCAAGATCGAGGAGACGGTGCGCAAGGACCAGGTCGACGGCAAAAAGTTGAAGGTCCGCATAAGGCTCACGGCCGAAGGCACCGGCCTCAACCACGTGGTGGACGGCGAGATCGACCTGCCGTAGGCCGGGCGAAGCAACGTCCGGCTGCCCCAAGTTCATGGCCCACCCCTACGCGTAATCGAACCATGGCCGCTCTCAGCAGGGCGGAACATTGGCTCTTAAATACAGAACTTTAGGTCTCCCACCCGTTGGGATTCTCGCGAAAACTAAGGAGTAGGCTGACTTTGGAGACGGTACTGACTTCGGCCTGGGCGAGCAATACACTACTCGGCCCACGCCGCGATCCGTTTCGCGATCGCCTCCGGGCCCCCGATGTGCGGGATGTTCACCGTCGTTAGACCGGCAGCCCGAACCGCTTGCGTAGACTCTTGTCGAATGCGGACGCGGGGACGAAACGGCGCAGGAAACTGATCTGACGCGCTGTTCTCCCAGCCGTATAGCGCCTCTTCGGAGCCGGATCAATCGCAGCCGCCAATACGGTCTGGGCTACCACCTCGGGCGCATCGCCTTTCTCCATCTCCTTCCGTACCGCTCCATTCATTGCTGCGCGCGCCGTGTCATAGATATGCAGAAACTGGTCCGGCTTCGCGAGATTCTCTTCGAAAGACGTTCGGGTATAGGCGGGCTCGATCAACGATACACGAATTCCGAACGGGCGGAGTTCATGGTCGAGCGATTCGGAATAGCCTTCAACGGCATGTTTGGTCGATGAATAAAGCGCGAAATAGGGACCTGGGATGAACCCCTGTACCGAACTCACATTGACGATTCTGCCTTTCCCCTGATTGCGCATGGCCGGAAGCAGCGCTCTGGTCATGCGCAGAACGCCGAAGACATTCACGTCGAACAGCGCCTGCGCCTGGACCGTCGAGGACTCCTCCGCGGCACCGAGCAGGCCCATGCCGGCATTGTTGACGAGCAGATCGATGCGGCCGGCCTCGGCAAGGACCCGCTCGACGAGTTTCGCCACGGACTCATCGTCGGTTACGTCACAGGCCAGCATAGTGATACCGTCGGCTCTCTCCGCCGCGGCGCGGCGGCTGGTTCCGAACACCCGAAAGCCGGCATTCCGCAAGGCTTTGGCGGTGGCGCGACCGATGCCGGAGGATGCGCCGGTCACCAGGGCGACGCCAGAACTGGTCGTATTCATGAGGATCACTTCCCTTCTTGCTTTAGATTGGAGCGCCGCCGCTCGGCTTGCTAATTGGGACCGGAGAACGGAAATTCTGCTCTCAAACCAGCATCGACTGCTGGGCGAAGATACCCGCCATCGCGCCTTGCCATGATGCGGTGGTGACCGACGGGATTGCGGGGTTGGTGAGGTCGCCGGCGGCGTAGATGCCGGGCATGCTGGTTTCGCGGCGCTCGTCGACCTTGAGGACGATGCCGAGGGGCGTCTCGACCGTGGCGAGACCCAGTGATTCATGCAGGCTTGCGGACGGCTTGTTGCGCGGATGCGCGAACAGAATGTCGACCGCGACATCGGGACCGGTATCGAGCTTGACGGTGGCGCCATGCCCCCCGCGACGGGCGATCCCAATGATCCGGCCATCGACAGCAGGTACTTGGCGGCCCGCCAGATCGGCCCGCATGTCAGGTGCGATGTCGTGACCCTCAGCGAAGACGGTCAACCTGTCGGTCCAGTCGTGGAACAGCCTGACCTGATTCATCGACTGCGGGCCGGACCAGACGAGGCCCCAATGCTGGCCGGCGACTTCAAAGCCGTCGCAATAGGGGCAGGGCACAATGGATGTGCCCCAGCTCTCGGTAAAGCCCGGAACAGCAGGCATCTGGTCGACAACGCCATAACTCAGGATCAGGCGGCGTGCGCCAAGGCTTTCGCCATCGCCAGTGAGGACGGAGAAATTGTCGATGGTACCGGAGATGCTGTCGGCTCGGGCATTGACCAGCTTGATCGCGGGATAACGCGCCAGTTGCTGTCGCGCCTCAGCTAGGATGTCCAGCGGTGGCTTGTGATCGTGGCCGAGCATACCATGCGAGCGGCCCGCGAAACGATTGCGCGGCAGGCCGGTGTCGAGAACGGAGACCTTGCGGCGGGCACGGCCGAGCTGAAGGGCGGCGGCGAGGCCGGCAAAGCTGCCGCCGATGATGATGACGTCATCCATGGTGATTGGCTCCGTGTTGCGGATAGAGGGGGTTGGGTTGGGCTGTGCGCTGGCCTGGGCACGGGGGACGCCGAAGCTGGAAAGCGCGGCCAGCTTCAGCAGTGTTCGTCGTTGCATGACACCCTCGTGTTTTTCGATTCGCTCTATGGCTTGCTTATTTCTGAAACTGCATGGTATCCTAATTCACGAATAACGATACTGTCAAGGACTGGAATTGTCGTGAGCGAAAATAGTCAAAGCCGGCGCGGCCGGCCCGCCAACGAGGCACTTGGCCAAACGATAATCGACGCCGCGTCCGAACTCTTTGTGGAATTGGGTTTTCAGGCGACGACCTTGGACAACGTCGCTAAACGAGCGAAGATTTCAAAGCTCAGCATCTATCGGCACTTCGAGAACAAGGAGGCGCTGTTTAGCGCGGCGATCGCGGCCCGCTGCCATCAGTTCGCGCCTCAGGCCGTTATCGAAGGCGTTGACGGTTCGGCCGAAGAGCAGCTGATGGCGGCGGGATCGTCCCTGCTTCGCACCCTGTTAAGCCCGGACGTCCGCAGTGTCGAAGCCATGGTCATGGCGGACAAGACGAACCAAAGGTCGTTAAGCAAGCTCTTTTACGAAGCCGGCCCCGCCAATGTCATCGACCAGATTGAGGCCCTGTTGCGCCAGTTGCACGCGAAGGCCGTTCTGAACGTGCCTGATCCTCTCCAGTCCGCTCGCTTGTTTGCCGCGCTTATTAAAGGTTCCGATCTTCTGATGATCGCACGCTTCGATGAGGCGAGAGCAGAGGACGACAAGGAAGTCGAATCCTATTGCCGGTCGGCCGTCGCCATGTTCATCGCCGCGCACGGTAACAACAATCATACGGGCGGATAGCCTGGTTAAGATCGGATCAGAACGAGGATTTGGTATGACAGAGGAAATTGTTTCTCAGATTGCCGACTGGAAAGGCCAACGCGGAGAACGGTGGGTCGCTTACCAGGCCCGGCTAGATGCCATGATGGCGGTGTTTGGTCAGGCCGCAATCGAGGCCGCGCCCGCCACGGGCGAACAGTGGCAGCCGCGCCCATGACCACCGGTGCAAGAATCTGATCCGCCAGAAAGATTTATTAGCTCATCTGGCGATACGGCGCGCTGTTCTGTCGTTTGAGGCACAGATTGGGGGAGATTCGACCATACTATGTGTCATTTGATAACTTGCAACGCTGTGGACATCAAATAGCCCATCAAAACAAGTCAAAAAGAGTTGCACACCTCAGCGGGTTCATCTAAGACTTTAGCCGGAGGAGAATTCTCGTGGGGAAAATGACGCTTGAAGACGTCGCCCGAGAAGCCGGTGTAAGTCTCGCAACGGTTGATCGCGTCGTGAACGGGAGGATGGGCGTGCATGCACGCACCATCGAGCGCGTCAATGCGGCCATAAAACAGCTTGGTTTCCTGTCGGACCCACATGCCTCGCGCCTTGCACGCGTGCGTGACTACGACTTCCGCATCATTCTGCCGACCGGCGAAAACGAATTCATGCAGAGCCTCGCCGCCGAGTTTCGCGCAACACGCGAGCGCCAGCTGCAGGAGCGCGTGCGACTTTCGATCGAGCATGTCGATACCTTTGACGGCGTCGCCGTTGCAGCGGCGCTGGAAAGCCTTCCTTCCGGAATAGATGGCGTCGCCGTCGTCGCGCTTGATCATCCGGCCGTGACAGAGGCGATCAACGCGCTCGCCGATTCCGGGGTCGTTGTACTGACACTCGTATCGGACGTTCCGAATTCCCGCCGCGCCCACTATGTCGGGATCGACAATTTTGCTGCCGGTCGCACGGCAGCCTCGCTCATTGGCCGCTTTGTCGGGCCGCGCAAGGGCAAGGTCGGCATGATCGCGGGGTCGCTCGCCCTGCGCGATCACATCGAACGCCAGTTTGGCTTTGAGCAGATCATTTCACGCGAGTACCCGAACCTCGAAGTATTGCCGGTGCGCGAAGCCCGCGACGAGAACGCCCGCGTCGAAGCGGCGGCAGGCGCGCTTTTGAAGGACCATTCGAATCTTGTCGCAATCTATAATGCCGGCGGCGGACAGGCGGGCGTGATCAAGGCGCTTGAGGCAAGCGGCCACGTCTCCGACGTGATATTCGTTGCCCACGAACTGACGCCCTCGACGCGGCGGCATCTGGTGCGCGGCACCGTCGATGCGCTTATCAACCAGGATGCAGGCCATATGGCGCGCAGCACCGCACGCATCCTGACGGCGCTGCGCGAGGGACGCCCCATCGTTCCGGGGCAAGAGCACATTCGCATCGATATTTTTCTCAGGGACAACATGCCCTGACGGCAGGAGACTTAAGGGAGGAATTCATGAAGACGATCAAAGGACCAGCCATTTTTCTCGCACAGTTCGCGGGCGATGCGGCGCCATTCAATTCCTTCGATGCCATCTGCGGATGGGCCGCATCCCTCGGTTATAAAGGGGTGCAGATTCCGGCTTGGGATGCGCGTTTGATCGACCTGAAGAAAGCGTCGGATTCCAAGGATTATTGCGACGAACTCGCCGGTACGGCGTCGGCGCATGGCCTGACCATCACCGAGCTTGCCACCCATCTTCAGGGGCAGCTCGTCGCCGTTCATCCCGCCTATGACGAAATGATGGATGGCTTTGCAGCACCGGAAGTGCATGGCAATCCCAAGGCGCGTCAGGAATGGGCGGTTGATCAATTGAAGCGCGCTGCGCGGGCGTCAAAACATCTCGGCCTGAAATCCATGCCGACCTTCTCCGGCGCCCTTGCATGGCCGTATATTTATCCGTTTCCGCAGCGTCCGGCCGGTCTGGTTGAAACAGCGTTCGATGAACTTGCCAGACGCTGGACCCCCGTCCTCAACTATCTCGACGAGCAGGGTATCGACGCCGCCTATGAGATTCATCCTTCGGAGGATCTCCATGACGGCATCAGCTACGAGATGTTCCTTGAGCGCGTGAACAATCATACGCGTGCCAATCTGCTCTATGATCCCTCGCATTTCGTACTGCAGCAGCTCGACTATCTTGACTACATCGACATCTATCACGAGCGGATCAAGGCGTTCCACGTCAAGGACGCAGAGTTCAATCCGACGGGACGCCAGGGTGTCTATGGCGGGTTCCAATCATGGGTCAACCGCGCCGGTCGCTTCCGTTCGCTGGGCGACGGTCAGGTGGATTTTGGCGCGGTGTTCTCGAAATTGACTGCCCATGATTTTGATGGCTGGGCTGTTCTGGAATGGGAATGCGCGCTGAAGCACCCCGAGGACGGTGCGCGCGAGGGCGCCGAGTTCATCAATGCGCATCTCATCCGTGTGACCGAACGCGCGTTCGACGACTTTGCCGGAGCCGGCACCGATGAGGCCGCAAATCGCCGCATACTTGGCTTGAAGTAAGGGGAACGAGATGGTCATCGGAGCATCGAAGGAAAAGCCGGCGTCACGCCGCATTCGCATCGGCATGGTCGGCGGCGGGCAAGGTGCCTTCATAGGGGCGGTGCACCGCATCGCCTTGCGTATCGACGACCAATATGAGCTGGTCGCCGGCGCGCTGTCGTCCGATCCGGAACGAGCCAAGGCTTCGGCACGCGAGATCGGCATCGCCGAGGACCGCGCCTATACCTCCTTCGAGGATATGGCCAAGCAGGAGGCCAAGCGGCCGGACGGCATCGAGGCGGTTTCCATCGTCACGCCCAACCACATGCACGCGCCAGCCGCCAAGGCATTCCTGAAGGCCGGCATTCATGTCATCTGCGACAAGCCGCTGACGACGACGGTGAAGGAAGCCAAGGAACTGGTCTCGCTTGCCGGCAAGAGCGGCAAGCTGTTCATCCTCACCCACAATTACACCGGGTACCCGATGATCCGACAGGCGCGGGCCATGGTGGCAAAGGGTCTGCTCGGCGACCTGCGCGTGGTGCAGGCTGAGTATCCGCAGGACTGGATGACCGAAAAGACCGAGGCCACGGGTTCCAAGCAGGCCGAATGGCGCGTCGATCCGAAACGCTCGGGGGCTGGCGGAGCCATCGGCGATATCGGCACGCACGCGTATAACCTTGCCTGTTTCGTTTCGGGGCTGAAGCTCAAGCAGCTATGTGCCGAGTTGACCAGTTTCGGCGAGGGCAGGGTGCTCGACGATGACGTGCAAATCCTGCTCCGCTTTGACGGTGGAGCAAAGGGCATGATCTGGGCAAGCCAGGTGGCGCCCGGCAACGAAAACGGGCTGAAGCTGCGCGTCTATGGCACCAAGGGCGGTCTCGAATGGACCCAGGCCGACCCGAACTATCTCTGGTACACGCCATTCGGCAAGCCCAAGCAATTGCTGACCCGGGGCGGGGCGGGGGCTTCGCCCGAGGCGGCGCGCCTGACTCGCGTGCCAAGCGGCCATCCTGAAGGCTATCTGGAAGGTTTCGCCAATATTTACAGCGAGGCGGCGCAGGACATCATCGCTGCGCGCACCGGCAAGAAGGCGCCAAAGGATGTAGTATTCCCAACCGTGGAAGATGGTCTCATAGGCATGGAATTCATCGAAGCCGCGGTGAAATCGTCGAAAGCCGGCGGCGTCTGGACGAAGGTGTGATGGGCAATCGGCAGGGCAGAGGGAGGTGCCAATTATGAGCGTGGCACCCACAGGAGAGACCAGCACTTCGCTCCCCGTCCTCGAGGCGCGCGGCATCGCCAAGGCATTCGGCCCGGTCGAGGTCCTGACCGATATAACCCTGTCGGTCATGCCGGGCGAGGTGCATGCCATCATCGGCGAGAATGGCGCCGGCAAGTCGACCTTGATGAAGCTCCTGAGCGGCCATCTTGCACCGACGCGTGGAACGGTAGCGATTGACGGAGAGCCCGTCATATTCAACGGTCCCGTAGATGCTGAACACCGCGGCCTCGTGCTCGTCCACCAGGAGATTTTGCTCGCGCCAGATTTGACGGTTGCCCAGAACATCTTCATGGGCCGGGAACTGAAGCGCGGTCTAATGGTCAACGACCGCGAAATGAACCGCCAGTCCGCAGAGGCGGTTCGCAGCCTCGGTGCAGAAATTGAGCCGACGACGCAGATTGCGCGGCTATCGATTGCCCGCCGCCAGTTGGTCCAGATCGCGCGCGCCCTGCAGGTGCCGCATCGTGTCGTCATCTTCGACGAACCCACTGCCTCGCTGACGCCCTTCGAGACGGAAGCCCTGCTCAAGGTCATCCGCGATCTGCGCGACAAGGGCGTCGCCGTGCTCTATATCTCGCATCGCCTGCCGGAAGTCGCGGCAATCGCCGACCGGATCACCGTGTTGCGCGACGGCAAGCTGATTGCAACCCGCAATGCGGCCGAACTGCAGCCAGTCGACATGGCACGGCTTATGGTGGGGCGCGACATGTCGAAGCTCTATCCCGAACGGGAGGATACTGCTACGCGGCAAAACGTTCTCGAGGTAAAGAATTTTGACGTGCCGGGCTATGCAAGCGATGCGAGCTTTGTCTTGCGCAAGGGTGAAATCCTCGGCTTTGCAGGCCTGATCGGCGCCGGGCGCACGGAATTGTTCGAGGGTCTTGTCGGCCTGCGCACTGCCCATGGCGAGGTCAAACTCAATGGCAAGCTGGTCAAGTTTCACAGCGTGCGCGACAGCATGGCAGCGGGCATCGTTTACCTGAGTGAAGATCGCAAGGGCAAAGGCCTGTTGCTGGCGCAAGACCTGCGCACCAACCTGACGCTGGCGACGCTCGGCAAATTCACCAACGGGCCGCTCATCGAGCGCAAGCGCGAGGACAAGAGCCTCGACAAGGCAATCGCTGATTTCGACATCAGGGCGCGCCGGCGCGACCTTCTTGCTGGACAGCTTTCAGGCGGCAACCAGCAGAAACTGCTCCTTGCCAAGATGATGCTGCTCGAGCCGAGCATCGTCATTATCGACGAGCCGACGCGCGGTATAGACATCGGTACCAAGGAACAGATCTACAGGTTCATTGCCGAGCTCGCGAAGGCAGGCAAATCCGTCGTCGTCATATCCTCCGAAATGCAGGAACTCATCGGCATCTGCCACCGCATTCTCGTCATGCGTTCATCGCGCATTGTCGGCGAGGTTACCGGCGACGCTATGACGGAAGACGAGATCGTCGTCTACGCCACCGGCGTCAAGATCAACGAAGCAGAGCTTTACAGTGCGGGGAACGCATGAGCGACACCAAGGTAATCACCGACACACGCGGTTTTGGCCGCAAACTGGCGGATCTCGACAAGACGGCGGTTGCGCCATTCCTGGCGTTGGCGGCGCTGTTCGTCCTCGGCGCGCTCGTCAATCCGAACTTCCTTTCGATCGACAATTTGCTCAATGTCTTAACGCGCTCGTCCTTCATCGCCATCATTGCCGTTGGCGCGACTTTCGTGATTTCCGCGGGCGGGCTCGATCTTTCGGTCGGCTCGATGGCGGCGCTCGTCGCCGGCATCATGATCCTGTTCCTGAATTCAGGTGCGGTCGATGGCGACATGGCGATGCTTGCGGCAGGCGTCGTTGTTGCCATCGGCGTCGGTGCGCTGGCGGGTCTGCTCAATGGTGCTGTCATCACCATCGGCAAGATCGAGCCCTTCATCGTAACGCTTGGCACCATGGCGATCTTTCGTTCCGTGACCGTGTGGCTGGCGGATGGCGGCTCGATCGCAATGAAATCGATCGCGATGCGCAACATGTTCCGGCCCGTCTACACCGGCGTGTTTCTCGGCCTGCCGATACCGGTCTGGATCATCATCATCGTCGGAGTTCTTGGCGCCTTCATTCTCTATAAGACGTCCTTTGGCCGCCACGTGATTGCTGTCGGCTCGAACGAAGACGTCGCGCGCTATTCGGGCATTCACGTCAACCGCGTACGCGCCATGACCTATATTCTTCAGGGTATTTGCGTCGCCATCGCGGTCGTCGTCTATGTGCCGCGTCTCGGCGCAGCGACGACGACAACGGGCATGCTGTGGGAATTGCAGGCGATCACTGCCGTCGTCATCGGCGGTACGGCGCTGCGCGGCGGCGTCGGTCGCATCTGGGGAACGATCTGCGGCGCCTTCATGCTGGAAGTCGTCGGCAACATCATGGTGCTCTCCAATATTGTCAGTGAATACCTGATCGGTGCCGTTCAGGGCACGATCATCATCATCGCCATGCTGGTGCAGCGCACGCTGCAGAAGAAAAAGGCGTGACGCTGGCAGAGGCAAACCGGTGGCAGGGCCACCGCAACGAGACCGGACGGGGGAACAGGGCCACCCACCGCGCCGCAATCAAGGCCCGAGCAGAAAATTGGGAGAAGACAAATGCGTAAACTATTGATCGGTCTTGTTGGAGCGGCGCTCGCTTCGACGATGACCTTCGCCTACGCGCAGGACAAGAAGGTCAATATCGCCGTCTCTATACCTGCGGCCGACCACGGCTGGACCGGCGGCGTCGTCTATCATGCAGAACGGGCCGCCAAGCTTCTAGAAGCCGCTCACCCAGGCCTGAAGATCACCATCAAGACTTCGCCGGACGGTGCTGCGCAGGCAAACGCGCTCGAAGACCTGACCACACAGGGCATCGACGCGCTGGTAACGCTGCCGCACAATTCGGACGAACTGACAGATCCGATCCGTGCGGTAAAGGAAAAGGGCGTCTTCGTGACGGTCGTTGACCGCGCTCTTTCCGATCCGACGATCCAGGATCTCTATGTTGCCGGCAACAATCCGGAGCTCGGCCGCGTCGCCGGCGAATACCTCAAGGATACGTTGAAGACCGGCGACGTCGTTGTCATCCGCGGCCTCCCGATCGTCATTGACGAAGAGCGCCAGAAGGGTTTCGACGATGCGATTGCCGGCAGCGGGATCAAGGTTCTCGACAAGCAGTTCGGCAATTGGTCGCGCGATGACGCCTTCAAGATCATGCAGGACTATCTGACCAAGTTCCCGAAGATCGACGCCGTATGGTGCCAGGACGATGACATGGCAGTTGGCGTGCTCGAAGCCATCGATCAGGCTAAGCGCACTGACATCAAGATGGTCATCGGCGGCGCCGGTATGAAGGACATGATCAAGCGCGTTGCCGACGGCGACAAGATGACCCCGATCAACGTTCTCTATCCGCCATCAATGGTTGCAACGGCGATGGAACTGACGGTTGCGAACTTCTACGATCAGGTTCCGGTGCGCGGCAAGTACATCCTCGACGCAACCCTTGTGACGAAGGACAACGCCAAGGAATTCTACTTCCCGGATTCACCGTTCTGATTAAGGCTGGTCTGTCCAGCTTGCGATCGAAAGGCCCGCAAGGGCCTTTCTTTTTGACTGAAATCCGGTTCCAGCGATGTTGTCTGACTTTCGATTGATTGACTTGATCTGAGTGTTCGGATTAAATATGAATATATTTATCAAGTTTATTGAACGGCGGCCGACGCGGGTTGCCGTTCAACGAAAGGCCCAAAATGTCCCGCCGCCAGATCATCGACCTTCAGGTCCGCCTTCCAAATCCTGTCTCGCGACCTGCCGCGCCTGTCCAGCCATCAGCGCCTGAATTCCGCGTTCTAGGTAGTGATGTGCTTTTCAAAGGCGATAAGGAAGTTGGTATCGAACATGGCGGCTCCTTGTACCGGTTGAAGATCACGCGCCAGGGCAAACTCATTCTCAACAAGTAACCGAGCGATTCCTATGTCTCGGACGAGCCTCGGGAGGGCCGCGTGGCAGGGTGTGGTGTGCGCCTGCGGCGTTGCGACATTATTTGCCGCCATCAGAACTGACTTGTTGACATAAAGATATCTTTATGTGACCTTGGCGCCTCTCTAAAAATCATTGTGAGGCATTTCGAGTCATGGGTATTGCATCTGGAACCATTGGCGAAAAATTGCTCGGCCCGGAAGCGGCACCCCGCGACGGCTCCGAGGTTTTTGCAGCGCTGACGCAGGCAGCAAAAGAGCGAATCCTTATCCTTGACGGCGCCATGGGAACGCAAATCCAGGGCCTCGGCCTGAAGGAGGAAAACTTTCGCGGCGAGCGTTTCGCCGATTGCGCCTGCCACCTCCAGGGCAACAACGATCTTCTCATCTTGACCGAACCGCAGGCGATTGAGGACATCCACTACGCCTACGCCATGGCCGGCGCTGACATCATCGAGACCAATACTTTTTCCTCAACCACGATCGCCCAGGCCGACTACAGCATGGAGGACGTGGTCTATGAGCTCAATCGCGATGGTGCCCGGCTTGCCCGCCGCGCCGCGCTGAAGGCGGAGCAGAAGGACGGCAAGCGCCGCTTCGTTGCGGGCGCGCTTGGACCGACGAACCGCACGGCATCGATATCGCCCGACGTGAACAATCCGGGCTACCGCGCGGTGACGTTCGATACCCTGCGGGCGGCCTATGCCGAACAGGTGAGGGGGTTGATCGACGGTGGCGCCGACATCATCCTCATCGAGACGATCTTCGACACGCTGAATGCCAAGGCTGCCATCTTCGCGACGCAGGAAGTCTTCGAGGAAAAGGCAATCACCCTGCCGGTCATGATCTCCGGGACCATCACAGATCTTTCCGGACGCACCCTGTCGGGACAGACGCCGACCGCCTTTTGGTACTCCGTACGTCATGCCAGGCCATTCACCATCGGTCTCAATTGTGCGCTTGGGGCCAGTGCCATGCGCGACCATCTGGCCGAGATCGCGGCAGTCGCCGATACGTTCGTGTGCGCCTATCCCAATGCAGGGCTCCCGAATGAATTCGGTCAATATGACGAGAGTCCTGAAGCGATGGCGGCGCAGCTCGAAGAGTTTGCCAAGGACGGCCTGCTGAATATTGTCGGCGGCTGCTGTGGCTCGACTCCGGAACACATAAGAGCCATTGCCGAAGCGGTCGGCAAATACCGGCCGCGCGCCATTCCCGAGACTGAGACCCATATGCGGCTATCGGGCCTGGAGCCATTCACGCTGACCAAGGATATCGCCTTCGTCAATGTCGGCGAACGCACCAACATTACCGGCTCGGCGAAGTTCCGGAAGCTGATTACCGCAGGCGATCTGCCGGCGGCGCTCGATGTTGCGCGTGACCAGGTCGCAAACGGCGCGCAGATCATCGACATCAACATGGACGAGGGACTGATCGACAGCGAGAAGGCCATGGTTGACTTTCTCAATCTGATCGCCGCCGAACCCGACATCGCACGGGTGCCGGTAATGATCGATTCGTCGAAATGGGACGTGATCGAAGCCGGGCTCAAATGTGTCCAGGGCAAGCCGCTCGTCAATTCGATCTCGATGAAGGAAGGTGAAGACGCCTTCATCGCTCATGCAAGGAAGGTTCGCGCCTATGGGGCGGCTGTCGTCATCATGGCGTTCGATACCGAGGGCCAGGCCGATACGCTCAAGCGCAAGGTCGAGATTTGCACGCGCGCCTATGAACTCCTGATACGGGAGGCTGGGTTCGCGCCTGAGGATATCGTGTTCGACCCGAATATTTTCGCGGTCGCTACCGGTATCGAAGAGCACAACGGTTATGGCGTCGCCTTCATCGAAGCCACACGGCAGATCACGCGGACCTTGCCGCACGCTCATATTTCCGGCGGCGTTTCCAATCTTTCCTTCTCGTTCCGTGGGAATGAACCGGTGCGCGAAGCGATGCACGCTGTTTTTCTCTACCATGCCATTCAGGCCGGCATGGACATGGGCATTGTCAACGCCGGACAATTGGCGGTTTACGAATCGATCGATCCGGAACTGCGCGAGGCCTGCGAGGATGTGGTCCTCAACCGGCGCGACGATGCGACTGAACGCCTGCTAGACCTTGCCGAGCGCTACAAGGGCTCGGCCGGCAGGGAAGCACGCGAGCGCGATCTTGCCTGGCGCGAATGGAGCGTCGAAAAGCGGCTCGAACACGCGCTCGTCAATGGCATAACCGAATTCATCGAAGCCGACACAGAAGAAGCGCGTGCACGGGCCGAGCGCCCGCTTCATGTCATCGAGGGGCCGCTGATGGCCGGCATGAATGTCGTTGGCGACCTGTTTGGTTCCGGCAAGATGTTCCTGCCGCAGGTAGTGAAATCCGCCCGCGTCATGAAGCAGGCCGTCGCCGTGCTGCTGCCCTACATGGAGGCGGAGAAGCTTGCCAATGGCGGATCGGGAAAACGCGAAAGTGCCGGCAAGGTGCTAATGGCGACCGTCAAGGGCGATGTCCACGACATCGGCAAGAACATTGTCGGCGTTGTCCTCGCCTGCAACAATTACGAGATCATCGATCTCGGGGTCATGGTGCCGTCAACGAAGATTTTGCAGACAGCGCGCGACGAGAATGTCGATATTATCGGCCTTTCGGGCCTTATCACGCCCTCGCTCGACGAGATGGTGCATGTTGCGTCTGAACTCGAGCGCGAGGGCTTCGATGTTCCGCTGCTGATCGGAGGCGCAACCACGAGCCGTGTCCATACGGCCGTCAAGATCAATCCGCGCTACAGCAATGGCCAGACCGTATATGTGACCGATGCAAGCCGGGCGGTGGGTGTCGTTTCGAACCTTCTGTCGATGGATGCGAAGCCCGGCTATGTCGATACGATCCGCGCGGAATATGAGAAGGTTGCGGAAGCGCATGCCCGCAACGAAGCCGACAAGCAAAGGTTGAGCCTAGAGAAGGCCCGCGGCAACGCTCATAAGGTTGACTGGTCGTCCTATGTACCGCCCGAGCCGCAATCTACGGGCACTCGCGTTTTTGAAGATTACGATCTTGCGGAAATTGCCCGTTACATCGACTGGACGCCATTCTTCCAGACGTGGGAGCTCAAGGGTCGCTACCCGGCTATCTTGCAGGACGAGGCACAAGGCGAGGCGGCGCGCCAACTCTTTGCGGATGCGCAGGCGATGCTGACAAAGATCATCGATGAGAAATGGTTCAATCCAAAGGCCGTCATCGGGTTCTGGCCCGCAGGGTCCGTCGGGGATGACATTCGCCTCTTTGCCGACAACGCCCGCGATGAGGAGATCGCAACGCTGTTCACGCTGCGCCAGCAGCTTTCAAAACGCGATGGCCGGCCGAATCTCGCTCTTGCTGATTTTGTCGCGCCGGTGTCGAGCGGTGCACAAGACTATGTCGGTGGCTTCGTCGTCACGGCAGGCATTGAGGAAATCGCCATCGCCGAACGGTTCGAGCGGGCCAATGATGATTATTCCTCGATCCTCGTCAAAGCGCTCGCCGATCGCTTTGCCGAAGCCTTTGCCGAACTCATGCACGAGCGCGTCCGCAAGGAATTCTGGGGCTATGCGCCGGAAGAAACATTTGCGGCGGATGAGCTTATCGGCGAGCCCTATCGTGGCATCCGTCCCGCTCCCGGCTATCCGGCGCAGCCTGACCACACAGAAAAGGATACACTGTTTCGTCTGCTTGATGCGGAAGACAAGATTGGCGTGCGGCTGACGGAAAGCTATGCGATGTGGCCGGGCTCCTCCGTGTCGGGCATATATATTGCCCACCCGGAATCCTATTATTTCGGCGTTGCGAAGGTGGAGCGCGACCAGGTGGCTGACTATGCGAACCGCAAGTCCATGCCGGTTGAAGAGGTTGAGCGTTGGCTGGGTCCGATCCTCAACTATGTTCCGGGCCCCCGCGTTCAGGCGGCGGAGTGAAGATAATGGCGCGGCGGGGCGCCCAGCATGCGTTTGAACATGGTGGTGAAGGCGGGAACGCCGTAGCCGAGATCGAGTGCGACGCTGGTCACAGGTTCGCCCTCGGTAAGGCGGGGCAGGGCCGCGAGCAGACAGGCCTGCTGACGCCACGTCGAGAGGCTTAATCCTGTTTCGCGGCGGAACATACGGGTAAACGTGCGCCGGCTCATGCCGAGCCGGTCCGCCCAATTGTCGATATTGGTGTGCGGCGAGGGATCTTTCAGGAAACCCCGACAGAGCATGGCAAGCCGCCGATCCTCGGGAAACGGCAGGCCAAGTGGGCGCTCCTCAAGGTTCGGAATCTCATGCAACAACAGTCCCATGACGAACATCGTGCGTTCTTCCGCCTGCCTCTCGGGCGCAACGGCGACTGCTTCGCGAATGAGATTGTCCATCAGCGGTGTCAGGCCGACGACGTGCAGGTGATCCTTCAATCCCGCCACGGCATCCGGCCGCACATAAATCGAATGCATCGAAACATCGCCAAGCATGTCAACCGCGTGTTCGACGCCGGCCGGCAGCCACAGCGCGTGGTGCGGAGGCACCATCCAGCGGCCGAATTTCGTGGTCACCATCGCGACCCCGGAAATTGCGTGGAGCAATTGCGCCTGGATATGATGGTGGTCGGGAATGTGGTGGCCTGACGGATAAAGCGTGGCCAGCGCGAAAACATCGCCTTCGGCCTGCTCCAGCCATTGCAGCCGCAACCGGTGCAACTGTTCGAGCTCCAATCCGGCGGCATTACGCGCAACAAAGGTTTGGTAACGCATGTTTTGGCCCACTTGCGAAAGAATTGGACCAAACCACGAAAGCAGGTTGATGGCAACCGATATATCAGTTTGGAAAAGGGTGGGGCAATCCTTGCGACAACGCCCTAATTTTTCGATGGAACGCCTTGATGACCGATACGACCTTGCCCGCACAGCGGACCTCCGCTGACACGACCGTCTTTGCGATAATTTTCGCCGTCAGCTTCTGCCATTTGCTCAACGATATGATGCAGTCGCTGCTTGCCGCGATCTATCCGATGCTCAAGCAAAATTACGGTCTCGATTTCAAGCAGATCGGCTTTCTGACGCTGACCTTCCAGGTGACCGCCTCGCTGCTGCAGCCGATTGTCGGTACTTATACCGACAAGCGGCCCATGCCGTATTCGCTCCCGGTTGGCATGGCGTTTTCGCTCGTCGGCCTCGGACTTCTTTCGGTGGCAACCCACTACGCCATGCTTCTTGCCGGCGCAGCCTTCATCGGCATCGGTTCATCCATTTTTCACCCGGAATCCTCGCGGGTGGCGCGTCTTGCCTCGGGCGGCCGCCACGGTCTTGCGCAATCCTTCTTTCAGGTGGGCGGCAATTTCGGTACCGCACTCGGTCCGCTGCTCGCAGCTTTCATCGTGCTGCCTCGCGGCCAGCAGAGCATTGCGTGGTTTTCCGCCGCGGCCCTCATCGGAATGATCGTCCTTTATCAGGTCGGCAACTGGTACCAGCGCTATCGCAGGGCCAACGCGAACAGGCCGGCTGCAAGCAAGCAACTCAAACTGCCGCGCGGCAAAGTTGCCATGTCGCTGATCATCCTGACCTTACTTGTCTTTTCCAAGAACATCTATCTCGCAAGCATATCGAGCTATTACACATTCTATGTCATCCACAAGTTCGGGATCTCGGTGCAGCAGTCCCAGATGATGCTGTTCCTGTTCCTTGGCGCAGCGGCAGTCGGCACCATTGTTGGCGGGCCGATAGGCGACAAGATCGGCACGAAAGCCGTGATCTGGTTCTCGATTCTCGGTGTCTTGCCCTTCACGCTGATCATGCCTTATGCGGACCTCTTCTGGACAGGCGTCCTCACGGTCCTGATCGGCCTTATCCTGTCGTCAGCCTTCCCTGCGATCGTTGTCTTCGCTCAAGAACTGGTACCGGGCCGTGTCGGCATGATTGCCGGCATCTTCTTCGGCTTCGCCTTTGGCATGGCCGGCATAGCGGCGGCGGTGCTCGGCTTCGTCGCCGACAACAAGGGCATCGACTACGTTTACATGATCTGCTCGTTCCTGCCCTTCCTCGGCCTGCTCACAATCTTCCTGCCGAGCATGAAGGAAGTGCGCGGCGAACAGGCTTAACAATTGAAGGCCCGACATTATCCGGGCCTTTTTCTCGATTAGCCAGATCCTGGGCTCTGCTGACGCCGAATGTCAGGAGAGGTGGTTTGAAAATCCCGGCTTAACCCCATATAAGGAACACCATTCCCCTGGCGGCCTCCGCAAAGGGTTTCGTTTCGCTCGCCGCATTCAGACCCAAAGTCCTCCCCGGGAAGCTTCATGTCCTCAGCCATTTCCGTCTCCAGCCTCAACAAAACCTATGAGTCCGGTTTTGAAGCGCTGAAGAATATCAATCTCGATATCCGCCACGGCGAAATCTTCGCACTGCTCGGGCCGAATGGCGCAGGCAAGACGACGCTGATCAGCACCATTTGCGGCATCGTCAATCCGACCTCCGGCACGATCCTCGCCGATGGTCACGATATCATCAAGGAATACCGGGCGGCGCGTTCCAAGATCGGTCTCGTGCCGCAGGAGTTGACGACGGATGCATTCGAGACCGTGTGGGCGACGGTCAGTTTCAGCCGTGGCCTTTTCGGCAAGCCGGCCAATCCCGCCCACATTGAGAAGATCCTCAGGGAACTTTCGCTATGGGACAAGAAGGACAGCAAGATCATGACGCTCTCGGGCGGCATGAAGCGGCGCGTCATGATTGCCAAAGCGCTGTCGCACGAGCCAGAAATCCTCTTTTTGGACGAGCCGAGCGCTGGCGTCGATGTCGAATTGCGGCGCGACATGTGGAATGTCGTCCGGGCGCTGCGCGAATCGGGCGTCACCATCATCCTCACGACGCACTATATCGAGGAGGCCGAACAGATGGCCGATCGCATCGGCGTCATCAGCCATGGCGAGATCATTCTCGTCGAGGAGAAGGACGCATTGATGCGCTCGCTCGGCAAGAAGGAGTTGCGCCTGCTTCTCCAGGAGAAACGCGAGGAAATACCCGAAGCTTTGGCGGCCTACGGGCTTGAACTTTCGCCCGACGGGAGCGAACTCGTTTATCACTACGATACGCGCAAGGAACGAACGGGCATTACGGCGCTCCTGAAGGATCTCGACAAGGCGGGTGTACGCTTCAGCGATATTCAGACGCGGGAAAGTTCGCTCGAGGAAATTTTCGTCAACCTGGTGAGGGAACGCAAATGAACCTTTACGCGATCAAGGCGATCTATCTCTTCGAAATGCATCGCACCTGGCGCACGCTCATGCAGAGCGTCATTTCGCCGGTTCTGTCGACGAGCCTTTACTTCGTGGTTTTCGGTTCGGCGATCGGCGGCCGTATCCCCGAGATCAACGGCGTAAGCTACGGTGCGTTCATCGTGCCGGGTCTGATCATGTTGTCGCTGTTGACGCAGAGCATTTCCAACGCGTCGTTCGGCATCTATTTCCCGAAGTTCGTCGGCACGATCTACGAACTCCTCTCGGCACCTGTCTCGTACGTGGAGATCGTGATCGCCTATGTCGGGGCTGCTGCGACGAAGTCTATCATTCTCGGGGTGATCATCCTTGCGACTGCGGCGCTTTTTGTACCGCTGCGCATCGAACACCCCTTCGTGATGCTGCTGTTCCTGGTGCTGACAGCGGTAACCTTCAGCATGTTCGGTTTCATTATCGGCATCTGGGCGGATGGCTTTGAGAAGCTGCAGCTCGTGCCGCTGATGATCATCACACCGCTGACGTTTCTCGGCGGTAGTTTCTATTCGATCGATATGCTGCCGCCATTCTGGCAGACCGTGACGCTGTTCAATCCGGTGGTCTATCTTATCAGCGGGTTTCGCTGGAGCTTCTTTGGCCTTTCAGATGTGCATATCGGAACGAGCCTTGTCATGACAGCCGTGTTTCTCCTCGCATGCATTCTGATCCTGCGCTGGATATTCAGGACGGGGTACAGGCTGAAGAGCTAAGTGGTTCGTTCGCCAATGACATGCAGACAATTTCGGCCATCCCGTACTGCATCGGTTACGAGGCGCCGATCAAAGGTCGCCAATTTCCCCTGGTGTGCCTGAGCAAGAGCCAGGAGGTATGTATCCGTGACCTGACCGGCATTCAACAGCCGCGACGGATCGATGGAATTGTCCATCAAGCTGATGTCATCTGGCCAAAAGATATGACCCGGAATGGCACGTAATCCCGCCAGAAGCGCAACAACCGCGGCTGGCGTGCCCGGTGAGTTAGGGTAGCGGGCGCTGCTGATAATACGGATCGCACCGTTCTCGGTTATTGGGCAAGTGGCCCAACTGGACCGTCCTATATCAGCAAACCACTCATGTGCAGGATCGTGATGGACATGTGCGGGATCGAATAGGGCAATCAGCACATTGACGTCCAGGAGATATGGCGTCACGGCAATTCATCGCGAAGTTGGTTCACCTGTTCCATCGTTACCGGCATGGAATTGGTGCCTGCCGGGAGGAGCGGCACGCCGTTTCGCGTCGCTTGACGTGCCGCTGGAGCTTCCAGACCTTTGCGGGCGAGTGTCGATATGACTTCACCTACAGTTTTGCGCTGGCGCTCCGCAAGGCCCTTGGCCGCCGCGAGGACGTCATCATCAATTGCAAGCGTTGTTCGCATCGTCTTGCCCCTCATCACGCATCAAACATCACGCATCATATATGCGAGATCGTTGCCCAAATCAATTGCGGCGCCGCTTCCGGCGGTCTGTCCCGCGAGTTGCTCCAGCGCCTCGAGGCCATGCTTCAACGCTGCTGCTCCACGCGGTCCCAGTTGCTGCAGCAGTTCAGCCTCGAAGTCATGCGCAACTTTCACAAGGTCGAGATAGGCCTTCCGCCCGGCCGGCGTCAGCACAAGATTTTCGACACGGCGGTCGGTCTCATCGCGCTTTCGCAACAGCCAGCGCCGCTGTTCGAGGGCGAGCACGGCACGCGAGACTTTTGTCTTGTGCATTGACGAATGAGTCCCGATCGCCGTGGCGGTCATGGTGCCAAACTGGCCCAGCGTTGCAAGTGTTCGCCACTCCGGCCGTGTCAGTCCATACTGATCTCGGTAAAGGCTCGCGAAACGATGGCTCACGGCTTCTGCCGCCTTGTTGAGACGGTATGGGGTGAACGCCTCCAGTATAAGCGGCGGGTCGATGTCGATGTTGTTGTCCATGTCCACAATCCCGATTGTCATTGATAGTTACAAAATAGATCGTCACAATTGCAACTAAATTGGAGGTTCGATCATGGCTCTTCACTATATGCCGGGCTTCGGCAACGACTTCGAGACGGAATCGCTTCCAGGCGCCCTGCCGCAGGGACAAAACTCGCCGCAGCGCTGCGCTTACGGCCTCTACGCCGAGCAACTCTCCGGCTCCCCCTTTACCGCGCCGCGCGGCACGAACGAGCGATCCTGGCTCTATCGCATTCGCCCATCGGTCAAGCATAGCGGGCGATTTTCGCCGGCAAAGCGCGAGCACTGGAAGACCGCGCCAAACCTCGATGACCATGAATTGCCGATTGGACAGCTACGCTGGAATCCGACGCCAATGCCGCGCGATTCTGTCAACTTTATTGATGGCATTCGCACCATGACCACGGCTGGCGATGTCCACGGTCAGGTGGGCATGTCCGCACATGTCTACGCGTTCAATACTGCCATGGAGGACGACTACTTCTTCAATGCGGATGGCGAAATGCTGCTTTTGCCCGAGAAGGGCAAGCTCAACGTTTTTACTGAGATGGGCATCATCGAAATCGAACCTTCGGAAATCTGCGTGATCCCACGCGGGATGATGTTCAAGGTCTCTGCGCCTGACGGCGAGGCCAGGGGCTATATTTGCGAGAATTACGGGGCGAAATTTGCCCTGCCGGATCGGGGTCCAATTGGTGCCAACTGCCTGGCCAACCCGCGCGATTTCAAGACACCGGTTGCAGCCTTCGAAGACAAGGAAGTACCTTGCCGTCTTCACGTGAAATGGTGCGGCAAATTCTATCAGACGACACTCGATCATTCTCCGCTGGATGTCGTAGCCTGGCACGGGAATTACGCACCCTACAAATATGACCTGCGCACGTTCTCGCCTGTCGGGGCCATCCTGTTCGACCATCCAGATCCGTCGATCTTCACCGTGCTCACCGCGCCGTCGGGCGAGGAGGGAACGGCCAATGTCGATTTCGTTATTTTCCCGCCGCGCTGGCTGGTTGCCGAGCACAGTTTCCGGCCGCCCTGGTACCACCGCAACATCATGTCCGAATTCATGGGGCTGGTGTATGGTCAATACGATGCCAAGGAGGAGGGGTTCGTGCCTGGGGGCATAAGCCTTCACAACATGATGCTGCCGCATGGACCGGACACGATGGGGTTCAACAAGGCATCCACGGTGGAGCTCAAGCCGCAGCGGCTGGACAACACGCTTGCCTTCATGTTCGAGACGCGCTTCCCCCAGCACCTTACCCGCTATGCAGCTGATACACCGACGCTGCAAGACAATTACGCCGACTGCTGGAAAGGTCTCCGCAAGCGGTTCAACGGGACACCGGAAGGCGACTGGTCGGAGGAGATCGTAAAGTAAATGAAACTTGCCTCTCTCAATAATGGAACGCGCGATGGCAAACTGGTCATCGTATCGAGGGATCTGACCCAGTATACCGATGCCTCGTTCCTTGCGCCGACGCTGCAGTCCGCGTTTGACGACTGGTCGCGTATTGCCCCGCACCTCGCGGCGCTTGCCTCCAGCCTTGAACTGCGCGCCGTTCCCCTGGAGCGCTTTCACGAACATGATGCGCTGTCGCCCCTGCCGCGCGCCTACCAGTGGGCCGACGGTTCAGCCTATGTCAATCATGTCGAACTGGTCCGCCAGGCGCGCAATGCGCCGATGCCCGAGAGCTTCTGGACTGACCCGCTCATCTATCAGGGTGGGTCCGACAGTTTCCTTGCTCCGCGCGAACCCATCCGCATGGCCGACGAAGCCTATGGCATCGACATGGAGGGAGAGGTTGCGGTCATCGTCGACGATGTGCCGATGGGCGCGGGTCTCGACGAAGCGCGGGCCGCGATCCGCCTGATCATGTTGGTCAACGATGTCAGCCTGCGAAACCTCATTCCGGCCGAGCTTGGCAAAGGGTTCGGGTTTTATCAGTCAAAGCCGTCGTCGGCCTTCTCGCCCGTGGCGGTCACACCCGATGAACTCGGCGAGGCTTGGGATGGCGGCAAGGTGCGCCTGCCGCTCTGCGTCGATCTCAACGGCCGGCCCTTTGGCCGCGCCAACGCCGGCATCGACATGACGTTCGATTTTCCGACGTTGATTGCCCACGCGGCGAAGACACGCCCGCTTTGCGCCGGCACGATCATCGGATCGGGGACGGTGTCGAACAAGCTTGACGGAAATGCGGGCAAACCCATTGAAGAGGATGGCGCCGGCTACTCGTGTATCGCCGAAATCCGCATGATCGAGACGATCGCCACCGGCAGTCCGCGAACGCCATTCATGCGTTTCGGCGACACAGTTCGCATAGAGATGAAAGACGCATACGGCCATTCGATCTTCGGCGCCATCGAACAGCAGGTGACCCGCCATGAGCGCTAAAGCCATCCTCTATGATTATTGGCGCTCGTCGGCGAGCTACCGCGTGCGCATTGCCCTTAACATGGCCGGGCTTGAGTATGACAGGGTGCCGGTCGACCTCTTGAACCAGGAGCATAAAGGCATCGATCACCTCTGTCGCAATCCGCAGGGGCTCGTGCCGACGCTCGCCATCGACGGGCATATGATGACGCAGTCGCTTGCGATAATCGAATACCTCAACGAATCCCACCCCGAGGCTCGCTTCCTGCCTGACGATCCTTTGGGGCGACAACGGGTTCGCGCGCTTTCCTACGCAATCGCGATGGAAATCCATCCCGTCTGCAATCTGGGTGTGGCATCGCATGTCATGCAGCTTGCAGGGGGCGATGAAGCGGCGCGGCGCAACTGGATGCGTAAGTTCATCTCTGAAGGTCTGGGCGCATTCGAGACCATGCTCGATCACCCCGAAACCGGGCACTTTTGCCATGGCGATACCCCTACCATGGCCGATTTCTGCCTCGTGCCGCAAGTCTTCAATGCGAGGCGCTGGGGAGCCAAAATCGAAAGTCTGGAGCGCGTCAATGCCATCGCTGCCCGTTGCGATGCGATCGGTGCTTTTGCCGCGGCGCATCCTGATCGGCTGCGGCCGGGATTACCTGGTTAAATCGCCGGGCGGGTCTCGCGGTTACTTGTAGCCATCGGTTTCGGGATAACGTTGGGCAAAGTGTCGGGAGTTCCAGCCCAAATCTATACCTACTCTGCCGCTTCGATCTTGATGACGCCGCGCCGGATCTGGTCTTCCTCGATCGATTCAAACAAGGCGCGGAAATTGCCTTCGCCAAAGCCTTCGTCGCCCTTCCGCTGAATGAACTCGAAGAAGATCGGGCCGATCACGGTCTTGGAAAAAATCTGCAGAAGGATCTTCGTCATGCCGCCATGGACGACACCTTCGCCGTCGATCAGAATGCCGTGCGTTTTCATGCGCTCGATCGGCTCGTCATGGCCCTGAACACGCTCGTGCGACTTCTCGTAATAGGTTTCAGGCGGGCCGGGCATGAATTTGAGCCCGTTTAGGGACAGCTTGTCGGTAGCTTCGTAAATCGCCTCTGTCCCGACCGCGATATGCTGAATGCCTTCACCCTTGTATTTCCGCAGATACTCCTCGATCTGGCTCTTGTCGTCCGTCGATTCATTGAGCGGGATGCGGATCTTTCCGCAAGGCGACGTGATGGCGCGGGAGACGAGCCCCGTCAGCTTCCCGGCTATATCGAAGAAGTGGATCTGCTTGAAGCCAAAGAGCTCGCGGTAGAATGCCCACCATTTGTCCATATGGCCGCGATAGACATTGTGGGTGAGGTGGTCGAGGTAATAGAACCCGACGCCTTCCGGCTTCGGATCGCGTTCGCCGAGCCATTCGAATTCGCCGTCGTAAGCCGATCCGCGCTCGCCATACGTTTCGATGAAGTACAAAAGGCTACCCCCGATCCCTACGATGGCAGGGACGTCTAGGGTCTTGTCCTCGCCCTCATAAGGGGTCGCACCCTTGGCGACCGCGTGATTGAAGGCGTGATTGGCATCAACCACGCGCCAGGCCATGGAGGGCGCGCAAGGGCCGTGCTTCGAAACGAAATTTGTCGCATGAGAATCTGGTTCGGCATTGAGAACGTAATTGATGTCGCCCTGCCGCCAAACTGTGATGTTCTTGCTCTTGTGGCGCGCAACCGGCACATAGCCCATGCGTGCGAACAACTCTTCGAGCTTTGCCGGCTCGGGATGGGCAAATTCCACGAACTCGAAACCGTCGGTGCCAGCGGGGTTGGCCTTGGTGATTTCGGCTTTCGGCGTGTCGTGCGGAAACGGTCCCATATCATCCTCCATGTACCACCCGCATTATCGCGCAAATCAGCCGCATGGTGCTTGCATTTCAACGCCGTCTGGACGTAAATAATGCACATTGTATGCATATTCACATTACAAGGCGCACGAATGGATCATCTTGACGCATTTGACCGCAAGATACTGTTCAGCTTGCAGGAAGATGGACGGCTGACAAACAACGAGCTTTCGGAAAAGATCAATCTCTCGCCCTCGCAATGTTCGCGCCGCCGGTCGCGCTTGGAGGAGGAGGGCTATATTCGCGGCTACCGCGCGGAGATCGACCGCGAAAAACTCGGCCTTGGCATCGTCAACATTATTTCGGTGACGCTCGCGACACACAATCGCGACAACGCCCGGCGCTTCTCCGACCTTATCTCGAGATTGCCGCAAGTGATGGAGGCCCATGCGCTCACAGGCGAAATGGATTACTTTATCAAGGTAGTGACGCCTGATCTGCGAGCGCTCTCCGCCTTCGTCAATGATGTATTGCTGCCGCATGAATCGGTGCAGAATGTCAAAACCGCTATCGTGCTCGACACGCTGAAAGAGGATGGGCGGTTGCCAATCTAAAGATAAAGCGCCTTGCCGGCCATCGCGTAAACGCGGGCGCGCCCGAGCATATAGGCGGTGAGAGCATGGATATCGAATAGGCCGTGGAATGCGCGGCTCATGATGTTCATCCCGCCCGTATAGGCCCCGAATGCCGGCATGATCAGCCGCGAATGATCGCTGACGAAGCAACGCCGCTGCACTGACTGGCCGCGGTGCACCACCTTGGCTGCCGGGTGGAGGTGTCCGGCAATTTCGCCGCGGCACGCGAATTTCGAGGGCTCATGGCGGAAAATGAGATTGCCGAATGCAAGTTCCGTGAAGGTTTCGCCCGGAAGGTCGGCCGGATGTTCGGGGTCGTGGTTGCCTGTGATCCATATCCATTCGCGCCCCGCCATCAATGCGGCAAGCTGCGCCGCATAGACCGCTGGCAGTCGCGCCGCGGCCTTGCCGTCATGAAAACTGTCGCCGAGGCTGATGACGCAGGCCGGATCATAGCGCGCCATCACCTTGGCAAGCGCCGCGAGCGTCGACGCTGTATCATATGGCGGCAGCATCATGCCGCGCCGCGCGAACGACGATCCCTTCTCGAAGTGCAGATCCGAAACGATGAGGACACGGTCGTCTTCTAGATACAGCGCGCCTGAGGGATCCCCGATCGCCGGATGTCCCGCAACGGCAATCTGCGCCGAGCCGTGCAGTGCTGTCTTCGTTGTGTGGAATGCCGGATTCACTTCTGTTCCATCTCGCGGGTAAGCTCGTCGGCAATCTCCTCGAGGATCCTTTCATGCGCCTCGCCCGGAACGCGTTCCCTGCCGATTTCCAGCATGACGGGAACGGCAAGCGGCGAGATCTGATCAAGATCCTTGTGAACGATATTGCCCTTGATTCGCCCAAGCATATCGGCAAGTCGGCGAATGTCGAGAAGGCCGGTCGCCGCATCGGCCCGCGTGGCCTGAATAAGTATGTGATCCGGCTCGTGCTCGCGCAGGACATCGTAGATAAGATCGGTCGAAACCGTCACCTGCCTGCCCGTCTTCTCCTGCCCGGGATGACGCTTTTCGACAAGGCCCGATATCAGCGCGCAGTTGCGAAACGTGCGCTTCAGCATCCAGCTTTCCGCCAGCCAGGCTTCGAGGTCATCGCCCAGCATGTCCTCATCGAAAAGCTCGGCCAGCGGCAGTTCGCCCTTCTTGAACATGCGGCCCATGTCGCGCATGCCCCAGATGGTCAACGCATAGTCCGTTGCAACAAAGCCGAGTGGACGCGCCTTGGCCCGTTCAAGACGCCGGGTCAAAAGCATCCCGAGCGTCTGGTGCGCCAGTCTTCCTTCGAAGGGATAGGCCACCATATAGGAGCGCTCGCCGCGCGGGAACGTCTCGACAAGCAGGCTGCCGGGTTGTGGAATGATCGACCTGTCCCTCTGGATGCGCAGCCAGTCGCTCACCTGATCCGGGAGCGCGCCCCAACGCTTCGGGTCGGCGAGCATTCCTCGCACCTGATCCGCGAGATAGGTGGTCAGCGGGAACTTGCCACCGGCATAGGAGGGAATCTTTGCGTCGAAGCCGTCCGCTTTCGATACGAGGCACTCGTTTTCGCGAATGCCTTCGAACCGCAGCACGCGCCCGGAAAAGAAGAAGGTATCGCCCCGCGACAATGCTTCGATAAACGATTCCTCCACCTTGCCGAGAACCGGCCCGCCGCGCACAGCGCCCTTGCTCCCTTGCCGGACGAGCCTGACATTGAGCGCCGGAGCTTCGATGATCGTGCCGACATTGAGCCGATATTGCTGCGCGAAACGCGGATGCGTCACCCGCCATGTGCCGTCGGCGGTCTGCCTTATCTTGGCGAAGCGCTCATAGCTCTTGAGGGCGTAGCCGCCGGTTGCCACGAAATCGATGATCCGGTCGAAGGTTTCGCGCGCCAGTTCGGCATAGGGAAGGGCCGTGATCACTTCAGCATAGAGATCGTCGGCGCGGAACGGCGCGGCGCAGGCCATGCCGAGAACGTGCTGCGCCAGCACGTCGAGCGAACCCGCGCCAAGCGGCGGGGTATCCTGTGCGCCGATATAGTTCGCATCGAGCGCGGCCTGGCATTCCATCACCTCGAAGCGATTTGCAGGAACGAGGATCGCGCGCGACGGCTCGTCCATGCGGTGATTTGAGCGGCCGATGCGCTGCGCAAGGCGGCTGGCGCCCTTCGGCGCGCCGACATGGATGACGAGGTCGACGTCGCCCCAGTCGATGCCCAGGTCGAGGGTCGAGGTGGCAACGACGGCACGCAGGGTATTAGCGGCCATCGCCTGTTCGACCCTGCGGCGTTTGCTGACATCGAGCGAACCGTGGTGTACGGCGATTGGCATGTTGTCTTCGTTCGCCATCCAAAGATCATGGAACAGCCGCTCAGCCTGACTGCGGGTATTGACGAAGATCAGTGTTGTCCGGTGCGCCTTGATCGCCTCATAAATACCGGGGATCGCATAGATCGCCGAATGTCCGGCCCAAGGCACGTGGTCCTCGGTTTCGAGGATGGTGATATGGGGTTTGGCGCCGCCCTCCACGGTCACGAGGCTCGCTTTTGGCGCATCCTCAGTCTGTGGCAGCAGCCATCGTCGCAATCCGTCTGGGTCGGCGACGGTCGCGGACAAGCCCACCGTTTGCAATCCGGGTTGCAGTTGCCGCAAGCGCGCAAGGCCGAGGGCAAGCAGATGGCCACGTTTCGAGGTGACAAGCGAATGAAGCTCGTCGAGGATGACGTAGCGCAGGTCTTCGAAGAATTTGCCGGCATCCTTGCCGGATATGAGCAGAGCGAGCTGCTCGGGGGTGGTCAACAGAATGTCCGGGGGCGCGAGTTTCTGCCTCTGGCGCTTATAGGCGGGCGTATCCCCGGTGCGTGTTTCCAGCGAAATATCGAGGCCCATCTCGTCGATCGGCTTTTCGAGGTTGCGGTGGATATCGACGGCAAGGGCCTTCAGCGGCGAGATGTACAACGTATGGACGCCGCGGCTTGGCGCATTGCTCTCGCCGCGGGTGGACAGGTCAACGAGAGCGGGCAGAAATCCTGCGAGGGTCTTGCCGGCGCCGGTCGGGGCAATCAGAAGCGTCGATCTTCCCGCCTGCGCCTCCTCGAGAAGTTCGAGCTGATGCGCGCGCGGCGACCAGCCCTTCGACTGGAACCAGTCGAGAAAGGCCGGCGGCAGCATGGGTGTGCCGGTCTCGGCTATGGCGGCTTTGCTGGTGCTCACTTGCGCGAATGTAATGGCGCGGTGTCGATGCGCCAAGTTTTCTTTGTCAGGATTGTACGGAGCCAAATGCGACCTATGTTCGTTCATGCCAATATTGGAAAGGTGGCGATGAATTTTTTCCGATCAAATGTGGCGCTGGTCTTGCCCTCCCCCTTGTGGGGGGGGTCGACGCGCAGCGTCGGGGAGGGGTTTTGCGATGGTAGAAGTGCCCCTCCCGGCTGCTGCGCAGCCACCCTCCCCACAAGGGGGAGGGAAACCATCGGCATCGTTGCGTCATGTTAACTCGCCCCGAAGCACTCCTTTGCTCAACCCCCGCCGGGCTCTACTCGCCCGCCGGTGATTTCTATATCGATCCGGTACGCCCAGTTGACCGCGCGTTGATTACTCACGGACATTCCGATCATGCCCGCTCTGGACATGCGAAGGTCATGGCCACAAGGCAGACGCTCGATATCATGGCCCTGCGCTACGGTGCGGGCTTCGCCGGCCAGACCCAGGCAGCAGAGCTTGGCCAGACCACGGAAATCAATGGCGTGTCCGTGAGTTTCCATCCGGCGGGGCATGTGCTTGGTTCCGCCCAGATTGCTGTTGAAAAGGAAGGAATGCGGATCGTTGCCTCGGGTGATTACAAGCGGCGTCCTGATCCGACCTGCCTCGGTTTCGAGCCAGTTGCATGCGATGTTTTCATCACCGAAGCAACCTTCGCTTTGCCGGTCTTTCGCCATCCATACAGTCGCGATGAGATCGCCAAGCTGTTGAAATCTGTCGAGCAGTTTCCCGAGCGTTCGCACCTCGTCGGTGCCTATGCGCTCGGCAAGGCGCAGCGGGTTATCCGTTTGCTCCGAGATGCTGGCTATGACCAGACGATCTACATTCATGGCGCGCTGGCAAAGCTGTGCGACTATTACCAGTCGCAGGGCATCCACCTCGGCAAGCTTGCGCCCGCGACGGTCGAGAACGGAAGTTCCGATTTTCGCGGAGCCATCATTGTCGGGCCGCCATCGGCGTTTCTCGACCGCTGGGCCCGCCGCTTTCCTGATCCGGTGTCATGCTTCGCCTCGGGCTGGATGCGCATCCGCCAGCGGGCGCGTCAGCAGGGCGTCGAACTGCCGATCATCCTTTCGGACCATTGCGACTGGGATGAGCTCACGCAGACCATCGGCGATCTCGGGCCGAAGCAGGTTTGGGTCACCCATGGCCGCGAGGAGGCGCTGGTGCGCTGGTGCGACCTCAACCATATCGCGGCGCGGCCGCTGCATCTCGTCGGCTATGAGGACGAGGGCGACTGATGGAAGAATTTGCAGAACTTCTCGACCGGCTTGTTCTTACCCCGGCACGCAACGGCAAGATCACCTTGCTGGTCGATTACTTCCGCGTGACGCCGGACCCCGATCGCGGCCTTGCGCTCGCGGCGATCACTGGCGATCTCGACATTGCCAACGTCAAGCCGGCGATGCTTCGCGCGCTGGTAAACGAGCGCATCGATGAGCAGCTCTTCGCCTATTCCTACGACTATGTCGGCGACCTTGCCGAGACCATTTCGCTTGTCTGGTCGGCGGATGAGGGGGTGCGCGCCAATGCGGCGCCTTCGCTTGGCGATGTCGTCGCATCTCTCGCTCGGGCATCGCGCAGCGACGCCCTCCGACTGGTCGAGCGCTGGCTCGATCAGCTCGACGCTTCGGCGCGCTATGCCCTGATCAAGCTCGCCACCGGCGGCCTGCGTATCGGCGTGTCCGCGCGCCTTGCCAAGCAAGCGCTGGCGCAGTTCGGCAATGTCGATGTCGTAGAGATCGAGGAGCTATGGCACGGCTTGAAGCCGCCCTATGAAGAGCTGTTCGCCTGGCTGGAAAATACCGCGGAGAAGCCGCAAAGTCTTGCCGCCGCTCCCTTCCGTCCGGTCATGCTCTCGACCCCGCTGGAGGAGCCAGACTATGCCCGCATCAATGCTGAAGACTATGCGGCGGAATGGAAATGGGACGGTATCCGTGTTCAGTTGACGGCGGAGGGCGGGCAAAGGCGCATCTACTCGCGCACGGGGGACGATATTTCCCATGCCTTCCCGGATATCGCCGATGCCATGGATTTCGAAGGCACGCTCGACGGCGAACTTCTCGTCGGTCGCAGTGCCGAAGACGGTATCGAGATTGGTGCATTTGGCGACCTGCAGCAAAGGCTGAACCGCAAGGCGGTCTCGGTCAGGCAACTTGAAACGCATCCGGCCTTCGTGCGGGTCTATGATATTCTTTTCGACGGACCTGATGATGTCCGCGCTTTGCCCTTTGCCGAGCGCCGGGCACGCCTCGAGACGTTCGTCCAGAAACTCGACACAACGCGCTTCGATCTATCACCCCTCGTTCCATTTGCTGGTTTTGAAGATCTTGTCGAACTGCGGCGCAACCCGCCACATCCGATCATCGAAGGACTTATGCTCAAGCAGCGCACGTCATCCTATGTTCCCGGCAGGCCGAAGGGGCCGTGGTTCAAATGGAAGCGCGACCCGTTCATCATCGACGCTGTGCTCGTTTACGCGCAGCGCGGCCATGGCAAGCGCTCGAGCTATTATTCAGACTATACTTTTGCGGTCTGGACGGGTCCGGAGACGGAGCCGCATCTCGTGCCTGTCGGCAAGGCCTATTTCGGTTTCACCGACGAGGAATTGAAACGGCTCGACGCCTATGTGCGCAACAACACCACCGAACGCTTCGGCCCGGTGAGATCGGTGCGGGCCGAGCCCGAACATGGACTCGTGCTTGAAGTCGCCTTCGAGGGGCTCAATCGTTCGAAGCGCCACAAGTCCGGCGTCGCCATGCGGTTTCCGCGTATCTCCCGCCTGCGCTGGGACAAACCGCCCATCGAGGCGGATCGGCTCGAAACCCTCGAAGCCTTGCTGCGCGATACCGAGGCGGTCGACTGAGTGGTCAACGCGGCGGGCGCGGGAAGAAAATGCTGGTGCGCCGTTGATAGTCGCGAAAGGCACTGCCCCGTGTTGCAAGCATGTGCTGCTCGAGTGGCGGAACCCCGGAAACATGGCGCAGAAGCACATACATCAGGACGGGCGCGACCAACGTCAGCCAGCCATGGGCATAGTCGCCGTCGAAATCGGCGCCGATAAAGACATAGGAAGTCCATCCAAGCCACTCGAAGAAATAGTTGGGATGGCGTGACCATGACCAAAGACCGACATTGCAGACCTTGCCGTAGTTAGCGGGATCGCTGGCAAACTTTCTTAGCTGCCAATCGGCGACCGCCTCGCCGAGGAGCGCAACAAGCATGATCAGCGCGCCGAGATAATCCGGAAATTCGAGTTCGGCATCGGGACGTGATGCTGCTACGTAGACGCAGATTACCAGCATCGCCCCGGCGAACGCCTGGCTTTGCAGGAAGAAGAACATGCGCGAGGCGGCATTGGGTCCCCATTCGTGCCGCAGCCTGGCATAGCGGGGATCGTCGCCATTCTTCAACGTCCGGACGAGAATGTGGCCGCCGAGCCGGAGTGACCAGATGAGGACGAGGGTAATGACCAGATATTTGCGGTCGGCAGAAACCATATCGCTTGAGACATAAACGGCGAGCGCCGCTATCGTTCCGACACCGAAGGACCAGAATACATCGGCCCATCCATCGTTGCCAGTTACCCGCTGCACCAGCCATGCCACCGCCATAACCGCCGAGAAGGCCATCGTCGCGATAACTAGAATGGCAACTGCCGACATTGGAACCACAACCCCTTTCCAACTTGCGCGTGAAGTGAAGCTCGCACTGGAAGGAGCGACTCACCGCTCATGAGTATACGTCACGCCGGACAATTCGGACTACCGGCCGCAAGCGACATGGCCGCTTTGTCTGGCCAGGGAAATCAGTCGCGCTGCTTCTTGCTCTCGATACGCCATTCCTTGGCGCCGAACGTTACGTCGAAGCGCGAAAGGAACGAGCGCCCGAGCAAGCCGTCGGTACCGTCGCCCAAGGCATGGTCGTCTGCATGAACAACAGCCGCTACATCGTCGGCCTCGACTTTTCCAAGCTTTACTTTGTCCAGCGAAGTGCGCTGCGCCATAGCGATCCCGTTCGCCGTTTGCAACCGGACCGTGTGATCGCGTCCAAGACGTATCTTGGCCCTTTCGGCAAACGACTTGGTCAGCGAGACTGAGCTTGCACCTGTGCCGACGACGAATGTTCCGGTCACGCCGTTTACACTGACCTGGGCGGTGATGACATCCTTGCCCTGTGTGGGAAATCGATCGCTGCCCGTGGCATAGCTTTCGGCACATTTGCCCTTGCGGCTATAGTCCTTGATGATCGATTGGGTGCGCGGAGTATCGTTTTCGGATGGATCGATGGAGATCCATGTCTGGATCGGCGTGATGGCCTGGCAATATTGACCGAGAGCAGCGTAGCTCAACGACAATCGACGAAAAACCGTGCTGTTGAGCGATTTCAGATCATCGGTCAGTCCAATGGTCGAGTCATACTCGTCTATGGCTTCCTGGTAGCGCTTGGCGTCCTCGAGAATTTGTGCCCGCATGAAATGGTTTTGGGCAAGGTCGGGCGACATAACGATGAGATCGTTCGACACCTTCAACGCCGCGTCGAGATCGCTCAAGCCGTACAATATGTCCGCGGCATTGTAGAGCGCGACGTCCGAGGGATTGCACTTGGCGGTAAACGCCAGAAAGACCTTCGCTGCCTCGCGGCGATAGCCTGCTTCGCGAAGGTCGTCCGTAAACTTGTAAGTGGCTTGCCAATCGCACGGTTCTCTTACGAGAATGGCGAGATTCCTGGCCATGGTACCGCTGCCCGCAACCTCGGCAGGCAAGGGCTGAATATCGAAGCGCGCGTAAAATTCCGGTGAAATCCCGTTCTGAGCTTGGCTTGCAACGCCCTTCGACGGACGACCATTCAAGAGGTCTTCGCCGAAAAAATAGAGCGCGATTCCACCGGCTGCGATGAGCAAGATGACGATGATAATGAAGCTGTATGCGCTCCAGAAGGTTTCGCGTGGCGGCATTCCGCCGTTCCTGTCGTTCCAATCGACGTTAAGCATTGGCCGCTTTCAAAATTCATTATGAAAAAGTCTTGAGTAACCCACTATGCAACAGGAGGTGGGAGCCATGAAATACGACCTAGTGCTACGAATTCATGCTATCACCTAGCCGATACCAGGGGTTTCGCGTCCGAAATTGAGTCCTAGAGGGCAGTTTTCCACATGATCCGCGGTTGTTTGGTCCCGAATCTGAATCTGCCGCATTTTCTCGATAAAACGGCGCCAAATGACCATCTGGTCCATATGGTGCAACAATTTTTTGACGTGCTCGTAAGCCCCGAGAGAACAAAATATTACGACTAAAGCATTACACCCTCCTTGCGTTTGGGAAAATTTTGTCATTTGTTCATGCCTTCGCAATTCTCTTAGAGGGGAAGGAAAAGAAAAATGACCTTTATGAAACTGAATATCCGCGCGGCAATGCTGCTTGGATCGCTGATGATGGCGGCAAGCCCGGCGCTGGCTGAAGCTGTGCTGCATCGCGGCAATAGCGGTGAGCCGCAGACCCTCGATCAGTCACAGACTTCCATCGATATCGAAGCCTTCATTCTGAAGGATCTTTACGAGGGCCTGACGATCTATGACGCCAATGGCAAGATCGTTCCGGGCGTAGCCGAAAGCTGGACTGTATCCGACGACGGTCTCGTCTATACGTTCAAGCTGCGTGAAAACGCCAAGTGGTCCGATGGTTCGCCGGTCGTTGCTGAAGATTTCATCTTCTCGATGCAGCGCGAGGAAGATCCGAAGACGGCTGCCGGCTATGCCAACATTCTTTATCCGATCAAGAATGCCGAAGCGATCAACAAGGGCAAGATGCCGGTGGACCAGCTCGGCATGAAAGCCGTCAACGACAAGACGCTTGAAATCACGCTCGAGCGCCCGACGCCGTTCTTTATCGAACTTCTGTCGCACCAGTCCGCGCTGCCAGTCAACAAGGCGAGCTTCGAGAAGAACGGCGCTGAATTCGTCAAGCCAGGCAAGCTGGTCGGCAATGGCGCCTTCAAGCTTGTGGAGCACGTTCCGAATGACCACCTCACGGTCGTGAAGAACGAAAACTACTGGGACGCTGCCAACGTAAAGCTCGATAAGGTCATCTTCTACCCGCTCGAAGACCAGGCCGCTGGCCTGCGCCGCTACGAGGCCGGCGAACTCGATCTCGTCTATAATTTCTCCTCCGACCAGATCAAGCGCCTGCGCGACGCCAATCCGAAGCAGGTTCATGTGACGCCTGCCGCCGCGACCTATTATTATCCGTTCGACACGCGTACCGAACCCTTCAACGACGCCCGCGTGCGACGTGCCTTGTCGATGGCGGTTGACCGCGACTTCCTCGCCAAGGACATTTACGACGGCACGAAACTTCCGGTCTATTCGCTGGTGCCTCCAGGCCTTGAAAATTATGGCGAGCCGTCCAAGGCCGATTTCGCCGGAATGTCGCAGCTCGACCGCGAAGACAAGGCTATCGAGTTGATGAAGGAAGCCGGATATGGCGAGGGCGGCAAGCCGCTCAACATCGAAATCCGCTACAACACGAACCCGAACCACCAGAAGGTTGCGACAGCCGTCGCCGACATGTGGAAGAAGACCTTCGGCGCCAATGTAACGCTGATGAATCTTGATATTTCGTCGCACTACGCCTACCTGCAGGAAGGCGGCAAGTTCAACGTTGCGCGCGCCGGCTGGACCGCCGACTATGCCGACGCCGAGAACTTCCTCAATCTGAACGTCAGCACCAACAAGACCTTCAATTACGGGCACTATGAGAACCCGGAATTCGATGCGCTGATGAAGAAGTCCTATGAGGAGCGCGACCCCGCGGCCCGCTCCAAGATCCTGCATGAGGCCGAGGCGCTGATCATGAAGGATCAGCCCATCGCCCCCTTGATGAACGATGCCAATCTCTGGCTCGTCTCCGACAAGGTGAAGGGTTGGGGTGACAACGCCAATAATGAACATCTGAGCAAGTATCTGAGCGTCGAATAGCATCGTGGGCGCAACCCGGTTTTTCCCGGGTTGCGCCGTTCGTTTGCCCGGCTCGCAATGCGGCACGTTCCGACAGAACAACAGTTCAAGAGCGCCAAACCGGTGATCCTCATGGGTCGGCCGGGCGGAACCATTTGCGCCGTGCAACGGGATGATGCAGTCTTCAAGTTGAGAGAAACACAACCTCATTCTTGAACTGTTCCGACAAGAAGAAGAGACTAGTTCGATGTTTCATTTCGTCCTTCGCCGACTGGCGAGCGCCGTGCCGACGCTGTTTATTGTCGTCACGATTTCCTTTTTTCTCATGCGCTTTGCGCCAGGCGGACCATTCAACCTGGAACGACCTTTGCCGCCGGCCACGATGGAAAACCTGATGCGGGCCTACCACCTCGATCAGCCGCTATGGAACCAATATCTCCAGTACCTGAAGAACGCGGTTACCGGCGATTTCGGGCCGAGCTACATCTACAAGGACAACACCATTGCCGAGCTCATTGGCAAAGGTCTTCCTTACTCGGTCCAGCTCGGTACCTACGCCTTGCTGTTTGCCTTGATCGGCGGTGTGCTGATCGGAACGATCGCGGCGCTCAGGCAGAACAGTTTTATCGACTTCCTCGTCATGTCCGTGGCAACGACCGGTGTCACCGTGCCAAATTTTGTCGTCGGCCCGATCATGACACTGATCTTTGCCCTCATGCTTGCCTGGGTTCCGGCCGGCGGCTGGGGCGACGGATCGCTTAAATTCCTCATCCTCCCAGTGATCACGCTGGGCCTGCCCCAGCTCGCGGTGTTTGCTCGCCTTACGCGCGGGTCGATGATCGAGGCGCTCCATGCGGATCACATCCGCACCGCGCGCGCCTACGGCCTGCCTGCGAAGGTGGTGGTCGTAACCCACGCTATGCGCGGCGCGCTCCTGCCGGTCGTTTCCTATCTCGCGCCTTGCGCCGCCGCCTTGCTGACTGGCTCGGCGGTCGTCGAGTCCATCTTCACAATTCCCGGCGTCGGTCGCTATTTCGTTCTGGGCGCAATCAATCGCGACTATACGCTAGTGATGGGAACGGTCGTACTCGTCGCCATTTTCGTCATTGTTTTCAATCTTGTGGTCGATATTCTCTACGGCCTTCTTGATCCGAGGGTTCGTCATGACTGATCTGATCGATGTTCCCATCAGCGTCATTCCTCCAGAGGAATCCAAGGGTCGCAGCCTGTTCCAACTTGCGGTCATGCGCTTTCGCCGCAACTACGCGGCGATGGCCGGCTGCGTCATGCTTGCGCTTATCACGATCTTTTCCTTTGTCGGTCCCTACTTCCTGAGCCACACCTATGACCAGGTGTTTCCGTCCTACGTAAACATGGGTCCGAGCCTCGAGGCCTATCCGAAGGCCGATACCCTCAACGACGTGATGAAGGGCGTAGCTAGCCGGGCTCGCGTCGAGCTCAACGAGTTTGCCGTGGATGGTAACAACTTCACCGCGAGCGTCAGCTCCGAGCAGCCGATCGATCCCCGCGTAACGCGCTATTTCGACCGGGCCAACGAGTTTGAAAACACCAAGGTCACGGCCACGGAAAATGACGGCAAGACCCTGAAGCTCGCGGGCGAGGTCAAGCGCGAGTACTTCCTTTTCGGCACGGACGACAATGGCCGCGATCTCATGGCGCGCGTCATGCTAGGCGGACAAATCTCGCTCGCCGTTGGTTTGCTTGCCAGCCTGGTTTCCCTGGTTGTCGGCGTCGTCTACGGCGCCATCTCCGGTTATATCGGCGGGCGTCTCGACAATGTCATGATGCGTCTTGTCGAGATTCTCTATTCGCTGCCCTTCGTCTTTCTCGTCGTCGTGCTTGTCGTTTTCTTCGGACGCAGCTTCATCCTGATATTCCTGGTGATCGGCGCGGTGGAATGGCTCGACATGGCCCGTATCGTGCGCGGCCAGACGCTCGCGCTGAAGCGCCGCGAATTCATCGGCGCTGCGCAAGCCCTGGGACTGACCGATTGGCAGATCATTCGCCGCCACATCATTCCCAACACGATCGGTCCGGTCATCGTTTTCGTCACTGTGGTGGTGCCGAAGGTCATCCTGCTCGAAAGCTTCCTTTCCTTCCTCGGATTGGGCGTGCAGGAGCCGTTGACGAGTTGGGGCGCATTGATCTCGGCCGGCGCCAACAAGATGCAGTCTTCACCGTGGTTCCTGATCTTCCCCGCGATTTTCTTTGTTCTGACGCTGTTCTCGCTCAACTTCATTGGCGACGGATTGCGCGATGCTCTCGACCCGAAGGACCGCTGATATGACGGACGCCAAAGAAAATATCTTGTCCGTACGCGGGCTGAAGGTCGACTTCACGACACCCGACGGCGACGTCAATGCTGTCAAGGGGATCGATCTCGACGTCAAAGCGGGCGAAACCCTTGCGGTCGTCGGTGAATCCGGCTCGGGCAAGAGCCAGACCATGATGGGCATCATGGGCCTCCTTGCCAGGAACGGCAGGGTAACGGGCTCAGCGAAATACCGCGGCAAGGAACTGGTCGGTCTGCCGCTTAAGCGCCTTAACGAGGTGCGCGGTTCGAAGATCACCATGATCTTTCAGGAGCCAATGACCTCGCTCGATCCGCTCTATACTGTGGGCCGCCAGATCGCCGAGCCGCTCGTCCACCACAAGGGAATGACCTTCAAGCAGGCAAAGGTGCGCGTCCTGGAGCTCTTGAAGCTCGTCGGCATCCCCGACCCAGAGCGGCGCATCAACAGCTATCCGCATGAAATGTCAGGCGGACAGCGCCAGCGCGTCATGATCGCCATGGCGCTTGCCAACGAACCGGATCTGCTCATCGCCGACGAACCCACCACGGCCCTCGATGTGACGATCCAGGCCCAAATCCTCGACTTGTTGCGATCCCTGCAAAAGCGTTTCGGCATGGCCATCGTGCTGATCACCCATGATCTCGGCATCGTCAAGCACTTCGCCGACCGCGTCGTCGTTATGCGCCGCGGCGATGTTGTCGAACGCGGCAGCATCAAGGATATCTTCGAAAATCCGCAGGAGGATTATACCAAGATGTTGCTTGCCGCAGAGCCGAGTGGAAGCAAGGAGCCGCCGGCCGACAATGCGCCAATCATCCTCGAGGGGCGCAATGTCGCGGTCGACTTCGCCATTGGCGGCGGATTCTTTACCAGCGCGAAGACCATGTTCCGCGCGGTAGACGGCGTGAGCGTCAGACTGAAAAAGGGCCAGACCATCGGGATTGTCGGCGAATCCGGCTCCGGCAAATCGACGCTCGGAAGGGCGCTGCTGCGGCTCCTGCCAAGCAGCGGCCAATATCATTTCGGCTCTAGGAATATCTCCAACTTCGACCGATCCGCCATGCGCCCGCTGCGGCGCGAATTGCAGCTGGTGTTCCAAGACCCATACGGTTCCCTGTCGCCGCGCCAGACCGTCGGTGAGATCATAACCGAGGGCCTGTTCATCCACGAGCCGCAATTATCACGCGCCGAGCGGGACAAAAGGGCAATTGCGGCGCTCAAGGAGGTCGGGCTCGATCCCGCAGCGCGCAATCGCTATCCCCACGAGTTTTCGGGCGGCCAGCGCCAGCGCATCGCCATCGCCCGCGCTGTGATCCTCAAGCCGAAGGTGGTCATACTCGACGAGCCGACGTCGGCGCTTGATCGTTCCGTGCAGGGACAGGTCATCGATCTTCTCCGTGACCTACAGGACAAGCACGACCTCTCCTATATCTTCATTAGCCATGATCTCGCAGTGATCAAGGCTATGTCCGACTACGTTATCGTCATGAAGAACGGCAAGATCGTCGAGGAAGGCGAGACCGATGATATTTTTGAAACGCCGACTCAGAACTATACGAAAACGCTGATGGCCGCCGCGTTCGATCTGGAGTGACGACGGCTTGCAAGCGAGCTGCGAAAGGACCATTTTATAGACGCGGGCGTATATCCGTATAGACGCGGGGTATAGAATGGCCTTTTCGGTAAAAGACAAAGCGACTGACGAAGCGGTGCGGCGGCTTGCCAAACTGAAGAAGACGAGTTTGACCGAAGCGATCCGCGAAGCGGTTGTGCACGAATATGAGCGGGTCAAACAGGAAGCTCCGATACACCAACGGCTCGACAAAATCTTCGCGGAATATCGCGGCTATCCCAAGACGGGTCTTGAGGCTGACAAGGCGTTCTTCGACGAACTATCGGGTGACGAATGATATTCATCGATGCGTCTGCCATCATTTCGATTGTGGACGGCGAAGATGATGCCATCGCGCTGGCGGCGAGATTGCCGGAGGCTTCGCCGACCTATATTTCTCCTGTAGTGCTATATGAGGCAGTTACCGGACTTGCCCGCAAGCGTGCTGCGCCGATTGAGGTGGCAGAACGCTCAATCGAAATTTTTATCGCGCAGACCAATGCCCAGATGATTGAGATCACCGCCGAGATTGGTCTCAACGCCATCGAGGCATTCAAAAAATTTGGTCGCGGGCGCCACAAGGCCGGCCTTAACATGGGTGACTGCTTTGCTTACGCCTGCGCTAAGGCGCACAATCTGCCTTTGTTGTTCAAGGGTAGCGATTTTCCTTATACGGATATCGAGTCGGCCTAGCGGACAGCGCTACACCAACTCCGATCGCCACGGCGGGTTGGCGCCCGCGCGCGATACCGTCACCGCCGCGGCTTTCACCCCCAGCGACAAGGCCTCGCGGACTTGGCCTTCAGTGAGGCGCGTGACCGCGTGCTTGGTCAAAAGGCCCGCGTCTTCGAGGGAAGCCAGGACACCGGCGGTAAAGGTATCGCCGGCGCCGACCGTATCGACGACGGGAACTTTCTGGGCCGAGACGTGCACTGTAAGGTTCGCCGTATAACCTGTGACACCGTCGGCGCCGTGGGTAACAAGGATTAGTTTCGGTCCGCTCTTATCGGCCGGCACGATCCAGCGCCGGGCGATCTCGTCCATCGATCCGCTCTCGCCAAACCAGCGCATGTCCTCATCGGAGATCTTGAGGATGTCGGTCATGGCGATCATGCGGCGCATACGGGCCATGTGCTTTTCCCGGTCGGGAATGAAGCCAGGGCGAATGTTGGGGTCAAGAATGGTCACACGCTTCTCATGCTCGCGTGCCATTAACGCTTCATAGGTCGATCCGCAGGGCTCCGGGATAAGGCTGATGGCGCCGAACTGGAGGGCGGTTACGTCGGCGCCCAGCTGTGGCAGATGTTCGACCGCAAGCGAACGTCCGGCGCTGTTCTCGTCATAGAACATGTAGCTTGCCTGACCGTCGGTCAAACGGACGAAAGCGAGGGTCGTCGGCTGCTCCGAAATATGGGCATAGGTGGTGCCGACCTTGTTGGCAGCGAGACTGTCGAGCAGCATCTGCCCGAAAAAATCCGACGAAATTCCGGAAAAGAACTCCGTTGCAATTCCGAGCCGGCCGAGCGCGATTGCCGTATTGAAAACAGCGCCGCCCACATAGGGTGCAAAGGCAGGCTCTCCAGCCTCGCTCTTGCGCTGCAACATGTCGATCAGGGCCTCGCCACAACACAAAATCATAGATCAATCTCTCTTGGATAAATGACACCCTTGCGGATGATAATATTGGCATAGAGCCGCGGTTCGCTTGTCGCAATGATCGTGTGCGCGGCCTTCACACGTCCATAGAAGGCATCGCCGGCCAGTGCAACAAGCTTGAAACCCTTGGCACGGCGGGTACAGACTTGCGCCATTTCTTCGTGTACCGGATCTGCGAGGGCGGGATCGCCTTTTACCGAAGCACGAAACAGCGCCTCCGCGACGAAATCGTCGACGGGCAAGACTTGCAGGATAGCGTCGAGGAGGGGAATGAGCGGCAGCCCGTCCGCACGAATAAGGCGCCTTGCGTGTTCCAGCGCCGGGTAATTGCCGTCGACAAGTGCGATCTCGTCGCCGTGGCCCATGGAGCGCAGGGTGAAAAGCAGTTCCGGCCCCAGCATCGGCGGGATTCCGATGAGCATGTCAGTCCACCTTCCTGTAGATCTTCTGCCCGATCAGGAAGCGGTCGGCGAGCGGAAGGCTGGCCGCGCCGATGGCGCGGGCGTGGATGCCGACGGTCCCTTCGAAAATCGCCGGCAGTTGCAGCCCTTCAAGATCGAAAGTCCCGACATGGAGGCGCACAGCGGCAACGATTCGCGCGCGCACGTCTTCAGGCATCCAGCCGTCGATGATCGCCGCCTCGAAATCGACCACGGATGAAGCGGCGACAACCGCCTGCGCGATCGCTTTGGCAGCCTGGTTGATCCATGCGTCGAGTTCGACACCCATCGGCCCCCAATCCTCGGGCGAAGCCCAAAGCGGGGAGGGGTCACGGCCGAGGCTCGCGACGACCTTCTCGAGTGCGGTGATCGAGGCCACATCGATGAGCTGGCGCGGCGCGCCGTCGGGTCCCGGTACCGGCATTGAGCCGAGCGCGCCTGCATTGCCGCTGCGCCCCGGATAGAGATTGCCGCTGATGACGATGCCGCCGCCGATGAACGAACCGATATAGAAGTAGACGAAATCGCTGATGTCCTTGGTCTTACCGAACACGAGTTCCGCGCCGCAGGCGGCCGTCATGTCGTTCTGCAGGTAAACGGGATAGGGACAGAGCGCTTCGATGCGCGCGCGGATATCGCAGTCTCGCCACTGGTCCATGACTTCCTGTGGACCTCCGAGCGTGTCGGCCCATTTCCAGAGTTCGAACGGAGCGGCGATGCCGATGCCGGCAATTCTGTCCCGCTGCCTCTTCGTCAGGCCCTTTGTCATATCGTCGATCGCCGTCTTGGCAAATGCGAAGATCGGTTCCGGGGCTGGGTAGTCGTAGGAAATATGCAGCAGCGAGCGGATGTTGCCGACAAAGTCGATCAAAACGAGATGCGCGCTACGCCGCCCGATCTTAAGTCCGAAGAAGAAGGCACCTTCCGGATTGAGCGACATCGGAATGAGCGGCTGGCCGATCCGTCCGCGCAGGGGCTCTTCGCGGGTCAGGAGTTCATCCGCTTCAAGCATACGCATGATGATTGAACTCGTTTGTGCCGAGAGGCCGGTCATCCGGGCAATCGCGGTTTTGGCAAGGCTGCCATGCTGGCGCAGCAACGACAGCACAACGCGCTCATTGTGCTCGCGCATCCCGCTTTGATTTGTGCCGTGGTGAAGCGGTGGCCTGGTTCCTCCCATGCCTGCCCGCTCAGTAGCTCGAATGCCCAATTGGGACTCCTCCCGATGTCTTCCGACAATGGAGGCACGAAGCCGGAGTGTCAATATTAAATCAGAGTGATTTATTAATGTTGACAGCCCGAGGCGAGTGGTATTTGCTAGGCGGAACACTTGGCCGGGAGGATAACTGTCCGAGGTGTTAGGAGTTGAACAAGGGACCGGCAGGGCGCCGGCCCATCGCGGACTGGCGCGATTTTTTGGGAGGAAGTGACATGCTCAGAAGCATTTATCTGAAATCAAGCGTTTTTGGTGCCGCCGCAGTGGCGATTACCGCTTTTGCTGCTCCGGCGCAGGCGGCGGATGTTGGCGCCTGCCTGATCACCAAGACGGACACCAATCCCTTCTTCGTCAAAATGAAGGAAGGCGCCGTCGCCAAAGCCAAGGAACTTGGCGTTAATCTGAAGACCTACGCCGGCAAGATCGACGGCGACAGCGAAAGCCAGGTCGCTGCAATCGAGACCTGTATCGCCGACGGCGCCAAGGGTATTCTGCTGACTGCGTCCGACACGGCCGGCATCGTTTCGTCCGTCAAGCAGGCGCGCGACGCCGGCCTTCTGGTCATCGCACTGGATACGCCGCTCGACCCTGCTGATGCCGCCGACGCAACCTTCGCCACCGACAACCTCCTCGCGGGCGAACTGATCGGCAAGTGGGCCGCCGGTACGCTCGGTGACAAGGCGAAGGACGCGAAGATTGCCTTCCTCGATCTGACGCCGTCGCAGCCAACGGTCGATGTCTTGCGCGATCAGGGCTTCATGAAGGGCTTCGGCATCGATGTTGTCGACATCAACAAGATCGGCGACGAAAAGGATCCGCGTATCGTCGGCCATGACGTCACCAACGGCAATGAAGAAGGCGGCCGCAAGGCGATGGAAAGCCTTCTGCAGAAAGACCCGAGCATCACCGTCGTCCATACGATCAATGAACCGGCAGCTGCCGGCGCCTATGAGGCCCTGAAGGCCGTCGGCAAGGAGAAAGACGTTCTCATCGTTTCCGTCGACGGCGGCTGCCCAGGCGTCAAGAACGTCGAGGCCGGCGTCATCGGCGCGACGTCACAGCAATATCCGCTGCTGATGGCATCGCTTGGCATCGAGGCGATCAAGAAATTTGCCGATACCGGCGAAAAGCCGAAGCCCACGGAAGGCAAGTCGTTCTTCGACACGGGCGTTGCTCTCGTTACCGACAAGCCGGTTCAGGGCCTCGAGTCCATTGATGTGAAGACCGGCATGGGCAAGTGCTGGGGCTGATCCAGGTTTGAGCCAGCAATAAAGCAAGCAGGGGAAGAGAGGAGGGTGTAACCTCCTCTCTCCGACTTCAGCGGTTCAGGGAGGGCCCAGCCATGACGGAAACCAACACCACATCTCAGACCGGGCAAGAGTTCGAGCGCGTGCTGTCGCAAAGTGCGACGACGGTCGCGAGCTTCGACCAACATGAGCGAAGCCCCCTCGAAAAGCTGCGGCACTTTCTGCACTCGAGTCCGGCCTCGGTACCCCTGATCGTTCTCGTCCTGTCACTGCTGATCTTCGCGGTCATCGTCGGGTCGCGATTTTTCACGCCCTTCGCGCTGTCGCTTATTCTTCAGCAGGTGGCCATTGTCGGTATCGTCGGCGCGGCGCAGACCTTGGTCGTGCTTACCGCTGGCATCGACCTTTCGGTCGGCGCAATCATGGTACTGACCTCCGTGGTCATGGGCCAGTTTACCTTTCGCTATGGAATGCCGGTTGAACTTGCGATCCTCTGCGGCGTTGCGCTCGGCGCATTGTGCGGCTTCATCAACGGTTTTCTTATCGCGACCGTGAAGCTGCCGCCTTTCATTGTCACCCTCGGCACCTGGCAGATTTTCCTCGCAACGACCTACATCTATTCCGCCAATGAGACGATCCGGGCCCAGGATATTGAGACAAACGCGCCCTTGCTCCAGTTCTTCGGTCAGAAGATCAATATTGGCGGGGCCACTTTCACCTATGGCGTCTTTGCCATGCTCATTCTGATTGCCGTCCTCTGGTATGTCCTCAACCATACGGCGTGGGGCCGCCACGTGTACGCCATCGGCGACGATCCCGAGGCGGCGAAGCTTTCCGGCGTCAGGACGAAGCGCGTCGTGATCACCGTCTACGTGCTTGCCGGTCTCATCTGTGCACTGGCCGGGTGGGCCTCCATCGGGCGCAACGGTTCGGTTTCGCCGCAGATCGGCCAGTTTGCCAACATCGAATCGATCACCGCCGTCGTGATTGGCGGTATGTCGCTCTTCGGGGGACGGGGCTCCATCCTCGGCATGCTATTCGGCGCGCTCATCGTCGGCGTGTTCTCGTTCGGAATGCGCATGTACGGCACTGACGTGCAATGGACGTACCTGATCATCGGCGTCCTGATCATCCTTGCCGTCGCAATCGATCAGTGGATCAGAAAGGTAGCAGGCTGATGCAAAGCGAACCCCTTCTAACCGCTCGTGGACTGGTAAAGCGTTACGGCCGGGTCACAGCCCTCGATTACGCGGATTTCGACCTCTATAAGGGCGAGGTGCTCGCGGTGATCGGCGACAATGGCGCTGGAAAATCCTCGCTCATCAAGGCGATTTCCGGCGCTATCCACCCCGATGACGGCGAGATCAAGCTGGACGGCAAGCCCATCCACTTCCGCTCCCCCATGGAAGCCCGCGACGCAGGCATCGAGACGGTGTATCAGAATCTTGCCCTGTCGCCGGCGCTTTCGATCGCCGACAACATGTTTCTCGGCCGGGAGATCCGCAAGCCCGGCATCATGGGCAAGTGGTTCCGCATGCTTGACCGCAAGGCCATGGAGAAGCGGGCGCGCGACAAGTTGACGGAGCTCGGCCTGATGACCATCCAGAACATCGGCCAAGCTGTGGAGACGCTTTCGGGCGGGCAGCGCCAGGGCGTTGCTGTCGCCCGTGCCGCGGCGTTTGGCTCCAAGGTGGTGATTATGGACGAACCCACGGCTGCCCTCGGCGTCAAGGAATCGCGGCGCGTGCTTGAACTCATCCAGGATGTGAAGAAACGCGGACTTCCGATCGTTCTGATTTCGCACAACATGCCGCACGTCTTCGAGGTGGCCGACAGAATTCATATCCATCGCCTCGGAAAACGTCTTTGCGTCATCAATCCGAAGGAATATACGATGTCCGACGCCGTCGCTTTCATGACTGGCGCAAAGAGCCCGCCGGCCGAACTGGTTGCGTAATTTACATGAAGGAAAAATTTGAAAAATGAAGCGTTCCGAAGTCAATGAAATCATCCGCGAGAGCGACAAGTTCATCCGCTCTTTCGGCTATGTCATGCCGCCCTTCGCTTATTGGTCACCGGAGGAATTGAAGGCGCGTACCGCCAGCGATTCAAAGGCCATTCTGCAGGCCCGCCTCGGTTGGGACATTACGGACTATGGCCAGGGCAAGTTCGATGAACTCGGCCTGTTTCTGTTCACGACCCGCAACGGCAACCAGGAAGACCTGAAGAAGGGCGGCGGCATGCTCTACGCGGAAAAGATCATGATCTCGCGCGAAAAGCAGCTGTCCCCGATGCACCGCCATATCGTCAAAGCGGAAGACATCATCAACCGCGGCGGCGGCACGCTTGTGCTCGAACTTTTCAATTCCAATGCCGACGGCAGTGTCGATGAGAAGACCGACGTCGAAGTCGCGACGGACGGACGTATCGTCAAGCTGAAAGCTGGCGGTTTGCTGAAGCTGCAGCCGGGTGAAAGCGTAACCCTGCTACCGGGCAACTGGCATGCATTCTGGGGCGAAGGCGGTGACGTGCTGATCGGCGAAGTGTCGACCGTCAACGACGATCTGACCGACAATATCTTTCGCGAGCCCATCGGCCGTTTCTCGTCGATCGACGAAGACGAAGCGCCGCTGCATCTCTTGGTTTCCGATTACGACAAGTGGCTCGCCGCCTGAGTTGATACCTTCCCCGCCGCTTTTTTGCGGCGGGGATTCGGTCCTTGTTACGGTTACGTACTTTTTAAACATACCAATCCGAGCTAATCGCTTCGCATTTGATATACCCATTGCGAGGTTGATATTGTGCTTGACTATGTTGCGCTCGCGCTTCTGTTTTTTCTGGCCGTTACTCTCGTCTACGGCATTATCGCGATCCACGATGTTCCCTATAAGATAGCCAAGGCGCGCGACCATCCGCACCAGGATGCGATTGAAGCTGCAGGTTGGGTCAGTCTCTTTACGCTGCACGCCATCTGGCCGTTCCTCTGGATCTGGGCGATGATGTACCGGCCCGACCGGGGATGGGGCATGGGCTCTGGCGGGTCGAAAGCGCTTGAAGACCGGATTGCCGCGCTGGAACGCTGGCAGGTTACCGGGCCCTCCGCGAAATGACCACGCTCCTTTGCCTCCTTTATGCGGCTCTCTGCATTGTCGCATTCCGGCTCCTGCGGCTGCCGGTCAATCAGTGGACACTGACGACGACCGTGCTCGGCGGCGTCGTTCTCATCGGCGGCATCGTCATCGCCATGAACTATAACCACCCGTTCACGACCGAGGCCCGGCTCTATTTTTATGCGACGCCCATCAGCCCGGCCGTCAACGGCCAGGTGGTCGACGTTCCCGTCGCACCCAATACCCATGTGAAGAAAGGCGACGTCCTGTTCCGGCTCGATCCGCGCCCCTTCGAATATGCGCTCGCCCACCGGAAAGCCGCTCTGGCCAAGGCACAGCAGGACGCGCTCGAACGCCAGGCGGCGCTTAAGGCTGCCAACGCAGCCGTCGATGGCGCGCGCGATTCACGCGACCGCGCCAAGGATGACTACGACCGGCGTGCGACGGCCAATGCGCATGCGGGCGGGAAGGGCGATGCGCCATTTTCTGAAGCTGAAGTGGTCAACCGGCGCGACCTCTATCTGGCGGCGGAAAGCGCGCTTGCGAGCGCCGCCGCGCAGGCCGATCAGGCACGCCTTGCCGCCAACGCGCAGATTGGTGGTGTCGATACGACGGTCGCACAGCTCGAGGCCGAGGTGGCGCGAGCGGAGTTCGATCTCGAGCAGAGCGTCTACCGCGCGCCAACGGATGGCTATGCGGCGCAGGTGTTCCTGCATCCGGGGATGATGGCCGTCTCCCTGCCGCTCCGTCCTGTCATGACGTTTGTGCACACAGACCGGCGCGTCTTTGCGGCAGCCTTCAATCAATTGTCGCTGCAACGGGTCGCGGCTGGCGACGAAGCAGAGATCTCCTTCGCAGCTGTTCCAGGCCAGGTCTTTCGAGGCACGGTAAAGACCGTGGTTGAAACCATGGCGACGGGACAGCTTGAACCCTCGGGTACGCTCCTTGCTCCCGACGACCGCCAAGCGCCTGGACGCATGATTACGGTGATCGATCTTGGCGAGGAGGTTGCCGCCTACAATCTGCCGGGTGGCGCCACGGCGGAGGTCGCTGTTTATACCAAAAGCATGGAGGCGCTCGCCATCATCCGCAGGATATTGCTCAGAATGCGTGCATGGGAAAACTATCTCGTCTTTGACCGCTAGTCCCAAGAAAATACTTCCTCCGCATCGTTGGGGACGGTAGAAGCGGTAGCGTAGAACATCGCAGAGTATCGCCCCATGATGATCACCGTCGAAGATCTCGTTCCCGAACTTCTTGCCCGGGCGGCAAGGACCGACCGTCTGATCGTCGCGATTGCGGGCGCGCCCGGCGCAGGTAAATCGACTGCTTCGGCGGCGCTTTGCGAAGCCATCAATGCCCGCGAACCCGGTGCCGCGATAGTCGTGCCGATGGATGGGTTTCACCTCGACAACGCCATTCTCGACGCCATGAACCTGCGCAAGCGCAAGGGTTCGCCGCCAACCTTCGATTGTGCCGGTTTTGAGGCGCTGCTGAAACGCCTGCGGCACATCGGCGATGACGTGGTCATCCCGCTATTCGACCGCAAGCTCGATCTGGCGCGGGCGGGTGCCGACATCGTGCGCGCCGGCCAGCGCATCCTGCTCGTCGAGGGCAACTACCTTCTCTTGGATCAGGCTCCATGGGATCGGCTCGCGCCGCTCTTCGACGTCACCGTCTTTCTCGAAGTCGATCGCCTCGAACTCGAAAACCGTCTCGTCCAGCGCTGGCTGGGCCTCGGCCACAATGTCGGCTCGGCCCAGCAACGGGCACTTTCCAACGACATGCCCAATGCCGAACTTGTTCTCGAAGAGTCGCGCGAGGCGGATTTTACCATCCGCAACTAGTCGCTCAGGCTGAACGGCGCGGCGAGAACTGGATCGCCATGTCGTGCATGATTGCTGCTGCTGCTGCGCGGGTGATCCCGGCCCAGGAGGAGAGGATTTCCGGCGTGATACGGTATGCGGGCCCCGTCACCGATACGCCAGCGATGAGCTTTTTGTCAGTCGACGAGACGGGTGCGGCCACGCAGCAAATCCCGAGTTCATGTTCCTCTCGATCATAGGCGTTGCCCGCAATGCGGATCGCGGAAATCTCGCTCAGCAGGCTCGGTACATCGGTAATCGTATGCGGTGTATAGCGAGTAAAATTAATTTTGCCGATACGGTCGTGCAGATCTTCATCGGCCATCGCCGACAGTGCGGCCTTGCCGACACCGGTGCACCAGGCTGGCGCCGTATTGCCGATGCGCGAGACGAGGCGGATATTTTGCCGGCTTTCGATCTTGTCGAGGTAGACGACCTCAGTGCCCTGCAAAACACCGAGATGCACGGTTTCGCCGGTGGCCTCGTGCAGTTTGCGGATATGCGGTTCGGCGATGGCGCGCAATTCATTGCTTGCCCATGCGCGGGATGCAAACTGCAGCAGCCGAAGGCCAAGGCCGTAGGACTGATCGCGATTGACTGTGAGCAGGCCCTCTTCAATAAGGTTTGAAATCTGCCGGTGGAGCGTGCCGCGCGGTTGACGGGTAAGACGCAGAACATCGGTAAATCGTAGCGGCTCGCTCGCGTTGGCGATTATATCCAGTACGCTGACCGCCTTGCCGAGTGTGCCCGTATCTCTGGCGCTGGCAGTCGTTCGGCTCTTGCTCACTCGCGCTCTCCATGCACCTTCACCTTGAATTGGGGCTCACTACACAAATGTGAGTTGTCCGGGTGCGGAATTCAGGGTCACATCTTGACTTCCGGGAGCCTAGGAGATCAATTCGATATAGTCAAACACTGTTCCAAATAATGGAACTTATGCTGTGAGTTCGAGCCATGATGCCTTCTGCCGTTTTCCCCGACTTGAAGAACCGCTCCGTGCTCATAACAGGTGGCGGCTCCGGCATCGGCGCTGCCCTCACTGAGGGGTTCGTCGCGCAAGGTGCACGCGTCGCGTTCATCGACATTGCTGAGGCTGCCTCCGAGGACCTGGCCAACGAGCTCGACAAGAATTACGGCAACCGCCCGCTCTATTTGAGGGCTGATCTCACTGACATCGAGGCCCTGCGCAACGCTGTTGCCACCGCAATTTCGAAGAACGGACCGGTAACCGTTCTCGTCAACAATGCCGCCTGGGATGACCGGCATGACATTGACGATGTGACAGAGAATTACTGGGACGGGAACCAGGCGATAAATCTCCGCCCGCACTTCTTTACCGCCCAGGCGGTCGTGCCCGGCATGCGGGAGGCAGGTGGCGGATCGATCATTAATTTCACGTCGATCTCCTTTATGATCAACCAGGGCAACCTGCCGGCCTACACCGCTGCCAAGGCCGGGATCATAGGCCTGACAAAGGGATTGGCGGGTCGGCTCGGACCGGAGAAGATCCGTGTCAATGCCATCGCCCCCGGCTGGGTGATGACGGAACGGCAACGCACGCATTGGGTGACGGAAGAGGGGCTGGGAGCGTATATGAAAAGGCAGGCCATCCCGGAGGAATTACTGCCCGGCGACATGGTGGGACCTTGCCTTTTCCTGGCCTCGGACGCATCACGCATGCTCACAGCGCAGACGCTGATCGTCGATGGAGGCTGCCTGTGACGTCTGCACCCGCCTATGGCCTCAGCGATTGGGGAACGAGCCGGTTTCGCCTCTGGCTTGTGGATGGCACGGGGAACATCATTGCCGAGAAGCGTTCGGATGATGGGCTCGATGCGTCGCGGGACCGCGGATTCGCAACGACACTCGAAAGCCACCTTTCCGAGCTTGGTGCGCCCGTGCAGTTGCCGGTCATCGTCTGCGGCATGGCGGGCTCACGCCAGGGTTGGGTGGAGGCCAACTACGTTGCCGTCCCGGCGGATCTCAATGCGATTCTTTCTGGTGCCGTGAAAATTACAGGGATCGACCGTGATGTGCGGATCATCCCGGGTCTGTCGCAGTCCGGGCGCTTTCCCAACGTCATGCGCGGCGAGGAAACCCAACTTCTTGGCGCCATGCTGGCGCGAAATATCACGGACGGTGTCGTCGCCATGCCCGGCACCCACTCGAAATGGGTCGAACTCCAGAGCGGCAGGGCGAAGACGTTTTCAACCTATTTGACGGGCGAACTTTATGCGCTCCTCGCCTCGCAGTCGATCCTGCGGCACTCAGTGCAGGGTGCTGCGAGTTCCGCCTCCGCCGATCATCCGCAATTTACCGCAGCAGTGGAGTTGATGCTGTCTGGAGAAGCGATGCTCGGCGAACTCTTTGCTATTCGCGCGGCGATGCTGCTCGAAAACCTTTCGCCTGAGGGGGCGGCCTCACGACTTTCTGGTCTGCTTATCGGCGCGGAAATTGCCGGCGCAAGATCGAAGCACCAGGGCCGGGTCGCGCTCGTTGCTTCCGGCAGCATGGCTACGCTCTACGGCAAGGCACTTTCGCTCGCGGGCATCGAGTTCGGTGCGGTCGACGCCGATGAAGCCGTTCGCAAGGGTCTGTTTGTCGCCGCCTCGGCCATCTGGCCCCGTTGATAAGGACTATGCAATGACAAGCGCATCCACCCCATGGCCCAAGCTGCAACGCGATCTCATCGCCATTTTGCGCGGCGTGAAGCCGGATGAAGTTCTGGGCATTGCTGAGGAACTGGTGAGGGCCGGCATTGAAGCGATCGAAGTCCCACTGAATTCACCTGATCCGTTTCGATCGATTGAGTTGCTGGCGAAGAAATTGCCGTCCTCCGTTCTGGTTGGTGCCGGAACGGTGCTTGACGCCGCGGATGTCGCACGTCTGGCGGAAGCGGGTGGACGTCTGATGATCAGCCCTAATGTCGATCTGGCCGTATTGAGTGCGGCGGTCGCGGCAGGCATGGTGACCATGCCTGGCGTTTTCACGCCTACCGAAGCCCTGGCCGCCTTGAGCGCTGGCGCATCAGGCTTGAAATTCTTTCCTGCAAGCGTCCTCGGGCCTGAAGGGATCAAGGCCATCAGCGCGATCTTGCCCAAGGGAACGGTCATCGGCGCCGTTGGCGGTGTCGACGAAAATGGCTTTGCTGCCTATTCGAAGGTCGGGGTGCGCACGTTCGGCCTTGGCTCCAGCCTTTACAAGGTGGGCGCATCCGCCGCCTTCGTCGGCGAACGCGCAAGGGTTACGGTGGCGGCTTATGACCGCGTGTTCGCTGCCTAAGGGCTACCGATGACGAAGATCAGCATATTTCATGACGAACCCTGCGAACTTGGAGAAGGGCCGGGTTTTGATCCACTGACCAATACAGTGTGGTGGTTTGACATTCTTGCCGGTCGGCTCTTTGAAAAGCCGCTCGCCGGCGGCGAGGCTCGCATGCATAGCCTCGGTCAGATGGCGAGCGCGCTTGCGGTCGTTGACAAGGAGCGCCAACTCGTCCTGACGGAGACCGGGCTCTTCGTTCGCGATCGCTCGACAGGGCACACGATGATGCACCAGCCGATCGAAGCCGATAATCCGGCAACGCGGTCCAATGACGCGCGCGTGCATCCGGCCGGAGCGTTCTGGGTCAGCACCATGGGCAAGAAGGCTGAGCCGGGCGCGGGCGCCATCTATTGGTATCGCGAGGGCGAGCTGCGCAAACTGTACGGCAATATTTCGATCGCTAATTCGATCTGTTTCGCACCCGATGGGCGTGCTGCCTATTTCGCGGATTTGGCGCTTAATATCGTCTGGCGGGTGAATACGGATCCTGAGACGGGACTGCCGAACGGCGAGCCCACCGAGTTTCTCAGGAATACCGGGAGCGGGGGCTTTGACGGTTCGGTGGTCGATGCTGACGGCAACCTTTGGAATGCCTCCTGGGGCGGCTCCCGTATCGATGTCTTTGCTCCATCGGGAAAGCGTATCCGAACAATTGAACTGCCCATTCCGCAGCCGACCTGTCCCGCATTCATCGGCACGGATAGCGCGAGCCTGATCGTGACCAGTGCCTATGCCGAGATGGATGAGGCTTCACGCAAGACGTACCCGGATGCCGGCAAAACCTTCCGCATCGAGATGGCAGGGAAGGGCAGGCTGGACCCGCAAGTGAGAATTTGAAAACCTGAAAATTATCTCGGAACAATAACCAGAACCTCCCCGTTTCCTCTGGGCAATCGAAACACACTGACTGCAGGTCGACGCTTTTGGGCGCCGAATGTCGATGCATGTCCAAACAAGGGAGAATGACATGGGTTTCTTTTCGAAAGACATCAAAACGATGGACGATCTTTTCGTTCATACACTGCGCGACATTTATTATGCCGAGAACCAGATCGTAAAAGCCTTGCCTGAAATGATCGACAAGGCATCGGATCAAGAACTGAAGATGGGGTTTGAAAAACACCTGCAGGAAACCGAGACCCAGATCGACAGGCTTGAGCAGGTCTTCAAGCTGCATGGCGTCGAGGTCAGCGGCGTAAATTGCCCGGCGATCGACGGAATTCTGGAAGAGGCAGATGAGGTCAGCGGCGAAGTCGATGACGACCAGGTGCTCGATGCCGCGCTCATCGCCGCCGGTCAGGCCGTCGAACACTACGAGATCACGCGCTACGGTACGTTGATCGCGTGGGCAAAGCAGCTTGGACGCGAAGATTGCGCTTCGCTTCTCCAGCAGAATCTCAACGAAGAGATGAATGCCGATAAGGCCTTGACCAAGATTGCTGAGGGTCACGTCAACGCTGCTGCCGCAGCATAAGACGAAATTCGCAATCAACGTAAAGAATCCAAGCTCGCATCCGCCGATGCGAGCTTTTCTTTTGGGCCGCGCGAGCGCCCATTTCAGGCACCCCCAAGCGCCCAGAGAGCAGCGGTAAATCCCGCTTGACAAGTTCAAGCCACTGTAATTCTATATGTCATCCATTATTAGGTATTATATTCCACTATAATGGATAACGACACAAGATTCGCTTTGACGAATAGGGGAACAAAATGTCCAAACGACTTTACATTGCGGCCCTTGCAGCCGCTCTCGTTGCGCTGCCTTCGATTGGCGCATTCGCTCAAGAAACCAAAAGCAAGCTCGACGAAGTGTTGGCGCGCGGCCATCTGGTCATGGGAACCGGCAGCACCAATGCGCCCTGGCATTTCAAGAGTGCCGACGACAAGTTGCAGGGCTTCGATATCGATATGGGCCACATCATCGCCAAGGCCCTGTTCAACGACCCGGACAAGATCGAATTCGTCAACCAGTCTTCCGATGCGCGCATTCCCAACATTACCACGGATAAGGTCGATATCACCTGCCAGTTCATGACGGTGACCGGCGAGCGCGCCCAGCAGATCGCATTCACCATCCCCTATTATCGCGAGGGCGTCGGCCTCATGCTGAAGGCCGACGGCAAATATGCCGACTACGCCGCGCTCAAGGCTGCCGGCTCCGGCGTCACGATTTCGGTTCTGCAGAACGTCTATGCCGAAAGCATGGTCCACGCGGCGCTCCCCGAAGCCAAGGTCGACCAATATGAATCGGTCGATCTCATTTATCAGGCGCTCGAATCCGGACGCGCCGACGCTGCCGCGACCGACCAGTCGTCGCTTGCCTGGTACATGACGCAGAATCCCGGCCGCTACAAGGACGGTGGCTACGGCTGGAACCCGCAAACCTATGCTTGCGGTGTGAAGCGCGGCGATCAGGATTGGCTGAACTTCGTCAACACCGCCCTGCACGAGGCCATGACCGGCGTCGAGTTCGACTTCTACGCCAAGTCCTTCAAGACCTGGTTCGGCAAGGACCTTACCCCGCCGCAGATCGGCTTCCCGGTCGAATACAAGTAACCGGCATCGCGCAGCGGCTCCGGGTCTCTCCGGTGCCGTTGCGTGAACGCTGCGCATCAGTCCGGTTCCATCGGGGGGAACGCAATGGGATATACGCTGAATTTCGCTGCCGTCTGGCGCAGCTTCGACCTGCTCCTTCAAGGCCTGGCCCTCAGCCTCACACTTGCGTTCGGTGCAATCCTCATCGGCGCCATCATCGGCCTGATCACCGCGTTCGGACTGATCTCGAAGAACGGCTTCATCAAGCGGCCGGCCGGAATTTACGTAACGATCATCCGCAACACCCCGATCCTGGTGCTGGTGCTCTTCAGCTATTTTGCCCTGCCGCAGCTCGGTTTGCGGCTCGGCAAGATCGAGAGCTTCGTCTTCACCCTCGCGCTCTATTCCGGTGCCTATCTTGCGGAAGTGTTTCGCGCTGGACTTCTGTCGATACCGCCGGGACTTCGTGAAGCGGGGCTCGCCATCGGCCTTACGGAGATGCAGATTCGAACGTCGATCATCGCGCCGCTGATGTTCCGCAACATCCTGCCGTCCTTAAGCAGCACGATAATTTCGCTGTTCAAGGATACCTCGCTCGCCGCCGCGATCGCGATTCCGGAACTGACCTTCGAAGCGCGCAAGATCAATGTCGAAAGCTTCCGTGTCATCGAAACCTGGATCGTCGCCAGCTGCCTCTATGTATTCACCTGCTCGATCCTCGCGGCGCTGATGCGCGGCGTCGAGCGCCGTTTGTCCTTGCCGAGGTGATGCGATGGATATAGCTCACTTCCTCGATGTCCTTTGGCTCGCGCGCTTCCCGATCCTCAAGGGTCTTGGTGTCACGATATCGATATCGGTCCTCGCCATCTGCTTCGGCACCGTGCTCGGCGTATTCGTCGGGCTCGCCCTGACCTACGGTGTGCGCCTGCTGCGCTGGATCGTTCGCGGCTACACGGATTTCATCAGGGGCACGCCGGTCCTGGTACTTGTCCTTGCGAGCTATTACGTGCTTGGCACGATCGGGCTTGATCTTGGCCCCTTTCAGGCAGGCGTTCTTGCCCTTGCGGTATTCTGTAGCTCGCATGTCGGCGAAATCGTCCGGGGCGCCCTGCAATCGATCCCCAAGGGGCAGACCGAGGCGGCCAAGGCCATTGGTCTCACCTTCCCGCAAACCTTCGCCTATGTTCTCGGCCCTCAGGCATTGCGCCAGGTCCTGCCGGCCTGGGTGAACACTGCGGCGGAGATGGTCAAGGCGTCGACGCTCCTTTCGATCATCGGCGTTGCCGAACTTCTGCTGCGCACACAGGAGTTGATCTCGCGCTCGTTCATGAGCCTCGAGTTCTATTTCTTCGCCGGTTTCCTCTATTTCGTCATCAACTACGCCATCGAGCGCTTCGGCCGTTATGTCGAGCGCAAGACCGCCGTTCCATCGTAAGGCATTTTCCGATGTCCAACCTTCTTGAAATCCGCAACCTGCACAAAAGCTACGGCGACGTGGAAGTGCTGAAGGGCGTCGACTGCACCATGGCGCAGGGAGATGTCATCAGCATTATCGGTTCGAGCGGTTCGGGCAAGACCACGATGCTCCGCTGCATCAACATGCTGGAAGAGTTCCAAGGCGGCTCGATCAGCATCGACGGCGAAGAGATTGGATATGAAACAGCTGGTGGCCAGCGCCATCGCAAGAAGGAGAAGGAAATTGCCCGCCAACGCGCCCTGACCGGCATGGCCTTCCAGCAATTCAATCTCTTTCCGCACATGACCGCCGCCCGCAACGTCATGCTGGGGCTGATGAAGGTGAAGAAGCTCGGAAAGGACGAAGCGCGATCCATAGCCGAAAAATGGCTCGATCGTGTCGGCTTGCGATCACGTGCCGACCATTTCCCGGGTCAGCTTTCAGGCGGGCAGCAGCAGCGTGTCGCGATCGCCCGCGCCATCGCCATGAACCCCAGGCTTATGCTCTTCGATGAAGTGACATCCGCGCTTGACCCCGAACTCGTCAACGAGGTGCTGCAGGTGATCAAGGCGCTGGCGCAGGACGGCATGAGCATGCTGCTCGTCACCCACGAAATGCGCTTTGCCTATGAGGTTTCCAACCGCGTCATCTTCATGAACCAGGGTCGTATCGGCGAGGAAGGCAATCCGCGCGAAATGTTCCACAAGCCGCAAACGGAACGCCTTGCCGAGTTTCTCAAGACATCGAGTTTTGGATAACGCCGCGCTTCATCGCGTCGATCGACCAGGCGCCCGGCCCGAAGGCCATGAGGGCGAGAAATCCACCGGCAATGGCGATATTCTTGTTGAAGTTGATGACCTGCTCGATATTGCCGAAATCGCTGTGGAAGAGCAGCGCCGTCAGCAGGCAGAAGCCGGCAAGCGCGAGCGCGGCATAACGGGTCATAAATCCTGCAGCGATCAGCGATCCACCGCCAAGCTCGGTCAGGATGACAAGTGGCAACAGACCGGGCGTGACACCGTTGGTCTGCATGTAGCTTGCGGTCGCCGAGTAGGCGGAGATCTTGCTCCAGCCTTCGACAACGAAGATATAGGCGAGAAACAGTCGCGCCAGCAGCGCGAGCGGAGCCTGCAATCTTTCCATTTCTTCCTCCAGATATTGGACTGAATATGGAACACGCAAATCCGCCGCTTTATTCATATGTCGGAAAAGCGAAAGAGCCACCTTGCGGTGGCTCTCCGGTAGTATTAGGTCGCCGGTAAGGCGACCCTGAAGTAAATTAGTTTGCAGCGTCGGTCATCGTCGTGCCGAGGGTATTGAAGGTCGAGCTCAGGCTGGAGCCGAGGCTGCGTACACCAGCGATGATGCCGACGGAGATGAGGGCTGCAATCAGGCCGTATTCGATTGCTGTTGCGCCAGATTCGTCCTTGAGGAAGCGTGCGAAGAGGTTGCTCATGATCATGTATCCCTGTTTGTTTGTTGACGCGGTTTCGTTGAACCGTCTCGAACTTAGGCGGCGGCCATTTACGGCCGACTTAAGGAACATGGTTGAGAAATAGCTAACCCACGTCGTGATTAACACGCGATTACATCAGATGGTTGTATTTGCGTAAAATACCGTGAGCGTTGCATGGCCGGTTGCCAAAAGTGGTAGAGGTCTTACTTGGATATGGTCCGGGCCCAGCTGTAGCCAAGGCGCAATTACTACGAAACTTGATGAGAAAGTGAGCAAATCCTCATACTCTCAATCGACGGTCTAACTTTCGACCGCAGGTTTGCATGACAGGCTTGCCAACGCACCTACCGGCTTACTTGCCGTTCTTCTCTATCGTGGTGCCAAGTGTGTTTAAGGTTGTGCTGAGGCTGGAGCCGAGGCTCCTCACTCCGACGATGATGCCCACGGAGATGAGAGCTGCGATCAGGCCGTATTCGATTGCCGTCGCGCCGGATTCATCCTTGAGGAACCGTTTGAAAAGTTTGTTCATATCAATATCCCTGTGTGCGAAATAAGGTGGTGTTGAAACGCCCTGAACCTCAGTCGCAGCGGTTTACACACCCCTAAAGAACGTGGTTGAACAACCTTTAGCACACCTTGCAATAAACAAGGTATTACTTTAAGTATCGGTATTTATATTGATGTTTACTATATTTTTATTAAAGTTTTAACAAAATAACTCTGTGAAGAGCAAGACTAGCCGAGTTTGCTGCGTTACCAAATCCATGGGTAGCGTTCTGAAAGCAGACGGACGGAGTCGATGACGATTGCCACGAAGACGCCCGAGCCGGTTATGACGATGCCAATCAGGAAATAGCGGCTCGCCCGTTCATAGACGGACTTTTTCAGGGATTCGGTTTTCAAGAGGAGCGCGAGGGAACGCAGCTGAAATGCAATGCCGATCGATATGAGAAAGAGGGTTGGCAAATCCGTGATTTTCCAGGGTACCGGATTGCTTGCCCATTGGGTGAGGAACCCAAGCGAAAATGACAGGACGACGCCGACGACAGTTATCGTGCCGTTGCGAAACACCGTTTCAATGAGATGTTCGTCGTGATCGTTGCGGTTCATCCCAAACCCTCCGCTTGATCAGCTTAGCACGATATCCGACCGGCGACGCGGGCAATCAATCACCGCGGGCACGTCGGCGCCACCGTCATCGAAAATCAACCTCCGCGGATAAGTCATCTTAAATCAATAAAACCCCGTAGACTGGATTTTAAAGAATACCATTTCTGTCGTGATTAAAATTTGCGGCCTAGGCTTTTCGTCACGCAATGGACGAAAGGCGAAGTCATGGGCAAACGAACCGGCCAAATCAAACTTGGAGCATTCCTCTATCCGACGGGCCATCACATCGCGGCCTGGCGCCATCCTGAAGCGCAGGCCGATGCGGGTTCGAATTTTGCCCATTACGCCGAACTTGCCCGGATTGCCGAGGCCGCAAAGTTCGACCTGATCTTCATGGCCGATGGCGTCGGCACCCGGGGCACGGACACGGAGGCCTTGAGCCGGACGGCGATCCGCTATGTGGCCCAGTTCGAGCCGCTCACCTTGCTCTCGGCGCTTGCAGCACTCACGACCCGGATCGGGTTTGTCGCAACCGCCTCGACGACCTACAACGAGCCCTATCATATCGCCCGCAAATTTGCCTCGCTCGACCACATCAGCGGCGGGCGCGCCGGCTGGAACCTTGTGACCTCCGCCAGTGAGGACGAAGCGCACAATTTCAACCGGGACCACCACGTTGCCCATGCCGAGCGCTACGAACGGGCGGAAGAGTTCGCTGATGTCGTGCGCGGTCTTTGGGACACATGGGAAGAAGATGCCTTCCTGCGCGACAAGGAGAGCGGCATCTATTACGACCCGTCGAAGCAGCACCTCCTCAATCACCGCGGCAAGCATTTCAAGGTCCGCGGCCCGCTCAACGTTGCACGTGCACCGCAAGGGCATCCGGTGATTGTTCAGGCCGGGTCGTCCGAGCCGGGCAAGGAGCTTGCGGCGCGGACGGCAGAGGTCATTTTTACCGCACATCAGAATGCCGACGATGCACGCGCCTTTTACAGTGATGTGAAAGGGAGGCTCGCCCGCTATGGCCGCTCGCCGGACGAACTCAAAATCATGCCCGGCATCTTCCCGGTCGTTGCGAAAACAGAATCGGAAGCCAGGGAAAAGTTCGAGCAGATCCAGGAGCTTATTCATCCGGCAGTCGGACTCTCGCTGTTGAACGGCATGGCAGGTGACGTCGACCTGTCCAAGTATCCGCTTGATGGACCGCTTCCGGAAGTTACCGAAACCAATGGCAGCAAAAGCCGTCAGAAGCTGATGATCGATCTGGCCCGACGCGAAAACCTGACCATCCGCCAGCTCTATCTGCGCGTTGCCGGTGCGCGCGGCCACTGGCAGGTAATCGGGACGCCCGAGCAGATCGTCGATCAGATGGAGGACTGGTTCAAGACTGGCGCAGCGGACGGCTTCAACGTCATGCCGCCACATTTGCCGGCCGGACTGACCGATTTCGTCGAGCACATCGTTCCGGAACTCCGTCGTCGCGGTCTCTTCCGCAGCGAATATGAAGGCCAGACGCTGCGCAGTCACCTCGGTCTGCGGGAGCCGCAGCATCCGGCGCACGCCGCCGTCGCGGCCGAATAACATTTACTCGCGAAAGAGAGCGACCAAGATGACCAGCACAGCCCATCTGAAGATCAGCAATGTCAGCCGGCAATTCCGTGTCAATGGCGGCGAACTCACGGCGCTCGACCGCGTCAGCCTTGACGTCAAGGCCGGTGAATTCGTCACCATCGTCGGCGCGAGTGGCTGCGGCAAGTCGACATTGCTGCGCCTCGGCGCGGGTCTCGATACCGGGCATGACGGGCTTGTCGAACATGCAGGCAAGCCAGTGACCGGTCCGAGCCTCGACCGTGGTATCGTATTCCAGGAGCCGCGATTGTTCCCCTGGCTGACCGTCGAGCGCAATGTGGCGCTGGGGCTGGAAAATGCGGCTTTTTCCAAGGCCGAGAAGCAGGACCTCGTTGCCAAGCAGATCGCGCTTGTCGGCCTTACCGGGTTCGAAAAGGCCTATCCGCACCAGCTCTCGGGCGGCATGGCCCAGCGCGCCGGGATTGCGCGCGGGCTCGTCAACCGTCCTGACGTCCTTTTCCTCGACGAGCCCTTCGGCGCGCTGGATGCGATCACCAAGGCGCATCTGCAAGGCGAGCTGCAGGACATATGGGCGAGGGAGCAAATCACAATGGTGCTGGTTACCCACGATGTCGACGAAGCCGTCTACCTCGGCGATCGCGTCGTCGTCATGTCGCCGCGCCCGGGCCGGATCAGGGAGATCGTACCTGTCGACCTGCCACATCCGCGCGAACGGACCTCGGCGCAACTCGCCAGTATCCGCAACCATGTTCTCGACATTCTCAACAGCACGACGCGGAACGGCCAGCCGAAGACAATCGCAAAGCAACCCGCACAGGTGAAGCGCCCGCCAATCAAGACCGCCAGTGCTGCACGGAACGCGCCACGTTCGCGGCCATCGGGGCGCCCCATTCTTTCAACGACGGAGATCTGAAATGAGCCTATCGCAACTCACCCGCCGCACGGTCCTGGCCGCATTTGCCGCTTCGCTGCTGGCGGTTCCGGCCGTTGCCGAGCCGGTCACCCTCAATATCGGTTACGCCGCGATCGGCGTCGACAGCAGGCCCTACGCGGAGGGGACTTCGGCCGCGACGGCGCGTGCCGGCGAGTTTCTCGAGAAGGAGTTTGCCAACGACCCTGACGTCAAGATCGAATGGTTCTTCTTCAAGGGTGCGGGACCTGCGGTCAACGAGGCCTTTGCCAACAACCAGCTTGATTTTGCCTATCAAGGCGATCTCCCGTCATTGATCGGCCGGGCCAACGGCTTGAAAACAAAATATCTCCTGGCTAGTGGGGCGCGCAAACCGCTTTACCTTGCCGTTGCCAAGGATTCTGACATCAAGTCAGTTGCGGATCTGAAAGGCAAGAAGGTCGCATATCAGCGTGGTACCAACGGCCATCTCGCAGCGATCAAGATCCTCGAGGCGAATGGTCTGACGGAAAAGGATATTCAGGTCATCAATCTCGACAGCGCCGGCACGGTCGCAGCGTTGACCAGCCAGGACATCGATGCCGCCTTTGGCGATACGCCACTGATCAACCTCGCTGCCAAGGGCAACGCGAAAGTGATCTACACCACCAAAGGCGATGATCCGCGATTCGGCCGCAATGCGGGTATCGTCGGCCGCGAAGACTTCATCGACAAGCATCCAGAAATCACCCAGCGCGTCGTCGATGCCTTCGTCAAGGCGGCGCAGTGGTCGTCGGACGAGCCGAACCGGGCTGCGCTTTTCGAGCTCTGGCACAAGTCGGGAACGCCCGTGCCGATCCTCGAGGACTACTTCAGCAATGACACGCTCGCCTACCGCAACTCGCCGCTGATCGATGACCTGCTTGTTTCCCAGTATGAAGAGCAAGCCGTCAAAGCCAAGGAATTCGGCTTGATCCGGCGTGATGTGAGCACCGATGGCTGGTTCGAGCCGAAATATCTGAATGCAGCGCTGGCCAAGCTCAATCTTCAGAATTTTTGGCAGTCCTACGGCGCCAATGGCAAGCCCCTCGGCTCCTGATCTGGCCTCAAATAAAGAGACGACATGACGCTCCTGTCCGATAATACCGCCCTTGCGCCGAGATCGTTGCAGGGGCGGGCCAGAATATGGCGATGGCGACGCGGTGGTTTGAAGCTTCGCCGCGTCGCGGTTGCGCTGATCCTGCCGCTGGCGCTCGTCGCAGCATGGTGGCTGGCTTCAAGCCGGGGATGGCTCCCGGAGCAGATCCTGCCATCGCCAGCCTATGTCTATGCCACCGCGGTCGAGATGATCGCGTCAGGTGAAATCCTGTACCACACCGGGGTGAGCCTGCGACGCGTGGTGGTCGGGTTTCTGTTTGGGGCGGCAGCAGGCCTTACACTCGGCGTCGCAATGGGATTGTCGCGGCGCGTGGACGACTACGTGCGCCCGCTCTTCCTCGCCTTCGCCCAAATTCCGACCCTTGGATGGATCCCCTTGCTGATGCTGATCTTCGGCATCGGCGAAACCTTGAAGATCATCGTGATTGCGAAGGGCGCTCTTGTCCCGATGACCCTGAACACCGCGGCTGGCATTCGCTCCGTGCCAGCCAATTTTGTCGAAGTGGGCCACGCACTCCGCTTCAACCGCTGGCAGACGCTGCGGCTGATCGTTCTTCCGGGCGCAGCACCTTCGATCTTCACCGGTATTCGCTACGGTCTGACCCATTCCTGGACGGCGCTTGTCGGCGTCGAGCTGCTCGCCTCCTCCGAGGGGCTCGGGTACCTCCTCGTCTGGGGCCGGCAGATGTTCTGGCTCGATGTCGTTATCGTTGCCATGATCGCAATCGGGATCGTCGGGTTCCTCATGGATAAGGGATTCGACGCTGCCGAAAACCGCGTGCAGCGCTGGAAGCAGAAGGAAGAAAGCTGATGGCGGCTACCTATGTGAGTTCCGAACGGGTGCTGAAAATTCGCCGTGGTTTGACCCTCCCGATCCTTCTCCTTATCTTGTGGGAAGGTTCAAGCCGGAGCGGCCTCGTCGATCCGCGCTTTCTTCCATCGCTCGAAGATGTCTTCCTGACTGCAAAGCGCGAACTTATCGACAACAACCTCTTCGGCGAACTTGGGTTCAGCCTGTTTCGGAATATTGCGGGCTTTCTCCTCGGTTCTGCTCTCGGCGTGCTCTTTGCAACGCTGCTTGCCCTGTCGCGCGTGGCCGATGCCCTGATTACCCCTACCTTCAACGGCCTGAAGCAGATTTCACTGCTCGCATGGATCCCGCTCATTTCTATCTGGTTCGGCTTCGGCGAACAGGCCAAGATTGTCTTCGTCGCGCTCGCCGCCTTCATTCCCGTCGTGCTCAACACCTATGAAGGCATGCGCAATGTGCCGGCGGATCTGATCGAGGTGGGCGATGCCCTGCGGTTTACGCCGGTGCAGCGCATGACGCGCATCTTCCTTCCGTCGGCCCTGCCATCGATCGCTACAGGCGTGCACCTCGGGTTGATCTATTCATGGCTTGCAACGGTCGGGGCTGAGTATTTTCTTGCTGTTGGCCCGGGCATCGGCGGCTTGATCATTGCCGGCCGCGAACGCTTCGACATGGCCCTTGTTATGGTCGGCGTGATCATTCTCGGCATTGTCGGGTTTATTCTCAACCGGCTCGCCGCTAAGGTCGAAAACTATCTCTTGCGCTGGCGCGTAAGCACTCATTGAAAGCAATATTGATGCCCATCACTGCAGCCGAAACCCTGAACGATACGCCGCGCGACCGCCTGGAAAGGCTGTTGGAACAACGATACGGCGAAAATCATCCTTTGGTAGGCCATGGAATTTCGACAGAGACGATTGATGTTCTGCTCGATCATCGCAGCGTGCGGTCCTACCTGCTAAAGCCTGTTCCGGCCGAGGTCGTGGAACTTGCGATTGCCGCCGCGCAATCGGCTCCCACATCATCGAACTTGCAGGCATGGAGTGTCGTTGCGGTCGAAGACCGAGAGCGCAAAGCGCGGATCAACGCCGTTGCTGGCAACCAGAGGCAGATCGACCAGGCGCCTTTGCTTCTCATTTGGCTTGCGGACCTTTCCCGGCTGCGCCGTATCGCCGATGCGGAAGGATCGACATCTGACGGCCTGGACTATGTCGAGGGCTTTCTCCTTGCCATCATCGACGCTGCCCTTGCCGCACAGAATGCCCTGGTTGCCTTTGAGTCCCTTGGCCTTGGCACCTGCTATATCGGAGCGCTGCGCAACGATCCGGCTACGGTTGCCCGGGAACTCGATCTGCCCGCATTGGTCTTTCCAGTGTTCGGCCTGACGGTCGGATATCCCGATCCTGCGATCAAGACAGATGCCAAGCCGCGCCTCCCGCAACCCACCGTGCTTCACCGCGAGCGGTACAGCGAGAACCCCAGCAAAGACGACCTCGGTCTCTACAATGAGACTTTGCGCGCCTTCCAAAAAATCCAGTCGATGACACCGATCGATTGGTCGGAACAGGTCTCCCGCCGTATCGCCACGAAGGAGGCGCTGAAGAACCGCGACAAGCTTCGCGACGTACTGGAAGGGTTTGGGTTCCAGCTGAAGTAGGCGAGGCTATGCCCGTGCAACAATCTCGATTGGTTCGATAATTCCGTTTTCGAGGGCTTCAAAAGCGTTTGCCAGTCGTTGCTTGGCCGTTGGTCCCATGATGATCTGTCCACTGAGCACGGGCGGACCCTCCGCCGCGGCCTTGGCCTGCATCTCTCGGACGATTTTTATGGCGAGATCGCGCCGGGTGTTCTTTGCCTGTATCTCGAAACCTGCGGCGCTCAATGTCTTGCTATAGAAGCCCGGCGTCTCGACAAAGCTCGTTTCCTTGTTCATGGCCCAGGGCATGGGATAGTTCAGCGGCGCATCGCCCACACGCATGATGTCATAGACGACAAAGCGCCCGCCCGGCTTCAAGACGCGCCAGACCTCAGCAAAAAGCGTGTGCTTGTCTTCAATGTTCATGCCGACGTGTATCATGTAGGCAGCGTCGAAACTGCCTTCATCGAAAGGAAGGGCGAGCGCACTGGCCTGATGAAAATCGATGCGGTCATCAAGGCCGCAGCGGTCGGTCAGCGCCCGGGCGACTTCGACGAACTCGTCAGTAAGATCAACACCTGTGATGCGGCACTCATAGGTTTCGGCGAGATAGCGGGCCGGCCCGCCTATGCCGCAACCGACGTCAAGGAGGTGCATTTGCGGCTCGATACGCAAGCTTCTGCCGAGTTCTATGGTCGCGGGAAGCCAGCCGAAGTGAAACTCGTCAATGGGCGCAAGATCAGACGCCGTCAGGGTATCGATGTCTTTACCGGCAGCTATGAGCGCCGCCAATATCGCCTTTTCCAGCGAGCCGTGTGTGTAGTGCCGGGCGACTTGTTCTTCAATGCTCATCGGCGTTCCTATCGGGAGGCGCGGAACAAGGTGAATGCCGGATTATACCTCGTCGCAGTCGGAAGCGATATGACGTCGCCTGGCGTCGGCCGTGAAATCAGCGGATCGCGGCAAATTATTTACCTGTTTGTGCGTCCATGGGGCGTCGAAGACTTCCAGTCGCACGACCGGCCCGGTAACCGCAGAGTCCACAGCCATGCGGGCCGGGCCACTTTCTGTTCAAAGCTGCCCTGTCAGTAATATGACTTGAATTATCATATTATTATCGCGTATTGAGCGATAGATGCTTTCCTGCCGTGTCAGCGCGGGATTGCCTTTGCCGAGGTCAATATGCCAGACACAATTTTGCGCGCATCTGCGCGGATCGCCCTCACCAATCCAGCACTGCATCTCAACAAGCTGCTTGATCACTTTTCAGAGCATGGGGATGTCACACGGCGTCGTGAAGGCGGCACCATCGGTCTGACGTATGGCAAGGCTGACCTTGCGGCCGACGGGGACAGCCTGTCCTTGACAGCCGAAGGCGAGGACGAGACCGGACTTGCCTATATGAAATATGCGCTTGCCAACCACGTGCTGGAATTTGCCCGCGCGGAAAGGCCACGTATTGTCTGGGAGGGTGACGGGGCCGTGGGAAGCGTGCCGCCATTCTTCCGCGAAATGCGCGTGGTCGAAAGCCGCAATGTCTCGCCGAGGATGCGCAGGGTGACGCTGCGGGGCAACAACCTTGCGCGGTTCCAATATGGCGGGCTGCATGTGCACCTGCTGTTTCCGCCAAACGGCGTGGCGCAACCACGATGGCCGGTGATGGGCGAAGACGGCCGCCCGGAATGGCCCGAAGGAGGCGACAAACTCGTCTCGCGCGTCTACACCATTCGCAAGATTGATGCCGCCAGGGGCGAGGTTGATATCGATATCGTCATCCACGATGGAACGCCCGGTTCGCAATGGGCCCTCAATGCCATGCCCGGCGACCTTGTCGGCATGACAGGGCCGGGCGGCGGCGATGTCGAGGTAGCGGACTGGTATCTTCTTGCCGGCGATGAGACGGCCCTTCCTGCGATGGGCCGCATACTCGAGCGTCTGCCTGCAACTGCAAAGGTCGTGGTGCGGATTGAAGTCGAGGACGAGGCAGATGAGCAGAACCTTACCGCGGCCTGCGATCTCGATCTTGTCTGGCTGCATCGTTCCGGCGCGGCCGCCGGAACAACAGATCTGCTTCCCGAAGCAGTGGCTAAGGTGGTGTTTCCAACGCATGTGCGGGTCTTTGTCTGGGCCGGCTGCGAATTTTCGGCCTTCAAATCCATTCGCAATCACGTGCGCAAGGAACGCAAGTTGACGCGGGAGGAGCATCTCGTCGTCTCTTACTGGCGACGTGGGCACGAAGGGTAGCGCGAAACGATGACGTTTCATCCAAGGATGACGAGCAAAGTCGAAGGCGTCACGGTTCTTGGCGAGCTGAAGTGGCGGGCCTGGACCGGTGTCGTTGCCGATGTCTGGTCAGTCAAATGCGAGCCTGGCGCCGAGGGCGAGTATATATCCGAGGATCCGCGTTTGTTCGTAACCCTCGACAAGGCAGGCTCCGGGACCTTCAGTGTCGGTCTTGGTCCGGCCTCGCATGGGACGCCTGGCGACATCGCCGTCTATCCAATGAGCTACATACCTGCGGGCCTTCCGGTTTGGGGTCGCGGCGAAGGCGTGGAATATCTGCGCCACCTCGATTTGCATTTCGATTTCGCCGTCCTGTCGCATCGGTTTCCGGAGGCGAGAAAATGCGGAACGCTCGGCGCTCCCCGCCTCATGTTCTTCGATGACCGCATCGCGAGCCTCGCCAGACTGATTGCCGAGGAATGCCTGAACGAACAGCCGTTGCACGACCTTTATGGCGATGGGCTGACCACAGCCCTCGTCGTCCAGCTTTTTGGCATCGCGCAAGAGCAGAAACGTCAACGCAGCCAGCTCTCGCCGCGCCAGTTGCGATCCGTGACCGGCTATATCGAAGATAATTGCCTGCGCAATATTCGCCTCGAGGAACTTGCTGGCCTTGCTGGCCTGTCGCAATCCTATTTCAGCCATGCCTTCAAGGCCTCCACCGGTGTCGCGCCACACCAGTGGCAGATGAAGGCACGGATGCGCCGGGTACAGGCGCTGTTAAGACAGCCCGGTTCATCATTGCCGGCCATTGCCTCCGCCACCGGCTTCTCCGATCAGGCGCACCTCACTCGCATGTTCAAGAAGATCGTTGGAATCACCCCCGCCGCCTGGCTGCGCGATCTCTGCAAATAGCTTCCCATCGGCAAGTTCGGACCAAAACCGTTCAAAAGGCGACAGAAACTTTCAATCCAATTCTTAAAAGTTGATATATATACTCAACTTATGATTGTTGCGGTCGGTTGGCCGTCTATGTCGAAGAGGGTAGAATGCGTGGGGTTTATCGGTCGGCAACCTTTGCCTTGAGCGGCGGGGTTGCGTTGCTCGTTTGTTTCGGATCGCTTGGAGCGAGGGCGCAGAGCACGACCTCCAACATCGAGCTCAATCCGATCGTCATAGACCAGAGCGACGGATCGGCCACCGGACCGGTACAGGGTTTCGTTCCCAAACGCACGACAACCGGCTCCAAGACGAATACGCCGATCGAAGCAATTCCCCAGGCGGTCTCGGTCGTTGGCCGCGAGCAGATGGATGATCAGGGCGCGACGAAGATCGACGAGGCGCTGCGCTTTACGAGCGGCGTCTTAACCCAGCCTTTCGGTTCCGACAGCGATACCAACTGGTTCTATATCCGTGGCTTCGACGCTACCCAGAAGGGTACATTTCTCGATGGCCTTCAGAACTTCGGCTACGGCTTTGGTGGCTTCTTCATCGATTCATGGGGCATCGAGCGCGTCGAAGTCCTCAAGGGACCAGCCTCGGTCCTTTATGGCGGCAGCAATCCGGGCGGTATCGTCAACTTTATCAGCAAGCGGCCGACTGGCGAACGCCTCCGCTATGTCGAAACCGGGATTGACAGCTTCGGCACGGGTTATCTTGGCTTCGACATTGGCGACAAGGCTTCCGACGTCGTCGATTACCGCATCAATGGCAAGATTCAGGGCGGCGACGGCTATACCGATCTCTCACAGGAGTTTCTTGGCGTGATATCGCCTAGTCTCACGTGGAAACCGGACGAGTCGACCAAATTTACCGTGCTCGCCAACTACACCCACCTTGATGAGACCCATGGCGGCGGCAGCTTCCTGCCGTACTATGGAACGGTGCTCGACGCGCCGTTCGGCAAGATCAAGCGCGATGCCAATTTCACCGAGCCGGGGGTCGACGACTACAATCGCGAACAGGCCGCTATCGGCTACGAATTGGAACACACGTTCGACAATGATTGGACGGTGCGCCAGAACCTTCGCTATGGTTACGGCGACGTCCGCGAACATTCGCTCTATCCGTTCGGATATGTGCCGTTCTCGGAACAGCCGGTCGGCGACAACTACGATTTGTCACGGATCAACTTCCTTCACGACACGACGGTCAACACCTTCATCGTCGACAATCAACTCGAGGGGACGGTGAACACCGGTCCCATCGAACACACGTTGCTCTTCGGCGCAGAATATAAATACTTCAACATCGACCAGATCCAGGCGACGGGTGGTGCGACGCCAATCAGCGCCGTCGATCCGGTTTATGGCGCGCCGCTGGGTCCGATGTTCACGCCCTATATCGACCAGGTTTTGAAGCGTAATCAGATCGGCATTTACGCACAGGATCAACTGCGTTTTGGCGATGGCTGGCTCGTTACCCTCAACGGCCGCTACGACTACGTGAAGACCGAAGCGACCGGCACGCCATCCTATGACGGCAATGACGGCAGCACGAGCGGGCGCGCCGGCATTGCCTATGAGTTCGAAAACGGTCTTTCACCCTATGCCAGCGTCTCGACCTTCTTCAGCCCGGAGATCGGCGTCGATGCCAATCTCGATTTCCTGAAGCCAGAGACCGGCCGTCAATATGAGGTCGGTGTCAAATACCGACCGACCATGTTCGATGGTCTGATCACGGCGGCGCTCTTTGATCTGACCAAGGAGAATGTCCTGACCGGTCCTTTCCTGGCGCAATACCAGGTCGGCGAGGTCAATTCGCGCGGCTTTGAAATCGAGGCGCAGGCAAATATCACCGAGGCCTGGAGGCTGACCGCGGCATTTACTGCGCTCGACATGGAAGTGAAGGACGATGCGGATGCAGCCTTGATCGGCAAGCGCCCCTACCTCATCCCCGAGATACAGGGCTCGCTCTTTGCGCAATACACATTCCAGACCGGGGTGCTCGAAGGTGTCGCGGTCGGCGGTGGCGTGCGCTATGTCGGCTCGAGCTATGCGGACGCCATGAATACATTGAAGGTTCCGGACGCGACCCTCGTCGACCTCAAAGTTGGTTACAAGAAGGACAATTGGGGCGTTGATCTCAACGTTACCAACCTCTTCGACAAGGATTATGTGTCGGGTTGCCAGGGGCTGCTTGTCTGTTCCTATGGCGAAGGCCGCAAGGCCCTGCTCAAGGCGCATCTGACCTGGTAGCGGTTATGGCCGGCGATGAGCAGTGCTGCAAGCTGCTGTAATGCCCATCATTTATTCGGCCGCACGTGCCGATTTCTTCCATGCATTGGCTCGGGCTAGCTGGTATAAGATGACCTCAACCTGAAGTAGTGCAAAGGGGCATCGCAATGCGTCTTGGTGAGAAGTACCAGCACCTCGTCAACGGCGCCGGTTGCGCCTGCCTGTCCCCGGAATTGCAGCAGGTATGCCGCCGCCTGGAAGATCTGACACGCCGCGGATTCTTGACTGGTGTCGCCGCGACAATTGCCGCCGCCGCAACGCCGCGCGGGGCATTCGCCCAGGCCGCCGCACAGCCCGCAAAAGTCCTCTTCCGGCAGTTGAAGCTGTTCGACGGCAAGTCCGACACCGCGCGAACCGGTGTTCAGGTCCTGGTTGAGGGCAACAGGATATCCGCAATCGACACTGGCAATAGCCCGCCGCCCTCAGATGCGACTGTCATCGATTGCGGCGACCGTTTGCTGATGCCGGGCCTGATCGATGCCCACTGGCACACGCTCTTTGCGGCCGTCCCAGTCGGCATTGCAACGACCGGCGACCCAGGTGCAATTTTCACGGCATCGACAGCCGAAGCCGAGCGCACCCTGATGCGCGGCTTCACCACAGTGCGCGACGTCGGCGGACCGGTATTCACGTTCAAGCAGGCGATCGACAACGGCGTCATACCCGGCCCCCGCATCTTCCCGTCGGGAGCGATGATCACGACGTCCGGCGGGCATGGCGATCTGCGTATGCTTTCGGAAATTCCGCGCAACCCGGCTCAGCTTAGCATGATCGAACAAACCGGCGGCGCCATGATCGCCGATAGCGCCGACGAAGTGCGCATGCGCGTCCGCGAGCAGATGCTGCAGGGTGCGTCGCAGATCAAGCTTGTAGGGGGCGGGGGTGTTTCATCGCCGCGCAGTCCGCTCGACATGTCGACATTCAGTGAGGATGATCTGCGCGCCGGCGTTTCGGTGGCGCGCGACTGGAACACGTATGTGACGGTCCATGCCTATGCGCCGAATACGGTACAGCGGGCTATCAATGCCGGGGCGGCCTGCATCGAGCACGCCCATCTCATGGATGAGGAGACGGCGCGCCTGATGGCCGACAAGGGCGTCTGGCTCAGCATCCAGCCGTTCCTCTCGGTAGAGGATTCAGTGCCGCTGACGGGGCCGAGTTTCGACCGGCTGCAGCAGGTCTTCGCCGGTACGCTCACTGCCTATGAACTTGCGAAAAAGCACAGCATCAAGACTGCGTGGGGATCCGACATGTTGTTCTCACCGCAGATGACGGCAAGGCAGGGCACCATGCTCACGCATCTCAGCCGCTGGTACACAAACGCCGAGATTTTGCGCATGGCGACATCGACCAATGCCGAGCTTCTTGCACTTTCCAACCTGCGCAATCCCTATCCTGGCAAGCTTGGCGTGGTGGAGGAGGGCGCGTTCGCCGATATGCTGGTGGTCGATGGCAATCCCCTCGACAACATCAATCTCATGAACGAGCCGGAGAAGTATCTCGCCGTCATTATGAAGGATGGCAGGATTCACAAAAACACCCTGAGCGGATAGCCGCGTCAGGTCGCAGCTCTGTCCGCATCGTCGTCGGAAGGCTTTGCCGACAACAATACCGCAATCCATCTCGCCCCGGGGGACTGTTCACAATAGATGATGAACGCGATCAAGATCGGTACGCCAATGAAAGCGCCCGGCACGCCCCACATGAAGCTCCAGAAGAACACCGAGAAAATCACGGCAAAGGGCGAGATCGCCAGGGACGTGCCGATCAATAACGGCTCGAGATAGCTGCCTATCAGGAACTGGATGAGGTTCAGCCCGACGAATACCGCCACAGCCATCTGCCACGAATCGAATTGACCTATGGCAAAGAGGGTCGGCAGGAAGGTTGCCACGAACGGCCCGAGGAATGGGATATAGTTCAGCGTAAAGGCGATAGCGCCCCAGGCTGCAGCAAGTTCGAGACCTGCGATCAATGCGAAGGCCCAGACGATCAAACCAGTCAGGACACTGGCAAAGGTGCGCACAAGCATGAAACGGCGCAGCTTCTTCGAGATTTCGCGGTTGGCGTGAAGCATCCTCATGCCCTGTGGCTGGACGGCAGGAGAGCGCAGCCGCTTGCCGAAAGCCTCGATCTCCAAAAGGCCGAGCATCACGAAAACAAAGACAAGCAACGCAAATCCGGCAAAACTGTTGAGCCGGCCGGCAAGCCCCTGCGTAAAGCCGACGAGCCACGTCACATCGAAACGATCGGCAAGAGGTCCCGCGATGGCAATGCCATGTCCCTCCAGCCAGTCGGTCCAGTGCACGTAGACATCCTGGAACCTGCGGGCATTGACGAACAGCCATTGGCCGAGCTTGCTGAAGCCCCAGGTGACGGACGAGCCGACAGCGATGATGATGAAGATCGTTGCCGATACCGTCACAAGCAGCGCAAGCAGTTGCGGAATCCAGCGCTGCAACTTGATCTGCAGCGGGCCGACGAGCGCAATGACGAACAGGGAAAAGACCAGCGGGACAAAGATGGATTGGCCAAAGCGCAGGAGCGCGAGTACCAGGATTCCGGTAGCAAGGTAGCCGATCATCGGTTTGGCATTCTGGACTGTCATGTCTTCGTCAACCCGACCCTTGCCCGGCCCACCCATTGATTTCTTTTCTTAAAAGTCAGCATTAATACCCGTCAGCGGCGCCCCACGCGCCGCTGACTGCGGCCGGAGAAGCGAGGGGAAACCTGACGGTTGTCACCCGCATCAAACAGTCACGACGATGCCTTCTGCAAAGCGTCACGCAGGACCTGTTCCTTGCTCTCGTCGAGTGAGGTCTTGAGAACAACACCGCCAAAGTGCGAAATGTCCTTGAGGACCTTGTCAGCCGTCATCGACTGAACCAGCACGAACAAGGCGGCGTTACCGGGCTGGATGCTTGCCGCGAGATCCTTCATGAAGTTGTCGTTGATGCCGACATCCGTCAATGCTCCGCCGAGCGCACCTGATGCCGCGCCCACGGCTGCACCGATGAGCGGATTGAGGAAGAGGACCCCAATGAGCAGACCCCAGAAGCTGCCCGACACGGCACCGGCCGCGGTCGTGCTGACCATCTGGTTCAGCTTGACCTTGCCGGCGTCGGTCTTGGTGGCGATTACCGCATCGCCGAGCGTAATGAGATATTCCTTCTGGAGCTCGAGAAGACGATTGCGCACTTCCTCGGCTTTTTCTTCGGTGGGATAGACGATCACAATCAGATCAGACATGTTGCCTCCAAATTTCACAAAGTTATGAACGCCGTAGCGCACTGGAAAAACTATATCTTGCTCGGCGCGCGCAAGAGATTAGCAATAAATCCCAAGGCCATGCATCGCGTTTCTTTTTCCATCGACACGTCACCGCATTTGCCCGATTGATCAATCACTTGCTGGCGGATTATCAGCGCTGCGCGACCGTTTGATGAAAAATGTCCTCAGCCGAGTAAGATCTTCAGGCGTCACACCCTGCGGATCGGTCACCGCCATCCAGCCGTCGATATAGTGTTCAGGGGCATAGACGTGGCCATATCCCATGGGGGAGGTCGTCGCGATAGCCATGTCGAACAGCAGTTGCAGCATGGTCACGCCCGGAATCCAGCGCAGGCTCGGTGAGACATCCGGACCACGCGGGTTTTGCATCCATGCGGGTTCGCGGTAGAGCGCGTGGAAATCGAAGAAGGTCACCGGGTCGCTGGCATATTGCAGATAGACGATGCGAAGCGGGCCCCAGACGGCGTCCGGAATATTCAGTGCATTGTCCTGGTTGGTAAACCGGATGACAGATCCGTCACGGAACCGCGGCAGCCATGCCGGCGAGCCGGGAATCCGATCCGCCGTGACTGAGTTCCAGATGCGGCTCTGAAAGGGCGGTCCACTCCACAGGGCGCCCTGAAACGGGTCGCCAATAATATCGTAGAGATGGGCCGAAAGTTCGGAGTTCATGGCGCCGAGGCTGAGGCCATAAAGATAGAGTTTCGGCCTGTGGTCACGCGGCAGCGTCGTCCAGTAGCGATAGACTTCGCGAAACAGCGCCTGCCCAGCCTCGGCTCCGTAGCCCGGTTCAACGAGTAGCGACAACCAACTGCTGAGGTAGGAGTACTGCATGGCGACGCTGGCTATATCGCCGTGGTGAAGATATTCGACTGTATCGATGCCCTCGGGATCGACCCACCCCGTTCCCGTCGGAACGATGACGAGCAAGGCCGATCGTTCGAAGCCGCCCTCCCGCTTGAGTTCCTCGAGGGCAAGACGCGCCCGCTCATCGACGGTTTCCGCAGCGTTCAGCCCGACATAGACCCTAACGGGGTCAAGTGCTTTTGCGTTGAAAAAACTGCCGATCTCGGCACCCGTGGGTCCCGTCGCAATGAAGGCGCGCCCTTGCCGTCCGAGATTCTGCCAGTCGAGAAGCGAGCCGGGGCCCCCGGGTTTGTTCGGATCCGCCGGAGGCGCCGAACCGTCATCGATGCGGGCGTCGAGCTCACGAAAGGACGTATCGACCATGCGCAGGACGCCCTTGAACAAGATGCCCTGTGCCACTGACCAGAAGAGGATAACCGCGAGCACGCCGCCAACCAGGTTTGAAATGCGACGCGGTACCAGCCGGTTCAGCCAGCGGGAAAACAGGCGGAATGTTTGCCGGAAGAGGCGCGCCAGCATGATCACAACGAGGAATATAACGAAGGCGATGATGGCAAGTTCGATCGGCTCGACGCTCTCGACCGGCCCGAGCCCCATGAGCCCGCGCACCGTGTTTTGCCATCCCGCGGCCTTCCACAGGAAAACGCCTGCGGTGCCGATGCAGACAATGATCGCGATCCAGTTGGCGGCGCGCTGAACGCGGGCACGGGGCACCGGGATTTCCAGATAACGCCAGAGCCAGACGCACGCGACGCCGACACCGTATCCGAGCGCAGCGCAAAACCCCGAGAGCGCCCCCTGGACGAGATAAGAGCGCGGCATGAGGCTGGGCGTCAGCGACGCCGCAAAGAACAGGATGCCAACCAGAAGACCAATCGCGGAAAACGACTTCGCCAATACTGCCAGGTAAGCTTTCAAACCGGTTTTCCCCCGACCGACTTCGCCGACTCGTTATCTCGTTGAATAGTGGTAGCAATTCCGTTTGCTGTCACGCTGATATTAACCACCCGATCGCTCATCGCGCCAATTCCAAAGCAATTGTTTTGCTTTTCGACGCTTCTGGTCCCAAAGTTGTCCGGCCGGCATCAGTGCCGCTGATTGCCTCGAATACCGCTTATCCGGAGTTCATCATGCGCCAATCTTTCGTCTCGCTTGCCGTGGCCTGCGGCATACTGCTTTCGCCCGTTGCGCTGTCAAGCGAGGCGAGTGCCACCACCGTCTCCGTCACCATTGGTACGAGCGTCAGCAATGGTCGTGGAATTTCCTGCAGCGAAGGAGAACGGCGGCTCCGCAGCCGCGGTTTTCGCGATGTCCGGCGCATCGATTGCCGTGACCGCTTTTTTGTCTATCGCGCCTGGCGCGGCAGCAACCGTTTCGAGGTCGCGCTGAGGCAACGCGATGGCCGCATCGTCGACATGCGCCGCATCAGCAGCAGGCGTTGATCGGTTCATCGCACCGCCCTGTCAATTGACGAAGAGGCCGATCGCGAAGGCGTTCGCTATATCGATGAAAAATGCCGACACGAGCGGCAGGATGATGAAGGCCATGGGCGCAGCGCCGTGGAGCTTGGTAATGGCGGTCATGTTGGCGATGGCAGTCGGCGTCGCCCCAAGGCTTATGCCGCTGAAGCCTCCGGCAATCACCGCGGCATCATAATTGCCGCCCATGAGAGGGAAGACTGCAAAGAGGATATAGGCGATCGCCGCGATCGTCTGGAGAGCCAGCACCAGAAGCAGCGAAGGACCAAGCCCGCCCAGCGTCCATAGTTGCATGCTCATGAGCGACATTGCGAGGAAGATGCTGAGCGAGAGGTCGGAGACGAGCGCCAGCGCGCGCGTTCGCGTCGGCCAGAACAGGTTCGGCATGATCCGCGGCACGATATTGGTCAAGACGATTGCTGACAGAAGGCAGGCGACGAAGAGTGGCAGACGAAACCCAAGATCCTCCAGGAGTTCGTCAACTGCGTAACCAATAAGGACGGCGACGTTAAGGACGAGGATCGTACGCAGCAGCGTGATATGATTGAGATCGTCTTCCGGGGCCGTGTTCGGCAACCCGATCGACGGGGCAGCGTCCGGGCCTTTCAGCCCATACCGCGCGATCAGAAGACCGGCGACAGGACCACCGATGAGGCTCGCAATGACAAGACCGAGTGTCGCTGCCGCCACACCGATTTCCATCGCATTTGTGAGCCCGAAACGCTCAACGAGAATGGGCGCCCAAGCGATGGTCGTGCCGTGTCCGCCAATCAGCGAAGCTGAACCGATGAGAACGGTAATGCCTTCAGGCAAGCCCAGCGCGGCTGCGCTTCCAGCCGCAATGAGATTTTGGATGACGAGATAGACAAGCGTCAAGCCGAGCAGGATAAGGAGCGGCTTGCCGCCTGCAATCAAGTCGGCAAGGCGTGCGTTGAGACCGATACCGGTAAAAAAGTAGAGGAGCAGAAGGTCTCTTGCCGCCAGATCAAACGAAATCGCAATACCCAGAACGCGGTAGGCAAGAAGCGTCACCAGTGCCGCGAGCAGACCACCGGTCACGGCTTCGGGGATGTTCCATCGGCGCAATGCCGCGATGCGGCCATTGAGACCGGCGCCGATAAAGAAAACGACAATTGCTATTGTCAGACTGACAAAACCTGGGAACTCGATATTTTGCATGGAGGATCGGACCTCATCCGGAGTTGAGCCTTTGGCGCACCTGCACGGTACCATGTTGCCAGTCTCCGAAATCCTCAGCAAATGCATGTTGCACCGATAAGTTGCAGAAACGGGGCTGTTGCTTCTATCATAGGTCATTCGCGAACATCGTGGTCGTGCCAGAATATGAAATCGTCTTCTCGATCGTTTTGGACACGGCCCCTTCGAGTCCATCTCGGAGTGATCATCGTACTGCTGCTTATCGGCGTGTCAGCGCCGTTGCTGTGGCTCGGGTTCGACCGGGCACGGCAGGCTGCTCTTGCTGCGATCGACGAGCAGATGGCCTCGCTTTCCGAACGTATCGTTGACCATTATCGGGTGCTGTTCTCCGATAAACTGGCTTTTGTAGGCCTTGTTGGCGTCCTCGACTCATTTCGTGCGCCGCCCCCCGACCAGCTTGCAGAAAAGATCGAATTCTTAGCTGAAGCTGCGCTTCTTGCACCGGATCTTGATAGTTTGCAGGTTGGCTATCCCGACGGATCGTTCATTCGAGCCTTCAACTTCCACAAGGACGAGCAGTCGCGGGCGAACTTGAAGCCCCCGGAAAACGCAACAATTGCCATTCAGATCATCGCTCCCGGCAGTGGTGGCCACCCCATGTCGACCTGGCGCTTCCTCGATGAGAAGCGCCGCGTTCTTGAGATCCGCGACCCGGTGATCGCGGACTACGATCCGCGCCAGCGCCCTTGGTACAAAGCGGCAATCTCCGCTGACGGCAATGTGGTGAGCCCAATCTATGCTATGCCGCTGACCGGCAATCAGGTGAAGACCTTTGCCGTTAGCCACGCATCGGATCCGAGCGTCGTCGTCGCCGCCAATATCCGGCTTGGCAGCATCGCCGATTTCCTGGCCGACGAACGCATATCGCCGCGCTCGACCGCTTATGTTTTCGATACGGACGGCAAGCTCATTGTTCATTCCGACATCAGGATAATGAATCGCCTTCTGGCGAGCGCCGAGGGCGGCGCCGTTCCGGATGTTTCTGCGCTTGCAACGCTCGACCCCCTGCTCCCAACGTTGATGCAGACGATTGGAAGCGGGAAAAGAAAGGGTGCGACCACATTCAGCGCGGGTAACGAGACCTATGTGATGCTCTTCGTTCCCGTCGATTTCACCTCTGTCTTGAAAGGCAGCACGATCGTGGTGGCGGCGCCACAGTCCGATTTCACCACTGAAACCAACGTGCTCTTGCGTCGGGGATTGCTGACGGCGCTGGCCGTTCTGGCCATCGGCCTTGCCATGGCCATCCTCGTCTCGCGGATGATCAGTGCCTCGCTGACCAAACTCACTGGCCAGGCCCTGCGGTTGAAGGATCTGGATTTTGCTCCCGTCAAACCGATCCGCTCTCGAATCTCCGAAATCGGGTCCCTCGCCTCGGCGCTCGCCTCAGCTCGCGCTGCAATTGCCACTTTCGGCCTCTACGTCCCGAAGGAACTTGTCCGCCGCGTCGTTGAGTCGGATCTGCTAGGCGACCGGAGCGCCACGCGCCAGGTGGTGACGGTGCTGTTCACCGACATACGCGACTTCACCACCCTTTCCGAGAGTAACGAACCGGAAATGGTGGTGGCGCTCCTGTCCGATTATTTCGACCTCATAAGCCGGGGCGTGCGCGAGAGCCACGGGACCATCATCCAGTTTCTCGGCGATTCGGTCTACGCCATGTGGAACGCGCCCGTCGCCGATGAGGATCACGCGGCTAACGCCTGCCGCTGCGCCTTGCGATTGAAAGCCGACCTTGATGTGTTCAATTCTCGCCAACGCGAAGCCGGCTCCCCGGAGTTCGTCACGCGTTTCGGTATCCATACTGGCGCTGCGGTTGTTGGTAACGTCGGTGCGGAGGACCGGCTGCAATACACCGGCATGGGCGACACAGTAAACGTCGCATCGCGGCTCGAGGGCCTCAACAAGGAGTTCGGTACGCTGATCCTGGTGAGCAGCCATACTGTAGAAGCCTGCGCCGACCGATTTGCCTTCCGGTCACTCGGCGCCCGGGCGGTCAAAGGGCGCAAGGGTGCGCTCGACGTGTTCGAACTCATGGGGCTGCGCACTGAAGATCGTCCGGCAGGCTTGGATCAGGGGTCCGAGACACGGTCCGCACCAAAGTAGCTTCACGCTGCCGAAATGGTTAATTTGCGTTAACTATAAAGTTCTTGACGCGACTCGGTTCTTTCCCCAGTTTGGTTACGGTTTTTAGGGGTATCCAGTTAGTTTAACGTTAGAAGAATGTGGCGGTGTTAGTGCCGCAAAGCAGCGTTAAATTGTTGTCCGGCGTTACCCCTTTGGTTTTTCTATCGAATCGGCGCATGGTTTTCCTGCATCGAGGCGATTTGGTTTAGACGATGCAGGATAAATACGTGAACATGATGAACGCGGTACAGACAGGAACACAGGATAGCGCGCAACCGGCGGGCGCTGCAGCTTTGTCTGCTACCCTCTCCGCCGACCGGGCGATTGCCGCCGATGCCGAAATGCTGTCGGCGCAGCTGCAGGCCATGCGCAATCGTTTGTTTCCGCCGACGGCGCAAAAGACCTTACGCAAATTCACCAGTGGCGAGGCTGCAAGGCTGATCGGCGTGTCGGACGGCTATCTGCGCCAGCTCTCGCTTGCCGGGGAGGGCCCACAGCCCGAAACCGGCAGCGGCGGGCGCAGGCTTTATTCCCTCGCCGAGATCAACGCATTACGGCGTCACCTCGCCGAGGCCGGCGGCGCCAAGGCGAAAACCTACCTGCCGCATCGCGACCCGAAGGCGGGCGAGCATATGCAGGTGATTGCCGTCACCAACTTCAAGGGTGGGTCCGGCAAGACAACGACCAGCGCTCACCTTGCCCAGTACCTGGCAATGTCCGGTTTGCGCGTGCTTGCGGTCGATCTCGATCCGCAAGCGTCGATGTCCGCATTGTTTGGCTATCAGCCCGAACTTGACCTGACCGGAAATGACACGCTCTACGGCGCGATCCGCTACGATGGCGACCGCCGCCATTTGCGGGACATTATCTGCAAGACCTATTTTGACGGCCTCGATCTCGTACCGGGCAATCTTGAACTCCAGGAATTCGAGCACACGACCCCGCAAATGCTGGCCGATCGCCAACACGGAACGCACCAGAGCGTCGAACAGCAACTGTTTTTCGCCCGGGTTCAGGCGGCATTGGACACGGTCTCCGATGAATACGATGTCGTCGTTATCGACTGCCCGCCTCAGTTGGGGTTCCTGACGCTCTCGGCGCTGTGTGCCGCGACCTCGGTTCTGGTTACGGTGCATCCGCAAATGCTGGATGTTGCGTCGATGAGCCAGTTCCTCTTCATGACGGCGGATCTTCTCGCAGTTGTCCGCGAAGCGGGCGGTGAATTGAACTTCGATTTCATGCGTTATCTGATCACCCGCTTTGAGCCGAACGATGCACCACAACAGCAGATTGCAGGCTTCCTGCGCTCGCTTTTCGGCGACCGGGTGCTGACGTCGTCCGTGGTGAAGTCGACCGCGTTCTCCGATGCGGGCCTGACCAAGCAAACGCTGTACGAAGTGTCGCGCGACAGCTTTACCCGCGCCACCTACGACCGAGCGATTGAGTCGCTGACATCCGTCAATGCCGAGATTGAGGGCCTGATCGCCAAGGCCTGGAACAGGCCAGGGTGAGGGGGCGGTGATGGACAAGAACCGCAGGGACCAGTTGAAAGCCTTGTTCGGGACGGTTGAAACGGTGCCGCAACCCGAAGCAAAGCCGGCAGAAGCTCCGGCGTCACAGTCGCCCGGCAACGTCGAACCGCTGAAGCCGCGCGCGGCATCTGGCGCCGTGAAAGCCATGGGACTTTCGCTCGGAGGGATTTCGCGCGAACTGGAGGATGCCCGCCGCATCAGGGATAGTTTTGAAGGCAGCGAACGCATCGTCGAACTCGATCCTGCCCTGGTTGAAAGTTCCTTCATCGAGGATCGCCTCAGCAGCGATTCGCCACTCGATGAAAGCTTCGAAGAACTCGTCGAAAGCATTCGCTCGAACGGACAGCAGGTACCAATTCTTGTGCGGCCGCATCCTGACAAGCACGGAGTGTACCAGACGGCCTATGGACATCGGCGTCTGCGCGCTGCAGCGCGGATTGCCAAACCGGTGCAGGCGATCATTCGCGATCTTACCGACGTGCAACTCGTCCTCGCGCAGGGCAAGGAAAACACCGAACGGCGCGACCTGTCTTTCATCGAACGCGCATTTTTTGCCAGCAACCTGGTGGAACGTGGCTTCGAGCGCGGTCTTGTGCAAGACGCGCTGTCTATCGACAAGGCTGAAATGACCCGCTTCCTCCAGGTTGCTGCGGCTGTTCCGGCCCCGATCGTTCGTGCAATCGGGCCCGCACCGAAAATCGGCCGCCCGCGTTGGGTAAGGTTTTCCGAACTGCTGCGGCCGGAAGAAGCGCGCAAGGCGGCACTTGCCGAAATTGCCACGCCGGTCTTCAAGGGTGCGGATAGCAACGGACGGTTCAACCGGCTGTTCGAACTGCTGTTGAAGCAGGAAAAGCCTGTCGTGCTTCCCGTTGCGACGGCTCAGTCGATACCACAATCCGGCAGGAACACTGCCGCGGTCGCTCGTCTTCAGACAGACAACGGCAAGAAGACATTATCCTTTGCCGAGCACGCGCCCGAGGGCTTTGCCGAGTTTGTGGTCAGCGAGCTCGATGCGCTCTTGAACAAGTTCAAACAACAGAAGCGGGGCTGATACCCGCCACAGATCTTTGCGTAAGCGTAAAATCCGAGAGAAAACGAGAGAAGGAACAACGGCAAGAAAAAAGGCCCCCAGAACGTCACCGCCCCGGAAGCCCTCTTCAATGTAGCAATTCGAGAGAATCACTTCCGCCTAGACTTGTCAAGAGTCGGACGCGTTCCGGCAACACCTTTCCCTTGCCTCAATTTGAGGTAAAGACATGACTGACCGTTTCGCGACCACGCCGTTTGGCGGGCGATCGCTGTCGTATGCCATGCTCGCCGCGCAGGAAAAGACTGCGCGAGCCCGCGAAAGAATGGCAGATGCGACAGCGGATCATCCAGAAAAATGGCCGTTGTTGCGCTCGCTCACGGAAGCGCGCGCAGCCTTTTTTCTGTCCGACCGAGCCATTGCGGTTTTGGAAGCCCTGCTTAGCTTCCATCCCGAGACGGTGCTCGACGGCAGCGCGCCCTTGATCGTATTTCCATCCAATGCCGAACTGTCGATGCGCACGCGCGGCATGGCGCCGGCAACAATCCGCAGACATCTGGCGTCCCTGGTTGAGGCCGGCCTGATCATTCGCCGCGACAGCCCGAATGGCAAGCGCTATGCCCGGCGGGGAGACACGGGCGAGATAGAACACGCATTCGGCTTTGACATCTCGCCGCTGGCCTTACGCCATGCCGAAATTGAAGCCCACGCGGCTGACGCACGCAACCTTGCGCGGGCCATCCACCGCATACGCAGCGAGATTACAATTCACCTGCGCGACATATCGAAGACGGTAGAGGCTGGATTGAGCGAGGGCCGGCCGGGAGACTGGACGCAATATGCTGAGGAGCTTGCTGCCCTGTCAGGGCGGGTAGGGCGCAATTTGCCGCTGGAGACCCTCGAGCGGCGGCGTGACGCGCTGACTGCGTTACGTGTGCGTGTGGAGAAAAGCTACCTGGCTTCACTCTCAGATGAAGAAATGAGCGCCAGTGACTCCTCTTTTGAGCGCCACATTCAGAATTCAAATATAGATCACCAATTTGAGAAAAGCCCAGAAAAAGGGCTGAAGCAATCCGCGGCACCGCAAGCGGAGACCGTGAGCAGTGGCAAAACGGCGGCATTAATGAAGATGCGCAAGCAGCTTAATGCCGCGCGGGGCAACCGGAACCACCCGCAGCCGGATGGTCGCAAATCAATGAGTGAGACCGGCACAGCGCAGGTGCCGCTCACCGCCGTGTTGAGTGCCTGTCCGCAGATAGGCGACTACGCCCGCGCTGGAATTGCCGACTGGCGCGATCTGGTGCAGGCGGCCGGCGTCGTCCGGTCGATGCTTGGTGTTTCGCCTAATGCCTGGGACCGGGCGAAGGCGACTATGGGTGAGGTGAATGCCGCCATTACCGTCGCCGCAATCCTCGAACGCGTTGGCGACATCCGGTCGCCTGGCGGATATTTGCGAGCGCTGACCGAGCGCGCGGAAGACGGCTTGTACTCCGTCGTTCCCATAATCAAGGCGCTGGGGGGAAGTGCGCCGGCGAGGCTGGAATGATGCGGAGGCGTTGGTTGCCGCGGGCGCGTTCCTGGCTGGACAATTCAATCTTGCAATTAGGCGTTGCAAGGAATAGGCATATGCTTCTCGGGCAAACCACCATGCAAGTGAAATCGTGGTGCGGCCCGGGAACGAATACTAGGATAGCTATTTATCTGCATGATATTTCGATAGCGAGCGGGCGGTCAGCATTTTCTGTAGAAGTTTGGCCCGTATTTTTATTTTATCGATTTTTTCGTGCGTTTTAGGATCGGTTCCATGAATATTGCGGACGCGGATGCGCAAGATCCTCATAATCCACGACAGGCAAGGGGCCCTGGCATCCCGCTCATTGCGCTCGTTGGTCTTCCCCTCGTGCTCCTTCTATTCCTGGTCTTCCTCGGGATAGGCTGGGTCGTTCAAACCGAGCGGACCAACCAGAGCCGCATCTATTCAGAGCGCACAGCGGAAATATTGGCTGGAGATATTGCCGGACAGTTAGGCCAGCTCATTTCGCCGACGAGCGACTATGTGGAGGCCCTGCGCGCCGAGATCAAATCCGCATCGTGCCGAACTGCCGATTGTGTCTTCGCGATCGTGAAGAAACATGCGGCGGCTCCAGATACGATCCCACCCGAAGCTGCCTATGTGGCCTTTGGCGGGGAGAGCGGACAATTCTTCGGGATCTTCAAGATCAATGCACATGACGACAAGCTGCTCGGGCGTGCGCAGACAGATGCGAATGATCCGACCCAACTGGATCTCATCAGTCCAACGAATACTGTGACTGTGAAGCCTTATATTCTTCACGACCGGGGCTGGTACCAGGGCGGCAGCATCAGGCAGGAACCAATCTGGAGCGCCCCGTTTAAATATGTGGCACCCGGAAATGCGACGGAGATGCTGGGCGCTTGGGCAATGTCGCGGATCGTCAGGGTGGATGACCCCGACGGTAAGCTGCTCGGTGTCATTACGGCGGATGTGGATCTTCGGCCCATCGGTGCATTCCTTCAACAAATGACCGGCAAGGCCTTTGCCAATCTTTCGATTCATACACGATCCGGGGAGTTCATCGTTTTCAGGGACGGCCAGCTTCAGGTCATATCCGATGATTCCAGCGCTGCGAAGATCGAGGACGGGCTGATCTCGAAGGAAGTGCCGTTGCCGATGAGCGATCTGAACGGTTGGAGCCTGACGCTCACGCTGGGGCCGGAACTATCGAAGCCGGCGCTTTGGGGACCGAGTACACCGCTCCTCCTGATGGTCGGACTGCTCGCCAGCCTCGCTGTTGCTGCCTACACAGCTTCATACGTCGCCAATCCTGTGAAGCGGTTGTCCCGTGCGGTCGTCGAGGTGAGCAATCTCAAACTGGACACGCCGGTGAATGTCGAAACCAATGTAACGGAGATCGCTGCGCTCGCGGGAGCGGTAGAGCGTATGCGCGCGGCGCTTCTTCGCAACCAGAATCGCCTTGAATTCCTCGCCTATCACGATCCTGCAACGGGCCTGCTCAACCGCGCCGGATTGAGCAATGAATACTCGGGAATGATTGCGCGCTCCGGTCAAATCGAACTGGTTCTCATCAAGATCCCGAACTACACTCATATCGGCGGCGTTTTTGGCGGCACCGCTCTTGCGAACATCATTGCTCGAAACGTTGCTCGCATAAGGAACGAGTACCCTGACAGCATCGTCGGCAACGTAAGTGAACACGAGACCGCTTCCTTGCTTGCACCGCCTCCGGGCTTGATCATCTCCAGCTCGACAATCTTCTCAAATCATTGCGTGAGCCCTACGAACAGGCGGGCATACGTTGCGCGGTTGAGATCGTTGCTTCAGTCAGCATCAAGCAGAGCGAGCAAACCGACTTTGACCTATTGCTGCGGCGTGCCAACGGCGCACTTCACTACGCGGAGAAAACGCAAAGCGAAGGCGCAATCTGGTACAACCCGGCATTGCTTCATGATCTCGAAGAGGAACTCGAGGCAACCGGGAACGTGGCACTTGCCATCATGGGCGGCGAGTTCTCGGTTGAATTCCAGCCGATCGCCGAACTCAAAACGAGGTTAATCGATTCCGTTCAGGTTTTCGGTGTTTGGAATCATCCGCAACTTGGTGCGATCAGGCAGAAGGAGTTTTTCTCGATTTTTGAAAAGAACGGCTCCATCCGCGATGTCGGGCTTTACATCATCGGCGAGGCGTTCAAATTCCTGCGGACATTCAAGACGCTTCATCCGCAAGCGCCCATGGTCGTTTGTATAAATCTCTCGCAGGTTCAGCTTTTTGATCCGCTCTTTGTCGAACGCGTAACGGAGCTGCAGCGGGAGTGGGATGTTGACGGTGCGGACGTCATGTTTGTCATCGTCCGCAAAGCTTCGAACCTTGAGGACGCACAGATCGTGCGCACCCTGGACAAGCTGCAAGCACTCGGTTTCCGCCTTGCGGTCGATTATTTTGGCTTGGACAATGCCAGCCTTGCGGCGATGACAGCTGTAAATTCCGAATGTCTGATAGCCGGTCCATCATTGCATCGAAATATTGACCGGCCCGGACGGGAGCGCACGCTTCTCCGGGCGATCTGCAGACTCGCCGCCGACCTTGGCATGTATACCGCCGCCGTTGGTGTCAATAATGCAGCCGATATTGAGCCGCTCATTGAATGCGGCTGCACCTACGGCATGGGGCCGCTATTCGGACGCGCGGTTTCTGCTGAGGCATTCCTAGATAATTTCGTGAAGAAAGCCGTGGAACTCAGGCAGCATATGGGACACGGCAGCCATTCGTAGCGTCCTGGCCTCAATCGATGCTGTCCAGTCCGAAACGCCCTAATCGACACGACCGCGCGCAGCCACGGGAGTGACTTCGACAACCTCGTTGCCTGAAGTCAAAACCACCTCGTCAAAGAGGTTCGATACGACACAGGCGTGGTTGGGGACGATCCGAACCCTGTCACCAATCTGCGGCTTGCGGGCGCAACCACTCACATCGACAATGCCGTGCTCTTCACTCAGGGCCGTGATGACGGCATCGGGAAATTCGACCATGCGACCGAACCCCTCCATGCCGAAGGTGTCGCTGGACAGGGATTTTGAGCCCGCATCGATAATGGCGCGCGTCTGAGTTGGGCAACTGACTACGGTCGCGAGTACGGTCAGGGCGCAATCGTCCCAGGTGCCTACGCCTTTCGCAACCTGGAAGCGGTCCATATAGATGTAAGTGCCAGGGCGATGCTCGGTTGCGCTGGTCACTTCATGCGCGCGCCACATATCCGGCGATCCGCCATTAGAAATAATGCGCGGATCGAGCCCGGCCTCGGTTGCTTGACGCTTCGCTGCGGCGAGAAAACCTTCGTTTTCTGCAACCGCACCGGTCTTCGGGTAGGTCATGAAGCCTCTGAAGCGCAAACCGGTGCAACCATCGACGAGCCTGGCGAGTGTCAATGCTTCGTCCGGCGTCTGGACGCCGCATCGGCCCATGCCGGTGTCGCATTCGATGAGGACGTCCAGCGGTTTACCCGTATCGCCAAATACTTCGGCGAGGCCTCGGATCGTCGTCTCGCTGTCGGCCGTCACGGCGAGGGTAACGCGCTCGTTCAATGCCACCAGGCGATCGAGCTTTTCCTTGCCGAGTATGTTGTAGGGAAGAAAAATGTCCGTCAGCCCGGCATCGGCCATGACCTCGGCTTCCCCAAGTTTCTGGCAGGTGATGCCAACAGCGCCGAGCTCAACCTGGCGCTTTGCAAAGCGTGGCAGCTTGTGCGTCTTAATATGCGGGCGAACGGCAAGGCCATGGCTATTGGCATAGGCCTGGAAGCGTTGCAGATTGGCGTCGGCCCGATCCACATCAATAAGGACTGCGGGTGTATCGATTTCGGCGAGGTTCACGGGACTAATCTCCAAGCGGTAGGTTGGGCGCACCGGTCTTGTGCAGGCCCTGCAAGTTCTTGATGCGCCGCATGCGTTCGACGGCGGGTGCGCCGATGCGCTCGGCAATGGTCATCGCCAGCATATCGGTCATTGCGAGCAGGGCATAGCGGGCAGGGGAGGGGCGATATACGTTCGTGCCCTCGTCGATGCTAAGCGGCAGGATCACCTGTGCAGCGGCAGCAAGCGAGGAGCCGGGGGCCGTTATCGCAATAGTCTTTGCGCCGTAACGCCCGGCGATGGTTACGGCTTCGATCAACGGCCTGACTTCACCTGACAGCGAATAGGCGACGATTGCCGTTTCCTTGTTGCTGGTTGCGGCAGTCATCTGCTGCATTTCGCCGTCGATGGAAGATGACGCCCTGAGCCCCAGCCGGAACAGGCGGTTTTCAAGTTCCGTCGCTGCCATGGACGAAGCACCGCCCGAGCCGTATGCGCGTATCATTCCTGCATCGGCGACGATGGCGGCTGCGCGTTCGAGGTCGGTGCGGTCAATTCGCTGGATCACATGGCCGATCGCATCAAGGGCACCGCTGGATATGATCGTCGGAATATCGTTGTCCTTATGAGCGGGCTCAGCCACGATAAAGCGTCCGGCTACGGCCAGCGATTGCGCCAGCTTGACCTTGAACTCACGCGTACCCTCAAAACCCAGCATGCGGCAGAAGCGGGTTATCGTCGGCTCGCTGACGCCCGCCTTCTCGGCGAGAAGCTCGATCGACGCATGCGTTGCAAAATCCGCATCGGCCAAAATTGCCGCCGCAACCCGCTGATCCGAACGCTGCCCGGTATCGGCAATGTCCCGCAGACGGGCGACGATGTCGAAATGCGGCGCGGCCATTTCAATCAGATCCGGTTGCCGGTTCTGCGATCGAACACATGTACTTTATCCGGGTCGATCGACAACTTCATGATGCTGCCAGGCTCGGGCGCGATTCGGTCGCGGAAGACGCAGCGAACGCCAACGCCGTCGATCGTACCGAAGATGTGCGTTTCAGAACCCGTCGGCTCCACAACCGCAACCTGATAGGTAAACCCCTCGCTGTCGGCCGCCGCTAGCCGGAAATGTTCCGGACGAATACCGATCTCGACCTCCTGGCCGGAAACCGCCATTGTGGCGCCGACAGGTATGGTCGACCCATCCGCCATGCGCAGGCGCGGCGCGCCGTCGCCGCGTTCAATGGTTCCCGGAATGAAATTCATCGCCGGTGAGCCGAGAAAGCCAGCAACAAACTTATTGACCGGCTTGTCATAGAGTTCGAGCGGCGAACCTGACTGCTCGATGCGGCCACCATTCATGACGACGATCCGATCGGCCATGGTCATCGCCTCGATCTGGTCGTGGGTCACGTAGACCATGGTCGTCTTCAACTGCTGGTGCAGGGCCTTCAGTTCGGTGCGCATCTGGACGCGCAATTTTGCATCGAGATTGGAAAGCGGCTCGTCAAAGAGGAAGAGATCGGGTTCGCGCACGATGGTGCGGCCCATCGCGACACGCTGGCGCTGTCCGCCCGAAAGCTGGCGGGGCAGGCGGTCAAGATAATCGTGCAGATTGAGGACCTCCGCCGCCTTGTTGACCTTGGTGTCGATCGCATTGGCAGCCTCCCGCCGGATCTTTGGGCCAAATCCAATATTCCTGCGGGTCGTCATATGCGGGAAAAGCGCATAGCTTTGAAACACCATGGAGATATTGCGCTGCTGCGGCGGCAGTTTGTTCGATAGGCGGTCGCCGATCCACAACTCGCCCTCGGAAATGTCGTCGAGCCCGGCGATCATGCGCAGCAGGGTGGATTTGCCGCAGCCGGAGGGGCCGATGAGCACGAGAAACTCGCCGTCTTGGACGTCGAGGTCGATGCCATGCAGGACATTCATCGCGCCGTAAGACTTCACGAGTTTCTTGATCTGCAGTCCGGCCATGCTGCTACTCCCCTGCAAGAACGTCATTGATAAAACGCAGATTGCCGGCAGTCAGGCCGGCATCGACCGCCAAGGCCGTGCCGGTAATACCCGAGGCAGCCGGCGAGGCGAGGAACACGGCTGCCCGTGCCACCTCTTCAGGCGTCACCATCCGCCCCAGCGGATAATGCGGCAACACCTTGGCCAAAAGGCCCGGCTCCTTCTGCAAGCGGTGGTCCCAGGCGGGCGTACGGACAGAGCCGGGGCAGATGGCATTCGCGCGAATTCCGTAGCGTCCGCGTTCGACGGCGAGCGCCTTGACATAAGAAATTAAACCGGCCTTTGCGGCGGAATAGGCCGGATTGCCGAAATGGCTGAGACCATTGACCGAGGAGACGAAGACAATGCTGCCGCTGGCTCGTTTGCTCATCGCGTCGACGACCGGAGCCGTCACGTGATAGGCGCCGTTCAAATTGATCGCTACCTCGCGATCCCAGATCGTGCCATCCAGTTGATCGAGCGTCTCGCCGCGTGTGAAACCCGCATTGTTGATGAGGATATCGGGCGTACCCTTCGCCTTGATAAATTCCCGAATGGCATTCGTCGTTGTTCCAGCTTCGCTCAGATCGAAGGTCAGGCGATGCGCAAGGTCGAGGTCGGCCATCGCGTTTGCATGCTGATCCGCCCCTGACACGACGGCGCCTGCGGCTCGGAACGCTGCTACAAGGGCGCGGCCGATACCACCCCCCGCTCCGGTAATGAGGACGGTCCTGTTCCTGAGCCCGAGGAAGTCGTCGACACTTGCTGAAGTCATGCACCGGCCTATGAATCTGGACTAATTTGCGATCTGCTCGCTCCGCCCCAGCTAAGAACCGTGCGTGAAAAAAAGCAACACAAAAATCTTGCTTATGCGCAAAAATCCCACTTGCATGAAATTAAATTACATTTGAAGATGACGCCGCCGAAGAGCAAGCTGACGGAACGGTTGGAGCAAAAGTCCGAACAGCGTTGCAACGAGAAAGCGCTGCCGCGTGTAGCTTTAAAAAGGGGTTACCAATGACGATCAGACAAAAAATCTGCCTTCTTGCTGGAGCGAGCCTGATTGCTTTCAGCACCAGTGCACTTGCCGAGACGACGGTGCGCGTTACCATCGCCGAATACAGCAAGGGCACAGGCCCTTACTTCGAAGAGGCTGCAAAGGCATTCGAAGCAGCAAATCCGGACACGAAAATCCAGATCGAAGTCGTTCCGTGGGACAACCTGCAGCAGAAGTTGACGACGGACATTTCCGCAGGCGCAAATGCGGACCTTTCCATCATCGGCACGCGCTGGCTGCTCGACTACGTCAAGGAAGGCATCGCCGCACCGCTCGACGAACACATTACGCCCGACTTCAAGGCCCGCTTCATTGACACGTTTCTGTCGCCCTCGGTGATGAACGGCAAGGTCTACGGCCTGCCGATCGCCGCCTCGGCACGCGCGATGTATTACAATAAGGATATCTTCACAAAGGCCGGCATCGATACACCGCCGGCGACATGGGCGGATTTCAAGACGGACGCGGAAAAGATCAAGAAGCTCGGCGGCGAAACTTATGGTTTTGGCCTGCAGGGCAAGGAAATCGAGACCGATGTCTATTTTTACTACGGCATGTGGTCGAACGGCGGCGAGATCGTCAAGGACGGCAAGTCGGGTCTCGACTCCCAGGCGGCGATCGATACGGCGAAGCTCTACAAGAGCTTTATCGACGAAGGCCTGACGCAGCCTGGCGTTACCTCTTACTCGCGTGAAGACGTGCAGAACCTTTTCAAGCAAGGCAAGGTTGCAACCGTTATCACTGCACCGTTCCTTTCCAACCAGATCAAGACGGAAGCACCGAACCTGAAATATGGCGTCGCGCCTATCCCGGCCGGGCCAAGCGGCGACAAGGGCACCTATGGCGTGACCGACTCCATCGTGCTCTTTGAAAATTCCAAAAACAAGGAAGCTGCCTGGAAATTCCTCGACTTCATTTTCACCAAGGAGCAGCGCACCAAGTTCGACAAGGTAGAGGGCTTCCTGCCGGTCAATGCCGAAGAAGCAAAAGACCCTTACTTTGCCGACAATGCGGATCTGAAAGTCTTCACCTCGCTTCTGCCGAACGCCCGGTTCGCGCCGGTCATTCCAGGCTGGGAAGACATTGCGCAGACGACCTCCAATGCGATCCAGAAGATCTATCTCGGCCAGGGCGATCCCGAAGCAACACTCAAAGAGGCCGCTGCGAAGGTCAACGAGACGCTGAAGTAAGTCTGCTCTGGGAGGCGGGTCAAACCGCCTCCCGATTTCCCTTCACGCTCAACGCTCGAGGAATTCAAAGCCGATGCAACGGGCTACAGCACCCTATGTCCTGATCTTGCCGAGCTTCATCCTGGCCGCCGCCATCATCCTTTGGCCGCTCAAGGAAATCATCTCGCTGTCGCTGCACGATGTGAACCGCTTCGGCATGATCCGTGATTTCATCGGCCTGCAGCATTTCCGCGTTCTGTTCGCCGATCCCGATTTTATCGCAGCGACCTGGCGCACGCTTTTCTGGACAGCATCCGTGGTTATTGGAACGCTGGTCATATCGGTGCCTATCGCCCTTATTCTCAACGAGGATTTTTACGGCCGCGGTATCGCGCGCATATTGATTATGTTGCCTTGGGCGATCTCTCTGACGATGACGGCTATCGTCTGGCGCTGGGCACTCAACGGTGAAAGCGGAATGCTCAATTCGGCCTTGCGCGGCCTTGGCCTGATCGACACCAATATCCAGTGGCTGGCGGAAGCTTCGACGGCATTCCCGATGCAGATATTTATCGGCATCCTCGTTTCTATACCTTTCACGGTAACCATATTCCTTGGCGGCCTGTCCTCGGTGCCCGACGATCTCTATGAGGCTGCGGCAACGGAGGGTGCGGGGAGCTGGGATCAGTTTCGCTTGATCACGCTGCCGCTCTTGCGCCCCTTCATCAACATCGCTTTCGTCCTCAACACGATCTATGTGTTCAATTCGTTTCCGATCATCTGGGCGACAACGCAGGGCGGTCCGGCCAATTCAACCGATATCCTTGTTACCTACCTTTACAAGACCGGCTTTCGTGTCGGCAAACTCGGCGAGGCCGCGGCCGTTTCCCTGATCATGTTCGCAATCCTTCTGGTCTTTACGATTATCTATGTCCGGCTGGCGATGCGGGAGGCGAAATCATGAGCGCGAAACTCAAACGCTCCACTCTCTTCTGGATTTTGCTGTCGCCGATCGTCGTCGTGATCCTCTTCCCATACGCCGTGATGACGATCAGTTCGCTGAAATCCGCCACCGAAGTGCTGACGCCCAACTGGTGGCCGACCGAACTGCACTGGCAGAATTTTCCTGAAATGTGGCGGACCTCCGGCATAGCGCCGGCCCTCGCCAATTCGCTCTACGTTTCGGCGCTGTCAACGGCTTTGACGATCCTTGTCTCGATCCCGGCAGCCTATGCCCTGAGCCGCTACCAGTTTGCCGGGCGCGACGCCTTCCGCCAGTTCCTGCTGGTCTCGCAAATGCTTTCGCCGATCGTGCTGGTCATCGGCCTGTTTCGCCTCGTTGCCGGCGCCGGCATGATCGACAGCCTCAATGTGCTTGTCGTCATCTATACGGCGTTCAACATCGCCTTCTGCGTGTGGATGTTGCAGAGCTATTTTTCGACCATACCGCGCGATCTTGAGGAGGCCGCGTGGATGGAGGGTGCCAGCCGCTGGCGCACGCTTATCAGCGTGTTCCTGCCGCTCGCGGTGCCGGCGATGGTGGTCACGGCGATCTTCACCTTCATCAATGCGTGGAACGAGTTCGTCATCGCACTGACGATGTTGCGGACCGAGGGCAGCTACACTTTGCCGATCCGCGTTTTCTCGCTTGTCGCGGGCCGCTATACTGTCGACTGGCACTATGTCATGGCAGCCGCTTTCGTCGCTTCCGTTCCGGTTGCGGTCCTCTTTGCCTGGCTGCAACGCTATCTGGTGCGGGGCCTCTCGATCGGCGCCGTCAAATAACAGAAAGGATTTTCATGATGACGAAGCATCACTTCGGCACGTCCCACGTTCCGCTTTCACCTGCAGTGCGGGCAGGCGACTTTATTTACATTTCGGGCCAGGTACCGGTCGGGAGCGATGGCACTGTCATCGTTGGCGGTATTGAAGCACAGACGAAGCAGGTCATGGACAACGTCCAGTCGGCGCTTGCCCTTGCTGGCGCGGAGCTTTCGGATGTGGTCAAGACCTTCGTCATTCTTGAAGACGCCCGCGAGTTCGCCGCGTTCAACAAGACCTATGCCACCTACTTTCCGAAAGACCCGCCGGCGCGGACGACCATTGAATCGCGCTTGATGATCGACATCAAAATCGAAATCGAGGCGATCGCCTACAAGCCGCTCTGACACACTGAATACAGGCCCATCATGCGCATCTTTACCGCGTCGTTCGCGACCGAAACCAACACGTTCTCACCGGTACCGACAGACCGCGCCAGCTTCGAAATGGCGTTTTACGCCGCGCCGGGAGATCATCCTGAAACCCCGACGCTTTGCTCGGCACCCATGGTCGTGCTGCGCAAGCGGGCGCGCGAGGAAGGCTTCGAGCTTATCGAGGGCACGGCGACCTGGGCCGAGCCGGGCGGACTCTTGCAGCGCAAGGCCTATGAGGAGTTGCGCGACGAAATCCTCGGCCAGCTCCGCGCGGCGCTGCCTGTCGATGGTGTTATCCTCGGATTGCACGGAGCCATGGTGGCCCAGGGCTATGACGACTGCGAAGGCGACCTCCTCGAACAAATCCGCACCATCGTCGGTGCTGACGTGCTGATCGCCTCGGAATTGGATCCCCACAGCCATCTTACGGCCAAACGTGTCGATAACGCCGACATTCTCGCGGCCTTTCTCGAGTTTCCGCACACCGATTTCTACGAACGCGGCGAGCACGTGGTCGATCTTGCCTTGCGCGCGCTGAAGGGCGAGATCAAGCCGATAATTTCGACATTCGATTGCCGGATGATCGGCGTGTACCCGACGAGCCGGGATCCCATGCGCTCCTATGTCGACCGCATGAAAGCATTGCACGGCCGAAACGGCATTCTTTCAGTGTCGCTTATCCATGGCTTCATGGCCGGCGACGTGCCGGAGCTTGGCACGCAGGTAATGGTTGTCACCGACAATGATCCGGCTAAAGGTGCGGCACTGGCCGAAAAGCTTGGCATGGAACTTTTTGCCCTGCGCGGAACAACAGCAATGCCGATGCTCGACACCGAAGCCGGTCTTGACGCAGCGATCGCGGTCGCTGCCAGGAAATCAGGCAAGCCCGTTGTTGTCGCCGACGTCTGGGATAATCCGGGCGGCGGTGTCGCCGGCGACGGCACGCTCATCCTGCGCCGGATCATCGAGCGCGGCATAGACAATGTCGCGGTCGCAACCATCTGGGATCCCATCGCTGTCACCTTCTGCCTTGCGGCGGGGGAGGGCGCGCAGATTCAGCTACGCTTCGGGGGCAAGGCCGGGCCTGATGGCGGCGCGCCGATCGATGCCCGGGTGACAGTTGTGAAGGCCGTCGCGGAGGGATGGCAAAGCTTTGGCAAGAGCCGCGTTACGCTAGGACCCGCCACCGTTATCCGCCTCGAAGGCACCGACATCGAGGTTATCCTCAACACCAACCGGACGCAGACGTTCGAGCCGGATATTTTTTCCAATCTCGGCATCGACCCGATGCGCAAGGATATGTTGCTGGTCAAATCGACCAATCACTTTCACGCCGGCTTCGAGCCGGTGGCCGCTGAGATTATCTATATCGACGCCGGCGCGCCTTATCCTTCAAATCCGCGGAAAACTAATTACCGCAAGCTGGCGCGCGAGATCTGGCCGAGGGTGGAAAATCCGTTCTAGGTAAAACGATCAAGTTTGGCGGTTTCTGGCGGCGCGTGGCGATCGGATAGGTCATCCGCGTCGCCCGGAAATCCTGCAAGAAGCTGACCAAGGCTTGGTATCTTCGAAAGACGCTCGTATTCCTGGAATGATATCACAACGGCCACTTTGCGCCCTTGACGCAGGAACACGGTTGGCTCTCCCGCGATGGCTTGTCGACGATGGTCGACAGCGTTTCCTTGGCCTCATCCAGATCTGACTCGCACATATCCTCCACCTTTCCGCAACCCACTCACGGGCAATTTCCGGAGCCGCAATCAACACTATTATCGCCATTTCGCAAAAGCGCGAAACAGGGTTTGACTCCCATTGGCTTTCATGTTGAATTGGCACAATGGTCCAACCAATTTAGGCGTTGTTCGCGTGATCAGTCCGATCCTTGCTCCAGTGCATACATCATCCCGCGACGACGCGGTTTTGCACGCGCTGGTCGATTTCGTGACGGGTGAGAGGCTGAAGCCGGGCGATCGCTTGCCCACAGAACGCGTCCTTGCCGAGCATTTGAAGGTCAGCCGGACGACCGTGCGGGAGGCGTTGACGCGCTGGCAGGAACTCGGCCTCGTGGAGCGCCGCCAGGGGAGCGGCACCTACCTCAAGGCAGCCGTTACCCGCAACATGCTTCACCTGCCGCTGACCCTGCCTTCGGGCAACGACTTCAATAGCCTCATGCACACGCTTGAAATTCGACGCGGGCTGGAGGCGGAGGCCGCCACGCTGTGCGCCGAGCGCGCGAGCGACGCGGATATTGCGCTGATCGAGCAGAAGCTTATCCGCATGGAGAGAGTTTTCCACGAACGCAACGGCATGTCGGCGGAAGAGGACTGGGAGTTTCACCTTGCCGTGTTCCGTACGTCCGGCAATCCCCTGTTCGAGCAGATAATCGCTGCGATGTACGAGATGTTCCACCGCTTCTGGGAGCACCCGCTCGGGGTGCGCGATTTCGGACATGCGAGCTTCCCCTATCACCGCACGCTTTTCAACGCGATAGCGGCGCGCAATCCCATCGCTGCCCGCGGCGAGGCGCTGAAACTCATTGCGACCGTCGAGGACGACCTCAAGCGCGGCAACGCGAACCTTAAAAAGCAGACCAAGAAGAGCAAAGAATGAGCGACAATCCATATTTTCACGATCAGGAGATAATGGCGCAGGCGGCAACGCTTCTTGCCCATGACGAGCCATTCCCGGGTGGCTCGGTAGTGCCGCCGATCTACCAGACGTCGCTGTTCACCTTCGACAATTACGCTGCGATGGCCGACGCCTTTGCCGGGCGCAAGCGCCAGCCCATGTACTCGCGCGGTGACAATCCGACGGTGATGGAATTCGAAAGCAAGATTGCCGCGCTGGAAGGCGCGGAGGCAGCGCGGGCCTTTTCGAGCGGCATGGGCGCTATCAGCGCCATGGTGCTCGCCTTCGTCGGGGCAGGGGATCGGATCGTTGCCGTGCGCAACTGCTATGGCGACGCCTATCGCCTGTTCGAGCGCCTGTTGCCGCATCTCGGCATTAAGGTGGATTATGTCGACGGCTCGGATCCCGATGCGGTCGCTGCCGCGTTGCCCGGAGCCAAATTGCTCTATCTCGAAAGCCCGAGCTCGATGATGTTCGAGTTGCAGGACATCGCCCACTATGCGCGGCTCGCGAAGCAGCATGGCGTCGTTACAACCATCGACAACTCCTGGGCGACGCCGCTTTTCCAGAAGCCCATCACCCATGGCATCGACCTTGTGATGCATTCGGCCTCGAAATATCTCGGCGGCCACAGCGATACGGTTGCCGGCGTCGTTGCCGGATCGCGCGAGATGATCGACCGCATCAACGGCCGCACCTATTCCTATCTCGGCGCGAAACTATCGCCCTTCGAGGCATGGCTCCTGCTGCGCGGCCTGCGCACCCTGACCCTGCGCCTGCCGCACCACATGAAGAGCGGTCTTACCATCGCTGAGCGGTTAAGGGCGCATGAAGGCGTCGACCGCATCATGCATCCGGCCTATTCCAACCATCCGGGCAAGGCGACCCTCTCCGGCTACTCGGGACTGTTTTCCTTCGAGGTGACAGAAGACATCGATGTTCCGACCTTCGTCGATGCGCTGAAACTCTTCCGCATCGGCGTCAGCTGGGGCGGTCACGAAAGTCTCGTCGTACCGGCGCTGGCCTCGCTGCAGCAGACGCCGGACGCCAATTCGATCGGGCGCTTCGGCGTAAGCCCGCGAACCATCCGCCTGCATGTGGGGCTCGAAAGTGTCGAGGAACTATGGGCGGATCTTACCAACGCATTGGCAAAAGCCAAACGCTGAACTTCTGAACTGTCTAAAAAATGGGAGCTAGACAATAATGCAAAAACGAATGGGAACATTTCTGGCGGGCGCCATCGCGGCGCTGTCAATGACGGTATCGGCGGCCTTCGCCGATACGACGATCAAGATGGTGGAAGTGATTTCCAGCCCGCCGCGCACTGAACTTCTGAAGAAGCAGATCGCCGAATTCGAGCAGGCCAATCCGGGCGTGAAAGTGGAGCTCGTATCCCTGCCCTGGGGCCAGGCGTTCGAGAAGTTCCTGACCATGGTCCAGGCTGGCGATACCCCCGACATCGTCGAGATGCCGGAGCGCTGGATGGGCCTTTACGCCAATAATGGCCAGCTTGAGGATCTCGGGCCCTACATGGCCAACTGGAAAGACGCGGCAACGCTGGGCGACCGCGCCAAGCAGTTCGGCTCTGTCGTCGACAACAAGCAGTACATGATTCCATATGGCTATTACGTTCGCGCCATGTTCTGGAACAAGAAGCTGTTCGAACAGGCTGGCCTCAAGGAAGCGCCGAAGACCCTCGACGAATTCATGGAAGCCAACAAGAAGATCTCAGCGATCCAGGGTAAGTATGGCTACTGCCTGCGTGGCGGACCCGGCGGTTTCAATGGCGTGCAGATGTTCATGAACATCGCCAATGGCAAGGGTGGGTATTTCAACGCCGACGGTACCGCGACACTCAACGAGCCTGGCGCCGTCAAGGGCCTTGAAATGCTGGCCGATATCTACAAGAGCGGCTACGCGCCGAAGGATAGCGTCAGCTGGGGCTTCAACGAGGTTGTGACCGGCTTCTATTCCGGCACCTGCGCCATGCTCGACCAGGATCCGGACGCTCTTATCGGTATCGCCGAAAAGATGAAGCCTGAGGATTTCGGCGTTGCGCCGCTGCCTACCGGGCCGAATGGCAAGTCCTATCCGACCCTTGGCTATGCCGGCTGGGCGATGTTCGCCAATTCGAAGGTCAAGGACGAGGCCTGGAAGCTTATGGGCACCTTGCTGTCGCCCGAGGACAATATCGAGTTCGCCAAGAATGTCGGCGTCTTGCCGATCCACAACGGCGCGGACAAGGACCCCTATTTCGGTTCGGAAGCCTTCAAGGGCTGGTTCCAGGAATTGAGCGATCCGAAGACCTTCGAATTCGTCACGCCGCCGACGCATCTTGAAAACCTCGGCAATTTCTATGACTCGGTTTCGGTCAAGAATTTCCAGGAAGTTCTGCTCGGCCAGAAGACGTCGAAAGAGGTCGCCGACGAATGGGCTGCGTTCCTGACGGAGCAGCAGCAGGCCTGGATGGCCAAGAACAAGAAATAACGTCACTTGCAACGATGCTCCGGCGCCAACCGTGCCGGAGCATTTCTTTTGGTTCGCCAAGCCGGAAACAAGGCGGCGAATTCGAACGACATTGAGATGAGGGGTTCGATAGGTATGGTCATGCAATCGACAGCGGCAGGCTTGCCGCAGAAGGGCGGGAGGGCCGGCGAGAAGCGAAGCTTTGCCGATGCCTTCGAACCATGGGCCTATATGAGTCCGGCACTCGTATTTCTGCTCCTCGTTCTCGTGGTGCCGCTGATCTTCGGCATCAGCTATTCCTTCCGCAAGTTTTCCGCCTTCAAGTCTGAGTTTGTCGGGCTCGCGCAATATCAGGCAATGCTGCACGACAAGGTGCTGGGCGAGGCGCTGATCAACACCCTGTGGTGGACGGTCGCGAGCCTTTTCTTCCAGTTCTTCCTTGGGCTTGGCCTCGCGTTGCTCCTCGATCGCAATTTCGCCGGCAAGAAGCTGGTCCAGGCCATCGTCTTCCTGCCGTGGGCGGTTCCCTCGTTTCTTTCGGGTCTTACCTGGGCCTGGCTCTTCAATCCGATCGTCGGGCCTCTGCCACACTGGCTCTATGCGCTCGGGCTCAAGGCGGAGCCGACCAATATCCTCTCCGATCCCGCGACAGCAATGTGGGGGCCGATCATCGCCAATGTCTGGTTCGGCATCCCGTTCTTTGCGATTACCCTGCTGGCAGCGCTGAAGTCTATCCCGTCGGAACTTCATGAAGCCGCCGCGATCGACGGCGCCAATCCGTGGCAACGTTTCACCAAAGTGACCTTGCCGTTCCTTGCTCCAACCATCGCCATCACGGTCATGCTGCGGACAATCTGGATCGCCACATTCGCCGACCTCATCTACGTGATGACCGAGGGCGGACCGGCGGGTTCCACCAATACCGTCGCGACCTACATCTATGTCAGCGCATTCAAGACGCTCGACAAGGGCTACGCATCGGCGGTTGCCGTTCTCCTCCTCGCGCTCCTCATCCTCTACGCGGTCGTCCTGATCCGTATTCGCAAAGCACTCGTGAGGTATTCCTGATGATCGCCGGCCGCTCGCGCAATGCCCGGATTTTCGGCGCCATAGGTCTCTATGGCGCAGTCGGGGCCTATGTCATTTTTGCCCTGTTCCCGCTGTTCTGGACGCTGAAGATTTCGGTGACGCCGCAATCCCTGCTATATTCGGAAGGCATCACGATGTGGCCGTCGACATCGACGTGGGAAAACTACGTCACCGTGCTGCGTGCCACCGATTTCCCCCGCTACTTCCTCAACAGCGTCATCGTCTCGGTAATAACCGCTGCGCTGGTGACGGTCATAGCCTCGGCGGCGGGTTATGCCATGTCGCGCTTCTCGTTCCATGGCAAGACGACCGTCGCCGTGACGCTGCTCCTGACCCAGACATTTCCGCTAGTGATGGTCATTCCGCCGATCTACCGTATCATGGGTCAGCTTGGGCTTACCAATAGTCTCACCGGGCTCATCATCATCTACACCGCCTTCAACATTGCCTTTGCTACATTCCTGATGCAGTCGTTCTTCGACGGTATTCCAAAGGATCTTGAGGAAGCCGCGATGATCGACGGCTGCAGCCGCTCACAAGCGCTGCGCAAGGTCATCATTCCGCTGACACTGCCCGGTATGGGCGCAACCCTCGGCTTCGTCTTCACCGCCGCATGGAGCGAACTTCTGTTCGCGCTGATGCTGATCAGCAGTGACAGCCAGAAGACCTTTGCCGTCGGGCTCCTCACCTTCATCGGCAAATTCGCCGTGGACTGGGGGCAGATGATGGCGGCTTCGGTGCTCGCGCTTATTCCGGCCTGCCTGTTCTTCGCCTTCCTGCAACGCTACCTCGTCACCGGCCTGACCGCCGGCGCAGTGAAGGGCTAACCAAGGATAAATCCCATGGCTTCTGTCACCATATCGAATGTTCAGAAAAACTACGGCGCCATGAACGTGCTGTCCTCCGTTGATCTCTCGATCGCCGACGGCGAGTTTGTCGTCCTCGTCGGGCCATCGGGCTGCGGCAAGTCCACGCTGTTGCGCATGATTGCGGGGCTGGAAGAAATTTCTGCCGGCGAGATCAAGATCGGCGATCGTGTCGTCAACGATGTCGCGCCCAAGGATCGCGACATCGCCATGGTGTTCCAGTCCTATGCGCTCTATCCGCATATGGACGTAGCGGCGAACATGGGCTTCAGCCTCTTGCTGCGCAAGACGGCCAAGGACCTCGTCATGAGCCGCGTCGGCAGCGCCGCCAAGCGTCTCGGCCTCGACGTGTTCCTCGAGCGGCTTCCGCGCCAGCTCTCCGGCGGTCAGCGCCAGCGCGTCGCCATGGGGCGGGCGATCGTGCGTGATCCCAAGGTCTTCCTCTTCGACGAACCCTTGTCCAACCTCGACGCAAAGTTGCGCGTACATATGCGCACCGAGATCAAGGCGCTGCACCAGCAGTTGAAGACGACGTCCGTCTATGTCACCCACGATCAGGTTGAAGCCATGACCATGGCCGACCGTATTGTTGTGATGCACGATGGCGTGATCCAGCAGGTCGGAACGCCTCTCGAACTTTACGACCATCCGGCGAACCTCTTTGTTGCCGGCTTCATCGGTTCGCCCGGGATGAACTTCCTGCCGGCCGTTGTCACAAACCAGAACGGAACGAGTGCCGCGGAGCTTGCCGATGGTCAGTTCGTGCCGCTGCGGCAGGAACTCAACCTTACCGACGGCGACAGGATTGTCGTTGGCGTACGGCCGGAAAACATCGAGATCGGCGGGGCGGATTATTTGAAGGCCAGGATCGAGGTCATCGAGCCATTGGGCCTCTCGACGCAATTCTATACGAAGATGGCGGATCAGCAGGTTTGCATCTTCGCCATGGGGCGCACCGATCGCGCTCCGGGCGATATGATCGGCCTCGGCGTCAAGCCGGAAAATGTTCACGTCTTCCACGCCAAGTCGGGCATGAGATTGGCCTAAGGCGATCGTCGCCTTTAGCGAAAAATGGGTCTGGAATAATATTTCGCTGTTTCGGCGATTTCTGGTATTGCTTTCGCCGTTTAACAGATTTTGCTGGCTGGGAATGCCTATGCAGCAGCCAAGCAAAGTGACATTTTCCGATCATTCGCCGAAAGGCTAAAACAATGGATGGAAACAAATGAAGTGGCTGAAATCGCTCCTCGTCATCGGCGCTCTCGCAATCGTGCCCGCACAGGCCCATGCAGAATCGAATCTGGAAAAGATCAAGGCGGCGGGTGTCCTGAAGATCGGCACCGAAGGCACCTACGCGCCGTTCACCTATCATGACGCAGCCGGCAAGCTCGTCGGCTTCGACGTGGAGATCGGCGAGGCGATCGCCAAGAACCTCGGCGTCAAGCCACAGTTCCTCGAAGGCAAGTGGGATGGCCTCATCGCCGGTCTTGACGCGAACCGCTATGACACAGTCATCAACCAGGTCGGCATCACCGAGGCTCGCAAGCAGAAGTATGATTTCTCCGAGCCCTATATCGCCTCCAAGGCTGTTCTCATCGTCAAGGGCGACAATGCCGATATCAAGACCTTCGCTGATCTGAAGGGCAAGAAATCGGCGCAGTCCCTGTCGAGCAATTTCGGCAAGATCGCGCAGGAAGCGGGCGCCGAGCTCGTCGGTACCGATGGTTTCGACCAGTCGATCCAGCTCGTCCTCAACGGCCGCGCCGACGCAACGATCAATGACAGCCTGTCGTTCCTCGACTTCAAGAAGCACAAGCCGGACGCCAATGTGAAGATCGCCGCCCAGCAGGAAAATGCCGACTTTTCCGGCATCATCATTCGCAAGAACGAGCCGGATCTCCTGGCTGCGATCAATAAGGCGCTCGAGACGATCAAGGCGGACGGTACCTACAAGAATATTGCCGACAAGTATTTCGGCGAGGACGTCTCCAAGTAACACCCGTTTACGACCGGCGCGATTTGCGCTCTAAGAGGGCAGGGCATTTGTCCCTGCCTTTTTCCTATTAAAATACGGGCTCACCAGGGAGAACCGGATTTGACCCATTGGCTGACACTGATGCTTGAATCGCTGCCCTCGCTGCTCTGGGCAGGACTGGTTTTCACCATTCCCCTGACACTGCTATCTTTCGTCCTGGGGCTGGCTGTCGGCCTGATCGCAGCGCTCGTTCGCTTGTTTGCCCCGGCACCCTTTGCAGCGGTCGTCAAGTTCTATGTGTGGATCATTCGCGGCACGCCGCTTCTCGTCCAGTTGTTTCTGATCTTTTACGGTCTGCCAAGCGTCGGTATCGTCCTTGATGCGTTCACCGCCGCCTTGATCGGCTTCACGCTCAATATCGGTGCCTACACGTCGGAGATCTTGCGTGCGGTCATTTCCTCCGTGCCCAAGGGGCAATGGGAAGCTGCCTATTCGATCGGTATGAGCTGGGGGCAGGCTATGCGTCGCACGATCCTCCCGCAGGCCGCGCGGGTCGCCGTTCCGCCCCTGTCCAATACCTTCATCTCGCTGGTCAAAGATACTTCGCTTGCCGCCGCTATCACCGTGCCCGAGCTGTTCCAGGCAGCGCAGCGCATCGTTGCAACCACCTATGAACCACTGATCCTCTATGTCGAGGCGGCGTTGATCTACCTCGTGATGAGTTCCGTCCTGTCATCGCTGCAGGCGCGGCTGGAGACCCGCCTCAATCGCTATGGCGGCTTCCTGGAGGCGCGCTCATGAGCATGGTCGATCTCAAAAATATCGTGAAGCGTTTCGGCGACCTGACTGTGCTGAATGAGGTCTCGCTCAGCGTTGCTGAAGGCGCGGTCATGGCGCTCGTCGGCCCTTCGGGAGGGGGCAAGAGCACGTTGTTGCGCTGCATCAACCTCCTGGAAATTCCGACCTCCGGTTCCGTCGATATAGCTGGGGACAGGTTGGAGTTCCGACCGGACCTTCGCGTCAACAGCAAGGACGTTCACAGACTTCGCCGTCACACCGGCATGGTGTTCCAGAACTTCCAGCTTTTCCCGCACCGGACGGTCATCGAGAACGTCACCGAGGGGCTGACCACCGTACTGAAATGGCCGAAGGAGCGTGCGCGCGAACGGGCCATGATGCTTCTTGAAAAGGTTGGCCTCGCCCACAAGGCCGAGGTGTGGCCCTCGACGCTTTCGGGCGGCCAGCAGCAGCGTGTGGCCATCGCGCGGGCGCTCGCGCCTTCGCCAAAGGTCCTCCTTTGCGACGAGCCGACATCGGCGCTCGACCCCGAACTATCGGGCGAGGTTGTCGACGTCCTCGCGCAACTTGCCCGTGAAGGAACGACGATGGTGATGGCGACGCACGATCTGCGGCTCGCATCGAAAATCGCCAATGAGGTCATTGTTCTCGACGGCGGAGTCATCGTCGAACAAGGGTCTTCGCGCGATATCTTCACGCGTCCGCAACGCGAGCGGACAAAGCGATTCATCGCGACATTGACGCATGAGGAAAGAAACACCCAGGGCGAAGGGATCTGATTTCCCTACCCGGCAGGTTTTCAGGTCAATCCAGTGAATCCGTGTCGGCGGGAAGGTTGTGGCCTTCCCACTTATCCTGCATGGACGCGGACCGCGGCGCGCGCAATAGCTGTTCCAGGTAACTCTAGACAAACGGTTTCGCGAGCTTGAGCCGCCGTGGCAGCAACCGGTCGAAATAGGCCTTGCCGCCGGCAGCAAGACGCGTTCCCTGCGCAGACAGGAAGCCGGGGGGCAGGTGACGCGTCTTTCCCGCGACATTGGCGAGCGGCACCAGACGGATACGTGTTATGCCGCCTTCCTCCTGCAACGCAACCGAGCCTCCGCCCTGTGCTGCAGCTTCGACCGCAAATGTGCCCGCATCAAAAGCTTCTTGCGCATCGGTCGCGTTGATCATCCCGGCATTGCCGCGTGGCAAATAACCGAACGTGTCGACCCGGGCACGCACGCCGGGCAATCCGTCGCGCAAGGCCTGTTCCACCGCCATGCCGAGATCGCCGCCGGAGAGGCGGACATTGCCATGCGCGTCAAATTCAAGGCGCTCGCGCGGCACGAGATTTTCTACCACCGAACGGCCGTCCTCGGCGGTAACGCCTTCGGACATGGCAACGATGCAGCGTCCATGACGATCGATGACGGAGCGTACCTCCTCGACGAAACGCTTTGGCGAGAAGGCGAGTTCGGGAACATAGAGGAGATGCGGTCCGCTCTCGTCGTCAAATTGCCATGCGGCTGCTGCTGCGGTTAGAAAGCCGGCGTGCCGGCCCATGACGATGCCGACATAAATGCCCGGCAAGGCGCGGAAATCGAGATCGACGCTGGCGAAAGCCGTGGCGACGAACTCGGCGGCCGAGATGAACCCCGGAGTGTGGTCGTTCTCTTCAAGGTCATTGTCGATCGTCTTCGGCGCGTGAACGAAGGCGATATCGCCGCCTGACGCGTCATTCAGGATCTGTTGCGTCCCGGCCGTATCATTGCCGCCGATGTAGATGAAGGCCGTGGCGCCTGCCTGTCTCAGACCTTTCAGGACCTTTTCGCAATAGGCTGCGTCCGGTTTGTCGCGCGTGCTGCCCAATGCGGCGCTGGGCGTTGCGCCGAGCAAACGGAGCTGCTCCTCGGGAAGGTCGGAGAGGTCGACGAAATTGCCGTCGCGAATGCCGCTCACGCCGTGGAGCGCGCCTAGAATGCGCGCACCCTTATGGCGTTTGCGCGCCTCGATCACCGCTCCAGCCAACGTCTGGTTGATGACGGCAGTAGGGCCGCCGCCTTGCGCAATTACAAATGTCTCGCTCATGTCCGCCCTCCACTGCTGTCATCTTTGCCTTGACGAGGCAATTGGACTTTGAGGGGAGGGGGAAGTCAACTCTGTTTGACGTATTTCCGCCAATCGTGCTCTTCGCGGAACCCGAGGACTTCGCGTGTCTTGCGGTTGGACAATGGCGCTTCGAACTCGCCAAGTTCCCGGGTGATTGTCACGTTGGGGCAGTATTTGGCGAGGAATTCCTGCGTCGGCAGCGTCGCCGTGATCGTGTCGTTGACCGCATTGAACACCTGGAAGCCGAGACCGTTCTTCTGGATCGCCAGGTCGACGATCTGCCCTAGATCGCGGGCGTCGATGTAGCTCCACGCATTGCGTTTGCGCGACATCGGATTGGCGATGAAATCCGGGAAGCGATCATATTCATGCGGCTCGATCACATTGCCGATGCGCAGTGCGTAGATGTCCGCGCCGGTGCGCATGGCGAAGGCCCGCGCAGTTTTCTCGTTGACGAGCTTCGACAGTCCGTAGCTGTCCATCGGATCGATGTCGTAATCTTCTTCGAGCGGGAACGCGTGGAAATCCTTGTCGCCCTCGGCAAAGCAAACGCCATAGGTCGTTTCGCTCGAGGCGATGATGACCTTGCGGATACCGAGTTTGACCGCCGCCTCGATGACATTGTAAGTGCCGATCGTATTGACCCGGAACGTTTCGTTGTCGGGCTTGATCAAAACGCGCGGCACTGCCGCGAAGTGCACGACGGCATCGATCGGCGCCGGACCTTTGCCGGTCTCGAACCCATCGAAGCCGAAGTGGCTCGAAAGGGCGTTGAACATTTCGCCGCTGTCGGTGATATCGGCAAACAGGGTGTTGACGCCTGGATAATCCAGGGCAACGAGGTCGATATTGAGGACCTCATAGCCGTGCTCGACGAGGTAGGGAATGACGTGACGCCCCGCCTTGCCAGCGCCGCCGGTGAACACGATACGCTTCTTCATTCTGGTTTTCTCCATGTGCCGGGGCACCGCCGTCTGGGAGTCGGCAATGCCCTCAATTGTCGCTTTGGCGCAGGTTGCGCAGCCTGTCGAAGAGAACGGCGAAGAGGATTGCGCCGCCGATGAAACAGCCTTGCCAGAAGGCATTGATACCGAGAAGACCAAGGCTGTTGCGGATCACCTCGATCAGCGCCGCGCCGACTAGCGCGCCGAGCGCGGTGCCGACGCCGCCGGCGAGGGCGGCTCCCCCGATGACGGCCGCGGCGATGACCTGAAGTTCAAGACCCGTGCCGATATTGGTGGTGATCGCGCCGAGCCAGCCGGTCTGGATGATGCCGGCGATGCCGGCCGATAGCGAGGAGATCATATAGACGGCAACCTTGATGAGCCGGACCGGTACGCCGGTGAGGGTCGCCGCATGCTCATTGCCGCCTATCGCATAGACGTGGCGTCCGAACCTTGTCCAGCGCAGTACAAAGCCGGTCAGGAGCGCCAGTACGATCATGTAAAGGACAGGATTGGCGATGCCAAGGAACCACGCGCCGCCGCCGAGCGCGAGCAATTTGTCATGGTCCGGCCCGAACTGGAACACGACCGTGTTGCCGGAGGCAACCATGGCGAGACTGCGCGCGATCGACAAGGTGCCGAGCGTGACGACAAAGGGGGGCATGCCAATATAGGCAATCAGGATGCCATGACACCCACCGATGGCGAGGGCGGTCGCGATGGACGCGGCAATGCCGATTTCGATGCTGTAGCCGGCATGCATGACCACGCCGAGGATCATGCTGCATAAACAGAGGACCGATCCGACCGAGAGGTCGATTCCTCCCGTGATGATGACCAGTGTCATGCCGAGCGCGATGATCGCGACAAAGGTGACGTTGCGGGTGATGTTGTAAAGGTTCTTTGTCGTCGCGAAGGAATCCGTGGCGAACGAGAGGAAGATACAGGCGAGGATAACGGCAATCAGTACCCAGAACGTCTGGCTTCCCAGGACGGACGAGAGCCAGTTGTGCTGCCTTTGGTTGATTGTCTGATCAAGTGTGATGGCCATGGTCGACCTCGGTTCCTCCAAATGATTCGATGCCCGACGGATCAGGCAAGCTGTTCGATCGCGCCGGTGATCAATCCCGTGACTTCTTCAGGCGACGTCGCCCCGATCGACTTGTCAGCAACCTTCCTGCCGCGCCGCATCACTATGACCCGGTCGGCCACATCGAAGACGTCGGGCATGCGGTGGCTGATGAGGATCACTGCAATTCCCTGATCGCGCAGGTTGCGGATCAGGTTGAGGACCTCGGCAACCTGGCGGACCGAGATTGCCGCTGTCGGCTCGTCCATCAGCACGATCTTGGCCTCTGATAAACGCGTACGTGCAATAGCCACAGCCTGGCGCTGCCCCCCGGACATCTGTTTGACCAGGTCGCGCGGCCGCGTCTCGGATTTCAGTTCAGCGAAGATCTGGCCGGCGCGCTTGTACATGTTGGCGTAGTCGAGGATGCGGATGGGACCGAAACCCCGCCGCAGTTCGCGCCCAAGAAAGACGTTTGCCGCCGCCGAGAGATTGTCGCAGAGCGCAAGATCCTGATAGACGATCTCAATTCCATGCTGACGGGCATCGATCGGCTTGTGCATGATGAGTTCGGCACCATCCATACGCATGGTGCCTTCGCTCTGGCGGAAATTTCCGGCGATCATCTTCACGAGCGTTGATTTACCGGCGCCATTGTCCCCCATGAGGCCGACGACCTGGCCGGGTTCAATCGCGAATGAAACATCATTCACCGCTTGTATCGCGCCGAAATGCTTCGAAATATTGATGAGTTCGAGAACCGCCACCAGCTAACCTGCCTCCCTTTTTCTGTACGCTCGCTATCCCGCTCGTTCACGCGGATATTGTCGCGACCTTCCATCCCCTCCCAAGGAAAGCGGTAGGTCGAATTTACGCAAACGCTTAATCAAGCGTCAATAAACTTTCGGGTGATTGCAAGCCCATACAACCAAAAATAGTTTTATATTACAAATACCCGTTGACGGGGAAACGTTGGCGTTATTAGCTAGCGTCAGGGAGGAATATCTGATCACGAAAGCGACGGGGCAAGTCGGGCGGAACCCGTTCGCGGTCAATGCGGTAACGCGTACTCGCCGCTCGTTCGAGGTTCGAACCGGAACCTGGAAGACATCGGGATCAGGCAAAGGTCGCCTGCATCGGACTGAAATAACTATCGACTGGTTTCCGCGATACGTGTGATTGCAGAACAACCTCGTATTGTCTGGCATCCAGATTGATCTGTGTGGCGGGCACGCTCGTGTCCGTTGGGTTCAAGGGAGGAACAAATGAGGAAATCAATTCTATTGTTAGCCGCCGCTGCGCTCGCGCTCGGTGCCGGACCAGCTATGGCGAAGAAGCAGCTTGTCATCGTCGTCAAGGGTCTCGACAATCCATTCTTCGAAGCCATCAACCAGGGCTGCCAGAAGTGGAACAAGGAAAACGCGAGCTCGGAATATGAGTGCTTCTACACCGGTCCAGCTTCGACATCCGATGAGGCAGGTGAGGCACAGATTGTCCAGGACGTCCTTGGCAAGGCAGACACGGCCGCGATTGCCATTTCACCATCTAACGCCAAGCTAATCGCGCAGACGATCAAGACCGCCAATCCGACGGTTCCGGTCATGACGCTCGATGCCGACCTTGCTGCAGAAGACTCTGCCCTGCGCAAGACCTATCTTGGCACAGACAACTACCTGATGGGCGCCAAGATCGGCGAGTACATCAAGAAGGGCAAGCCGAGTGGCGGGAAGATTTGCACGATCGAAGGCAACCCCGGTGCGGACAATATCTTGCGCCGTGCGCAGGGCATGCGCGACACGCTCAGCGGCCAGAAGGGCTTGACCGCCCTGAAAGGCGAGGGCGGCTGGACAGAAGTTGCCGGTTGCCCGGTGTTTACCAATGACGACGGCGCCAAGGGCGTCCAGGCGATGACGGATATCCTCGCCGCCAATCCGGACCTTGACGCATTCGGCATCATGGGTGGCTGGCCGCTCTTCGGTGCGCCTCAGCCGTATCGTGACCTGTTCAAGCCACTGGCTGACAAGATCGCCAAGAATGAATTCGTCATCGGCGCGGCCGATACGATCGGCGACGAAGTCGCCATTGCCAAGGAAGGCTTGGTAACGGCTCTCGTTGGTCAGCGGCCTTTCGAAATGGGCTACAAGGCGCCATCGGTCATGATCAACCTGATCGAAGGCAAGACCGTCGAGGATCCGGTTTTCACCGGTCTTGACGAATGCACCAAGGATACTGTCGATACCTGCATCCAGAAGTAACCTTCAGGCGAGGAGGGCGCGTCATTGAGTCCTCCTTGCTTTGCGTTCAACTAATTCCCGGATGTGCAGAGGGCTTTGAGCTGAAAGCATAGGCTCGGCAAAGCTGGTGCGCTAGGCAATCAGGATAAGGCCGGTCGCCGTCAGCGCCGCGATCCATATGAGATCGAAGTTGATCCACCCGCGCCGCAGGAATGCGAGTCCAAACCAATCATAAACCGTGAGCGCGATAACGAGAATGACCGCCAGCATTGCGGCCATGTGGATGCCGACCGCTGCGAGCGCGATCAAGAGTGACCCCGAAGCCGTCAGGTCCTGCCCAGGCATCGACGTAAGGCAAAGCGGGATCACCACCGGCACAAGCATGAGCCCGGCGCCATGCGCGCTCGCCATCAGGAACGACCAGAAGCCGAGACCGACCATCCCCGTGGTCATGCCGACACGCACGCGGTGCCGGTGACCATAGGCGGCCTGATATGCCGCCCAGGCGAGCAGCAGGATACCCGCCGCGATTTCGAGCGGGCGCTGGTCGAAAATGAAGCCGAGCAATACGGCAACGACGGCAACCACCGCGATCGAGGCAGCGTGGCCAAGCGCAATCGGCACGAGCGACCGCAAGACAACCATGCGACTGCCGCGGTGAAGCCCGAGCGCTACCGCGAACAGCCAGCCCATCGCCGGGTTGAGACCATGAAAAACGCCAAGGCCGGCGAGCACCAGCCATGGAGAGATGGATGTCATTCTGCGTGTCTGATCGTCGTTTGACCTGATGCCGTCATGGATAGCAGTAGGAATCCGACGAACAATCGCCACCTTCGAGCCGCACCTGGTGCGGCCGGTGGCTCTTCGGCCAATCGATGAAGAAGTTCTCGTCGAATGTGATGCCGCCATTCTCGCCGACATCGAGCTTCACCATCCAGCCCTCGAGACCTTCCGGATAGAACTGCGGATCGATGGGTCCGTAGAGCGAGTTGGTGAAGTAGACCCGCTTGCCGTCGCGGCTGATTTCCACCATCTGCGGCCCGCCGTTCAGGGCACCGTTCTTCGCTTTCGGATGCGTCGCCCGCGAGACGATGCCGCCGATGCGGACCCGGCCGGTTTCCTTCGGATTGAAAGGGTCGGAGACGTCATATTGGATCATGTCGCCCGTGCCCCAGCAGGAGACATAGAGGAAGCGGTCATCCATAGAAAGGTCGATGTCGGTGACAAGCGGCGCGACCGCGCCGAACCCCTTCAGCACGGGCGGCAACAGGTCGGGGTCGGCCGGCTCGGCAGGGATTTCGATGATTTTCTTGACGGCCCACTTGTCGCCGTCGCGATACCAGGTCCAGATCGACGCGGAAAGATCCTTGAGGCTGATGACGCAGCCGACAAAGCCATAGGCCTTGGTCGGGTTGTGCGCCGGGCGAAGTTCGAACACCAGCTGGTATTCTTCACCGAGATCGATTTCCTGCAGATGCTTGCGCTTATGGAGGTCCCAGAAGTGCAATCTGCGTCCGTACTTGCTTCCGAGCAGTATCTCTGGAACGAGACCGTTCTCAAACGTGTCGGGCGTTCCCCATTCGCTGGTTACCATCGTGTCATGCCCGAGGTGCCACCAGAAATCATAGGCGAGTTTTTGCGGGCCGCGGTCCATCTCCCACTGTCCCAGAACATCGAAACTCGTGGGGTCAAGGAGGAAGATGCCTCCCGGCGCCTTGCCTTCGGCATTGCCGAGCGCGTTCACATAAATACCCTCGGGCCCGCAGTGAATGGTATGAAGGCGGGAGTAGCCTGCCTTTTCGGCGACTTCCTCCGGCTCGATGACGCGGGTTATTTTCGGGTTCTTCGGATCGGGCTTGGTATCGATGATATGGAGCCGCGAGGAACGCAGCCCGGGTACGACCAGATAGCGGCGCTCCATATGCGGATGAGGGGCATTCGGGCAAAGGCACGACGAGCAGGCATTCCAGCCGAAGTGATGTAACTCATCGCCGGCATTTGGCATATCGACCTGGCCGACAATCTGCGAATAGGTGGGGGATTTTGGATCGACGTCCACGACGGTAATGGCGTCGGGGATTTTTCGTTCGGGATCGAAGGCGGCGACATAGGCCAGTTTTTCGGCCGGCGCTTTCGCCGCCATGCGCGGCGAGGGATAGAAGGAAGGATCAGGTTGCCAGGTTGCCATGATGATGCTCTCCTCGTGATCGATGACAGAGTGTGCTGAGCGGTCCCCAATGCGACTTTCGTATCAATCTTGGCATCTGGCCGCTGTGCTGTCCAATCAAGTCATTTGATGCGAGCGGGGCCACCCGGCCGGGGCCGGATGGCTTTGTATTGATCAATAGATATCGAAGGGGAAATACTTCGAGACGATTGTCTTGTAGGTCCCATTGGCTACGATGGCATCGATCGCCTTGTTGAATTTCTCGCGCAGCGCGTCGTCGCCCTTGCGAATGCCGATGCCGGCTTCAGTTGCCGTTCCCGGAACGTCTGCAAGCATCTTGCAGCAATCCTTGCCGGCATTGTTGAGCCAGTCGACCACGACGAATTTGTCTGAGATCAGCGCGTCGATGCGCCCGTTCTGGATGTCGGCGGCCGCTTCTTCCTGCGTCGGGTAGAGCTTCACGTCCACGCCGGCCTTCCCGTAGATGTCGGTCGCATAGTTGCCTTGAGTCGTTGACGCCTGCGCGCCGACGCTCTTGCCCTTCATGTCTTCGACGCCGACGCCGGCGAGCGTGCTATCCTTCGGAACGATGACCGCCAAAGGCGTGGTATAGTATTTGTTGGTGAAATCGATTTTCTGCTTGCGCTCTTCGGTAATGCTCATGGACGCAATGATGGCGTCATACTTGTTGGCCATGAGACCCGGGATGATACCGTCCCAGTCTTGCGCAACAATGGTGCATTTTGCCTTCATCTCGTCGCAGAGCGCATTGGCGATATCGACATCGAGGCCAGCCAGCGTTCCATCGGCCTTCAGGGTATTGAAGGGCGGATAGGCGCCTTCAGTGGCGATGCGGATTTCCTTCCAATCCTGGGCTGCTGCGTTCGATGCAAAAGCGACGATGGCCGCAGCGATCGTCAGAAACGTTTTATTCATGTTCCATCCTCTTGGGTACCTGGCCTTTTGGCCCGCCAACACATTAGCCGAAGCGGAATGGATGCAAAGGATATTTTCACGCAAGAGTTGAATCAGCTCGCCGGACTGGCGGCTCTTCGAGACAGCGGCAAAAGCGGCGATTGAGCAATGCCGCAACCACTGCTAGCATGGACTGCCGTCGTGTGTACGGCCAGGCGAACTTCGTTCAAGCCTGCAACGTCGGAGGTTTGACATGGCCTTAAACGATGACAGACCGATTTCACTCTTCAAGAAGCTGGGCGGATTGATCGCCATTATACTGGGTTTCCTGATCACTGCGTCAGGCTACCGCTACGGTTCGACAGAGTTCCTTACCATTGGCATCGCGTTCATCGCGCTTGGCATCATCCTGCTCGTGCTCATGATTGTCCGACGCAACCAGAGCGGGCACGTGTGACGCCGAGCAGGCCGACAGCTAGAGAGGTGCCTCGACCACTCGGGCGCGCGTGTAGTACTAAGTAATTGATATTTTACAACAATTTGCAATTTATGGCATAAGAGTAGTTATGGAACTCACGCTTCGCAGGTCAGGCGAGAAAGTGGCAATTGATCCGGGCCGTACGCCCGGTCATGGACGGTGCATCGTCTTGCCGTGCACCATAACGGCGGCAGCGGCCTCGAATGCTGCTGCAACTGCTTCTGCACCGGGGTCGACTATGCCATCAAGATCGCGCGCGCCGACATAAGACGAGCGACCCGCTTTTGCCGTGGTCATCGATGCCGTTGCCTGGGCTCCGGACCTTGCAGCAACGGCAGCTTCTTGCGCTCCGCTGGCGGCAAGTGCATTCAGTGCGGGATCGAGCGCGTCGATCATCGTGCGATCGCCGGGTTTGGCGCCGCCGTAGAATGTCATGCGATCGAGCCCTGAGAGCAGTGCTTCCGGTACGTTTGCGCCTGCCGCCATCGACTTCGATGCCGCCGTAAAGAATATGGACAGAAGCACGCCGCTCGAACCGCCCATGCTGGTAGCGAGGATCGATCCGATGGCTGCAAATGTCGCCGCCTTGTCGGCGAGGGGCAGTGTATCGATCCGCGCCAGGATGCCGCGCGCGCCTGCTGCAACCGTGGAACCGGTATCGCCGTCACCAGCACGAGCATCAAGCCGGTTAAGGTCCGGTTCGAGCGCGACAAGCCTGTTGCAAACGGTCGCGAGCATTTCTTCGACGTCTGCGTCGCGGCTGGCGGCCATATGTTCGATTTCGCTTCGCACTGCGGGCGCGGGTACGATGGCCAGCTCATGGCGTTCGACAGGAGTTAGCCATGCGTGCGGTGCAACCTCCGCGAGAAGAGCCGCTTCGCGCGCCAGATCAAGCTTAATCAGCGACAGCGAAAAGCCGTTCATGTTGAGCGCTGTCATGATCGGCCCCGGGCCAATGATGAGCTTCACTCTGCCGCCAAGCGGTGTTGCAAGAACATTGCGCGCGATCAGGTTCATCTCGACCGGTGGCACGGCACCAAGGTTGTTGATGAGCAAAGCATATTCCCCGCCAGCGGGAATAGCGGCACTGAGGCGTTCGGCCATGATGCCGACGATACTCGCCCCAGCCTGGACCGGGATGCGCTCGACGCCCGGTTCCCCGTGAATGCCGAGCCCGAGTTCGCCTTCATTCTCGCCGAGCCGCGACTCGTGCGGCTGGCCCGGAATTGAACAAGTGGAATAGGCAACGCCGAGCGAAACGATCTCTGCCGCTGCCGTGGTGGCGGCCGCTGCGATGTCCTGCAACGCGTCACCACGCTCGGCGAGAAAACCTGCGATCTTGTGCACGAACAGCGTGCCGGCGATACCGCGGGGCTGTGCGAGGTCCGGGAGCGCTATGTCATCGGCAACGATGACCATCTCGACGTTGAACCCTTCGGCGCGTGCCCGCTCAGCGGCAAGACCGAAGTTCAGCCGGTCGCCCGTGTAATTCTTGACGACAAGAAGGCAACCTGCAGGGCCAGTAACGGCACGTATGGCCGTGAGCACCGCATCAACGCTTGGCGATGCGAAGATTTCCCCCGAGACTGCGGCCGTAAGCATGCCCCGCCCCACGAAGCCGGCATGGGCAGGCTCGTGGCCTGCGCCGCCGCCCGAAATGACGGCGACTTTCGACCTGTCCCAATCGGACCGCACAATGACCTTGATGTCCGGATATGAGTCGAGGCGGGCCAGCAGACCCGGGCGGCTGGTCAGCAGGAGGCCGTCGAGCGCCTCGGTGACGATGTTTTCCCTGCGATTGAAGAAGTGGCTCATCGGCATACCCAGTCTGTTGAATCATCAGGTCATAACCCGACCTGATGACACCAGTACTACGGTTTCCATCCTTGGCAAAATTGCGCACGATTGCGCGTGGCCATTTGGAAGCCACAGCCACGTTGGCAAGCGGGAGAGCGGCACGTGCAGTTGCGCCTCGATCGCCTGCCGCTCAAGTCAGGTGCGCAACGCAAAGACCTATTTGTTCGTCCGGTCGTCGATGAAGACCCCGGCGCGTTGCGCTGCCTGGACAAAGGCCTGCCTGGCTTTTGCCGGCGTCATCCACCCTTCGAGGGCATCGCGATTGATGCGAACGGCACGCTTGTATTCAAGCCCATCCTGCTGCGGCCATTGATTTCGGAGACACTCAAGAGCCTCCCAAGCCGTCGCAACCAAACGGAGCCCCATGGCGCCAAGACTTATTCTGACTGGCGATGAAAACGACTTGTCGTCCATTACACCCTCCCCCTACCACTTTGCCCGATGCCCCGAACGAAGCATCGATGGGAGTGCGGCGCGTTATGCGACAGGATCTGCGGGCCGGTATCCACTGGACATTGCTGGACTGCTGTCCGGCATGTTGCGGAATCCGGGATGTAAACGATGTCGGCATGACTGGAATGTGAAAGCATAGTTGAACTCCAAAACAGAATTGCGAACTATGTTTCCTCCTTTACCCCATTCTTTTTTGTTTGCTGTTCAGGGCTGTCATTACGATCTCAGATTTGAATCGCATTCGCAATACCAAATTCGGCGAATGCCGGTATATCTCAAGGTGCAATCGCCGTCAGATCAGCTGGCGGAACTTCAGCTCATCCTTCAAATAGGCGTAGTAGATCGGCGCAGCGATCAGGCCGGCAATGCCATACCAGGCCTCCAGGACAATCATCGCCAAGAGCAGCTCCCACGCGCGCGCCTTGATGCGTGAACCGATGATCTTTGCATTGAGGAAGTACTCGAGCTTGTGGATGACAATGAGAAAAGCCAAGGATCCGAGTGCCGCAAACAGCGATACGCTGAGGGCTACAATGACGATCACGGTGTTCGAGATCAAATTGCCGATGACGGGCAATAGACCGGCGATGAAGGTGACCGCGATCATGGTTTTGACGAGTGGAAGGTCTACGCCGAAGGAAGGTAGAATGAGGACGAGGAAGATACCGGTAAAGAACGTGTTCAATGCAGAGATACGCAGCTGCGAGAAGACGATGTTGCGGAACGCGTCGCTGAAGTGATCGATACGATCGGTAAGTGCGATCGCCAGCGGGCCAAGCTGCCGTGACGGCGCAACCGAACTCAGTGCGACCATGCCGCCGATGATCATGCCGATGATAATCCTTATGAGAAGGACACCGAACTCCCTGCCGACCAGCTGCAACTGTCCGGCATGTTCACGCAGCCAGACGGCGGCAACCGATTCCAGCTCTTCAAGGTTAGACGGGAAATAATCCCGCGCCCAGCTCGGCAGATGTACCTGCGCCGTATCGATGATTTCCGCCATCTTCTTGAAAAGTGACGCGATGCCTTCCGAGCCGTCACTCAGAAATGCGACGCCGCCGAGCACGGCCGCCACGATCAAAAGGATGAAGACGAGGGCAAGCAGCGCCAGAGCTACCGTTTTGGCAATTCGGCCATCGACCCCTGCCCTGCCGAGCAGCGGTGCCGAAAGGTGCACGACATTATAGACGAGGAGGCCGGCAAGAAGCGCCGAAAGCAGTCCCAGTTCGAGCACGGCGATAAGCGCTATGAACGACAAGACATAAGATGCAATTGTAAGCCGGTTGGCGGTAAGCAAGCGGTGCCCCTAGGAAGGCGTTATTCATTGCCCACGTTCCTACCCTTGAAGGCCGATGCGATGCAAGCACAACCGATGGACAGCTCAGCGTTTCAACAAAATAGATTGAAAAATATAGTACTTTAAGATTAGATAAAATCTCACTTAAAACGTTACTGCAAATGACAAGAAAATATTGACACCGGATCATGATCTTGTTTAGACGGCATAAGTAGGCCTTGGCGATGCGAGGGTAAATTACTGCTTTGCATCGTGCCAACCCCGAAGGGAGCGACTATTGCCATGGCGAAGACGCGGCGAGAATTCATAGAGCGGATAGACACGGCTGCCGGTAGAACGAACTTTGTCTTGCAGGGTGAAAGACCCGCCCAACGCGTGAACGAGACGGTGGATCGGATCCGGGCAGAGCGCGGGCTCAATCGGGAAGCACTGCGCGGGTCGTCGGGCGCACGTCCAGTTCTTCTCACCGGCGGTGACATTGCATCCAGGCTCGGTGCGTCCGCCATCATTGCCGCAGGACTGGGCCTGGAACTCTTCCGCGTCAATCTCTCGGGCGTCGTCAGCAAGTACATCGGTGAAACCGAGCGCAATCTCAAGCGGCTGTTCGATGAGGCGGAGCGAAGTGGCGGTGTGCTGCTCTTCGATGAGGCGGACGCACTCTTCGGCAAGCGCTCGGAAGTGAAGGACGCGCATGATCGCCACGCAAATGTCGAGGTGGATTACCTGCGGCTCATGATTGAGAACTACGATGGGGTGGTGATCTTGGCGACCGGCTCGCAGGATTGTTTGCCAAAGCTCAAGGCCTTTGCCGGGTATACGGTAGAGCTTGCACCCGATAGTGGCGCTTGCTGAACGCAGTCTAGGTGGGCAAAACCCTTGCAGCGGTCCACATGGCGGCAATGGAACATTTCAAGACGAATTCGAGTTAAATGTAGAGTCTATTTACAAAATTAAGTTATATTTCAGGAGAGAAAGGTGGGCGGAACCTTGTCAAATGCGCCAGGCGTTCGACTAAAATCGTTTAAACCAGCCCCTCATTGCCACGCCACCCCCGGCAGTGCAGTCCCCTCGTTTGGAACTCGATATCGGCGTGCGGCGTCCCATGCGTGAGGAAGCCGAGAATCATCATGATTTCAAGGGATTGACGACCGACTACTTTGATCGCCGGAGCGAGACTTACGACCAGGACGCGATTTTTCCGAAACTCGCTTTTGTGATCATTCGACATGCCGATATCGAACCGGGGCATTGCGTGCTCGACATCGGCACGGGCACCGGGCGGCTGGCGCTGCAGGCCGCGAAAATGGTTGGGGATGAAGGTGGCGTTGTCGCCATCGATCTATCGGCGGAAATGCTCACGCAGGCGCATTTCAAGGCCGGGATGGATAATCTCAGCAACATTCAGTTCATTCAGGGCGATGTCGAGGAGGCGACGTTTGATAATAACGCGTTCGACAGGATCCTGTGTTCCTCGGCGTTCGTACTTCTGTCCGATCCACACGCGGCGCTCAGGCAATGGAACCGCTGGCTGAAGTCAGGCGGGATGGTGACTTTCGATGCACCGGGCGAACCCTTTGGCATTAACAGCATCATTGCCGAAGTCGCGGAAGCGCATGGAATTGACCTGCCCTACGCCACGATCGCCAATACCGTCGAAAAATGCAAAGAGCTGCTGGAGAATTCCGGATTTGAGGTGGCCGAGATCAGCCCGGAATTGATGCAGGAGCATAGAATGTTGACTGAGGAAGCGTTGTTCGTCTGGGAGAAATCCCTCGCGCATCCCGCCTGGCACCAACTCAACCTGCTACCGGCTAAAGAGCTTGAACAACTGCGAAAAAACTTCGAAACGAAGGTCCATTCCAAGGCTAAAGATGGAACCATCGTCAGCAAGATCATTATGCACGTCGTGACGGGCCGAAAGAAAACTGACGGCGTATGAATGCTAAGCGGTCGGGCGTTCCAACTCGCCGCGCCGGATCAATTCTTCACGGATCAGTTTCTTGGCTATCTTGCCATAGGCCGATTTCGGCATTTCTGGCCAGAAGACAAAGCGCTTTGGATGCTTGTAGCGCGCCATCTTGCCGTCAATCCAGGCGATCATCGCATCAGTGTCCGGACTGGCACCGTCACGCGGTACGCAGACGGCAAGACCAACCTCGCCCCACATCGGATCTGGTATGCCGAGCACCGCAACCTCGCTGATGTCGGGATGGCTGAGGATCTTTTCCTCGATCTCGCGTGGATAGATGTTTGAACCGCCCGAAATATACATGTCGGACGCGCGCCCGGTGATGAAGAGATACCCGGCCGTGTCCATATGGCCGAGATCCCCGGTGCGGAACCAGCCGTTGCGGAAGGCCTTCGCATTGGCTTCCGGATTTTCGTAATAACCGGCAAAGACTGCCGGGCCGATCACGCAGATCTCGCCGGTCATCCCCGGCTCCAGTTCGTTGCCGGCGTCGTCCTGAATCGAGATCTGCATACCCGTGCGCGCATAGCCACAAGTGCCAGGACGCGTATCATCCGTCTCTTCTATGTGATGTTCGCTGGCCGGAAGAACGGTGATATTGCCCGTAACTTCCCCAAGCCCAAAATATTGAACGATGACCGGTCCCAAGGCTTTTAACGCGTGAACCTGATCCGTGCGATACATCGGTGCGCCGGCATAGATCACATAGCGCAATGACGAATGGTCTCGCTCGTCGACCGACGGGTGCTCGGCAAGCAGTTTGAGGATCGTCGGCACCGTGAACATGTTGCTGACCTGCCAGGTTTCGACAAGGCGCCAAGCCTCGGCAACATCGAGCTTTTCACCGGGAAGGAGCACCGTCTTCGAACCGCGGGCGACCTGAGTCAAAAGGTGGATGCCCGCGCCGTGCGATAACGGGGCGACAACAAGCGACGCGTCCAGGCGCGTCGTCGCCGGCATCAAGTCGCAAAGGTGGTTGGTTACAACGAAAGCCATCTGACCATGCGTAAGCACGGCTGCCTTCGGCCGCCCGGTTGTTCCTGAGGTAAAAAAGAACCAGCACGGGTCGTTATGATCGACAGGTGCCGTCTCTACCGTCTCGCCCTCAAAGCGTTCGATAATCGCGTCATAATCCTCGCCGAACGGAGCGTTGCCGATGGCGATAGCGAAGGCAAGGTCGGAGCTGGCAGCCCGGCAGGCGGAAACATGCTCCGGAAACCCAATACCGCAGATCATGCCCTTCGCGCCGCTCGCCGCGGCAAGATAAGCCACTTCGTCGGGCGTCTGGCGGAAGTTGGTTGGAACCCATACCGCACCGAGCTGAAAGCAGGCGAACATCGATTCGAGCATCTGGTTGCAGTTCTGCGACTGGACGAGGATGCGATCGCCCTTCCCTACCCCGTACTCCCTCTGCAGCGCCGCCGCCATGGCATTGACCCGGCGGTGTATCCCGCTCCACGTCCAGTTTTGGTCGCGCCACACCAGTGCCACTTCATCGGGAAATCGCGCCGCCGTTTGAGCAAGAAACCCCGAAAGATTCATCACCCGATTCGACATGCGTTTCATGGTTCTTCCCCCGATAATCTAGGTCCGCGGCTGTGTCGACCGTCCTTTGGTTGCCAAGTCGTGTGGCCTATCATTAGCCGGTTGCAGATGGGCAAGCCGTGCTTCGATCTTTCGTGCCTCACTGCGCATGAGCGAGGCAAGTTCGACCTGCCTATCGGGCTGCATGCGGCTGTCGATGGCGGCGATGCTGAGCGCTCCCGCCGGCCGCCCGTCCGGATAACGTATGGCGAGGCCGACGCCCCAGGAGTTCGGCAGTATGCGGCCCGGGTTCAAGGAAAAGCCGCGTTCCCGCGCAGTCGCGATATCCGCGCGGATTTGCGGCGGAGCAAGTTCGGGGAACTCTTTGAGCAGTTCTGGCTCGTTGGCGGAAAGGGCGGCCTCGATCTCGTCGTCGTCAAGCGCGGCAAGAATGGCGAGTGAACCCGCGCCGACACCAAGCGGGTGGCGATAGCCGGCCTGTAGCGCATGGGTTCTGATTGGATAGGTTCCCTCTTCCCGGTGCAGGCAGACCACGTGATGATCGCGCTGGATCGACAGGAAGCTCGTATCCTGCGTCTTGCCCGAAAGGACGCCGAGACTATCGCGGGCGATCTGCAGAAGGCCGTACCGGCGTGTGGCCAGGGTGCCGAGTACATAGGCCTCCTGCCCGAGAAAGTAGCGACGGGATCGCGCATCCTGTTCCAGCAACCCGGAGCGGATGAGGGCCAGGAGCAGTCGCCTTACGGTCGGCTTGTTAAGTCCGCTTTGCTCGACGATTTCGCTGAGGGCGCCACCCTCGTCACCAAAATAGCTGACGAGACTGAGCAGGCCGAGGGCCCGATCGACGCTCTGCGAGCCGTTGTGAGCCGGTGCTACCGTCTGTTCCATCATTGTGACCTGCGATCCATATTGTGGATCAGCCTATCAGCGGAATTTGCGAAAGGCAAAATTGAATCCCGGGTGGCCCCAAATTGCGAGGGAAATATTCACTTGAGCCGGAGCGTTCACTCTATAATGTGGACCGATGATCTGCGTCCGGTTCGCTCTCCTGAAATTGTCTCCTCCTCGGGAGCGCCTGATTGCGCTTGCGGGCCATGTTTGAGCGACGTTTGCGTCAGCCGGGCCCGGCGGCCACGGCCCCCTTCGAAAGTTTAATCGGCTCCGGGGAATACCTGCAATTTACCCTCAAGTCGGGCCTCAGTATCAATGAGGCCATCGCCCTCCCCCTCGCGGAGGCTGGGCTGACGGCAGCTTCAATCGTCCTTGAGGGTGGAAGTTTCGCGCCCCTCCACTATCTGATGCCGGCGCTGTCGACAGATGGCCACCATGCAGCCTGGTATAGCGAAACGAATTCACCCGAAGGCGAGGCGCAACTCGAACGCGGCAATGTGACTTTTGGGGAAAGGGACGGTCATCCCTTCATTCACTGCCATGCAACATGGATCGAGGCCCATAGCGGGAAGCGATGTGGTCATGTCCTACCGAACGAGACGATCGTGGCAAAGCCAATCCGCGCCACCGCCTGGGGCACGAAACAGGTGCGTATGGTATCGGAACCCGATGCGGAGACGGCGTTCACCCTGTTTCATCCGATAAAGGCTGCACAGGTTCCAAGGGCTAACGAGCCTCGCATCGTAGTGGCACGTGTCCGGCCTAACGTCGACATCATCGAGACGCTCGAAGAGATGTGCCGGGCGAGTGGTTTTTCCAATGCCCGATTGCGCGGCGGTGTCGGCAGCCTGATTGGCGCGCGCTATGCGGATGGAACGTCCGTTGATGACATTGCAACCGAGGTGTTCGTCATCGATGGCTTTGTCTCGACGCAGCCGAATCTCACAAGGCTCGAGATCGTCATGGTCGATACAATGGGAAGGATAACGCAAGGGCAGCTCCTTCGCGGAGAAAACCCCGTTTGCATTACCTTTGAGCTCTACCTTGAAGAAGCTTGAAGTCCGACCCGGGTGATCAGTCGTGGCCTTCGCCCGGATAGCTCAACGTCTGCAATTCGCTGGCATCGATGCCGGCAATACGCCGAAGCACGGCGCTTGCGAGTTCCCGGCCGGCCTGGCGTACGTCCTCATTGAAGACGATGATCTGGGGGCGGAACCACTTCAGCACGTCCGTCGACTGCTTGGAGGCAAGGTCAACGTCTTTGCCGATCTCCAAACCTGCCGCCTCGATACCGGCCACGATGGCGATCGCCGCGCTGCCGCTGCAGCATACGATCCCATCGGGACGGGACGGTCCGGTCATGATTTCAACCATGCGGTCGCGAATGCCGGCGAGCGATGTATCGACATCGAAGCCGGAAAAAGACAATGAGTTCACGCCGCCTTCGCTGATGGCCCGGGCAAACCCTCGCTCGAGGTGCCTGTAGTACGTGACCGACGGCGAAGGTCCGGCAAGCATGGCGATCCTGCGGCGCCCCCGCTCTACCAGACTTTTGACCGCAATATAGGCGAACGTCTCATTGTCGAAGTCATGAAACGGATGTTCGATGCCCATTTCCGTGCGCCCATGGGTGGCGAAGGGAATGCCGTGCTCAGTCAGGTAGCGAACGCGCGCATCGTTGGGCTCGGTGCGAGACATGATGATCCCGTCCGCCGAACCGGTCTCGACAATATAGCGGATCGGCTGCATCGGGTCGTTCTCGACCGAGTAGGGGGTCACCGTCAAATGGTACGGCGTCTCCGACAATATTTCGGTAATGCCGTAGACGAGGTTTGACGTGAGCCCCATGATCTCCGACTGCGCATTGAGAACAAGACTGATGACATTGGTTTTTCCAGTTCGCAGCCGGACCCCCGCGCGATTGGGGCGGTAGCCGATCTGCTTGGCAATGAGCTGAACGCGATTCTTCGTTGCCTGCCCGATTTCGGGCGCATCCTTGAGCGCCCGCGATACTGTGGTGACGCCGAGGCCGGCCATGAAAGCAATGGTCTTCAGCGTCGGACGCTCGCTATCTGCGGGTGGTCCGGCGTCCTGTGGAGTGGATCGGGCGCTTTTCTTTGGCTTCATTGCCGCTTGGCCACAACCTTCAAGTTGATATCGGCTGTATCGTTTCAAAATTTGAACATAATGTACAGAGCCATGCGACGACTTTTTCGATGCGGAAATCAGTTCTCTATTCCGCTCGACCCTGGCAGCTCAACCCATCAGCCAAGATTTTGCGGAAAGGAAAAATAAGAAAAATCAATGCTATAGTTACGATCTGGGTCAGAGTGAACGGGAACCCAATAAAAAATCATCGCTCGGGAATTGCATCGTGCGGGAGTTTGAACTAGCCTACCTGTAACGTTTCAGATTTGGGAGGATAGGATGCGTTACCGCTCGATGCTGGCCGCTTTCGCGGCTTCGACTTTGCTTTTTGCTGCAGGCTCGGCGCGAGCCGTTGATCTCGAAGTCACCCATTGGTGGACATCCGGCGGCGAAGCGGCGGCGGCAAAAGTCCTTGCGCAATCCTATGACAAGCTTGGCGGTGACAAATGGGTCGATGGCGCCATCGCCGGCAGCGGCACCACAGCTCGCCCAATCATCGTCAGCCGCATTCTCGGCGGGAATCCCATGGGGGCGACGCAGCTGAATACCGGCCGTGACGCCGAAGATCTCGTCAAGGCAGGACTGATGACCGACCTTTCCGAGCTTGCAGCCAAGGAGGGCTGGGCCGACTTCATCCGCCCTTCGAAGCTCCTCGACTCCTGCAAGTATGAAGGCAAGATCTACTGCGTGCCGGTCAACATTCACTCGTGGCAGTGGATGTGGATCAACCCGGGCGCGTTCAAGGAAGCGGGTGCGCCGGTTCCCACCAATTGGAGTGAGTTCGTGGCAGCGGCGCCGAAGCTCAAAGAAAAGGGCATCATCCCACTTGCCACCGGCGATGCGTGGCAGGTCGACGGTATCTTCCGCGTGATGCTCGCCACGCTCGGCGGCAGGGACCTCTATCTCAAGATCATGGACGACAAGGATAAGGACGCGGCGGCAAGTCCTGAAATGAAGGCGGTCTGGCAGGCTTTCGCCAATGCGCGCGATCTTGCCGATCCCGGCTATGTCGGCCGGCAGTGGAACGAGGCAACCTCACTCGTGCTGACAGGCAAGGCCGGCGGGCAGATCATGGGCGACTGGGTACAAGGTGAATTCGGCGTTGCCGGCAAAGTCGCCGGAACGGACTATGACTGTCTGCCGGGCCTCGGCGTCCACCCGATACTCGATACGGGCGGCGATGCGTTCTATTTCCCGAAGAATGCCAATCCCGAAGTCACGCGCGCCCAGCTGAAACTGGCGAGCATGCTTGTTTCGAAAGAGACGCAGGTGGCCTTCAACCTTGCCAAGGGTTCTTTGCCGATACGCGGCGATATCGACATGGAGGCAGCCAACGCCTGCATGCAGAAGGGCATCAAGATCCTGGCTGACGCTAACAATGTGCTTCCCTCGATCGAGCAGGCGCTTTCTTCCGACGCGCAGGGCCAGCTCGAAGATTTGAATACGGAATTCTTCGCCAACAAGGATATGTCGGTCGACGACGCGCAGGCGCGTTTCGTCGAAATCATCAGCCAGGCAAAGTGAACCATGACGCCCTGATGGCGACCGGCCGCAAGGCCGGCGCCTATCGCAAGGTTGGAGACACTTCATGGCCGCGACCCGCCCCTTTGCCCCTTTGCGCAATTTGAACGCGAAGATTGCTGCGGTTCCGATGATCGCAACGGTGCTCGTCGTGTTCATTGGCTGCACACTCTGGACGGTGGTCTATTCGTTCACCTCATCGCGGTCGCTGCCGACACTGGATTTCGTCGGAATCGATCAGTACAGGCGACTGTTCACCACCTCGCGGTGGATCGTATCGCTGCGAAACCTTGCCATATTCGGCGTCCTCGCGCTCAGCTTTTCGTTGGTGTTAGGTTTTATCCTCGCCGCGCTGATGGACCAGAAGATCCGCTTCGAAAACACGTTCCGCACGGTCTTCCTTTATCCCCATGCCCTGTCGTTCATCGTCACCGGCCTTGTCTGGCAATGGATCTTGACGCCCGCCTACGGCGTGCAGAAAGTCGTGCGCGACCTCGGCTTCGAGACGTTCAATTTCCCGATCCTGACCGATGGGCGCTTTACGATCTACGCGATTGTCATCGCCAGCCTATGGCAGGGCACCGGTCTTGTCATGGCGCTGATGCTGGCCGGGCTTCGCAACATTGATGACGAGATCTGGAAGGCGGCACGTGTCGACGGCATTCCCACCTGGAGGACCTATCTCTTCATCATCATTCCGATGATGCGTCCGGTCTTTGCGACGACCCTCGTGATCATCGCCGCCACAATCGTGAAAGTTTACGACCTCGTCGTCGCCATGACCAATGGCGGTCCGGGCATCGCCTCGGAAGTTCCGGCGAAATACGTTTACGATTTCATGTTTTCGCGCGGCAACCTCGGACAGGGCCTCGCCGCTTCGACGATCATGCTGACGACGGTACTGATCATCCTCGTTCCGTGGGCGCTCTATGAGTATCGGCCGAGAAACCGGACGCTGGGAGTGGGCAAATGAGCCTCGTCAATCCTGCAGGGCCGCGCGGACGGCGTCCTCGTCGCATCGTGTCGCCCACCTCGATCATGATCTACGGGATCCTCATCGTCGCAGCGGTCTATTACCTCATTCCGCTCTACGTCATGGTCATGACTTCGCTGAAGGGCATGCCGGAAATTCGCCTCGGCAACATCTTCTCGCCGCCGGTCGAAGTGACATTCCAGCCATGGGCAACAGCGTGGAACAGCGCCTGCACCGGGCTCTACTGCGAGGGGATCAAGGTTGGCTTCTTCAATTCGATGAAGATCTTGATACCGAGCGTGATCTTCTCGATCATTATCGCCTCCGTGAACGGTTATGCATTGTCGAACTGGCGCTTCAAGGGCTCCGAGCTGTTCTTCACCGCGTTGATCTTCGGCGCGTTCATCCCCTATCAGGTGATGCTCTATCCGCTGGTCATCATCACCCGCGAACTTGGGATATTCGGCACGCTCACCGGTGTCATCGTCATCCATACGATATTCGGCATGCCGATCCTGACGCTGCTCTTTCGCAACTATTTCGTTTCCCTGCCTCCTGAACTCTTCAAGGCCGCGCGTGTCGACGGTGCCGGCTTCTGGCGGATATTTCTGCAGATCATGCTGCCCATGTCGTTGCCGATCTTCGTTGTTGCCGTGATCCTGCAGGTAACCGGCATCTGGAACGACTTCCTTTTCGGGGTGATCTTCGCCGGGACCAAGAATTTTCCGATGACGGTGCAGCTCAACAACATCGTCAACTCGACGCAGGGCGTGAAGGAATACAACGTCAACATGGCGGCCACCATTCTGACCGGCGCCGTCCCCCTCCTCGTCTATTTCTTCTCAGGCAAGTATTTCGTCAGGGGCATTGCCGCTGGCGCCGTCAAAGGATGACCCAGTTGCACAGCGTCTCGATCAAAGATCTCTCGCTCAATTTCGGTTCGGTCGGTGTCCTGAAGGACCTCAATATCGACGTGGCCGATGGCGAGTTCCTGGTCCTGCTTGGACCATCCGGGTGCGGCAAGTCCACGCTGCTGAATTGCATTGCGGGTCTTCTCGATATTTCCGAGGGGCAGATCTTCATCAAGGGCAAGAACGTAACCTGGGAAGAGCCAAAGGATCGTGGCATAGGGATGGTCTTCCAGTCCTATGCGCTCTATCCGCAGATGACGGTCGAAAAGAATCTCTCATTCGGGCTGAGGGTCGCCGGACTTCCGAAGGCGGAAATAGCAAAGCGTATTGCCGCCGCCGCGGAGATCCTGCAGATCGGTCCATTGCTGCATCGCAAGCCGGCTGAGCTTTCCGGCGGGCAGCGCCAGCGTGTTGCGATCGGGAGGGCCCTGGTGCGCGACGTCGATGTATTCCTCTTCGACGAGCCCTTGTCCAATCTCGACGCCAAGCTTCGCTCGGAACTGCGCGTTGAGATCAAGCGACTGCACCAGAAGCTCGCCAATACGATGATCTATGTCACGCACGACCAGATCGAGGCGCTGACGCTGGCAGACCGGATCGCGGTGATGAAGGGCGGGCTGATCCAGCAGCTCGATGACCCGCTGACGATCTATAACCGCCCGCGCAACCTGTTCGTCGCGAGCTTCATCGGTTCGCCAGCCATGAATTTCCTGAAAGGCGAGATTGGCGGCAACTGTGCTGGTCCCGTTTTCAAGGCCAATGGTCTCGATATCTCCCTCGCTTCCTACGCCGCGCAACAGCCTCTGCCCTTTGGCCGCGCAGCCATCTTCGGCTTCCGGCCTGAGCATATCGCCATAGGCGACGCACCCGGTCCGGCCGGGCGGTCATCTCCCGCGACCGTCGATCTCGACGAGCCGATGGGCGCCGATAGTCTCGTCTGGCTCAAGGTCGCGGGTAAGCCGATTTCGGTCCGCGTCGATTCGGGCCGCCGCTATCAACCCGGAGAGAAGGTGTTCCTGACCTTCAATCCCAACCTCGCTTCCGTCTTCGACGCCGAAAGCGAAATCCGCATCTAGTCCCCCCATGAATCCTGGAGAACCGCAGTGACCGATTTTTCCTATCAGCTCTATAGCTCGCGCAACTTCCCGCCGCTTGAAAAGACCTTTTCCATGCTCAAACGCCATGGTTATGCGCAGGTTGAAGGCTTCGGCGCAGTCTATGCCGATCCGAAAGCAACGCGAGCGGCCCTCGACGCCAACGGACTTGCCATGCCAACGGGTCACTTCAGTATCGACCTTCTGGAGAACGAGCCGCAGAAGGTGCTCGACATTGCCGGTACGCTGGGCATGAAGGCGATTTTTTGCCCCCACCTTGCGCCGGATCTGCGGCCCGCGGACCGGGAAGGCTGGCTTGCTTTCGGCGAGCGGCTCGAACGCGCCCACGCAACCTACAGCAAAGCGGGCTACGTTTTCGGCTGGCACAACCACGATTTTGAATTCAAGGCGCTCGCCGACGGCAGCTTGCCGCAAGATGCCATCTTCGCGGCCGCGCCAAGTATCGCATGGGAAGCCGACATGGCCTGGATTATCCGTGCGGGCGCCGATCCCGTGCAGTGGATCGAGGATCACGGCGACCGAATTGTCGCGGTTCACGTCAAGGATATTGCGGGGCCGGGCGAAAATGCGAACGAGGACGGCTGGGCCGATGTCGGCCACGGCACTGTCGACTGGAAAGGATTGATGGGAACCCTGCGCGAGACGCCCGCGCAATATTTCATCATGGAGCACGACGATCCGTCGGATGACGAGAGGTTTGCCCGCCGTTCCATTGCCACCGTCAAGTCGTACTGAGGAAAACAGCATCATGGCCAGGTCACTTGGTATCGGGATTATCGGCGCCGGCAATATTTCATCGACCTATCTCAATCTCGCACCACTCTTCAAAGGCATCAAAGTGCAGGCTATCGCCGATATCAATGCTGTAGCCGCGCAGCATCGCGCCGGCGAACATGGCATTGAGGCCCGCTCAATGGACGCGCTGCTTGCCAGCGACGACGTCGACATCGTTGTCAATCTCACGGTTCCCGATGCGCATTTTGACGTATCCAAACAAATCCTGAGCGCGGGCAAACACCTTTATTCGGAAAAGCCCCTGACGTTGTCGCTGAAAGACGGACTTGAGCTTCAAAAGCTTGCGGAGAAGAAAAAGCTCAAGGCGGGTTGCGCGCCCGATACGTTTCTCGGTGGAGCGCACCAGTTGGCCCGCAAGCTGGTCGATGATGGCGAGGTTGGAACTATTACCTCAGGCACGGCTCATGTCCTCAGCCATGGCATGGAACATTGGCATCCAAATCCTGATTTCTTCTTCCGACCCGGCGGTGGTCCCATCCTCGATCTCGGTCCCTATTACATCGCCAATCTCGTCAACCTGATTGGACCGGTCAGGCGCGTCGCAGCGCTCACCTCGATGGCTTCAACAACACGAACGATTTCGAGCCTTCCCCGCAAGGGTGAAGTCATCGACGTGACGACACCGACGACTATCCAGGCTCTGCTGGAATTCGCGAACGGTGCAACCGTCACCCTGTCTGCAAGCTGGGACGTCTGGGCGCACCATCACCCTAACATGGAGCTGTACGGCACTGATGGGTCGATCTTCCTTCCCGATCCGAATTTCTTTGGCGGCGAGGTCAAGCTGGCGAAGCCGGGCAAGAAGGTCAAACCCGTGAAGGCATGGTCGCATCCGTTCGGCATCGCCAACCAGAAGCACGCGGCCGGCATGATGGCCAATTACCGGACCGCGGGCCTGGCTGACATGGCAGCGGCGATCATCGAGGGCCGCGACATCCGGTGCTCGCTCGAACGCGCGCTCCACGGGGTGGATGTGATGGTATCGATCCTTCGCTCCGGCGAAGAAAAGAAGTTCATCGACATCAGGACAAGCTGCTCGCGGCCGGAGGCACTCGGCATAAAGGATGCCAAATCGCTGTTGAAAAAGCCCTGACGCGAAGCGTCTCGCGCATTGCGGTCATGATCGGGCAGTCCTATTGTCGCCGCCCGATCATAAGTGATGGAAATGCCCCGTGACCGCAAATAGTGCCAACACCGCCCGTATTGCCCGCCTCATCGCAGCCGAGATCAATGCGAGGCCCGAACAGGCAAATGCGGCGATCGAGTTGCTGGATGGCGGCGCTACGGTTCCCTTCATTGCGCGCTATCGCAAGGAGGTAACGGGCGGGCTCGACGACACACAATTGCGTACGCTCGACGAGCGTCTGCTCTACCTGCGGGAACTTGATGCCCGCCGCGATACGATCATCGAGTCGATCCGAAGCCAGGGCAAGCTCAACGATGAACTCGAAGGCAAGATCGCGGCAGCCGCGACGAAGGCAGAGCTTGAGGACATCTATCTGCCTTACAAACCAAAACGGCGCACACGGGCCGAGATCGCTCGCGAGCGTGGCCTCGGGCCCTTAGCGGAAGCGATCCTCTCCGATCGAGCCTCGGTTCCGCAGCAACTTGCAACGAACTTTATCAATGACGATGTGCCGGATGTGAAGGCAGCGCTCGAGGGAGCGCGCGACATATTGGTCGAGACTTTTTCAGAAAATGCCGATCTGGTCGGCCGCCTGCGCAACTACATGCAGGACCGTGCGGTATTGCGCGCCAAGGTAGTCGACGGCAAAGCCGACACGGGCGCGAAATTCGCGGACTATTTCAATCACTTCGAGCGCTGGTCGGCCGTCCCTAGCCACCGGGCGCTCGCCATGCTGCGTGGCCGCAATGAAGAGGTTCTGTCGCTAGAGATCGAAGTGGACGCCGAGGATACGGCTCCGGTGAAGCCGGTTGAACGGATGATCGCAAATGCCTATGCGATCTCCGACAAGGGTGACGCCGCCGATACCTGGCTGATGGACGTGGTGCGCTGGGCGTGGCGAATCCGCTTCTCGCTCAACCTCTCGATCGACCTGATGACAACAATGCGCGAACGGGCCGAAGAGGAGGCCATCCGCGTATTTGCGCGTAACCTGAAGGACCTTCTGCTCGCGGCACCTGCAGGATCGCGCTCGACAATGGGGCTCGACCCCGGCATCCGCACCGGCGTGAAAGTAGCGGTCGTTGATGGCACCGGGAAACTTCTCGAGACGACGACTGTCTATCCTTTCCCGCCACGCAACGACGTGCGCGGCACCCAGGCCGAGCTTGCGCGATTGATCGTCAGCCACAAGGTGGAACTCGTTGCCATCGGCAACGGAACAGGAAGCCGCGAAACGGAGCGGCTCGTGGCCGACATGCTCGCAGCGATGCCGTCGCCGAAGCCAATGAAGGTCATCGTCAGCGAGGCGGGTGCGTCCGTCTATTCAGCCTCGGCGACCGCAGCGGCCGAATTCCCCGACCTCGATGTTTCGCTGCGCGGCGCGGTGTCGATTGCTCGCCGCCTGCAGGATCCGCTGGCCGAACTCGTCAAGATCGAACCGAAATCGATCGGCGTTGGCCAGTATCAGCACGATGTCGACCAGTATCGTCTTGCGCGTTCGCTCGAGGGTGTCGTCGAAGACGCGGTCAATGCAGTCGGCGTCGACCTCAACACGGCATCGGCGTCGTTGCTCGCTCGCATTTCCGGACTCGGCAACGCGCTTGCCGAAGCGATTATTGCCTATCGCAACGAGGTCGGACCGTTCAAAACGCGGCGTGATCTCCTGAAAGTGGCTCGCCTCGGGCCGCGCGCCTTCGAGCAATGCGCCGGGTTCCTGCGCATCCCCGATGGCACCGAGCCGCTCGATGCCTCGGCCGTGCATCCGGAAGCCTATGGTGTCGCCAAGAAAATCGTCAGCGCCTGCGGCCGTGATGTGCGCGCCTTGATGAATGACGGCGCTGCGCTGCGGGCGCTTGATCCGCGCGTTTTCGTCGACGACCGCTTTGGTCTGCCGACCGTGCGCGATATCATTGCCGAACTGGAAAAGCCGGGGCGCGACCCGCGGCCGGAGTTCAAGACGGCATCCTTTGCCGACGGCATCGATGACATCAAGGACCTGAAGCCCGGCATGCTGCTCGAGGGGACCGTTACCAATGTCGCGGCCTTCGGCGCCTTCGTCGATATCGGCGTGCACCAGGACGGCCTTGTCCACCTGTCGCAGCTCGCAGATCGGTTCGTCAAGGACGCGCACAAGGTGGTCAAGGCCGGTGATGTCGTCAAGGTCCGGGTGGTCGATGTCGACGTCAAGCGCAGCCGTATCGGACTGACGATGCGCAAGGATGGCGGTGCGCCTGCGCAGCGCGGGCCAAGACCCAGCGACGCGCCATCGTATAAACCCCGCTCAAACGCGCCTGCGCCAAAGCCGCAGTCCGCGCCGCCGCAGGGCGCATTCGGTGCGGCGCTTGCCGATGCTCTGCGCAAGAAATAGCGTAACGATAATCAATGGTTCGGGAGGACGTCTTGGATATCCGCAAAATTGGCAATACATCGCTCGCCGTCACCGAGTTCGGATTTGGCGGCGCGGCGATCGGCGGTCTCTACCGCGAGTGCACCCGTGAAGCTGCCATGGAAACGTTGCAGGCTGCCTGGGATGCGGGCCTGCGTTATTTCGATACCGCGCCATTCTATGGTTTCGGCCTGTCCGAGCGGCGGACCGGCGATTTCCTGCGCGACAAGCCGCGCGAAACTTACGTCCTCTCGACCAAGGTTGGGCGCCTGCTTCGTCCGGTTCCAGAGGATCAGGTGCCGGATTATTCCTACGTGAATCCCCTGCCCTTCACGGTCGATTACGACTACAGCTATGACGGGATCATGAGCTCGTTCGAGTTCAGCTATGCCCGTCTCGGGTTGAACAGGATAGACATTCTCTACGTTCACGATATCGGCGCGTATACGCATGGGGCCGAGAAGAATGCCGTCTACTTGCGACAGCTTCTCGATAGCGGCATGCGGGCGCTGGAAGAACTCAAGGCATCAGGCGCCATTTCCGCTTACGGCCTCGGGGTCAACGAGGTCGACGTCTGTCTTGACGTGATCGCGCGCAGTCCAATCGATTGCATTTTGCTTGCGGGACGCTATTCGTTGCTCGACCGCTCGGCCGAACGCGGGCTTCTGGATGCCTGCCGCAAGCAGAACATTTCGTTGGTGATCGGCGGTGTGTTCAACTCCGGCATATTGGCGACCGGTCCGGTTCCGGGCGCGAATTTCGATTATGGCCCGGCATCCGACGACGTGCTGACGCGGGTTCGCGCCATGCAGGATATTGCGGAAGCCAACGCTATTCCGCTCGCTGCCGCGGCCATTCAATTTCCATTGCGCGAACCCGTTGTCGCCAACGTCCTTATCGGAACGGCGAAGCCCTCAAGCCTTACGCGAAATATCGAGCTCCTGTCGGTCAAGGTGCCTGACGCGGCCTATGCCGCTTTCGAGCCCTTCACCATACGTTGAGACATCAGGCGGCAAGTCGCCGATCATTGACAAGGGCGGCAAGCTTGTTGGCGAGCGCAAGACTCTCCGCCTGTTCAGCCTTGAACCTGTCTTCAGTGATTTCGAGGATGAGCATCGTATCGGGCAGGAAGGTTAGTTCTGCAAAGATTTCCTCCCACGGAATGTCGCCCCAGCCGACCGGCAGATGCAGATCGCCGATGCCGAGTGCAGTCGCTTCCGCCGGGTGATAAAACTTCGTCATGGTGTAGGGGCGGCCAAAGCTGTCATGGACGTGCAGGTGGCCGGTGACGGGCGCCATGGCCTTGATCTCCGCGCGCCAGTCGAGGCCGAGGCGCGTGCATTCGATGTAGGCGTGGCTGAAATCGATAAGCGCACAGACATGCGGGCTGTCAACGGACCTGACCGTTTCTCCAACTTGCGAAGGCGTCTGGCGATATTCGTTGTCGCTCAGAGCGAAGATGTTTTCGAGCGCGATGCGCACGCCATAGTGGCCGGCCACTTCCGCCATCTCGGCGAGCGCGTCGCGCTCCATCGCATCGAGCGCACGGTTGCGGGTGGCCGCTTGCATCTTCGCCTGGCCGGAATGTTGAACCAGCACGCCCGCCTCGATGCGGTTGCATAGTTCAAGCATGGCGCGGACAACTGCTTTCTGCTCCGCGAGGTGCTCTCTGTCCATGAAGTTGGATACGATCTGGCCGTGGACGCTGTAATGCAGATCGAACTGCTTGGTAATTTGCACCAGGCGCTCGGCGCGGCTTGGGATAATACGGCCGCCGGCGATGATCTCCTCACCGTAAAGCGAGAGCTCGGCAGCGGTGGCGCCGAGGTCGGCGATTGTACGGATCGACCCTTCAAGCGTGCTGAAATCGCCCCCCTCGCTCGTATAAGTGCAGAAGCCGACGGATGAAATTATGGGGAGGCTCATTTTCAGTTCTCGCGGTTGTAGGGTACTTGCGATGATAGGGCCGCTGCTTGACCGTTTCACGACAATGCTGGCGGTAAAAGCTTTTGCTCGCCGATCGGTGAAGTCAATTGCATTCTCGCAAGGCTCAAAGGAATTGCTGCCATAATCGCATGCTTGGCTTGCGACTTGGAACGATAGCGGAGGCAGGAGGTGATCATGGCGTATGAGCTTTATTATTGGGATGGTCTGCAGGGACGCGGCGAGTTCATTCGTCTCGCTCTCGAGGAAGCCGCCGCTGACTACATCGATGTGGCGCGCCAGTCTGATGGCATGGCGGCCATGATGCGATTTCTCAAAAGCCGGACCGAGCCGCATATCCCTTTCGCGCCGCCATTCCTAAAAGACGGTGACTTGATTGTCTCGCACGTTGCCAACATCCTTCTCTATCTCGGGCCAAAGCTCGGTCTTGCGCCGCAAGATGAATCGTTGCGCTTTGTGGTAAACGGGCTGCAACTTACCATCACAGATTTCGTCGCCGAGGTGCATGACACGCACCATCCGCTCTCGACCAACGCGTATTACGAGGACCAGAAGGAGGCGGCCAAGCATCGCTCCGCTGATTTCATCGAGCATCGCATACCCAAGTTCCTCGGCTATTTCGAACGCGTGCTGAAGCAGAATCCAGCCGGAAGCGGGCACGCGGTGGGCGGCAGTCTCACTTATGTCGACCTTGCGCTGTTCCAGGTTTTCGAGGGCCTGCGTTACGCTTTCCCGCGCGCGACGCGAAAGCTTGCCAAAGACTACCCTGCCGTTGCCACCGTGCACGACATGGTACAGAAGCTCCCCAACATCAGCCGATATCTTGAATCGGACCGCCGCCTCGATTTTAATGAATCCGGCATATTTCGCCACTATGCCGAACTCGATCAGGACGCATAAGCAGGAAGTACTATACTTTTGCTGGACACGCCGCTCGGGCTGCCTCCATTATCTCTCCTCTTGTCACGATCTTTGGGAGGAATGATCATGGACTATCGCTTAACGATGGCGAGCGCTCTCACGCTCAGCGGGGTACTGGCAACTGCGGGGACGACAGGCGCCTGGGCCGCTTCGCCCGAGCCCGTGAAGGCCGAGCACGGCATGGTCGTAACAGCACAACATCTCGCTTCCGACGTCGGAGTGGAAGTGCTGAAGAACGGCGGCAATGCCGTCGATGCGGCGGTCGCTGTCGGCTATGCGCTGGCGGTGGTGTATCCGACCGCAGGCAATATTGGCGGTGGTGGCTTCATGACCATCCGTATGAAGGACGGCAAGACGGCATTCCTCGATTTTCGCGAACGCGCACCACTCGCTGCGAAGCGCACGATGTATCTCGATGACAAGGGGAATATTGTGAAAGGGGCAAGCACCGATGGCTATCTCGCCATCGGCGTGCCGGGGTCGGTGATGGGCTTCGAAACGGCCCGTGCCAAATACGGCACCAAGCCGCGCGAAGAGCTGATCGGTCCCGCGATCCGCTTTGCTCGTGACGGCTTCGAACTCGATCAGGGCGACGTCGCGTCGCTGCAGGACGGTGCCGAGACCCTTGCCAAGGACAAGACGGCGGCCGCTGTCTTCCTGAAGCCGGACGGAAAAACCTATTCCATCGGTGAAACACTGGTCCAGTCTGATCTCGCCGCGACACTCTCCGCCATTTCCGAAAAGGGCCCTGACGCGTTCTACAAGGGAGCAACCGCCGATGCCATCGTCAAAGCGAGCGAGGCGGGTGGCGGTGTTCTGGCGAAAGCCGATTTCGAGCAGTACAGCGTGCGCGAACTCGAGCCGGTCAAATGCAACTATCGCGGCTATGACATCGTATCCTCGCCTCCGCCAAGCTCGGGCGGGGTGATCATCTGCGAGATACTCAATATTCTCGAAGGATATCCGCTCGGCTATCTCGGCTATGGTTCGGCAGAAACCGTGCATACCATGGTCGAGGCCATGCGCTATGCCTATGTCGACCGCAATACGACACTTGGCGATCCCGACTTTGTCGACAACCCTGTCAGCAAACTGCTGGACAAGAAATATGCCAAGGAAATCCGCGACAAGATCAGCCCGTTCAAGGCCGGTGTCTCGCAGAAGTTGATGCCGAAAGGCTTCGGCGAAAGCAAGGAAACCACGCACTACTCCATCGTCGATGACGAAGGCAATGCTGTTGCCGTCACCTACACGCTGAACGGCTCGTTCGGTGCCGGGGTGATGGCGCCGGGTACGGGTGTTCTGCTCAACAACGAGATGGATGATTTTACCTCGAAGCCGGGTTCGCCCAACCTTTACGGGCTCGTACAAGGCGAAGCCAATGCAATCGAACCGAAGAAGACGCCGCTTTCCTCGATGAGCCCGACCATCGTCTCGAAGGACGGCAAGCCATTCATGGTGATCGGCAGTCCAGGGGGCGCCCGCATCATCACGATCACGCTTGAGGCAATTGTCAACGTCATCGACCACGGCATGAACATTCAGGAGGCGATCGACGCCCCGCGCATCCACCACCAATGGCTGCCGGATCGCGTCTACATGGAGCCTTATGCCCTCTCGTCGGATACGCGCAAGTTGCTGGTGGAGATGGGTCACGATGTCAATATCGACAAGGACTGGACCATCTGGGGCGAGGCCGCCGGTATCCTCGTCGGCGGCGCCAGTCTTTCGCAAATCGAAGAAGGCGGCGGAGCGCGGTATAACGGCGCCATGGATAGCCGCGCTGCTTCCGGAGCGGCCAAGGGTTACTAGGCATCAACGATGGTTTGCAGGTGCGTCAGATGCTGAAACCATGCATTCTGCCGTGCAACTGGCCGATCGTCGCCGCATTGGCATTGGCAAAGGCGAAGCGCAGGAACTGATCCTGCCCTTCGCCGAAATACTGTCCTGGAATAGCAAGGATGCCGGCCCGCTTTGCGAGGTGCTCGGCGACTTCGGTCGATGATCTGCCTTGGAATGGATGGCGCACGAAGGCAAAGTAGGCGCCGATCGCCTCAAGCTTCCACTCGTTTAGCCCGGCCATGACATCGCGCAAGGCCTGCGAGCGCATTTCGATTTCGTGGCGATTGCCGGCCCGCCATTCCGCAAGTGCCGGCAACGCCTGTGCGACCGCACCCTGGGCGGCCCGCGGCGCGCAGATTTGCAGATTGTCCATGATCTTGGCGATTTCCTCGACGACGCGCGGGCTTGCCGTAACGGCGCCAAGGCGGTGGCCAGGGATGCAGAACGATTTTGAAAAACTGTAGAGCTGGATCAGGTGGTCCGGCCAATGCTCTTCGCGAAGGAGCCCATGCGGTGCGCCATAGTGTTCCGGAAGAAAGTCGCGGTAGGTTTCGTCGAGGATGAGCCAGATGCCGTTGCGCTTGCACGCCTCGAAGAGGGATTTTAGCCGGTCGGGCGGATAGATCGCGCCGGTCGGGTTGTTTGGGGTCACCAGCGCGAGTGCGCGGACCCCGGGTACGATTGCGTCGATGAGGGCTTCGACCGTCGGCACGAAGCCTTCGCTCGCATGGCACGCGACAAGTTCCGTTTTGATGCCGAGCATCGCCAGCGTCGTCTCGTGATTGAAGTAATAGGGGTTGCTCACCAAAATGGTGTCGCCCGCCGCAGCCACCGCCATGGCAGCGCACATGAAGGCCTGATTGCAGCCGGAGGTGATATGAATATTCTCGGCCCCAATTCTGGCGCCATAAAGCTCGGCTACATGGGCGGCGTAAGCGTCACGGAGCGCAGGCTCGCCTTCGATCGCGCCGTAATTGGTATAAGCAAGGGATGCCGCTGCCTCGCCGAGCCATTGCAGCATGGCGGGGTGCGGCGGATAGCCGGGAACAGCCTGTGAGAGGTCGATCAGCGGCCCAAGGGCGCCGCCATAGGACTTGCCCCAGGACTGCACGGCTGGAATTGGCGGGGGCGAGAGACGCGTTATGAGCAGGTTGAGTGGCGCAACTGGCATGGTCGTTCCTATCGTGTATCAAGTTTGGCCCGCCGCTTCTGCGAGCGCTCGGGGCGTCGCGGGCGGGTTGCCGGAATGGGTAATTCGACCAGTCGCTCCGGCGCGCTCACCTTGCCGCTGCGGCGGCGGATAATCCGGCGGGCTGATGTTTGCGGTTCGGTGATGGTATCCGCCTCCAGCGAAGCGAAGAGCCAATCGATAAACACCTTGACGATCGGGGCGTTGCGAACCTCGTTGCGACAGGCGACATAAAAAGCGTTGTTGGCCGGAACTGTGAGGTCGAAAGGCACGATGAGTTCGCCCTTGGCAATGAGCGTGCTTGCGGTGATCGTATCGCCGAGCGCCACCCCCTGCCCGTAGACCGCGGCCTCGGTCGACAGGCGCGCATCGCTCATGAAATGCTGCGCGCCCCGCGCATGCTCGGTGGCGTCGGCAGCAGCAAGCCAGGTATTCCACTCGCGCCCGTCATCGCCATGCAGGAGAACATGATTGCGCAGATCACGCACGGATCGGAGCGGGCGCATGTTAAGGAGTGTCGGGCTCGCTACGGGAAAAAGTTTGAGCGTAGTCCACAGGCGGGACCAGCAGTCGGTCCAGTTACCGTGACCGTAGAGCACGCAGACATCCACGTCCGACGAAAACAGATGATCGGAATCGTTCGACGCGATCAGCGTCAGTCTTATGTCTGGATACTGCTCCGTGAACTGGTTCATGCGCGGTATCAACCACAGCGAGAGCAATGCGGGAACGCAGGTCACTGTCAGTTCTCCGCTTGTGGTCGGCCGCTTGATCAGCGCCGTCGTCGCGGCAATATCTTCGAAAGCCTTCGAGACCGTCGGCAAAAGCAGTGCGCCTTGCGAGGTCAATTTCAGCCGCTGCGCACCGCGCTCGAACAACTGGACGTCGAGCATTGTCTCCAATGCCTTGATCTGGTGACTGATCGCGCCGTGGGTAACGTTCAACTCCCGCGCTGCCGCCGTAACGGACCCATGCCGCGCCGCCGCCTCGAAGGCGCGCAGTGGGTTGAGCGGGGGCAGGCGACCAGGCGTCATAGAACTCCATTAGCGCTCAACTGCGGGAAAGTCATGTGAGATATTTTCACAGGCCATGCTATAACAATGTCAATTGCTTTTCCATCTGGTTTGGATCGATAATGCATTGAAAGAGGCAAAATGCCCGGGGAACACAGACCAGCGGATATCCTGAAAAATCGACAATGCGAATCCGCGCCGATCGCCCCGAGCATGAAGACTATGGGACACGATCATGGCATCATGGGACAAGAACAAACTCGACGAACTGCGCGCCAAATATGGCGAAAGCCACGGCGGCGAGCTGTTCGACGCAAAATTCCGCAAAGTCGCGGACAAGATTTTCTCCAAGAGCGGTACGCGTCTTGCACCCTATGCGGGCGTTCCGACCTTTCTGACCGCGCCGCACATGCCGGTCGACGCAGCAAATCCCGATTTCGGCAATTTGCAAGTGGCCATGGTAGGCGTACCGATGGATCTCGGTGTTACCAACCGCACCGGATCGCGCTTTGGTCCCCGCGCTTTGCGAACAATCGAGCGCATCGGTCCTTATAATCATGTTCTCGAATGCTCGCCGGTCTTTGATCTGCGCGTGGCCGACATCGGCGACGTGCCATTTGCCAGCCGCTACCGCCTCGAACAGAGCCATGTCGATATCGAGCGGCGGATCAACCAGATTGTTGATGCCGGCGTGGTTCCGCTTTCCATCGGCGGCGACCATTCGATTACCCATCCGATCCTTAAGGCAGTCGGCAAGGATCGCCCGGTTGGAATGATCCACATCGATGCCCATTGCGATACGGGTGGCGCCTTCGACCAGACCAAATTCCATCACGGCGGCCCCTTCCGCAACGCGGTTCTCGATGGCGTGCTCGAACCGAGCCGAACCATCCAGATCGGCATTCGCGGTTCGGCCGAATATCTGTGGGAGTTTTCGTACGAATCCGGCATGACTGTCATTCATGCCGAAGAGGTAAGCGGTCTCGGCATCCAGGCGATTATCGAAAAGGCAAAGGCGATCGTGGGCGATGGACCGACCTACCTGTCCTTCGATGTGGACAGCCTCGATCCAAGTTTCGCGCCGGGCACCGGAACACCGGAAGTCGGCGGCCTGACGACCCGCGAAGTACTCGAACTCCTGCGCGGGCTAAAAGGGCTTAACCTTGTCGGCGGCGATGTCGTCGAGGTGGCTCCCCAATACGATGCGACAACCAACACCGCGCATGCCGGCGCACAGGTACTCTTCGAGATCCTGTCGCTCATGGTGTTCAGCCCGTTCGTCCAGGGAAAGCGCTGACGACGACAAGTTCGAGAACGATGCGCCGACTGGCGCCTCGGCATTTTTGGAAGACCAACAGACAACAACAACAATGAAGGGGAATACGATGACAACTCATACCAAGCTGCGATCATCATTTGCGGCGCTGCTGCTCATCGGCAGTGCCGGTTTCGGCCTTGCCACACAAGCGGCCAAGGCCGATGCAGTCGACGACATCACCAAGGCGGGCGTCGTCAACATCGGCGTCTTCGCCGACTTCCCGCCCTTTTCGTCGGCGAGCGCGGACATGTCGCTCAAGGGCTATGACATGGACGTGGCTCAGGCGATTGCCGATGCGCTCAAAGTGAAGCTCAATGCGGTCGCGGTGACTGGACAGAACCGCATTCCCTATCTCACCGAACACCGTGTCGATCTGTTGATGAGCGTCGGCTACAGCAAGGAGCGCGAACAGGTCATTGATTTTGCCGCCGCCTATGCTCCCTACTACATCGCCGTCATCGGTCCGAAGGCGGTCGAGGTGAAAGACAAGGATGGACTTGCCGGCAAGACCATTGCCGTCAACCGCGGCACGCTCGAAGATACGTCGCTGACCGAAGCGGCTCCTGCGTCGGCCGACATCAAGCGCTTCGACAATTACAATGCCGTCATCCAGGCCTTCATCTCGGGCCAGACCGAACTCATGGTTGTCGGCAACGATGTGGGCGCGCAGGTTCTCGCCCGCCAGGAAGCACTGGCACCTGAGCAAAAGTTCCAGCTTTTGACCTCTCCCTCGCACATCGCGCTCAACAAGAAGGAAGATCGCCTGAAGCAGACGATCAATGATACGGTCGCCAAGATGCTCTCTGACGGCAGCCTCAACAAGAGCTCGGAAGCCTGGCTCAAAACGCCGCTCAATCCCGAAAACCTCAAGGATTGACGGTGGGCTACGCCCTCGATTTCGGCTGGCTCTATGGCGCCATTGGCATGATTGCCAGTGGCGCCGCCATGACGCTCTTTCTGATCGTCGTGACGTCTGTGGCAGGCGTAACCTTGAGCATCTTCGGGGCGGCCGCCAAGCGCAGCCGTCACGCGATACTGCGCAAGGCAATTGCCGCTTATGTCGAAATCGTGCGCAACACGCCCTTTCTCGTGCAGTTGTTCTTCATCTTCTTTGGCTTGCCCCGGCTCGGCATCCGGCTTGACCCGGTCGTTTCGGCCATGCTCGCCATGACCTTGAACATGACTGCCTATACGACGGAAATCGTCGGCGCCGGCCTTGACGCGGTTCCGAAAGGGCAGCGGGAAGCGGCGGCGGCGCTCGGCCTCCAGCCATGGCTGGTTTTCGTCAAGATTGTCCTGCCGCAGGCGCTGAAAGTCATCTTCCCGGCACTGACCAGCCAGATCATCATCATGATGCTGGAATCCGCTGTGGTGTCGCAGATCGCGGTGCGTGAATTGACCTATGAGGCCGACATGCTGCAGGCACGCACTTTCCGCGCCTTCGAAACCTATTTCGTGGTGACGCTGGTTTACCTCGCGATGAGTATCGGTCTGCGCAGACTGCTCTTTGCTGCCGGAAGGCGCGCGATTGCGGGGGGTATGGCATGATCGAGTTCACCTTCTGGGACATATTGCGCAACCTGCTTCTCGCTGCCCGCTGGACCATTCTCCTGTCAGTTGTCGCCTTTATCGGCGGCTCGATTGCGGGCTTAGCTATCTTGCTGCTGCGCATTTCGAAGCGGCGCTGGCTGCGGCGCGCCGCAGAATATTACATCGGGCTCTTCCAGGGAACGCCGCTGCTGATGCAGCTTTTTCTGCTGTTTTTCGGGCTGCCGCTGCTTGGCCTGCGCATCGAGGCATGGACAGCCGCAGTACTGGGCCTGACGCTCTGCGCGAGCGCCTTTCTTGCCGAGATCTGGCGCGGCGGTGTCCAATCGCTACCGACAGGCCAATGGGACGCGGGTAGCAGTCTTGGCCTGCATTATGTGGCCCAGCTGCGACTGATCATTCTGCCGCAAGCATTCGCCATCACGCGTGCGCCGACTGTCGGGTTTCTCGTGCAGTTGATCAAGAGCACGGCGCTGACGTCGATTATCGGGTTCGAGGAACTGGTGCGCACCTCCAACGCGATCAACAACGCGACGTTCGAACCCTTCACCGTCTATGGCCTGGTCGCGCTGATCTATTTTGTTCTGTGCTATCCGCTGACGCGCTATACAAAGACATTGGAGCTTCGCGCTGCTCGCCAGCACTGAATGGCAAGCTGCGCATCTAAATAAGAAGAGTGGGAAATCGCCAGTACTGGCTTCAAAAATAAGGAGAATGATAATGAGCAATATTCTGCAAAAAGGTGTCAGCCGCCGCGTGGTGCTCGCCACCGGCGCGATCGCGGCGGGTACCTTGGCGATGCCGTCGATCTTGCGGGCGCAGGACAAGTCGCTGAAGGTCGGCGTCTATGGCGGCTACTTCAAGGACTCGTTCGACAAGAACATTTTTCCCGAATTCACCAAGGCGACCGGTATCACGGTTGAGTCCGTTGCCGAGCCGACTGGCGAGGCCTGGCTGGTGCAGCTTGAACAGGCGGCGAAGGCTGGCGCGGCACCCGCCGACGTTTCGATGATGTCGCAGGTCGCGATGCTCAAGGGGCAGACCACGAAGCTCTGGACCCCAATCGACATGGCGAAGATCCCGAATTCGAAGAATCTGCTCGACCGTTTCATCAACAAATATCCGGATGGCGGCGTTGCCGGCATCGGCGCGGTTTCCTGGTACATCACGCTCGTGACCAACACGGATGTCTACAAGGAAGCGCCGACGACCTGGGCCGCGTTCTGGGACAAGGCGAACGCGGACAAGCTCGGACTTCTCGCCCTCGTCTCCAACTCGTTCCTGCTGGAAATCACGGCAAAGACGTACTTCGGTGGCACAAACGCGCTTGATACTGAGGAAGGGCTTTTGAAAGCCTTCGACAAGCTCGCCGAAGTTAAACCGAATGTGCGCCTGTGGTACCGTGACGAGGCGCAGTTCGAGCAGTCGCTGAAGTCGGGCGAAATTCCGATGGGCCAGTATTATCACGACGTCACCGGACTTGCTGCGTCCGAAGGACACCCGGTTCGCTCGACCTTCCCCAAGGAAGGCGGCGTTCAGGACTCCGGCTGCTGGGCGCTGTCGCGCGCCTCGAAGAAGGTGGATGAAGCCCATTCCTTCATCGACTATATGAGTCAGCCGGCGATCCAGGCGACCCTCTCACGAAAGGTCGGCACATCCCCGACCGTCAAGCGGGAATTGCTCGATCTCAATGAGAAGGAGTTTGCCGCTGTTTCGTCCGATATCGAGCCGATCATCCCCCGTTACGATCTGTACACCACCAAGTCGGATTGGCTGAACCAGAAGTGGACCGAACTCATCGTCGGCTGAATAGACAAAGGCACCACCCTTCGCCAGAAGGGTGGTGCTTAACAATCGAGATAATGAGGAGCAGATGTCCGGACTGGTATTGAACGATGTCACCAAGCGGTTTGGGACATTCGCCGCCGTCGAGAACGTGCGCCTTTCGGTGCCGCACGGCACATTTGTGTGCCTGCTCGGGCCTTCAGGTTGCGGAAAGACCACGTTGCTGCGCATGATTGCCGGCCTTGAGGACCCGACCAATGGCGCCATTCTCCTCGACGGGGCCGACATCACGAACGTTCCAACCCATAAGCGCAATCTCGGGATGGTGTTTCAATCGCTGGCGCTTTTCCCGCATCTGACTGTCGGGGAAAACATTGCCTATCCGCTTCGCATCCGCGGCAAGCCGCGCGAGGAACAGAAGAAGCGCGTCGATGAATTGCTGTCTCTCATCCATCTGCCTGGTTATGGAGACCGGCCCGTCTCGAAGCTCTCGGGTGGCCAGCGCCAGCGCGTCGCGATCGCACGGGCGCTCGCGCTGTCGCCGCGCCTGTTCCTGCTCGACGAGCCGCTGTCGGCGCTCGACGCCAAGCTGCGCGAAGCGATGCAGGTGGAGCTGCGCCAGTTGCAGCAGAAACTTGGCATCACCACCATTGTCGTTACCCACGACCAGCGCGAAGCCATGACCATGGCCGATACGGTCGTCGTCATGAACGGCGGACACATCAGGCAGGCCGCCTCCCCCGTCGAGATCTATCGCAAACCTGCCGATACGTTCGTCGCCGATTTCATCGGATCAACCAATCTGATCGAGACCGCCGCCGATAGTTCGGGAGCGGCTACGATCTTCGGACACCGTGTGCAAGGTCTGGCCCTGCCAGCGGGCACGCAGCGTGCAACGATATCGGTGCGTCCTGAAGACGTGCATCTGACGGCTCCCGGCAGCGGAGCGATCGACGGTACGGTGACCTTCGTTCGCGATCTCGGCGGCACGATCGAAACCTTCGTCGAAACGGGCGGACAGCAGATCATCGCCGTCTCCACGCCGCGCGAACGGCCCGACGTCGCCGCCGGCCAGAAGGTGGGCATAACGCTTTCGCCGGATGTTTGCGTGGTGCTCAAGCAATGAAGCGGGAACGGCCCCAATCCATTGCCGACTACGGCCCGCTATTCTTTCCGGCGGGCATGCTGCTCATTTTCTTCGTTGTTCCGTTCGGCACCATGATCACGGTCAGCTTCTTCCAGCGTCAGGAGGGCGGCTTCTATACGCCGGCGTTCGTGCTTTCCAATTATGAGCGGTTCCTGACGCCTTTCTTCGGCGGTGTCCTCAGCTTCTCCCTGATACTCGCCGTTACCGTCGCCATCTGTTGCGTCGTTCTGGCCCTTCCGTTCACTTATTTGCTCTCGCGGCTTTCGCGTCGTCTGCAGGTCTTTTGGCTGGTCGCGCTGCTTTCGATACTGTCCCTCTCAGAGGTCATCATCGGTTTTGCGTGGTCGACGCTCCTGTCGCGAACGGGTGGGCTCAGCAATCTCCTCGTCGCAGTTGGCTTGCTCAACCAGCCCGTCGCCCTGTTCCCGAGTTTTGGCGCCGTACTCACCGGCATTATCTACCAGGCCTTGCCCTATACGATCCTCGTTCTCTATCCCGCGATCGTGCGCCTCGATCCCACCTTGATGGAAGCAGCACGAACGCTTGGGTCTTCGCCGGTTCGCGCCTTCTTCAATGTGCTTGTGCCTGCGCTGCGCAATACAATCATGGCAACGCTGATCATGGTATTCATCTTTGCGCTTGGCTCCTACCTGCTGCCGCAAATCCTGGGTCGTCCGCAGCACTGGACCCTTTCGGTGCTTATTACCGACCAGGCGATCTACCAGTCGAACATGCCGTTTGCAGCGGCAATGGCCGTGTTCCTCGTTCTCGTGACGCTTGGGCTCGTCGCGCTCACCCTGCTCGTTGGCCGCAAGGGAGAAAAGGCATGACCAACGCGTTGCGCCGCCTCTATTTCGTGCTGATAGGCCTCTTTCTGGCGATGCCGCTCATCGTTGTTGCCGGAGTGTCGGTCAATGCCAAGCAGACGCTAGCGTTTCCGCCGCAAGGATTTTCGCTGAGCTGGTACGGCCAGATATTCACCAATCCCGAATGGCGCAGCGCGCTCGTCGCCTCGGTTATTCTCGCAACCACCTCGGCCGCCCTCGCGGTGCTGATCGCCCTCCCCCTCTCATGGTTTTTGTGGCGGCGCATTGCGCCATGGGCGAATATTTTCCAGGTCCTTGGGATAGCGCCCTTCACGCTGCCTCCCGTCATTACCGCGCTCGGGTTCCTGACGTTCTGGGCAACCACCGGCTTCTACGGTCAGGCGTGGACCGCGGTCATCGGCCATGCGATCTTCTTCGTCACGCTGCCGCTTGTGACCCTCTCGCTCGGCTTTTCCGCTATCGACCGGTCACTCGTCGAGGCCGCCGCTACCATGGGCGCCGACGACCGGACGATATTCCGCACAGTCGTCCTGCCGCTGATCCGCCCCTATCTGGTATCCGGCTATGCATTCGCGTTCGTCCTGTCGCTGAATGAATATATCGTTGCCTACATGACGGTTGGATTTACCCTCGAAACGTTGCCGATCAAGATCTTCAATGCCTTGCGCTATGGCTATACGCCGACCATGGCATCAGTGACGATCCTGTTCGTCGCGACAGCGGCAGTGATTTTCTCGCTGGTGGCCAAATTCGGCGACTTGCCGAAACTGCTCGGTGCCATGGCTTCGGAGGAGAAATGATGCGGATCGCGGCATTGCAGATGCAGTCTGCTCCCGGTGACGTGGACACCAATCTTGCCCGGATCGAACAAGCAGCGCAGGAGGCCGGGCAAGGCGGTGCCGACCTACTGGTCACACCTGAATTGTGCGTCACCGGCTATGGCGCGGGGGATATAATCAAGAGCCTCGCGGAACCGGCAACCGGCAGTCAGCTCAAAAGGCTTCAGAAGATTTCCACGGAAAGCGGAGTGGCCATTATTGCAGGATTTGCCGAACGCGACGGCGCTCACATCTTCAACAGCGCCGCATTCGTCAATGGGGATGGCGAGCCCGCCATCTATCGCAAATCGCATCTTTACGGACCCTATGAGCGCAGCCTGTTCAAACCCGGAAACCCCGACAACTGTATCGTCGAGTTGGGGCGTCTCAGGTTGGGACTGCTCATCTGCTACGATGTCGAATTTCCGGAAAATGTCCGCAGGTTGGCGCTCGCCGGCGCAGATGCGGTGCTCGTGCCGACAGCGCTCCCGAGGGGTCCGTCAGGCACGTTCATCACCGACCACATGATCCAGGTGCGCGCTTTCGAGAACCAGATTTTCGTCGCCTACGTCAATCAAGTTGGGAATGATGGCCGCTTCACATTTGCCGGCCGTTCGCGTATCGCTGCGCCCGATGGCAGTCTGCTTGCGGAAGGCCCGGAGGACGCGGAAAGCATGATGTTTGCGGATATTGACCCCGGCGCGTTTTCAGCATCCATAGCCGACAATACCTACCTTGAAGATTTGGGATCAGCATGACCGACACAATCAAAACGGATGTTCTTGTCATTGGCGCGGGGATCGCCGGTATTGGCGTTGCCGCTGCCCTGGCTTCGACGCATCGCGTGATCGTGATCGAGCGTGAGGATCAACCGGGCTATCATTCCACTGGCCGGTCGGCGGCAATCTTTCTACCCAACTATGGCGACGACGTTATCCGGGGCCTTAATAAGGTGAGTGCCCCGCTGTTCGAAAATCGCGACACGAGCCTCTTCCCGCAGCCGTTGCTTACGCCGCGCGGTTGCCTGACCGTGGCCAATGCGGCGAGCATTGCCGATCTTGAAAACTTTGCGCGCACCAGTGTCGGTGTCGAGATCATTTCTGTCGATCGTGCCGTTGAAATGGTGCCGATACTCAACGCAGACCATATTGCTGCAGCATGCTATCAGGCCGATGCCTGGGATATCGACGTCAATGCACTGCATCAGGGCTGGTTGCGCAAGGCTGCATCTCTCGGCGTTGAAATCCATACCAAGTCTGAGGTCGCCGGGGCGGAACGCATCGGCGACGAATGGCACGTTCAAGCCGGCGGCAAGGTGTTCGTGGCGCAAACCATCGTTAATGCCTCAGGTGCCTGGGCAGATCTGACGGCTGCGTTTTTTGGTGCAAGGCCGCTCGGCCTGACGCCGTTGCGCCGCAGCATCGCAGTGCTGCCCGCACCCGAAAACCACGACACCCGCGGTTGGCCCCTGGTCGATGACGTGAACGAAGCCTGGTATATGAAGCCGGACGGCGGACGGATGTTCGTTTCGCCCTGCGATGAAACACCAGTTGATCCGCACGACGCTTTCGCCGATGACATGGTGCTCGCGGAAGGTCTCTACCGTTTCGAGCAGGCGGTGACCGTTCCAGTCACGCGGGTCGAGCATAGCTGGGCAGGTTTGCGCACTTTTGCCCCGGACCGCACGCCCGTCGCCGGCTTTGACGCTGAAGTCGAGGGTTTGTTCTGGCTCGCCGGACAAGGCGGCTATGGAATTCAGACGTCCCCTGCCCTGTCGGCGTTGGCGGCAGCGCTCATTCGCGGTGAAGCGCCGGAACCCGAGCTTGAACCACTCCTGCCGAAACTGTCGCCGGCGCGCTTTTCCTGATCAGCCGAGAATCGGTTCTCCGGCAAAAACGCTGGATTGCGTTTTCACCTCGGACTTTATGAAATCGCTCAAGGCGCGGATACGCGGCGTGCTGACGATATCCTCGTGGCAGATCATCCAATAGTCCCGGTTGAGGTGCAGGTCTTTTGGCAGGACCGGCACCAGCTCGGGATATTTGCATGCAATGAAGTATGGCAGGATGCAGAGCCCGAAGCCCGAACGGGTGGCGCTGAGTTGCGCGAAAATACTCGAGCTTTGATAGGCTGGATGGAGACCAGGCAGGATCTCGCGCATGTAGTCGAGGCCCGGCGTGAAGATCATATCCTCAATGTAACCGATAAAGCGATGATTGGAGAGGTCTGACTGCTCGCGGATTGGCGAATGGCGCGCGAGATAATCGCGCGATCCATAAATGAACAGGCGATACGGCGTCAGCTTTTCCTGGAAATATGGCCCGGTTCGTGTCGCATGAAGCGTGATCGACAGGTCTGCATCGCGGCGCGACAGCGATACGATCTGCTGGATGGTCACCATTTCAATGGAAAGGCCAGGGTAGGACTGCGCCATGCGCGGCATGCGATCGGCCAGGAAGAAGTTGGCAAACCCTTCCAGGATGCTGAGGCGGACAACCCCGGTCAGCGAGACCGTCCCCTCCGAGGCTTCGTTTTGAAAACGGTCGGCTTCCCGTTCCATGATCTCGGCCGACTCGACAAGTTTTTCTCCGAGCGCCGTCAGTACATAGCCACGAGGATTGCGTTCGAATAAACGCGCAGACAGCGATTCCTCTAGCCTGTCGATCCGCCGCGAAACCGTCACATGATTGGTGCGCAGGCGGCGCGCGGCCGTCGTCAATTGACCGGTGCGAGCGACGGCAAGGAAATACTGGAGATCGTCCCAAGTGAACTGGCGCAAAAACGGCCCTTTATGGTCTGTACATTTTCGTACTTATTCTGTGCAAAAATAGGTGTTTGTGTACCTATTTGTCAATGTTACAGTTTTTTCAAACGCGTGGTTGCCGGTCGGGAGAAACAGGGCAATCATAAGATGAATTTTGTCCGCTCCAAGGGGCGGATTGAGGAGGAACCGGAACCAGGGAACGCGGAACTGTCCGCGTGTATTCCTTGGGCATTTTCATTGAACCATTCGGCGCGCAGCAGTCCATCACCCGATGATCCTGTGAGCGTACAATCTTTGGGAGGAGTTACGAATGAGACTTTTGGCAATTGCAACAGCAGCTCTGATGGCCGCAACAGTCATCCCCGCGGCCAGCGCCGAGATATCGGACGGCAAGGTCAAGATCGGTATTCTTAACGACCAGTCGGGCGTTTACGCTGATTTTGGTGGCAAGTGGTCGTTCGAAGCCGCAAAGATGGCGGCCGAAGATTTTGGCGGCAAGGTGCTCGACGCACCGATCGAAGTCATTTCCGCAGACCATCAGAACAAGCCTGACATTGCCTCCAATATCGCGCGCCAATGGTATGACACCGAGCAGGTCGATACCATCATGGAGCTGACCACCTCCTCGGTGGCGCTGGCCGTGCAGGGCATCTCCAAGGAAAAGAAGAAAATCGATCTCGTGACCGGGGCAGCGACTGCGGAACTCACAGGCAAGCAATGCTCGCCTTATGGATTCCATTGGGCCTATGATACGCACGCTCTTGCTGTCGGTACTGGTGGCGCCCTCGTGGCGCAGGGCGGCGATACCTGGTTCTTTCTCACCGCCGACTATGCCTTTGGCTATTCGCTGGAAGAACAGACGAGCAAGTTCGTAACGTCGAAGGGCGGCAAGATTGTCGGATCAGTGCGCCACCCCTTGGCGACGACCGATTACTCGTCCTTCCTGTTGCAGGCACAATCCTCGGGCGCAAAGGTCATCGGCCTTGCCAATGCCGGTCTTGATACGGCCAATGCCATCAAGCAGGCGGCCGAATTCGGCATCGTTTCCGGAGGTCAGCGCCTCGCGGCGCTTCTCTTCACCCTTGCCGAAGTACACGGTCTCGGTCTTGAAGCCGCACAGGGGCTGACGCTGACGGAGAGCTTCTATTGGGACCGCGACGATCAATCGCGTGAGTTCGGCCAGAAATTCTTCAAGCGGACCGGCCGTATGCCAAACATGATCCAGGCCGCGACCTATTCGGGCGTAACGCAATATTTGAAGGCTATTCAGAAGGCTGGCACAGACGACACGGAAAAGGTGGCGGCCGCCATGCATGAAATGCCGGTTGATGACGTCTTTGGCCGGGGCGCAAAGGTCGGACCGAACGGGCGCCTCTTCAGCGACGTCTACCTGATGGAGGTCAAGAAGCCGGATGAGAGCAAGGCGCCCTGGGACTACTACAAGGTACTTGCAACCGTTCCGGGAGCCGAAGCTTACATCAAGCCGGAAGAGAGCGGCTGCCCGCTGGTCAAATAACGCATGGCCGCAACCCAGACCAATCCGGCGGGCGGGGGAGGAACCTCCTCTCCCCTCGCCGACCAACGACAAGGACCATCGGTGGTCCTGTCGGCGCGTGGCCTGCGTCGCGACTTTGGCGGCTTCATCGCCGTAAACAATGTCGATCTCGACGTTTACCATGCGCGCGTGCACGCCCTGATTGGGCCGAATGGCGCGGGCAAGACGACGGTTTTCAACCTTCTCACCAAATTCTTGCAACCATCGAGCGGGACGATCACGCTGCTTGGCAACGACATCACAAAGACCAACCCTGCCAAGGTCGCGCGCATGGGGCTGGTCCGCTCGTTTCAAATCTCCGCCGTTTTTCCGCATCTCACCGTGCTTGATAATGTCCGCGTCGCGCTGCAACGGCCGAGCGGCCTGTCGAACCAATTTTGGCTACCGATGACATCGCTCAACCGGCTCAACGAGCGGGCGCTGGAATTGATCGAGGCCGTAGGTCTTACTGACGCACGCAACAGCCCGGCGGCGGATCTCTCCTATGGCCGCAAGCGCGTGCTCGAGATTGCCACGACGCTAGCGCTTGATCCCAAGGTCCTCCTGCTCGACGAGCCGATGGCCGGCATGGGGCACGAAGATGTTCATACCGTTTCGGACATTATTCGCGAGGTGGCCAAGGATCGCGCCATCCTGATGGTCGAACATAATCTCAAGGTAGTTGCCGACCTCTGCCATCAGGTCACGGTTCTGCAGCGAGGCGAGATTCTGACGTCCGGTGATTATCGCACCGTCAGTCAGGACGAGCGTGTCCGCGTGGCCTATATGGGGACCGAACATGACTAAGCCGCTTCTGGCCGTACGCGGTCTCAATGCCTGGTATGGCGAGGGCCATGCCCTCCATGGCGTCGATCTCGATATCAACGAAGGCGAAACGGTGACGTTGCTTGGGCGCAACGGCGTCGGCAAGACAACGACGCTCCGCTCTATCATGGGTATCATTCGCAAACGCACCGGCACCATCACGTTCGATGGCAAGGATATGATGCGCGTGCCGCTGCATCGCACCGCCCATGCCGGCATTGGTTTCGTACCGGAAGAGCGCGGCATCTTTGCCACGCTTTCCGTCGACGAGAATCTGAACCTCCCGCCTGTGGTTGCCAAGGGCGGGATGTCGATCAACGAAATCTATGAACTCTTCCCCAACCTCAAGGAGCGGCGCAACAGCCCCGGCACCAAGCTTTCCGGCGGCGAACAGCAAATGCTGGCGATTGCCCGCATCCTGCGGACTGGTGTCAAGCTGTTGCTCCTGGACGAGCCGACAGAAGGCCTCGCGCCTGTCATCGTACAGCGCATCGGCGAGGTTCTGGTAACGCTCAAGCAGCGCGGCATGACGATCCTTCTTGTGGAACAGAACTTTCGTTTTGCCAGCAAGGTGGCCGACCGATTCTACGTGGTCGACCATGGCAGGATCATCGACAACTTTCATGTCAGCGAACTTACCGGCCGCATGTCGATGCTCAACGAAGCTTTGGGAGTCTGACGATGACCATGATATTCGGCGTTCCTCTCCAGGCGTTCCTCGGGCAATTGCTGATCGGGCTAATCAATGGCTCTTTTTATGCCATGTTGAGCCTCGGCCTTGCGATCATTTTCGGGCTGCTTCGCGTCATCAATTTCGCTCATGGCGCCCAATATATGCTGGGTGCCTTCATCGGCTACCTGCTCCTGGCCAAGCTTGGCATCGGCTACTGGCCGGCTTTGATCCTTGCGCCCCTGGCCGTCGGCCTCGCAGGAGCCGTCATTGAGCGGGTTGCGCTGTCGCGCCTATATAATCTCGACCATCTCTATGGCCTGTTGTTCACGTTCGGCCTCGCGCTCGTGATCGAAGGCACCTTCCGCTATTATTTTGGTGCCGCCGGACAGCCCTATGCGGTGCCGAATGCCCTGGCTGGCGGCGTCAACCTCGGCTTCATGTTCCTGCCGAAATATCGTGCGTGGGTGGTCGTCGCATCGCTCGTCGTCTGTCTAGGCACCTGGCTCCTGATCGAGAAGACCCGCCTTGGCGCGTACTTGCGTGCAGCGACGGAAAATCCGACGCTTGTCCGGGCCTTTGGCATCAATGTGCCTTTGCTGCTCACGTTTACCTATGGCCTTGGGGCCGCACTCGCCGGGCTCGCGGGAATCCTTGCGGCGCCGATCTATCAGGTCAGCCCGCTGATGGGCTCGAACATCATCATCATCGTTTTCGCGGTGGTGGTGGTCGGGGGCATGGGGTCGATACTCGGGGCGATCGTGACCGGTTATATGCTTGGCATTTTTGAAGGGTTGACGAAGGTCTTCTATCCCGAAGCATCGAGCATCGTCATCTTCGTCATCATGGCAATCGTGCTGCTTGTGCGCCCTGCGGGGCTGTTCGGTAAGGAAGCGTGAGATGAGCGAAGCTGCCCTATCCGCGCCGAAGGCGCGCCTCAACCGGGAAACGGTTCTGATACTTATCGGCGTGGCTCTTTTGATATTTGCGCCGTTTCATGTCTATCCCGTGTTCCTGATGAAGGTCCTCTGTTTCGCGCTCTTCGCCTGTGCCTTCAATTTGCTCCTCGGCTATACCGGCATCCTTTCCTTTGGCCACGCAGCATTTTTTGGCGGCGCGGCCTATTTTACGGCCCACGCGGTCAAGGAATGGGGCTTTTCACCGGAACTCGGCATTCTCACCGGTGTCGCCGGTGCGACCGCCCTTGGCCTGGTCATTGGGTTTCTTGCGATCCGCCGCCAGGGCATCTACTCGACGATGATTACACTTGCGATGGCGCAGATGTTTGCCTTCTTCTGTTTGCAGGCGCCTTTTACCCACGGCGAAGACGGCATTCAGGGAGTGCCACGAGGGTATCTCTTCGGGTTTATCGATCTCGAACAACCGCTCAACATGTATTTCTTCGTGCTCGGCGTGTTTCTGGTCGGGATGTTCATCATCTGGCGCATCATCAATTCGCCCTTCGGCATGATCCTAAAATCCGTCCGCGAAAATGAAAACCGCGCCATATCGCTCGGCTATTCGGTCTCGCGCTACAAACTCGCCGCCTTTGTGATGTCCGCGGCGTTGACAGGCCTTGCCGGCGGGCTCAAGGCTATTGTCTTCCAGTTCGCCACACTGACGGATGTAAGCTGGCAAATGTCGGGTGAAGTTGTGCTGATGACGTTGCTGGGTGGCATTGGTACTCTCGTCGGGCCTATCTTCGGCGCCGCACTCATCGCGACGCTGGAGAACTACCTTGCAACCTCCGAGTTTCCGGTGACGGTCATCACCGGCATCATCTTCATGGTTTGCGTCCTCGTCTTCCGACGCGGCATCATTGGCGAACTCTATGCCTCGCGCCTCGGCAGGATGCTTGCGAGCAAACCTGAGAACTGATCAAAATGGACGGAACCTATGATTACATCATCGTCGGTGCGGGAACGGCGGGTTGCACGCTCGCCAATCGCCTGTCGGCAGATCGCAACGTTTCGGTTCTGCTTCTCGAGGCCGGCGGCAAGGACAATTACCCCTGGATTCATATTCCGGTTGGCTACCTTTACTGCATTTCCAACCCCCGGACGGATTGGTGTTTTTCCACGGAGGCGGAGCCGGGCCTGAATGGACGGATATTGAACTATCCGCGCGGAAAGGTCCTTGGCGGCTGCTCCTCGATCAACGGCATGATCTACATGCGCGGGCAGGCGCGCGATTACGATCTTTGGCGGCAGGACGGGTGCACCGGCTGGGGATGGGACGACGTGCTGCCCTATTTCAGGAAATCGGAAGACTATTATCGGGGCGCTGACGAATTTCATGGTGCGGGAGGCGAGTGGCGCGTCGAGGAAGCGCGCCTCCACTGGGATATTCTCGATGCGTTTCGCGATGCCGCGGAGGCGGCGGGCATTCCGCGCACCGATGATTTCAATCGAGGCAATAATGAAGGGTCGTCCTATTTCAAAGTGAACCAGAAACGCGGTATCCGGTGGAATACCGCGAAGGCGTTTTTGCGCCCTGCCCTCAAGCGGCCGAACCTCACCGTGGCGACCAGCGCGCATGTGCGCAGACTGGTTCTCGATGGGCTCGAAGTCAAAGGCGTCGAGTTCGATCAAGAGGGCGCGGCCAGGACCGTGGATTGCCGCCGCGAAGTCATTCTCGCCGCAGGCGCTGTCGGCTCTCCGCATATTCTGGAGCTTTCCGGTATCGGACGGGGCGAAGCCCTCCAGGCGGCTGGTATCGAGACGGTGCTCGATCGGCGTAGCGTGGGCGAGAACCTGCAGGATCATTTGCAGTTGCGCTGCGCCTACAAGGTGACCGGGATTCCGACACTCAACGAGAAAGCCAACCGCTTGCTCGGCAAGGCTTCGATTGCACTGGAATATCTGCTGAGACAGTCAGGTCCCATGTCGATGGCGCCAAGCCAGCTCGGTGTGTTCACGCGTTCGGATCCATCATTTGATACACCCAACTTGCAATATCACGTGCAACCGCTTTCATTGGAGAAGTTCGGCGAGAACGTACACGCATTTCCGGCTTTTACGGCAAGTGTATGCAATCTCCGTCCCGAAAGCCGAGGGACAGTGCACGTGAAGTCGCCCGACCACCGGATGCAGCCCGCCATTCGACCCAACTACCTGATGACGCCGGGTGATCGTCATGTGGCTGCCGATTCGATCCGCATCACCCGCAACATTGTGGCGCAGAAACCATTGCAACGGTTTCAGCCGGAGGAATTCAAGCCCGGACCCTCCTATCAGACGGAAGAAGAGTTGATTGAAGCTGCCGGTGCGGTCGGCACGACAATCTTTCACCCGGTCGGGACGTGCCGGATGGGCGCGGATGAAGCCTCGGTGGTCGATCCGCAATTGCGGGTCCGTGGCATCAAGGGGCTGCGGGTGGCGGACGCATCGATCATGCCGACAATCACCTCAGGCAATACCAATTCGCCGACAATCATGATTGCGGAAAAGGCTGCGGAAATGATCGTGCGCGGTTAGCGGATCAGAAACGGGACGGTGAAGCTTTGGCGCGATACTGTGACATTGGCGGGAGCGGATGGTACTGGTGATGCCCGACGTACGGCATCGAGAACGCCCTGGTCAAGGATTGGGTTGCCAGAACTGCCAACGATGCGGGCGGAAACAATATCGCCGTCGCGCGTGACGGTAAAGCTGACGCGAACCGTGCCCTCGCCTGATGTGCGGGCGCTGCGGGTGCGGCGGATAAGATAGGCCTGGACCCGTGAACTCCACTTTTCCGCCTGCCGCGCCGACGCTGCGCTGGAAGCTGCAGGCTGCGGCTGCTGCACTGCCTGACGGGGCGTTTCAGCCTCGGTCCTTGCAACCGCCGTCTTCGGTTCCGGCCTGCGGACGGCCTTCTCCTTCTTTGGCGTGTCAGGCTTTTCCGGCTCTGGGCGGACGACGGGTAAAGGCACGTCGACATTGGGAAGTTCCACGACTTCCTCGGCCTGTTCCTGCACCGGTTCGGGCGTCACCTCCTCCACGGGCTCTGCCTCTTCAACCGGCGTTACCTGCTCTTCCGGTTCCGGCTGGACTTCGGGCAGAGCTTCGGGTGATGCAGCCTCCTGCTCGACAGCTTCCGGCTCAGTCGGTTCGGGCTCGATTGGTTGCGCTTCCGGTGCAACCGGTTCAGGCACGATCGGCGCAGGCAGTGGCTCCATGTCGATGATAATGGCGTTCGCGATATCACCTGCAGGTTCAACACTTTGCCGGCTTTGTAAATACCAGGCTCCGCCCGCGTGGAGCGCGACGACGACCAGTCCGGCTGCCGACCAGAGACCGACTTCGCGCCAATCGAGACGCGGGCCCCCTCCCCCGGCGGTGCCAGACCCATTGGACATCACTGCGCGCTTTCACCTTTGGGAGCCAGAGGTGCGCTTTCAAGTCCGACCAACGCAATCTTGAGGTAACCATGGTCCCGCAGCGCGTTCATCAGGTCCATGAGCGAACCGTAGTCAACCGCCTTGTCGGCGCGCAGGAAGATTCGCGTCTCCTTGTTGCCCGTCGTCTTCTGGTCGAGGAACTGGCCGAGGGAGTCGCGTGTCATCGTGTCGTTGCCAATGGCGATGGATTTATCGTCCTTCAAAGTCAGATAGACCGGCTGGTCTGGACGAGGCGCCGGCGTCGCCGTCGAGGCCGGCAGGTCGACATTGATGTCTACTGTCGCGAGCGGCGCCGCGACCATGAAGATGATCAGGAGTACCAGCATGACGTCGATGAATGGCGTCACGTTGATTTCGTGGTTTTCCTGAAGTTCGTCGTCGGAGACGTTGTGCCGGATGCCGCCTGCCATGGTCGTGCCGCCTATTCTGCCGCTGCGGCGCGCTTTGATGCTTGTGGGACAAGCGCATAATCGGCGTCGCGGCTGACGAGACGTTCGACGCCGGCCGATGCATCGGCAATCAATTGGCGGTAACCGGTAATCGACCGCGCAAACACGTTATAGATCACAACCGCCGGAATTGCGGCGACAAGGCCGATCGCAGTTGCCAGCAGCGCTTCAGCAATGCCCGGAGCCACGATCGCAAGGTTGGTTGTCTGCGATTCCGAGATGCCGATGAAAGAATTCATGATGCCCCAGACCGTCCCGAACAGGCCGACGAAGGGCGCGGTGGAACCAATCGTGGCGAGAACGCCAGTGCCACGGCTCATGCGCCTGCCTGCCTGCACCTCGATACGAGCAAGGCGCGAGGCAACGCGTTCCTTCAGACCGTCGGCGCCGGCATGTTCTCTCGCATCTGCGGACAGGCGGACTTCCTGGCGAGCGGCATTAACGAGTGCAGCCCCGGGCCCTCCCCTCCCCTCAAGCGCTTTTTCCGCGTCGCTCAACGTGGCTGCGTTGGTGATGATCTGGAGTGCGCGATGAGCGCGAAGGCGCGCGCCTGCAAGTTCGAGTGTCTTGGCGAGCCATACGGTCCAGGTGACGAGCGAAGCAAAGCCAAGCCCGATCATCACACCTTTGACGACCCAATCGGCCGCCATGAACATGCCCCATGGTGAGAGATTGTGCGGCAAATTCCGCAGCGTGACCTGCGGGGTTGGAGCCGCCGCATCCATCGGCAGAACCGCGCCTGAAGGCGCAGGTGATATCGTTTGTGGAGACGTGGTTACAGCAGGGTTTGTGGTTTCCGGGGCGGGCGCCGATTGTTGCGCTGAGTTGGATTCCGGAGGGGTTGCCGTTTCCTGTGCGTGTGCCGTTCCGCAAACGGTAGCCGCGAATACGAGCGCGGCCAACAATGGGCCAACCGGCAACCATTGCGAAAAACATGCCTTCGAGACTTTGTCGGCCTGTGTCTGCATCATTAGCCGTTCCTTCAACTGTAAGTAGAAAGCGGCTTATTATTTATGAGAAAATTAATCAACTATATTCTGGGGAATATTCGCTCGCTAGATGAGTCCCCATGCGCGGTAGCGCCCGCGGCCGGTCATCTCGCGCACGCCAAGTTCCGCGATAAGGTTGAGGGCGCCGCGCTGGGACACCTTGAGTTCCTTGGCAATCAGAGCCGTCGAAACCATAGGGAGTGAAAGCACAAGATCGATCATCCCCGGGAGGCTGGAGGTGGAGCGGCGGTCCTTCAATTTGCGCTCCATCTGCATGCGGGCGAGTCCAAGCCGTTCGACATCCTTGAGACCGGTCGTTGAGGAGGTCTGGACTGCCTCCAGAAACGCGAGCAGACGCGTTGTGCGGTCGCGCGAGCGGCGCCGCTCGCGTGGGACGGAACGCAGACCCGCATTCAAGGCGGCCATGTGTGATTTTGTCTTGCCGCGTTCCCGCAACATGGCGGCAACGAGCATGGGACCAAGCCAATGCTGGTGCTGTAACGGCTCGATCTGTTCCCACGCATCCCAGGCCACCGCGGCTGCAAGCAGTGGCGGTAGGCCATGCGAACGTTCATACACCTTGAGCCAACGATCCAGTCGCGCATCTTCATCCCAATCGGGATCATAAACGAGTGGGTCGCCGTCCGGGGTCACCGCCGAGGGAGGCGGTTCTGTCCCCTGCCTGGAGGGAGGATTCGGAAAAGCGGAATTTCCGGGTTCTGCGAGAAGCCGCGTCGTGCGGTCCAGCAATGTATCGAGGCGGGCCAGACCGTCCTCGAATTCATTCTCGGCTTCGGTTTTTGCAAGGTCTGTAACCGGCTCCGGGCGATGAACTGGAACGGGCGTGAGCGGGGCCTCGCTAAGTGTGCGTCCACGCAGCGCGGCAATGCCTTTTGCGCTAAGGGCCCAGCCTGGGGCGTTGCCCGCGACCTGACGCCGGCAACGCAGGATCGCATGTGCCTTGGTCAACTCGTGGGTTGGGGTGCGAATATCCATCCTGGCATCGTGAAGCACGAGGTCCTCGGTGTGGACGAGTTCGCCAGCGAGCCACAAGGCATTGCATGCTTCGATAAAGTGAGAGCGGGTTATCCAGCCTTCGTTTTCCCGCAGCAGCCCTTCGCGGGTGCGGCGGCCACTGGGCTCGCCAAGGTCCCCTTTTCGGCCGAGCCGGTCGTCGAGGCGAGCGAGAGCGTCCTCTGCGGCAACGAGCGGATCAAGCAAATCCCAGGGTGAAAAATCAGCCGAATCGTAAACCATTGAAAACATGGTAAACGAAAGGTTAAGCGGAAGCTATATGCGCATTCGCTTCCAGCCGCGCGTTGCCGATTCGTTAATGTCGAAGAGAGTGAATCAACGAGCTGGTCTAATGCCAAGTCTAGACGCTTTGGCGACGTTAGCCAACCACGACCGTCGCTTTTCCAGGGACACGATTATAAAGATCGATGATGTCCTGGTTGATAAGGCGGACACAGCCAGAGGACATCGACTGTCCAATGGACCACCATTCCGGCGAGCCATGGATGCGGTATCCGGTGTCGACGCCATCCTTGTAGATGTAGAGTGCGCGGGCGCCCAGCGGATTCTGCGGACCGGGCTCCATGCCGTTTTCGTATTTCGCAAGCTCGGGTTTGCGGCCGATCATTTCGCGTGGCGGCGTCCACCGCGGCCACTCCTTCTTGTATTGAATGTTGGCGCGACCGCTCCACAGGAAGCCGGCCTTGCCAATGCCGACTCCGTAGCGGATCGCATCACCACCCGGCTGAACAAGATATAGGTAGCGCTCCTGCAGCCGGACGACGATCGTGCCGGGTTGCTCGCCTGTCGGGTCGACAACAATCTGGCGACGAAACTGCGCTGGAATTTTCTGATAAGGAACGGCCGGAAGTGAGTACGGCCCCTCCTCCACGGCCGCATACATGACGTCGGGTGCGGTCACGGATTTGTCGACGCTGATCTGCGGGCGGATACCGCTCGTGGGGAGCGGGTCTATATTCATTTCGGGCAGCTCAAAAGTCGTTTGGGTGCAGCCCCCTACACCCGCCATTGCAAGTGAGCCGACGCCAATCAGAATTTGGCGCCTGGAAACAGAGTGAGATTTGATCTCGGTTGTGAATGCGTCGTTGCTCTGGGACACTGCAGTACTCGCTTACAAGCCGGTGCATATACGCTCTGACTGTATGGAAATGTGGTTTACAAATAGTGAAGTCGATAGGGTTCACTGAACTTGAGCGTCAATTGACAGCTGTCAACACGATGTCACCGAGGCGCGGCGTTGACAGCTGTCAACCCAGTACGTTCCGATATAGATCTAAGGTCGAATTTTGAAATCTGCTCGGCTGATTTAAGGTTTGCACAATCACTCGTTTTACTTAATTCAATTTCAACATCAGGTTGCACCTCGCCGATCTGCGAATTTCAACACTCAATAAGAGTTATCAAGAATGATAGATGACACGGCCCTGCTCTTTGGTTCCGCGCCCTCCCATTCAGGCCAAATGGATGAATCAACGCCTACGAGCGCAAGCGCGGTCCCGGCCAAAAGTCCTACGCAGCAGTTCGCTGCCGCGGAGGACTTCATTCGCCACAACCTTCTTCAGCCTATCAATCTTTCCGATATCGCCAGCGCGGCCGGGGTGAACACCCGGTCATTGCAACGCCTGTTTCGCAGGCTGAAGGGGGTAACGCCCATAAACGTGCTGCTGGATTGCCGTATCGAGGCAGCTCGAAAGATCATCGAGAATGGGGACGCAATGTCGGTCAGGGAGCTCGCCGCCCGCTTTCACTTTGCCAACCCAGGCCGGTTCTCGAAGCTTTACCGTGAGACATTTGCCTGCACACCTTCGCAGGATATTCGCCTGTATCGCCCTGTTGATGCGGCTGAGGCGGATTGAACAAGTTAGGGCGCCACACGGCGCTCGAGCAAGATAGTACCGTGCATGGAAAACACGGGGAGCGCCGCTGGCGGGCAAAGATGCCAGCGGCGCCCTTGGGGTCACAAGGTCGGGAGGTGGACTCTGCCTTGACAGCCTGATGGTACAGATCCACCTCCAATCAACAATCACCCCGGCGGGGGAAGTGGATAACGGGGAGATCGACAATAAACGCTTGGCGTCAGAGACCACGCTTGCTGAGATGTCCCTAAGTTGGAGCTAGTCAAGTACCCGCCCGCATTCAACGCAGGCTGCGATACCGACTTCGCGTCGGGTGTGGTGACGGCAGTCTTGATGAGCTAAACTCAGGGAACCGCGCGATGGCTGCAATAAAGTGGCAGCCGCACGGGCCAAACCTGGACACGCTCTATCCAATTTCCAACCGACTTCCGGGATGTCGCTCCCAGTCATTGGCATAGATCCGACACGGAAGTGGGGGAGGGCGTGCGGGATTTCCATTGCTCACGCTCTATTGAGAGGTGAGGTGATACGATTGGAAATCAACGACTCGCACTCGACTTAAAGCGCGCAAACTCTATGTCTCCGCTTATGCCATCCCGCGTAGCATCCATACGACCTGGATTCCGATTCAGATCAGGCGGGACCGGGCAAATCGGGTCAAGGTCGAACGGAAGCTAAATACTAATAAGCTTCTATTTCATTTACATACGTCAAAGAATCCGCGCGTAAATCAGCGACATTCCTTATCGCGTCAACCTACCAGCTGTCGCGGTATCATGCCTATGTCGTCCACGTTGAAAGGCGTGGTTTGATAGATCTCATTGATCCAATTGCCGAAAAGGAGATGGGCAGCGCTGCGCCACCGGTTCGCCGGCCTACATGACGAATCGTCATCGGGAAAGTAATTGCGAGGCAGCGGCATTGAAGGTGCGTTTGCGAGATCGCGGAAATACTCGTCGCCAAGTGAGTTCGTGTCATATTCGAGGTGGTTGAACATGTGGAGCGACCGGCATGAAGGATCATCGACCAGACCTAGCCCCGTCTCCTCCGCCTCAAGCAGCACGTTTATGCCGCGCCCCTGTGGGATGTCGTCGCGCCGAACCTCCGTCCATCGCGATACCGGCATAAGCACGTCATCGGAGAAACCGCGCAAATATGGCGAAGCGGGCGCGAGGTTGCCGTGGTTGAAGATGCCGAAAGCCTTTGCCGACAGGTCGTGCTTCGGGATGCCGTGAAAATGCCAAAGCGCAGCTTGGGCTGCCCAGCAGATAGTCAGGCAGTGATGGACATGTGACTGCGTCCAATCGAGAATGTGGCGGAGTTCATCCCAATATTGCACGTCTTCGAAGGCCAGATGCTCGACCGGCGCGCCGGTAATTATAAATCCGTCAAACCGCTCGGCACGGACTTGCTCCCAGGCACGGTAGAATGATGCCAGGTGCGTCACCGGCGTGTTGCGCGCCACGTAATTGGTTATCCTAACGAGGGTGAGTTCGATCTGCAGCGGCGTTGCGCCGACCAGCCTTGCGATCTGCGTTTCCGTGCTGATCTTGTTGGGCATCAGATTGAGCAATCCGATCCGCAGCGGCCTTATATCCTGACGCACGGCGTCCCGTTCGCGCATGATATTGACGCCTTCGGCTTCGAGCTGGCGGCGTGCGGGCAAGTCGTCGGGGATCTTTATCGGCATTATCGCGCGTTCCTGTTGGTTCGCTGGACAGACGCCGGTAGCTAAATCCGTATAATTGCCGGTTCGGCCACATCCTCCCTGACGGAAGTACCACCTTGCCCGGAGCGCAGGTTGGCGTTGGGCGTCAACCCAACTCTTGATGTCGAACCACTTCTAAGCACACCATCGCAACTTCGCAAGTCTCTTTTGCTACGGCATCCGGCGTTTGCGCAGGTTCTGCCGCCGCCTTTTCAACCGACTCAGCCAGGTAGTGGCTATACTGTTGGAAAGTCATGTAAATGAAAAGATTCCGAGCGCCAACGAGCATTAATCTGAGCCGCAGCAACAGAATTCAAACAACGACTCTTCATCTGATATTGAACTCGCTTCAAAAACAGCCAAGGGGCAAAATCTCGACCCAACCAACCAAGGGCAGAGGATGCGACAAGGACCTATCCGTTAGGCCTGGTGATGAAGGCCCGTCCGGAGATCGCCGACTATGCGCCAAGCGGTATTGGTACCTGGCGGGAGCTGATAGCGACGGCCGCACAGGTGCGGGGCTACCTTGGTATTTTGCCCTCGGCTTATGAGGAGTGTGTTTGGCCAGGAAAACACCGCCCCTGTCATTGCCTGCATCCTCGAGCGGGTACAAGCCATCAACTCAGCTGGGGGCTATCTGCGCGTCCTGACCGAAAAGGCGAGGGCAGGGGAGTTTACCGTAGGACCGATGCTGATAGCAGCCCTCAAAGCCAACGGCGTGCGCCCGCGACTGGTGGCGGCGACGTGAAGGATGAGCGCGTGAAGACCACTATACGCGGACGAGCCCGAGCTTTCGCGCCCGGTCAGCAGGTGCTTGACCGAGGAGGCGGCCCAGCGCGACGAAACGCGTGACGTGCCTCGTGCATCCGATGTCGCGAAGTGTCAGGTCGGGGTTTGCATTCGCAATGCCTGTGATCAGCATCATAAGCCGGTCTTCCGGTAAGCGGCGAGGGGAGGGGAGGGGAGGATAAGTCATGGATCAGCCAGTCCTTCGCTGACCAGACGCCTTACCGACCGGCGCAGGCGATCGACCGACCAATTCTGGCCGTTTTCACGGTTGAGGCTGCGCGTTACGTCTTCCATGGATGATCCGGGCGCATTCGTTGCACGATGGGCAACCAGGATGCCATGATAGTGGTGAGATCCGCTAGATGAGTGTGCTGTCGCGCTCTCGACGCCTTCGCAATGGCTTCCGGCAGTCGCGCACGCAAGCCAGGATTGCCGGGAAGCTTGCCGCGGGCCTTTGCCGCTTTGATGCCCGCCTTGGTGCGCTCGGAAATCAGGGCACGCTCGAGCTGGGCAACGGCACCCAATTCCTGCAGCGAAAACATGCCCTGGCCTGGGGCGTGGAGGTGTCGATCGGGCAACGAGCGGAAATGCGCGCCCTTGGCTTCCAGCTGTTCGATAACTTGCAGCAGATGGCTGACGGATCGCGCAGGCGATCAAGCCGTACCACTACCAGCACCTCTCTGGCTATACAGCAGCCAACCGGATCACCACGCGCAACTTTGCGGACATCCGATCGCCCTTTGTTAGTCTCCAAGGCTGCAAGCTAAATCTGAGCAGACATCGACTATCTGCTCCCGAACCCAAATATGCACAGGATCATTGTCGAATGTTTGAGGCCATGCCACCGCACATCAAACGCCCCAAAGTTGAAGGGGGGCAGCGCTATTTGGAATCCATTGGAGAATGGAGACTATGAACAGTTCGCGATTGCATTGTGAGTATCGCGTCACTCTTCTCCAAGTAAACTGGCCCCAGAAACAATTGATTGATCGTCGCGATCATCCGCCGCTTAGCCCAGTGCGCGGACCTAGGCGAAATAGCGGACGGTACCGTTGACGATGGCGGCGGCCGCGCCCCGGGTTTTCGCTCCGGTGCTCATCAATTCGCCTGGGCAAATGTTCCTGTTTGTGGTCCTTGAAATCGCACAAGCTCGGCCGAGCGCGAATCGCGCGGCCATTCTTGAGGGCGGCAAGTTGCAAGAACTCTTCCGCAGAAATCGCGAACCGGTGCGTCACACGCTCAAACCAGGTGAGTGGTTATTTCGGTTGCTATCGTGTGTGCCAAGCGAGCGGCCAACGTGATGGCGCTTAAAGTCGGATTAGCTTGCCCGGAAGTGGGGAATACGGCGCTGCTGGCAAGAAACAGATTCCTGACCCCGAATACGCGACAATTACGATCGACGATACCGGCTTTTGGGCTTAGTGCCATTCGGGCGGTTCCAATCTGATGGACGCCATCACCGGCCTGATCCATGACACTCGGTTGACGTTCTTCCGGTGGGCCATGCCAGATCAGTTCTCCTAGTCCGGTTGATTTCATCCAACGGTCAAGGTGATTATGAGTGTCGACAACGGCTTCGGCGTCTTTCGACTGAAAACGCAGGTCAAGAATCACCTTTCTTAAACCGAGCGCATCGCGTTCATTAACAAGACGGATGCGCGAATCTACGTTGGGAAGATGCTCGGCGTGATAATGCAAAGGGTAACGACGAGCACCGTTGAGCAGATGCAGACCAGGGAGCCTTCGGCTGGAAAGCGACCTGCCGTATATGAAGCGTGGGAGAAATTTCGCGATCGCCGGCAAGCCGCGAGCGACATTGAGTGCGTGCGCCGCTTTATGCCCACCGTCGCCCACATTAATGCGGCGCAGCGACTCACTTACCAAAACACGTCCCACCGGTGGTACGGATAGAGTGAGATAGGCTAGCGACAAGACTGCATCTCGATGGCTTGCATCGGCCATGGCGGGAAGCTTCGGCCAGAACGAAATATTGGTCAGGTTTTCCTTTGCCTGAAACTCACCGCTGCCGGTAATCCGCCGGCGCCCGAAAGCACCGTCCGGCCCGCGGAAGAAATCCAATGCTTTGTCGAGTCCAGCATGAGAAAAATGTATATCGGCAACATCGCCGGAAAGATGTCCCATATAGAATCTGCCGAGCGGACCCTCTTCTCCCCCAAAACGTTTTGGTGCTTCCGCTTGTGCAGCCAGTAGGAGACGGGTCGTTTCGACCCCACCGCAAGCAAAGATGTAAGCCTTGGCTTTAAGCAACCCCATCGAGCCATCGCGGCTCCTGACTTTGATTGCTTCTATACCGTCATCATGCGCGAAGCACATATCGGTCACTGTCGCACCGAGGCATGCCTTGATCAAAGGCGATCGCTCGATTTCCTTACGATAGGCCACGCCGAAGCTGACAGGCTGAGCATAGCGCATCAGATTGCCGGTAGAAAAGTTATTGTCCACGAGCTCCAGTCCGCGAACAGGCTGCTGGAATGACTCGCCGCAATTGGCATAACGGCAGGCAATCTTCAGATAATCGGCAAACTCACTGTAGGCTATTGGCCATATCGCGTCTGCAGTAATTGGGCGGTAGGCAAAGTCGATCGGATCAAGTGGAACGCAGCCCGCTCCCCAAAGATTTGATGTCCCGCCAAAACTTCTTTGAACTGAAAGCGTCATGTCGCTGTTGCGTCGGATGTCCGCGCGTTCTGCATCCGACAGCGCCTGTGCGGCGGCATCAGGCTTGAACAGGCCGGACTCGATGAGCGTTATCGATTGCCCGAGCCGCGCAAGTTCCAATGCTGTTACGATTCCTACCGGCCCTGAACCGACCACACAAATATTGTGTACCTTCGACAGAAGGTTGGTTATATCACCGACGAACATGAAATCCCCCAGTTCTGTTCTCGGTCTTCAGTGCGCATTTGAGCCTGAAGGCTCGCTGAGTATAGTTGAACGCGACACCATTGGGCAAATCATCCATTTGGGCAGGTGTGCTAGTCGTGGATTGGCAGAATGCGCCAGGGCTGAACGGTGGCGGCGTCGCCCTATCAAGCACGTTCTTGGTGCAATTCATCGCTGCCGATAACGACAGGTTTCCAAGTATCCGCGTTTTCAGATGGAAACACCACTGGCTGATCGCATCACAGCTGATTTGGGAAGCCTTGCCCTCGGAGGATATGGCAGTTACCTTTCCGCGAACCACCAAGGAAGCTCGGTTGACATCAGGATGGAAACCCCAAAGCGACGGTGGGTGGCCCGCCTTGGCGGGCCACCCACATTCAAGCTGGCCAGACCGACTGCAACTTTTCTCCCGCAAGAATACGGTTTCGCGCGGCCGCCTCGTTTTTGCCGAGTGCATCGGCGGCATCAGCAACGTCGCGCAGCCGTTCCTTGGGTATTGCTACAACACCATCGATATCGCCGAAGATGATATCGCCGGGGCTTACGGTCACCCTTCCGATTTTGACTGGTACCTGAGATTTTTTCGGTTCTTTCTTGCCGGTCACACCCACGGGGCTCGGCGACGTACCGAACAATGGATAGCCCAGTGCGCGGACCTGGGCGAGATCGCGGACGGTACCGTTGACGATGGTGGCGGCCGCGCCCCGGGTTTTCGCTCCGGTGCTCATCAATTCGCCCGAACAGGATCCATCGGCACAAGAGGCGTCACAGACCAAAATTCCGCCCTTGGGCGTATTGTCAATCGCGTTATGGTAGACGTCCTGGGGCTCTCCCTTGCGATCAGAAGGTTCGAATAGAACGGTTACCGCGGGACCGCACACGACTTCTCCCGAGCCAAGGGCCCCAAGAAGCGAAATCCCGTCGAGGTATCCCCATAGGCCAAGATGCTCCATGCTGTCGTGGACGTCGCCGGAGTACCATTTCTTAAGGCGCTCTATCGAGTCCCAATCCGTGTCCGAATAGTTGAAATCAGGCATTTTCATTTTTCCTTAGCGTTGGCATTTTCGATCGCGACCCGCAGATAAGCTGCACTGTTGTCGATTTGGGCGCGCATTAGCGTTTTCGCACCAGCCTCATCACGGTTGCGGATCATTTCGAAGATATCCGCGTGCTCCGCATAGGCGGCCGCGAGTGATTTGCTTGGGACACGGCTGGTGACTCGGATGACTTCGGTGATGAGGCCGTAGAGATTGTCGTAGAAGACAGACAGGATCGCATTTCCTGTCGAGTGTACGAGAGCCAGATGAAAGGCTGCGTCAGCCTGCGTAAATCCTGCAAAATCCTCATTGTCGCGAGCAACGCGCATCGCTTCAAGGGCCGCCTCTACCTCGGCATTCACCGGCTGTGCCTTGGCTGTCAGCAGGCCCACCACCTCGGTTTCGATCATGCGGCGTACGACCATCAACTGTAGGAGATACTCCGAGTCGCTGGCGAAGCGTTGCCGAACCGTAACGGCGAGCGTCCCCAGAAACTCAGCGACATCATCCCGGACGACGATGGTGCGTTCACCGTGTCGACGTCTGACGAGTCCCTTGGTCTCAAGGATTTGCATCGCTTCTCGCACAGACCGCGTGGATACACCAAAGTCACGGGCAATTTCACTTTCCGATGGAAGCCGCTCCCCAATCGGCAAGGCGCCCGAAATGATCTGGTCCTCGAGCGCACTCGCGACCGAGGAATGAAGCCTGCTTCGCGGCCTCGCTTCAGGCGGCGCCTGTTCGGTGGATCTCATTTTCGCCCTCTCCTTCAGTCCCACGACCGCAACTGCAACCCCAGGTGGCCGTCGCTCTTCATCACAATCATGTGCTGCAATTTATTCAGCGAACGTGCTTGACTCATACTTATGTCATAAGTCATATGTCAAGAGTTAGTTCAGGGCACGCACGGTAGGTGGCAGTCGCTCTGCAGGTCGCCCGGACGTTAGGGCGGTGGCAAGCAAACGGTACGCCACGATTAGTGCGATCCGTAACGAACGAGGGAGGAGAATAAAATGATCAAACGTTTGCGACATTTGGTCGGCGGCATCATTGCCCTGGCGGCCGTTTTGGCTGCATCTGCAACAGGTGCAAGTGCACAGACAACGGCGGATATCGCCAAGAAGGGCAGCGCCACCATCGGTGTTCTAACCGGCATCCCGCCTTATGATACGGTAGATGCCAACGGCAACACCGACGGGTTCATCGTCGACCTTGCCAAGGAGGCCGCAGCTGCCCTTGGTGTAAAGCTCGAGATTGTACCGGTGAACAACGCTTCACGGGCTGCAGCGCTTGAGTCCGGCCGCGTGGATTTCCTCATCGCGCAAATGACCGCGACACCGGAACGGGCCAAGACGTTCCTTATGACCAATCCCTACGGCGCCTATGAGATGCGCTTTGTTGCGGCCAAGGATATGAAGCTGACTTCGCTCGACGATCTCAAAGGTAAGCGAGTTTCTGTACCTAAAGGCAGTACACAGGACGTTGCAGTCAGCGGTTACGGTGTCGAAGGTCTTGAAGTCGTTCGATTCGACGACGATGCGCTTGCGATGCAGGCGCTGATCTCCGGTCAGGTCGATGCAACAGCTGCTGTTGCCGCGGTCGCCAACGACATCATTACCAAGCGTAATCTCAGCAATCTCGAAGTGAAGAAAGACGTTCCGCTCTTCACCCTCTATTGGTCGATGGCCACGCGCAAAGATGCGACTGAACTCCACCAGTGGCTGAACAACTTCATCTACTACATCGAAGTGACCGGCAAGCTTGATCAACTGCACAGGAAGTGGATCGGCATTCCTGTCCCCGGTGGCAAGCTTCCGACCTTCTAACAAAACGTCGACTTGTGCATGCCCTGTCCCGAGCCGGATCGTCAAGATCCCCGGCTCGGGCACAGCAGGAGACCGTCATGGCATACGAGATGAATTTCACGCCCGTTTTGGCGCGAACGCCGGAATTGATCAGCGGCACCATCGACACTCTAATACTGTCGAGTCAGTCCATCGGCATCGGGCTAACGATCGGACTCGCAGCCGCGTTGCTGCGCGTGGATGGCCCGAAGTGGGGCGCCGTTGTCAGCGCCACCTACGTTGAAGCCTTTCGCAATACGCCGCTGCTCGTGCAGCTGTTCCTTCTGTTTTTCGGGTTGCCCTATATGGGAATCCGACTGACTGCCAATGAGGCGGCAATCTTCGCAATTTCCCTTAACCTTGGAGCCTATTCGGCCGAAATCTTTCGAGCAGGCCTGCTCGCCATTCCGAAGACGCAAATCGAGGCGGGTCTCGCGCTGGGCCTCTCGCGCCTTCAGGTCATGCGCTATGTCGTCATTATTCCGGCACTGCGTATCATCTATCCCTCTCTAACCGGACAGCTCACGCTGACTCTGCTTGGCACGTCCATCGCGTCCGCCATTTCGGCGACCGAATTGACCCTGGCAGGCGCAAAGATCGAATCGCAGACCTTCCGCAGTCTCGAAACCTTTCTGGTTTTGGCGGCAATCTACGTCACCATGACCTTCGTTTTCCGCTTTCTCTATTGGCTGGTCGGGCTGTGGCTGTTCCGTCGCCGCGTCCCCAAGACGGGGTCTGCAGCCGCAACACTCACCCTCCCCCGCGAGGTCGAATCATGATCCAGTCCTTCGGTTGGCAGAGCGTACAATTCCTTTTCCACGGTCTTGTGTGGACCGTCGGCCTCTCCCTGTGCACATTCGTCGGCGGCGGGATCTTCGGCCTGCTCTTTGCTATTGCGCGTTCCCTCGGCCCAAATTGGCTACGGACGCTGGTGGCGGGTTATATCCAGCTCGTTCAGGCCACTCCGCTGCTGATTGTCGTCTTCCTCTCCTATTACGGATTGAGCTTTCTTGGCTTCTATTTCCCGCCGTTGGCCGCGGCAGCGATCTCGCTGACGATTTACGCCACTGCATTCCTTGCCGATATCTGGCGCGGCTGTATCGAGGCGATTCCGCGCACGCAATGGGAAGCAGCCGACGCGCTCGCACTCAGCCCGTTCCAACGCCTGCGCTATGTGATCCTGCCACAGGCATTTAAAATCTCGCTCGGTCCCACAGTCGGGTTCATGGTGCAGATCGTGAAGAATACGTCCGTGACCGCTCTGATTGGCTTCGTCGAACTGACACGGGCCGGCCAGCTCCTCAACAACATGACGTTCCAGCCCTTCCACGTCTTCCTGACGGTCGCCGCGATGTACTTCGTCATTTGCTATCCCCTGTCGTGGTGGAGCGAGAAACTCAAGGAAAGAAAACATGCCGGCACTGCGCATTGAGAATCTCAAAAAATCCTACGGCAACGTTCCTGTCCTCAAAGGCATAAATCTTGCGGTGGAAAACGGCGATGTCGTCGCGGTCATAGGCCGCTCGGGCTCTGGCAAGAGCACCATGCTCCGCTGCATCAACGGGCTTGAGCCGTTCCAGGAAGGCACGATCGAAGTTGTAGGCCACAAGCTCGACCAATCCCGCGCCAACCTGCGTGAATTGCGCAAGGAGGTCGGCATGGTGTTTCAAAGCTATAACCTCTTTCCGCACCTTTCCGTCGCCGAAAACATCACGCTTGCGCCACGCGTCGTCAAAGGGCTGCCACGTGATGAAGGTTCAGCGCTGGTGCGGGAGGTCCTGAGCCGCGTCGGATTGGCAGAGAAGGCCGATGCTTATCCGGACGAATTATCGGGCGGTCAGCAACAGCGCGTTGCCATAGCGCGATCCTTGGCAATGAAGCCAAAGGTAATGCTATTCGACGAGGTGACGTCGGCGCTCGATCCCGAACTGACAGGCGAGGTTCTCAAGACGATCGCTCAGCTCGCTGAAGCCGGCATGACCATGGTTCTGGTCACGCACGAGATGGGGTTCGCCCGCCGCGTCGCCACCCGCACCGTCTTCATGCACCAGGGCACGGTCTGGGAAGAAGGTAAATCGGAAGAAATCTTCACCCATCCAAAAACGCCGGAACTGAAAAACTTCATCGCGCCCGATCTCAAGTGAGCGGCCAAGCCATTACCACCAAGGAGACTGAGAAATTGCCCGGACCAGAGAACACCAAACTAGCCAGCAAGTTGAAAAACGGCGAGCCGACGTTCGGCGCCACTTTTTACACGGGATCGACGGCTGCCATCGAGGCCGCCGGAAACTGGGGGCTCGACTTCGCCTTCATCGACGCCGAACACACGCCGGTCAACGTCGATGCACATATGGAAAAACTGGTGCTTGTCGCGCTGCTCGCGGGAATCGCGCCTCTCGTGCGGGTACGCGGCACCAATGAATGGGACATTCGCAAGTCGCTCGAATTCGGGGCAACAGGGGTTATCGTGCCGCAAGTCGGCACGGCCGAACAGGCGCGCGCCATCGTGAGGGCGGCTAAATTCCCGCCCTTTGGCCGCCGTGGCGGTGATGCGAGTTGTCGTGCCGCCGGCTTTGCCGGGCCCGGTTTCCAGTGGTCGGCCTACATGGAGCACGAGAACGCAACCCGTCTCGTCATTCCAATGGCCGAGAGCTACGAGTTCTTCGACAATATCGACGAGATCCTCGACGTCGAAGGTATCGACGTCATCAACTTCGGACCGGCGGACTACTCGATTTCGCGGCGCATCTCCATCGACTATTCGATGTCGCATCCTGAAATCGAGGAGAAGCTCGCCGAGCTCATCGAAAAATGCCATGCGCGCGGCATCAAGGTGATGGCACCATGCATTCCGCCTGTTGCCGAGAACGTCACCGCGCTCAAGAAGAAGGGCGTCGACATGATCATCATGGGAAATGACGTCCTGTTCCTCAATGAGGGACTGCGCCGCGCGCGCGAAGCGGTTGATACATCCGCTAAGTCCGCTTGACCACCGAACATTTCAGGACACCAGGAAAAACACCATGAGTGATGCATTTGATATCAGTGGCCGCGTCGCGGTCGTCACGGGCGGTCTCGGTCAGCTAGGCACGCAATTCTCCAAGTCGCTTGCGGAGGCTGGCGTAAAGGTAGCAATCTTCAGCAGACGTCCTTTCAGCGCCGAGAAGCTTGCCGAAAAGTTCCCGGGCCTCACAGACCGCATTCGCGTCTACGAAGCAAGCGTGACCGACAAGGCCGCCCTCGAAAAGGCGACCGAACAACTGATCGACGATTGGGGTGTACCGCACATCCTCGTCAACAATGCCGGGATAGACTCCAAGCCTGACGGCTCGGCGGAGCAGAATGCGCCCTTCGAGGTCTACCCGCAGAAATATTGGGATGAAATCATCGATACCAACCTTACGGGCGTCATGCTGACGAGCCAGGTCGTCGGCAGCAAGATGGCTGAGGTTGGGCGCGGTTCGATCATCAATGTCGGCTCGATTTACGGCATCGTCTCGCCGAACCAAGCTCTCTATGCTTATCGCGAAGAGCGCGACGGCATCCCATTCGTCAAGGCGATCTCCTACGCCGCATCGAAGTCGGGCCTGGTCAACCTGACGCGCTATCTCGGCACTTACTGGGGAACGAAGAACGTTCGCGTCAACCTCATCTCCTTCGGCGGCGTAAAGACGGCAAGCTTCGATAAGGAATTCGTCGAAGCCTTCCTCGACCGCGTGCCCATGCGCCGGCAGGCCGAGATCAATGAGTACAACGGGGTGATCCGCTTCCTTGCCTCCGATGCCTCGTCCTACATGACCGGCTCGAATGTGGTCGTGGATGGCGGCTTTACTGCCTGGTAGTCGGTGCGGGAACGACACGGGAAAATCGCATGAAAGCATTTTTGGGAATTGACGTCGGGACGGGCAGTGCCCGCGCCGGCGTCTTTGATGCCCGGGGCACGCTGCTCGGAACAGGTATTGCCGCGATCGAAACGCTTCGCCCGCGCCCGAACTTCGCCCAGCAGAGCTCAGCCGGCGTCTGGCGCGCAGTTTGTATGGCGGTGGTTGCGGCGACGGAAAGCGCCGGAATCGCCCCTGCCAGCATCGTCGGTATCGGCTTCGACGCCACCTGCTCGCTCGTCGTTGTCGGTGAGACTGGAAAACCGGTAAGCGTCTGCCCCAATTCGACACCGGATAGTGACATCATCCTTTGGATGGACCACCGGGCAATTGGCGATGCCGATGAAATCAATGCAATTGGCGGCGAGGTTCTTGACTATGTCGGCGGACGTATATCTCCGGAAATGCAGATGCCAAAACTTCGGTGGCTCAAGCGCGAACTGCCGGAGAGCTGGAAGATTGCCGCTACGTTTTGGGACCTTCCCGACTGGCTCGTCCACAGGGCAACAGGCACCAGCACCCGGTCCGTCTGCTCGGCTGTGTGCAAGTGGACCTATCTCGGGCACAAGGGGTTCAATGGCGAAGGATGGGATCAAGAATTCCTCGCCGCAATTGGCCTTGGCGATCTCGGGGACAGTGATCACCTGGCGATCGGCAACCAATTTGCGCCGGCGGGAACGGCCATTGGACAATTGAGCGAGACTGCAGCGGCGGAACTCGGCCTTCAACCTGGTATTGCCGTTTCGAGCGGCATGATCGACGCCTATGCCGGCGCGCTCGGAACGTTGGGCGTCAGCGCTGCTCGCGGCGCAAGCCTTGCGCTTATTGGCGGCACATCATCATGTCACATTGTAACTTCCGAAGAACCTATCTTCGTAGGCGGTGTATGGGGACCCTATTATTCCGTGCTGCTTCCAGGAGTGTGGGCCAGTGAAGGCGGGCAATCCGCCGCCGGCGCGCTGATCGATGCTGTTATCGCTCGCCATGCCGCCAGCGCCACGCTTGGCGACAATAGTAGGCCCGCCGAACAATTGCATCGGCACCTGGCCGCTATGGCGGACGAGCCCGCCTTCTTGACGGCGGATAGGCACCTCAACCCCGATTTTCACGGAAACCGTTCGCCCTTGGCGCAAGCGTGGCGAAAAGGCGCGGTGAGCGGGCTCACCCTTGATTCCGATGTTGACGACCTTGCACTCGACTATCTCGCGACCATCCAGGCACTCGCCTATGGCACGCGCCATATCATTGAAGAGATGCAACGCAAGGGGATCGAGGTGTCGAGCCTCGTAGTCAGTGGCGGGCTCGCAAAGAATACACTTTATCTCCGGGAGCATGCCGACGCGACGGGGTGCCGTGTGGTGGTGCCGGCGCAATCGGAACCAGTGCTGTTGGGTTCTGCCATTCTCGGCGCCGTAGCGGCCGGCGCATTCAATGACATTGCTTCCGCGATGTCAGCCATGAGTGGAGACGGAACGGTTGTCGAACCACGATCGGGAAAGATTCGGCGGTATCACCAGGCAAAATACAAAGTGTTCCGCAGGATGCAGGAAGACTTTGCCGCTTACGCGCAAATGATGTCGGCCGAGCCGCTGAATTAAGAGGAACGATTATGACCAGGATAATGCTTGTCGCCAGCGGTGACCTGCGGGAGAGTGCGAATGTCAAGTGCTGGCCGGCCCAGGCGGCGATGGAGCGGAAACTCACCGAGGTATTGGCCAGTCTAGGCCACGACCTCGTGCGTGCCCATCCATTCCGAAATGATAAGGGCCACGGGTTTATCGCCTCACAGCGCGAAGGCATGGACATTTTTGCCACGATCGACCCCGCGGTGCCGCTTATTGTCGCCGAGGCGGTCTGGCAATATTCGCATCACGTGCTCGCCGGCCTCGTCAACCACAGCGGACCAATCTTGACTGTTGCCAACTGGGCCGGGGAATGGCCCGGGCTCGTCGGACTTCTCAATCTGAACGGTTCCCTCACCAAAGCCGGCGTCGCCTACTCGACACTATGGAGCGAGACATTCGACGACACCTTCTTTCGCTCTGGACTAAAGAAGTGGCTCGAAACTGGTAGATTCGAGCATGACACGTCGCATGCCATCGCACTGGACAAGGCTCGCTTGCCCGCCGAGGCAGCGAGGCTTGGCCGGGAGCTTGCAAAATCCATCCGGCGCGACAAGGTCATCCTTGGCGTTTTTGATGAAGGCTGCATGGGTATGTACAATGCAATCATCCCCGACGAACTTCTGATGCCGCTGGGCTTCTGGAAGGAACGGCTGTCCCAGTCGGCGCTCTACCACGCAACGATGCAAGTATCAGAGACCGAAGCGCGTCAAGTGTACAATTGGATGGTCGCAAAGGGCATGACATTCCACTTCGGTGACGATCCGAAAATTGAGCTTACCGAAGCGCAGGTTATCGACCAATGCCGCATGTACATCGCCGTGGTGCGAATAGCCGACGCCTTCGGCTGCGAGGCAGTTGGAATTCAGTATCAGCAAGGACTGAAGGACCTTCTTCCTGCCTCTGATCTCGTCGAGGGAATGCTCAATAATGATGACCGCCCCGACGTCATCGGCCGCGATGGCAAGCCGATCAAGCCGGGCGAAGCGATCGTCCATTTCAACGAAGTCGATGAGTGCGCAGCGCTCGATGGAGTCATGACCAATCGCGTTCATCGCGCGCTTGGCCAGCCGGTGGAAAATACCTTGCACGATATTCGCTGGGGCGACATAGACCGCTCGGGTGGCCGCGACGATTTCATCTGGGTCTTCGAGATTTCGGGAGCGGCGCCTCCGGCACACCACGAGGGTGGCTGGGCAGGATCGGAAAGCTTCCGCCAACCGGCAATGTTCTTTCCTGCCGGAGGCGGCACTCTGCGCGGTGTCGCTAAAGCCGGTGAACTCGTGTGGAGCCGAATCTTTGTGGCAGACGGCACGCTTCATATGGATATTGGTCGCGGCCAGGCCGTAGCGTTGTCAGAAGCTGAGACGGAACGACGGTCGCGGGCGACCAATCCCGAATGGCCTATCATGCACGCCGTCCTGACAGGCGTTGATCGCGACGCCATGATGGCGCGGCATAAAGCGAACCATGTTCAAGTTGTCTATGGCACCTCCGCCGAGGCGGCGGACGCAGCCATGTGGACGAAAGCAGCGCTGGCGGCTGAGTTGGGTATCTCCGTCAATATCTGCGGGTTTAATCAAAGCGCATGCGATCATGGCGGCCGATGAACCCTACCTTTCGCTACGCATTTGTTCCGTTTGAGACACCGTAATGGCGCCGGCATTGTCGTGTTCAGAGCAAAGGTCGCCCACTTGAGACCGATACTCGAGTTTGTCATGAGGACAGCCGACAATGGGTTTTCCATCCGTCGGTGATGCTACCGCTTGATCCTACTACTGCCCTCGATACCTTGTTATATACAACAGAGGGGACGACACATGGCTGGTTCACTTCTCAGAAGGGCTTCGGCTTCATTCGGCCAGATAGCGGGAGTACAGACGTGATCGTACATATTTTGGCGGTCGAGCGAGCTCCCACCGGGAGTGCCAATCAATCCCTGTCTGATAGCGTCGCCCCGGACTGGTAGAGCAAGACCGGGCGGACTTCATAGACGGCGGTCGGGTTGGCACGGCGCAAGTCGCGGGCAATGGCGATCGCTCCCTCAATTGCGGGGCACTCAACAACATAGAAGCCGAGCAATTGCTCCTTTGTTTCTGCAAATGGCCCGTCAGTGACGATACCGGCTCCCTTCCCACGCAATGTGATCGCGCGCCGGGTCGGCCCGAGGCGGGCCGCTGGGCCCAGGCTCTTTTCCTTTACGAGGCGGTCGCCGATTTCCAGAAGTTCGGCCATCAAAGATGCGTCCTCCTCTTTCGACCATGATTCGACAATCTCTTCCTCGTGATAGGCCAAGATGGCGTAGAACATGAACTGCGTCCCTCTTTTCAGACGATGATGACAGGAAAAATCGGCGGCGGTCGTCCCGATTGCTATTTCTGGCGCGCAGCCAATCCGACAAGCCATACGATTAGGGATAGCAGTCCCGCTCCGACCGCTGCCCCTCCGAGAAGCTCGACAAGATATCCTGTTGCGGGAACGCTTCGCGCCCTGCCCGTATAGAGTATCCATATGGCCATCAGCAGGCATCCAAGTATAGCGCCCCACATAACAGATCTCGTTAAACTGAGTTTCCTCATCATTTCTCCGGAAAGGTGTTAGAGGAAGCGGACGCTCACCTTGGCTATGCTGGACGATCAAACAAGGCATGCCAAATGAGTGGTACACCAAAATAGATTATCGCGGCCGCAATGAAAACCAAAGCAAAGATAAACCAGGCTGTGACGCTGCTCTTCATATGGATTCCCCCGACGTGGTGCATGTTGCCAAGCGGCCGCCAAAATAATGCTACACCATCGCGAGACCAAATCTTTATTCGCTGGGTCCCAATTCTTGGCAATCGATCCAAAATGTATAAATGCAAATTGACCGATGCGGAACTAAATTTCAGGCAATTGGTTCGAAATGAATGACACAAAGGCTGGAAACCTGCGCCTGCTTTTGCGGGCAAGTCACCGCCGAGGCCGAGGGCGAACCGTTCTGGATCTGCTACGATCACGACGATGATTGTCGCCGCGCGATCGGATCACCGCTAACGATCTGGGTGGGTTACAAAACGGCACAATTTCGCTTTACGCATGAGCCACCAAAGACCTTCTCAAGAACGAGTGGGGTAGTGCGCAGCTTCTGCGGTACCTGTGGCACCTCAATCGGGTACGAGGATGAGGGCATAGCCGGCGAGATATATTTGACGATCGGCTTCTTCGATCATCCTGAACATTTCGCCCCCGCTGCGCATGCCTATTGGCAGTTGAAGCTTCCCTGGATTGCCTTCGATGATACCTTGCCAAGAATAGATCAGTACTCGCGACCGCGCGACTCGGCCTATGGCACGCCGCGTGACCGGAAGAAGTGAGAGAACACCTCCGGGAAGTGCGCGGGTAGGCAAGGGGGCTTTTAAGTGGCGGCTGCAAATCAGCGAATGGCTTATTCCGCGGGACAAAGCTTTTTGATGGCCTGGGCTTCCCCGTTGAGCTTGGCAGATTGCCTGCGCTTCATCATATCGAATGCGATTATGGCGCCCAGTACGACGGGGCCGCCTAGAACGATGAAATACCATAGGTATAGCGTCATCGGTTTCCTTCATTTGTGACAGGAGATTGATTTCAGTCGAAAGAAATGTCTTGCCTGTAAGGCCATAGGATTGTGCCCTTTTTAGCGTGAGCAAAAGGGGCTCGAAAAAAATGTGGCTAACGGCGACTCTTTCGCGCGCTGACCGAAGCATTGATCCGCTCGCAATCACCGTTGAATTTGATGATCAACTGTTCGGCATCATCCCTGTTGAGGTTAAACGCTTCCATGAGGTGATCGACAGTGTAGGTTTCTCCGATTTTGCCCGGAGGGCGGTTCTTCCATGTGGAAGTCGTCTTATCGTTGGTCATCTGTTTTCCTCGCATGTGAATGGCTGTCTCTTATGAGCGGAATGCCATCTCCGCCTTGAGCATCGCGCCTGGCGTCGGTCAGCATGGCCTCTCGCTCGCCGCGCGATCTGTGGCGCATCGATGTGATCGATTTATTTGAAATCCGAAACTGTCCGCAGGTCGGGCAGAAGAATTCAACGAAATCGCCGTCTCGGGGTAGCACTTCATGAACAGGTTCATCGGAAATAGGGCAATTATAATAGGTTTTTAGCATATATCCTCCGTTGAGCAGTATACACCCTCCATCAGCATTCACCTAAGAAACCGCGCCCGTTCCAAAATTACGTGTTGATGTTGAATATCCGGCTTTTTCCACCCTTCAAGACGGAAGGAAGTAAACGCTCGCGCCCAGGAACACGATCAGGATCAGGGCAAAAGCGGCAATCCGGAGATACCAGGCTCTATTATTGTTCATGCCGATCGATCATCTCATATGCTGGCGTAAAATGAAAAACAGCCACACTCCGACAAAGAGAGCCATCGCAGTCAGGGCATAGAATAGCGAGCCGCCTGAAAACATATCTGCCGCAATCGTCGTCATTAGAACCGTAAATGATTAATGGTTCAGTGATGGAACGCGGGCCAAACCTGTCTGTTCCATAAGACGCAGGCGATGGAGACAAATGCTGCGGTATCGCCATATTTGCAAGTAATGCATCGTTCGGAAAGAGGGGGCGTATGAAGATGCCGCGAGTGAGCGGCAGCGATTACGGGACTATCAACAGCAAATACGATAGTGTTGGCACTACGGAATACCCGCGTCGGCCACCAAATGGGAGGCTTCGTACACAGCATAGACCCATAAAATGAGGAATTCGAACGATGCGCAATCCAGTTACAAATTCAAACGACACGTTTTCTAAGCAACTTTCCCGGAGCCGTTTCCTGCTGATCGTGGTTCCACTCATAGTGCTCGCGTCGTGTGCTTCTTCCGAAAAAAAGTGGGTCCATAGCGAGGCTCCGGCGACTCCGGCAGACAATGATATGGTGCAGTGCAAATATCAGGCCGCGAGTGCGACGGCTTCCTTGGCTTCCGATAGTTCTGCCAGACGGAAGGAAGAAGCCAATCTGATCAATAGCTGCATGCAGGCAAAGGGATACAAACAGTAATCAACAATCGGTGTGCAACTGTTGCCTGGCGCCAAGACCTGCCTTCCGGACTGACATTCATGAAATCAAACATGGCGCGGCGGTCGTGGGTCTATCGGCGTCGGTGGATGAAGGTCCAAAAGGAGTTCCAGTGCACGGGCGGCAGCAAGTACCTGTCCCTCGGCGCGGGTGCGGCCGACGATTTGTAGTCCGACCGGACGTCCATCTTTGGTGAACCCGCAAGGCAGGCTGAGCGCCGGCGCTGCTGTCAGGGAAATTGCGTAGGCTATTGCCAGCCATTCGAAATAATTAGGAAAGGCATAGCCGGCACATTCCTTCACGTATCTGTCGCTGGCAGGATAGGCGGCTACGACCGTGGCCGGACAAAGAAGGAGGTCATAAGTCTCGAAAAAGGCATGCATCCTTCGGTAAATCGCCGCGCGATTGTTTTCCGCTCGTACGATATCTGCCATCGAATAGCTGAGCCCCTTTTCAATATTCCATACGACTTCCGGCTTCATTTTGTCCCGATGTGGTTCCAGAAGCGCGCCGTAACTTATGGCAAAGGCCATGCCGCGCAGGACGCTGAACGTGTCATGGGCCTCCGAGAGATCGGGATGCGCCTCTTCAACATGCGTGCCAATTGCCGCCAAGCTTGCAGCTGCTGCGCGACAGATCGAGGCGACCTCCGGGTCAACGGGCGTAATGCCAAGATCGGCGGAAAAGGCCACCCGCGCCGGCCGCCAGCCGGAGCGCGCTGCGGCAAGGAAACTCTCGGTCCGCGGTAACGACAGAGGGTCAGCAGGGCTATCGCCGGTCATCGCATCTAGCAAAAGCGCTGTGTCTTCTACGTTACGAGCCATAGGACCGTTGACGCTCAGCAGGTCGTCGATCTTGAATCGTGCACTGCGAGGAACGCGGCCCGGGCTTGGGCGCAGGCCCACTACGCCGCAGAAGCTGGCGGGATTGCGCAAGCTGCCTCCAAGGTCGGAGCCTTGCGCGACCCAGGCCATGCCAGTGGCAAGAGCAACGGCGGCCCCACCCGAGGAGCCTGCAGCGGACAGGTTAGTATTCCAGGGATTCAATGTTGTCCCGAAGACGTCGTTGAATGTATTGCCACCAGCACCAAATTCTGGGGTGTTCGACTTGGCGTAAACAACACCGCCCTCGGCCTCCATCCTCTCGACAAGAATGTCGGATTGTTCGGGAACATGGTCTGCAAATATTGTCGAGCCATAGGTGCTGCGAGCGCCGGAAACGTCTGTCAGGTCCTTGATTGGCACAGGCAATCCCGCCAAACGACCGCGGCACCCGAGAGGCTGTTGGAGCAGGCGACGGGCTCGATCGCGGGCGCGATCGAAACAAAGGATCGGAAGTGCGTTGACGACGTTCTCGACGGCGGCAATGCGAACCTCAAGTGCATCGAGACAGTCGAGCGGTGTTACCTCACCGCCATTTAACAGATTGACCACCTCGCAGGCAGACATGCCCGTTAGACCAATATCGCCTGCCACGACGCTATTCTCCGATGGAACGTGTCCAAGCGAAAACACTATACCAATGTTCGGTGTGGTGTGTCGCAAAAATAGGCATGCCGGACGCGCTCTAGCGGGTCTGGTAGCGCTCGGTGCGGCGAAGCCCCCGAGTTGAGCATTTGTTACATGGTTGTCGGCGCGTGCCCCGGTGCATTACTGTTTCATCCCACTTGACTTGCTCGGGCAATTTGTTCTCTTTTCGTTCCCATGACAAGGACAATCAAGAATCTGGGCCAGGCGGCCCGCTACGGCATGTTCGTGCGGGTCGGTTGCCGAAAATGCGATAAGGTCGCGACCTTCACGGCGACTGACCTCGCCGCAGTTCTCGGCCACGGCCGCACACTTCCCAGCCTCACCTTCCGGTGTCGGGACTGCAATTCCATAGATTGCGAGGTCATGCCCTACGAAGACGACCGCGATCGCGTCAACAAGAAGCGCGTCATCTGGCGACCGGTGAAGGAATAAAGTACGACACATAAGTTGGGAAGCCATGTAGGCCTACCCCTATTGCCCTCAGTTCACGAACTCGACCGGCTATTTCGTCAAACTTGTTTCAGTCGGGTAATTGGCATCCTGCCAGGCTGCGATGCCATCAGCGAAATAAGAAACTCTGGGGTATCCCCAAGCCAGGGCTTTGGCCGAAGCGAAGGCCGCGTCGACGCAATATTTGGCCTGGCAAGTGAAAATGCTAGCGATCAACGGCCGCCCTCGGCAGGTTGAAGCTCACCCAGAGTCGCCGCTAAGCCGCCATCTCAGCTTTCCTTGACCACCCGAGGAACCTTCCAGCATCCATTCAGGATTGAAGGAGATGCGTCCTTGGGCCAATGCGCAGCATGAAGCGGATGGGGGCGGATAATATGCGGACCGGCTAATGCCCCAAGAGCGAAAAAAGAGCTGCGGCGGCGCGAAGCAGTTAGGTGTTCGAGCTTTCAAAGCATACAGTCGAACTTCGTTTTGCGAAATCAGGAGTTCCGGGTGTCCGTTTTAGAGCGCAACAATGTCAAACTATCCGGCGGCGGGGAACGGTCGATGGTGTTCGCGCACGGCTTTGGCTGCGATCAGAACATGTGGAAGTTGGTGGCGCCTGCCTTCGAAAGCAAGTTCAGAACCATTCTCTTCGACCATGTCGGGGCCGGTGGCTCCGATCTTGGCGCTTATGACTCCGCGAAATATGCGTCCCTGGAAGGATACGCCGACGACCTTATCGAGATTGGCAAGGAACTCGAACTCAAGGGTGCAGTGTTCGTCGGGCATTCCGTCAGCGCCATGATCGGCGTGATTGCTTCGCTCAAGGACCCGGCGATTTTCGACAGCCTGATCCTCGTCGGCCCATCGCCCCGCTACATCGACGACGGTGAATACATCGGCGGCTTCAGTCGTGCTCAGATCGACGAGTTGCTGGAGTCCCTCGCGGACAATCATCTTGGGTGGTCGGCCGCAATGGCCCCAGCCATTATGGGCAATCCGGACAGACCCGAACTTGGTGAAGAGCTAACCAACAGCTTCTGCAGAACCGACCCTGACATTGCAAAGGAGTTCGCGCGGGTCACTTTCACGTCGGACAATCGCGACGATCTTCAACGTGTGACAGCGCGAACATTGATACTTCAGTGCCGGGAAGACATTATTGCCTCAGAGAACGTAGGCGAATACGTGAAGCAACACATTCCTCACAGCCAACTGGTTATGTTGAACGCTACGGGGCATTGCCCCAATCTGAGTGCGCCCGGCGAAGTCATTGCGGCCATCAAGGCGTTTGTGTGAGTCGTGCCCGAGGATCCCAACAGCACATTCGCCGAAGATCTTGCGGAGCTGTACGAGAACGCACCGTGCGGGTACCTGTCGCTTCGCCCCGACGGCAGAATCTTCAAGTCCAATCTCACCTTCTCGCGTTGGATTGGAGTTTCACAGCTCGAGCTTGTCGACAAAAAATTCAGTGAACTTTTGACGCTTTCCGGACGAATGTTTTACGAAACGCATTTTTCGCCGCTGTTGCGCATGCAAGGTTTCCTTGAAGAGGTCGCTTTCGATTTTGTTACCGGCGACGGCAAGAAACTGCCGGTGCTTGCCAACGCGAAAGAGCGGCGGGATGACGATGGCAACCTGCAATTTACCCGTGTCGTCATCTTCCCGGCTGCTCAACGCCGCCGCTACGAACGCGATTTGGTCGACAAGCGAATCGCCGCTGAAGGTGCCAAAAGCGAAGCGATCTCCGAACGGATGCTGGCGGAGGCAGGTCTGAGCGAGGAACTGGCAATAGCGGAGTTGCGCGAACAGTTCATTGCGGTTTTGGGGCATGATCTTCGCAACCCGCTCGCTTCGATGGAGGGCGGTTCGCGCATGCTCCTGCAAGAAGACCTAAGCCCAAGGGCACAGAGGATCGTTACCCTGATGCAAGGCAGCGTGCAGCGCATGTCGGGCCTGATCGATAACGTGCTCGATTTTGCGCGAGGGAGGCTCGGCAGTGGCTTCGCGCTGCGGCTTGATGCGGACGAACTGCTCGACCCCGTCCTCAAGCAGATTGCCGAAGAGCTCCAATTGGGAACGCCCGGCATTTCCATTGAGACGAACTTCAACATCACCGAAAAAGTTTACTGCGACAGGGACCGTATTGGTCAGATGGTTTCAAACCTTCTCGGCAATGCGATTACCTATGGTGACGCGAGCCGGCCAATCCGGTTTTCAGCAGGCACGAAATCGGGAATGTTGGAGATAAGCGTCGCCAATAGCGGCGTTCCAATAGCTCAAGAGGCGATGGAACGTCTTTTCCAGCCGTTTTTTCGTGGTGGCGTTCGCGCAAGTCAACAAGGCCTGGGGCTTGGACTATATATCGCATCGGAAATTGCCAAGGCGCATGGTGGCACCCTTGTCGTAACCTCTTCTTCCATCGAAACGAGGTTTACCTTTCAGATGCCGCTACGCCCGACGACAAAATGAAGTGCCGCTCTTTCGAGGGCGCTATCATTGTCAACGGTCATCAGTCCATGCATTCATTGGCTATGCGCCCGACCAGAATCGTCAAAAACGCCGTGAATAGAGATTTGAAACTGCTGCGTCGCCTTCTGCGCGCCAAAGACCACATGGACGCGGCGCCGCAGGAGGATTGGCCGATATCCCGGTTGGCAAGGGTCAGCGGCGCCTCGGAAGCCTATTTTGCGCGATCGTTTCGGGACGCCTTCGGCATACCGCCGCATCGTTACCTGCTGACGCGGCGGGTCGAGCGCGCCGCAGCGCTCTTGCGGGATACTGACACGCCCATCATCGAAATCGCGCTGCAGACAGGCTGGAACAGTCTTGGAACGTTTGGACGCACCTTCCGCGACGTGACCGGTGAAAGCCCAAGCGAACTAAGGCGACGAATGCAGCTTGTTCCCGGAGATCTCGAGGAGGTTCCCCATTGTTTCGTGAGCGCCGCGCAAAGGCCGCACCTCAAAATGGCAGTTTCGGAGAAGCGCCGACGAACGAAAGAGGGTAGGCACGACGGGCGAAAGGGAGATGACTCATGAAAAATGGTGTTCAAGTTGCCGGCGTCTATGTCCATGACCAGGACGAAGCGCTTCAGTTCTATGTCGAAAAGCTGGGATTTCGGGTGCACACGGATGCGCGCAATGGCGACTATCGCTGGCTGACCGTCCAGCATCCCGACCAGCCGGACTTCCAGTTGGGCCTGTTCCGTCCGCAGGCTCCGACCGTCGATGACGCAACGGCTCAGGGCCTGGCTGAAGCCGTGGCCAAGGGTGCGATGCCGCCGCTGGTTCTGGTGGTCGACGATTGCCAGGCTGCATTCGAAGCCATGAGCAAGCGCGGGGTCGAGTTCACCCAAGAACCGATCGATCGATACGGCTCCGTGGATGCAAGCTTCCGCGACCCATCAGGCAATGGCTGGAAGCTGGTCCAGGCTCGTTGAGGTTGCCATGTGCCACATTCCATCCTGGATGCTCTTTCAAGGAGGCTCTCATGATCTTGCACTATTGGATACGCCAGAGCCATCGGTGGCTCGGAATTCTGCTGACCCTCACCATTCTGGCGAATTTTGTCTCGATGACGTTCGGTCCAGCGCCGCTCGCGATCGTGTACGCTCCATTGGTGCCGCTGGCTCTGCTTGTGTTCAGCGGCCTGTATATGTTCTTCCAGCGGTAGGCGAGGTTGATCCTGGTGCAAGCGGTAGGTTTGCAGCACGATGGGGGAAAATAATGGTGCGATCGCGAAACCTTTAGCGATCGCGGCAGTTATGCATGTCAATCGTCGAAAGGAATGACAACATGCCAACTGCACCGGAACTGCGGGAAAAATTCTGGAAATCCCTGAAATCCGATATGACCATGATGTTGGGATTGGTGGGCGTTGAAGAGAGCCACACTCGTCCAATGACCGCTCAACTCGAAGGCGATCACGGTCCCATTTACTTCTTCACCTCGACCGAGAATTCGCTCGTACAAAACCTGCAGGGCGAGAGCAGAGCTGTCGCGACGTTCGCGGCGAAAGGTAACGACCTTTTTGCAGCCGTTCACGGCGGGCTCACAGTCTTCAACGATCGGGAAACCATAGACCGGCTATGGAACCGGTTCGTGGCGGCCTGGTTTGAAGGCGGCAAGGACGATCCCAAGCTGACATTATTGCGGTTTGACGCCGAGCGGGCCGAGATATGGCTCAACGAATCCAGTCTGCTGGCGGGAGTCAAAATGCTGCTCGGCGTCGATCCGAAGGAAGATTACAAGGACAATGTCGCCGAGGTCCGTTTGACCTGACCTGGCGTAAATTAAGATTGAAATTGTGGCGCATGCTCCGTTTCCTACGGAGATGCGCCACAGTTTATGGCGCTATTCGAAGAGTTCGCGATTGTCGGCTTCGATCTGAGGCAGGTCGTTCAGAATGCCGTTCAGATGCTCCCTCATGGCGTTGGCTGCAGCTTCGGCGTTTCGGGAGTCGATCGCAGCAACGATTTTCTCATGCTGCTCGATGAGGTTGTTCATAGAGGCTGGGTTACGAAGCTGCAGGTTGCAGACGCGATCCATATGCGCCTTGATGTCTGAAATCGCGTTCCAGGCGAGGCCACAGCCGGCGCCCTCTGCAATGGCGATGTGGAACTGCTCATCCTCCCGGCGAAACGCATTGTGATCATGATCGGTCATCGCGATTCGCTGGCGCTCGAGGATGCTGTCAATCTTTCGCCGCGTCCAGGTATCGAAACTCTCGCTGGCCCGCCTGGCGACGGCGACCTCGATCGCCTCGCGCACGAAGCGGGCTTCCATCATCTGACGCGCCGAAATGCGGACCACGATGGTTCCCCGATTAGGGCGGATTTCGACCAGCTTTGATTTTCCAAGGGCGATCAGCGCCTCGCGGACCGGCTGGCGGGAGACGCCGAGACGAGACGCGATCTCCTGCTCGGACAGGCGTGAACCCGGCGCGAGATCGAGGCGGATGATCGCCTCGCGCAAGTCACGTTCCACCTGCGCGGCGGTCGTTTCCCCGGTCTCGATCCTCACGGGCTCGATTTTCAATGTCTCAAAGTTCATGCTTTTCGCCGCCGCCATCTCGTTGACATTTGCATGTAGCCACCATACAGTACCATACAACTCAAGGACAGCACAAGCGCGGTGGTCGATACGCCGAGCCTAAAAGGAGGAGCCGGGCTTTAAAATCCGGTCGGTTGATGACGGTACAATCCAATTTCATAACGCCCGACTCTAGTGACCCGCGTTTGCAGAGTAAATCCCGCTACCGGATGCTTGTCGATGGCAAGTCTGTTGATGCGGCCTCGGGCAAGGCGATAGATCGGGTGAGCCCGGGCCACGCCGGCGTTGTGGTCGGCACGTGGCCGGATGCCTCTGCCGAAGATGTTCGCGCAGCAATTGCGGCCGCCCGCCGGGCCTTCGACACGGGGCCATGGCCGCGCATGTCCGGCGCCGAACGATCGCGCCTGATGTTTAAGACGGCGGAGCTCATTCTCGCCCATGTGGAAGAGATCGCCCTGATCGAAAGCCTAGAGGTTGGCAAGCCGATTGCCCAGGCCCGGGGCGAGATCACCTTCTGTGCTGATCTCTGGTCCTATGCGGCCGGGCAGGCGCGGGCACTGGAAGGCCAGACCCACAATAATATCGGCGACAACCGCCTTGGCCTGGTCCTTAGGGAACCTGTCGGCGTTGTCGGCATCATCACGCCGTGGAACTTTCCCTTCATCATCGCCTCCGAGCGCGTGCCATGGGCCATTGGCGGCGGCTGCACCGTCGTGTTGAAACCATCCGAATTTACGTCCGGCACATCGATCCGCATGGCGGAACTCGCCCGCGAGGCCGGTATTCCCGACGGTGTCTTCAACGTCGTCACCGGCTACGGCGATCCTGCCGGCCAGGTCTTGGCGGAGGATCCCGGCACAGACATGGTCGCCTTCACCGGTTCGGTTCGTGTTGGAACGAAGCTCGGCGAGATCGCTGCCCGTAGCGTCAAGCGCGTCGGCCTTGAACTGGGTGGCAAGGGGCCGCAGATCGTCTTTGCCGATGCGGACCTTGAGGCGGCGGCCGACGGCATCGCCTACGGCGTCTACCACAATGCCGGCCAGTGCTGCATTTCCGGAAGCCGGCTCCTGGTGCAGGAAGGCATTCGCGATGCGCTTCTTGATCGCCTGCTCGATATTTCCCGCAAGGTTACTTTCGGCGATCCCTTGAACGAGCGAACGAAGATCGGCGCCATGATCTCGGAGGCGCATGCCGCCAAGGTGCATTCCTATGTCGAGGCAGGACAGGCTGACGGTGCCGAATTGCTGCTCGGCGGCGCACGGGTCGGGGAGGGCGCGGGGCTCTATTACGCGCCGACCGTGTTTTCCGGGGTCACCGCCGATATGTCGATTGCCCGCGAGGAAATCTTCGGGCCGGTTCTGTCGACGCTGACGTTCAAGACAGCTGACGAGGCCGTCGCTCTGGCAAACGCATCGGAGTTCGGCCTGTCGGCCAGCGTCTGGTCCACCAATCTCGAAAACGCGCTGCAGAGCATCCGGCGCATCCGGGCCGGGCGCTGCTGGATCAACAGCGTCATCGATGGCGCGCCTGAGCTTCCGATCGGTGGCTACAAGAAGAGCGGGCTGGGGCGCGAGCTCGGCCGCTACGGTTTTGACGAGTATTCGCAGTTCAAGGGCATTCACGTGACCTTGGGCCGGCCGGATCCTTGGTTCGGGTGAGATTGCTCATCGGAAACTGAGGCAGAGGAGGAAAATCTCGGCTGGCGCGATCTTTGGTCGGAGCTCGCCAGCCGAGACATGGGTCTTTCGACCCCGATTGCACATCCAAAGGGAGGATACGCAAATGAAATTGACCAAACTGAAAACCGCAATGCTTGCGGCGTGCGCAGCTATGGCCTTCACGTCCGCCGCCGTAGCGGCCGATGTCAAGGCTACGATGATTATCTATCTTGATCCGAGTGTCCAGTTCTTTAACCCGGTTGTCAAAGGCGCACAGGATGCCGCGGCACAGTTCGGTGTCGATCTCGACGTGCAATATGCCAATAACGATCCGGTCCGCCAGAACGACCTTATTGAGAGCGCCACGGCTAGCGGCGTCGACGGCATTGCAGTTGCAATTTCCAGTTCGGATGCCTTCGATGCCAGCATCTGCGCCGCCGTCAAGGCCGGCATCATCGTCATCGGTTTCAACAATGACGATCTCGACGGGGCCAAGGGCAATTGCCGCCAAGCCTATGTCGGCATGAATGAATTTGCCTCGGGTTATGAACTTGGCAATCGCATGATCGAGCAGTTTGGCCTCAAGGATGGCGACGTGGTCTTCAATCCGCGCGAGATTCCTGAAGCGAGTTTCGCCGTCGCGCGTGGCGGCGGCATCGAAAAGGCAATGAAGGAAAAAGGCATTAAGGTCGAGACGGTTCGCTCCGGGCTTGATCCGGCCGAAGCCCAGAACATCATCGCGCAGTTCCTGATCGCCAATCCCAATGTCAAGGCGCTGTTCGGCACCGGGTCCGTGACGTCGACGGTCGGCGCAGGCGCCATCAAGGATGCCGGCGTCAAGATCCCTTTCGGCGGCTTTGATCTCGCCGTTGAAATCGTCAACGCCGTCGAATCGGGCGCCATGTTCGCGACCATGGACCAGCAGCCGTATCTCCAGGGCTATTATCCGATTGCCCAGATTGCTTTGGCGAAAAAATATGGTCTGACCCCGACTGATGTCGATACCGGCCAGGGCGCGTTCCTCGATAAGACGCGCATCAGCTCGGTCAAGCCACTGATCGGCAGCTACCGATAAACGTCACGCCTGAAGACCTTCCGGCGAAAACCGGAAGGTCCCCTCGATCCTTTGAACAGAGTAAAGACAGTGACCTACGCCATGACCGACGTTGCCGTGCCCAAATCGCGCACGAAAAAACAATCGCTGCTGAAGCACATCATGACCATGCCGGCGGGCGCGATTCTCCTGGTTTTCGCGGCCCTGCAGATCGCATGTATCGCTGGCGCGCTCGCCTTTCCCGATGACTTCCGCTACCTGTCGCCGCAGAACCTGACCATCCTGATGAAGGCTATTCCGGTGCTGGGTTGCCTGGCATTGGGCGCTGGCATCCTGATGATTGCTGGTGAGTTCGACCTGTCGATCGGTTCCGTCTATACCTTGACGGCGGTCCTGATGGCGAGCCTCGTCGATGGTGGCCTGAGCGCTTTCATCGCAGCACCGCTCGGCATACTGCTGGGGGTGATGATCGGACTTCTCAACGGCACGATTACGTTGCGCTTTGGCCTGCCGTCATTCATCGTTACGCTCGGCGGCCTGCTCTTCTGGCGTGGCGCCGTGCTGCTCTATAACGGCGCCGTCCAGGTGCGTTTCGATCCGGAACCTGCCTTTTCGAGCCTCTTTGCAGGCACGCTATTCGGCATCAATGCCGCGTTCATCTGGATCATCCTGTTCGTTGTCAGCTTCTATTTACTGCTGCACCGGCACAAGTTCGGCAATCATGTCTTCGCCACCGGTGGCAATCCGGCGGCTGCAACGGCAATCGGCATCAACACCGACCGCGTCAAGTTGATTGCCTTTGCCATTGCCGGAGGCATGGCGGCGGTTGCCGGCATCATCGCCACGGCCCGCGTCGGCAGCGTCCAGCCGGGGCAGGGCGCCGGGCTCGAGCTTCAGGCAATTGCCGCTTGCGTCATCGGCGGACTGTCGCTGCGCGGCGGTCGCGGCTCGATTATCGGCATCTTCCTCGGGGTCATGCTGATCCACACAATAACCGATGTGCTTCTGCTCCTCAGGGCCCCTGGCTTCTACCTCGACATGTTTATCGCAACGCTCATCGTGATCGCTGCCGCCTTCAACCATCTCATCGAACGCCGGGGGGCCGTATGATGTTTGCGCCCCATCTTCTCGAACTGCACAATATCTCCAAGACGTTTGGCACGCTGACGGCGCTGCGGGACCTGAGCTTCCACATCGGCCCAAGCGAAGTCGTCGGGCTTCTGGGCGACAACGGCGCCGGCAAGTCGACTACCGTCAACTTGATTTCGGGGATCCACAAGCCGACCTCCGGCCACTTGAGCGTCGACGGTCGCGAGACGCTGTTCACCTGCCGGTCCGATTCCGCCGATGCCGGCATCGAAACGATCTACCAGAATACCGCGCTTGTGGATTCGCTTTCTATCACCCGCAACATCTTCATGGGGCGCGAGCGCACCAATGCCTTTGGCTTCCTGAAGCAGGCAGAGATGCGCGATATCGCCATGGAGGTGCTCGAGAAAGCTGTCCACATCTCGGGTATCGATTCTCCCGATAAGCTGGTGGGTGACCTCTCGGGTGGGCAAAAGCAGGCCGTCGCCATCGCACGCGCGGTCTTCTTCAAACGGCGGGTGCTGCTTCTCGATGAACCGACCTCGGCATTGTCGGTGCGCGAAACCGAGGCCCTGCTGGCGCAGGTGCTGAAGCTGAAAGCTGAGGGCGTGTCGAGCGTGCTGGTGACGCACAATCTCTACCATGCCTACCAGGTCTGCGATCGCTTTGTAATCATGAGCCATGGTACCAAGGTGTTCGATGTGAACAAGGCAGACACCAGCATCAGCCAACTCACCGAATATGTCGTCCTCACGTGACCCTTCCACCAAAAGCCAAGAGGCAAATGCTGTGACAATTTCCGTAAATGTGCGCCAGGTCGTTGGTCCAGAAGACGCTGCCAGGCGCGACACGAAAGGCCTGCGCGAGGGCTTCCTGATTGAAGGGCTTTTTTTGAAAGGTGAGGTCAATCTTACCTACAGCCATCTCGACCGGATGATTGTCGGGGGTATCGTGCCGCTCGCAGAAGATCTTGTGATCGACCAGGTAAAGGAAACCGGCACCAGCCAGTTCCTCGAGCGGCGCGAAGTCGCCATCCTCAACATTGGTGGCAAGGGCACGGTCACTGTCGGCGTCGTCGACTATCCGCTCGGCTTTCAGGATGCGCTCTATGTCGGAATGGGACAGGGAATGCTGTCGTTTCGCAGCGACGACCCGGCCAAGCCCGCCGAATTCTATCTCCTGAGCGCACCTGCACATCGTGCTTGCCCGACCGTGCTGATCACGCCGGAAATGGCCAAAAAGGTGCGCACGGGCTCGGCCCAAGAAGCGAACGCACGCACCATCAACCAGTACGTGCATCCGGATGTCTGCGAAAGCTGCCAGCTCCTGGTAGGCCTCACGGCATTCGAGCCGGGTTCCGTCTGGAACACCATGCCCGCGCATGTGCATGACCGGCGCATGGAGGTCTATCTCTATTTCGGCATGGAAGAGTCGACCCGCATCTTTCATTTCATGGGAGAACCGCATGAAACGCGACATCTCGTGCTGAAAAGCCATGATGCCGTGCTGTCGCCGGGGTGGTCCATCCACTCCGGCGCCGGTACCGGTCGATACTCCTTCATCTGGGCGATGGCTGGCGATAACATGAGCTTCACCGACATGGACAAGATACCGATGGAAAGTCTGAGATGAATCCGTTCGATCTTTCTGGCAGATGCGCCATCGTCACGGGGGCCAACACGGGCATCGGCCAAGCCATTGCCGTCGGTCTCGCTGGTGCCGGCGCCGACATTATCGGCGTTGGCCGCTCGCCGATGCAAGAAACGGCGTCCCTCGTCACGGCCGGTGGCCGGGCGTTTCATCCGCTTCTGGCGGACCTTTCCAAGATGGATGAGGTGCGCGCCGTCATCGGGCGGGCTGCCGCCGTTCGTAAGCGCCCGGACATTCTGGTCAATAATGCCGGGATAATCCGCCGGGCTGATACGATCGATTTTACCGAGGAAGACTGGGATGCCGTCATGGACACCAACCTGAAGTCGGCATTCTTTCTCTGCCAGTCCTTTGCCAGGATGGCGATGGCTGAGAAGTTACCGGCCAAGATCATCAACATTGCCTCGCTCCTGTCGTTCCAGGGTGGCATTCGTGTTGCATCCTACACGGCAGCAAAGAGCGGCCTTGCAGGCCTGACGCGGCTGATGGCCAATGAGTGGGCGGCGCATGGCATCAACGTCAATGCAATTGCTCCCGGCTATGTCGAGACCAACAACACGACTGCGCTGCGGGCGGATGCCGCACGCAATGCCGATATCCTGAAACGCATTCCGGCCGAACGCTGGGCTCGGGCGGATGATATGGCCGGAGCGGCCGTCTTTCTCGCATCCCGCGCATCCGACTATGTGCATGGCGCGATCCTACCCGTCGATGGCGGATGGCTGGCGCGATAAATGGAGGTATCATTGTCCGATCACTACACATTGCCTGACGGCCTGGTCTGGACGGAAACCTCGCCGGGCAATCGTCGCGCCGTTCTTTCGCATCGTCCCGAAATGATGCTCGTCGCCTTCAGCTTCGACAAAGGCGCGATCGGCGCGCTCCATTCCCATCCGCATACGCAGGTGAGTTATGTGGCCGAGGGTGCCTTCGAGGTGACCGTCGACGGCGTGACCACGACGCTGCCTGCCGGCAGCAGTTTCATCGTTGCCCCCTATCTCGTCCACGGCGTCGTTGCGCTCGAGGATGGATTGCTGATCGATACGTTCACGCCGCGGCGTGACGATTTTCTGTAGCGCGTCCCGCCGTGCCACACGGCCGGTTCAAACCTGCCTTATATGAACAATAATAACGCGTTTCAGATCTTCAATGTCCTTCGCTTCGAGGGCGTCGATCATCTGGTGATGCTCGCGTGACGACTGTTCGATCCGCGCGCGTGTTTTCCATTGTGAGACCGGCGCTGACGACGTCCTTTGGCGGATCTCGGTAACAAGGTTCACCAGTTCATTGTTGCCGCACAGCGCCAGCAGTTCGCGGTGAAAGGTAAGATTGGCCTCGTAGAGCTCGATCATCGTTCCGTTCATGATGAGATCGTCAAAACGGTGTGCGAGGTCGCGAAGTTTTTTCGTCGTCAACTCCGAGGCATTGGCAACGATCTTGTCCGCCACAGCCGTTTCAAGGATGACGCGAATGTCGCTTACTTCATTCGCCTGCTTACCATCCGGTTCGAATACGTGATAACCGCGGTTCGGGACGTGCTCGACAAGCCGCTTCTGCACCAGACGATCGAGTGCACGCCGTACTTCCGGCCTGGTGCTCTGATAGCGCTGCTCGAGGTCGATCTGCTTCAGCCAGACACCCGGCGCCAAAACACCGGCGAGAATGTCGTGCAGGATAGAGTCGGTAACATCGACGGATTTGAGTTGTGATTTTCGCTTGGCTCTTGCTTCACTCATTCGTCTCTCCAAATTCCATCGAATGCGCGCCTCCTAGAGTTAGTGGCCCACCCGCGAGATGTACGCCAGACAAATAATTTTACACAGAGGTTGCGTAAAAAATATTTGCGTCTAAATTGGTGCCAATTTTGGTTACTAACATAAAACGACCAATCGGGAAATCATGAAGAATTCGGCAGAAGTCTGGGAAATCGTCGAAGCCAAGCGCGCTGCGTTTTTTGAACTCAGCGATCGCGTCTGGGAGATGCCCGAAACCAACTACGAAGAGTTTCGCTCGTCGAACGAGCATGCCGACCTCCTCGAACGCGAAGGTTTTCGCGTTACGCGCGGCGTTGCAGGCTTACCGACTGCCGTCATGGGCGAAGCAGGCGAGGCCGGCCCAGTCATTGCCATTCTCGGTGAATTCGACGCGCTGCCCGGATTGAGCCAGGTCGCTGGCCTCGCGGAAGAGCAACCTGTCGTGCCGGGCGGCAATGGTCATGGCTGCGGCCACAATCTGCTCGGTTCCGGCTCGATGCTGGCGGCTGCTGCGGTGAAGGACTACCTTGAACGCAACGGCCTAAAGGGCCGTATCCGCTACTACGGTTGCCCAGCCGAGGAGGGTGGCTCGTCCAAGGGCTTCATGGTGCGCGCCGGCGTCTTCGACGACGTGGACATTGCCATTTCCTGGCATCCTGCTGCGTTTGCCGGTGTCAACAACCCGATCTCGCTTGCCTGCAACGAGATCAATTTTCACTTCAGCGGTCGTGCTTCACATGCGTCCGCAACGCCGCATCTTGGCCGCAGCGCTCTCGATGCCGTGGAATTGATGAATGTTGGTGTTAACTACATGCGCGAACATATGCCGTCTAGCGCCCGCATCCACTACGCCGTTACAGACACGGGCGGTTCCGCTCCGAATGTCGTCCAGGCCCGGGCAACGGTGCGCTATCTGGTGCGGGCCCGCGATCTGCCGGAACTCAACGGCCTTGTGGCGCGGGTCAAGAAGGTTGCCGCCGGCGCCGCATTGATGACCGAGACCACGGTTCGCAGCCGCATCATCAGCGGCGACGCCAATCTGGTCGGCAACACCCCGCTCGAAGCTCTAATGCATTCGCACCTCGAGCGTCTCGGCCCGCCTGCCTTCGACGAGCACGACCATGCCATCGCACGGAAATTTCAGGAGACGTTCTCGCAAGAAGACATTGCATCCTCGTACAAGCGGTTTGACGTCACGCCGAAGAAGGGCCAAGCCTTGTGCGACAGCATCTTTCCGCCCGAAAGCGGCGACGGCGCGATTGTCGGCTCAACGGATGTCGGCACGGTAAGCTGGGTCGTTCCGACAGTCCAGATGCGCGGCGCGACCTATGCCATTGGCACGCCGGGGCACTCTTGGCAGCTTGTAGCGCAAGGCAAGCTGCCAGCGGCTCACAAGGGCATGGAACACGCGGCGAAAGTGATGGCGGGCACGGCCATCGACCTCCTCGCCAACCGGGATCTCATTGATGCCGCCAAGGCCGACCATCGCAACCGCCTCGAGGGAAAGCCTTTCGTCAATCCGATTCCCGATGACGTTCAGCCACCCTTGCCGGAGAACACGGATGTCTGAGACGGCCTTGGCACGGGATCGACAGCAGCTGACGGGCCGTATCAGCGAGTTGTCGCAGCGAAAGTCGAGCAAGCTCGATCTTTCGCCGGCACTTCCCGGAAACTGAACGCTCAAGGAACAGATCAAGGAAATGCTCTTCAACCTTTCCCCTGAAGCCGGATCGTAGGCTATGAACCAGCCAAGCTTCCTTGACGTCATCAGCTTTGGACCTGGAGGATGGGGTGCTGCACTCCTCACCGGCGCCGTGATGACGATCCTCATCGCCTTAAGCGGCTTTATGATCGGCTCGGTCATCGGCACATTCGGCGCATGGGCCAAGATTTCCGGTGGCAGGACAATACGGGTGCTCGCCGATGGTTATACGACGGTGCTGCGCGGTATTCCCGACCTTCTCGTGATCTATCTCTTCTATTTCGGGGGCAGCGCGGCCGTGACGGCGATCGGCCGGTTCCTCGGTTCCGAAGGCTTTATCGGCTTTCCCGGCTTCCTTGCTGGTGCGCTTGCGGTCGGGATCACCTCAGGCGCCCAGCAGACGGAAGTCTATCGTGGCGCTTTCAGAGCCGTGCACCGCGGCGAAATCGAAGCAGCCATCGCCTGCGGCATGTCGCGGCCGCTGCGCTTCAGACGCATCATCGCGCCGCTGACCTTGCGCCACGCACTTCCCGGCATGGGCAATGTCTGGCAGGTGGTCTTGAAGGAATCGGCGCTCGTTTCGATCACCGGTGTCGTCGAACTTCTGCGCCAGGCGCAAATCGGTGCGGGCTCAACGGGCATGCCGTTCAATTTTTACATCGTTGCCGGCGGCATCTATTTGATGATCTCCACACTCTCGGGCGCGATCTTGCAGCGGTCGGAACGGCATTTCTCACGCGGCGTGAGGAGAGGCTGATGGATTGGTCATTTATGCTCGAGACCTTCGTCAGCCTCGTCAAGGCTATACCCCTGACGCTCCAGCTTGCGGCGACGGCGATTTTCCTCGGTGCGTTCGTCGCCCTTGCATTGGCGCTGTTCCGGCTTTCGGGCGTCGCCGTATTGGACTGGTTTGCGAGAACCTATGTATTCGTTTTCCGCGGCACGCCGCTTCTCGTTCAGATTTTCCTCATCTACTACGGCCTAAGCCAGTTTCCGGCGGTTCGGCATACGGTGCTCTGGCCAATCTTGCGTGAGCCCTATTGGTGCGCCGTCATCGCGCTGACGCTGAACACAGCCGCCTATGCCAGCGAGATCATTCGCGGCGGGCTCCTGTCCGTTCCGCATGGACAGATCGAGGCTGCCCGCGCCTGCGGCATGCCACGCCTCATGATCTTCCGGCGCATCGTCATGCCGCTGGCAATCAGGCAGGCGCTGCCGGGCTATGGCAATGAAATGATTTCCAGGGTCAAGGCGACGTCGCTTGCATCGATCATCACGCTGATGGAAGTCACCGGCGTTGCCGCGAAGATCATCTCCGAGAGCTATCGCGCCATCGAGGTGTTTATCGTCGCCGGCCTGATCTACCTCGCCATCAACTTCATGCTGACGCGCCTCGTACAATTCGTCGAGCACCTGCTCAGTCCCCACCTTCGCGCTCCCCGGCTGATGACGCCGGTTCCAGGAGAAGCCAAATGAACGCTCAGTCACATCCGGCCACGCCCTTGGCGCTTCGTGTCAATGACCTGCACAAGAGTTTCGGTGACGTCGAAGTCCTGAAAGGAATCTCCCTTACCGCCAATGAAGGCGAGGTGGTCTCGATTCTCGGTTCCTCGGGTTCCGGCAAGTCCACCCTGCTTCGTTGCATCAACCTGCTTGAGGTTCCGGATTCGGGCGAAGTAACCGTTGGCTCGGAAACGATCCGCATGCAGCGCATGCGTGACGGCAAGAGCCGTCCGGCCGATCAGGCCCAGGTCGAGCGCGTGCGCTCACGTCTCGGCATGGTGTTCCAGAGCTTCAATCTCTGGTCGCACAAGACGATCCTCGAAAACGTGATCGAAGCGCCCATCCACGTGCAGAAGCGACCGCGGAAGGAGTGCATCGAAGAAGCCGAGGCATTGCTCGCCAAGGTCGGGATCGCCGACAAGCGCAATCACTATCCCTCGCATCTCTCCGGAGGCCAGCAGCAACGCGCCGCCATTGCCCGCTCGCTCGCCATGCGCCCGCAGATCATGCTCTTCGATGAACCGACGTCGGCGCTCGATCCCGAACTTGTCGGCGAAGTCCTGCGCGTGATGCGCGGCCTCGCCGAAGAGGGTCGCACCATGCTCGTCGTCACGCATGAGATGGGTTTCGCGCGCGATGTCTCGAGCCGCGTCATTTTTCTCCACAAAGGACTGATCGAGGAAGAGGGGACACCAGAACAGGTGTTCGGCAACTCCAAGTCCGATCGTTTCAAACAGTTTATCCAAGGCTGAACCACCAGTCACAAACCAAGGGGAATACCTCGAATGAAAAAACTGACCGTCTTTCTGAAGGCACTGACGCTTTCAGCTCTCGTCCTTGCTTCCGGCGCCCACGCCGAAGAAAAGAAATGGACGCACGTTACGATCGCGACCGAAGGCGCGTTCAAGCCGTACAATTTCACCAATCCCGACGGCACGCTCGACGGCTATGAAATTGAACTCTCGAAGTATCTTTGCAACCACATGAAAGTTGAGTGCAAGATCGTCGTGCAGGATTTCGACGGCATGATCCCGGCTCTCAATGCCGGCAAGTTCGACGCGATCATCTCCGGCATGTCGGCAACGGCAAAGCGCGAGGAAGTCATCGATTTCAGCCAGTCGTACGGCTCGACCGGACAGGCATTTGCGACGTTGAAGTCAAGTCCGCTGGCCGGCATGGATCTCAAGGGCAAGGTATTCTCGCTGGCTTCCAACGAGGCAGGCGCCGTTGAAGCGCTCGAAAAGCTGAAGCCGCTTTTGCAGGGCAAGATCATCGGTGTCCAGACCGCATCGACGGGCGCTACCTTCGTCGACAAATATCTCAAGGGCGTCGTCGAGGTGCGCGAATACAAGACCACCGAACAGCATGACCTTGACCTTGCCGCTGGCCGCGTCGATCTGGTGATGGCATCGATGGCGTATCTGACCACCGCTTCCGCCAAGCCCGGGAACGAGGAAATGACCGTTGCCGGTCCCCGCTTCCAAGGCGGCTTCCTCGGTAAGGGAAGCTCGGTCGGCCTGCGCAAGAACGAACCTGAACTGAAGGCGATGTTCAACGAAGCAATCGACGCCGCCAAGGCCGATGGCACGATAAAGTCGCTATCGCAGAAGTGGTTCGGTTTCGACGTCACACCGCTTTAAACATCTGCAAGTCCGCGCCGCGGCGGGTGATGAACCTGGCCGCGGCCGCAATTCGAATTCGCGTCGGTTTGCGAGGCAGACCGCTTGCCGTGGCAATTAATCTGCGACCCGCTGGAATGTGACGCCGGTGCTCGCCGCTAATCGCCGCAAGGCTAATCCTGTGATCCTCGACTTCGTTCCGGGAGACCATGCCACGCTGACAAAACGCGGGTCAGCCAAAAATGCCCTGAGCTCCTCAAATTATGGCGCGACCTTTCGGCGTGCGAACTGCTCGCCATAGCCCCAGGCAGTTGACCTCAAGCCCAGTCACCGCTGTTGAAGCCGACGCTGCCACTGATGCTTTTGTGCTTGCGGTCGGCCGGCAAGCTTGGGGAAGACCGCGCCCTCGTTGATGACATTCTTTTAGTCACGCGCATACGCCACACCTGATACCAAAGACGGCTTGGCTGCAACCGGCCGAGCCGCGAAAAAATCGATTGCAAGAAAATGATTAGGATGCTATTAATTTCCTATGCAAGAAATAGATCAGCTCCGCCGCGCCTTTACCACCAGTCTTCTCCAAACGGGACGGCAGTGGCGGCGCATTACCGATCAAGCGTTGATGTCGTCGAACATCTCCGAAGCCTGTGCTGCGCCGCTATTGTGGATCGGACGGCTTGGCGGAGGGGTGCGTCAGATCACTCTTGCTTCCTATATCGGGATCGAGGGCCCGTCGCTGGTCCGGTTGATTGACCAGCTGGAAGCGGCCGACCTCGTCATCCGCAAGGAAGACAAGAGCGACCGGCGCGCGAAGACCCTGTGGCTGACGCCCAAGGGCAAGCAATACGCCTCCAGACTCGAGGATATCCTCGTCGGCTTGCGCGCCCAGATTCTTGCCAACGTGAGCAAGGAAGATCTCAATGCGGCACTGCGGGTTCTGGCGGCGTTCGACGCTGCAAGCAACTCTCCTGCCGCTGAACCTTTGAGGCGCGAGGTCGAGTTGACGCCGTGATGTTTCCGTCCTGGCGGGATTGGGTGTTTTCAGCCAAGGCCTTTCTCGCATCGATGATGGCGCTCTATATCGCCCTGTGGTTCGACCTGCCGCGTCCGTACTGGGCGATGGCGGCTGTCTATGTGGTTGCAAATCCATTGGCCGGGGCAACAAGCTCAAAGGGTCTCTATCGCGCGCTCGGTACAATCATCGGCGCCAGCGCCGCCGTGTTTTTCGTGCCGCTCTTTGTAAACGCGCCCGAGCTTCTCGCCCTCGTCGTCGCATTATGGACCGGCTGCCTCCTCTATATATCCATGCTCGACCGCACGCCGCGCAGTTACGTCTTCATGCTTGCAGGCTATTCGCTTCCTTTGATCGCCCTGCCAACCGTTGGAACGCCCGAACTGATTTTCGATACGGCAGTCGCACGCACCGAAGAAATCATCATCGGCATTACCTGCGCCACTCTCGTTGGCCTCCTGATCTTTCCAAGCAGCGTCGGGACCGTTCTCGGTGGCCGCATCACTGATTGGCTGGATGATGCAGCCGACTGGGCCAACGAAATTCTGCGCGGCGAGGGGGCAATACCGGCAACGCCGGCAAGGCGCCAGAAGCTCGCTGCAGATATTGCCGGCCTTGATCTCATCATTAGCCAATTGTCCTTTGACGCCGGCACCCGCGACGTCGCCCGCCATGCGAGAGAATTGCGCGGTAGGCTCATGATGCTGTTGCCGTTGTTCTCGTCACTGGCGGACAGGCTTCATGCCCTGAAGTCGGGCGACCGGCCCCTGCCGGCCAAGCTCGGTTCGTTGCTCCATGAAGTGGCCGATTGGCTGCAATCACCCGATGCAGCGTCCGCGGACGCTCCGCAACGATTTGCCAGGACGATCGAGGAGCTTAAATCGGCTGATCGATCAGAGAATTGGGACCACCTGATCCTGTCGAGCGCGCTCGCGCGGCTTTTGGAAATTATCAACCTCTGGCACGATTGCCTTGCGTTGCGCGAACAGATCGCCCGCGGGCAGTATTCGGGCCGGTGGCGGCCAACATTTCGGCATCGGCAAGTCGTCGGCCGCACCCGCTATTACGATTATGCCATGATGCTGTTTTCATCCGGATCGGTCGTCGTCGCTACGCTCGTTGCAAGCTTAATATGGATCGAAACGGGATGGCAGAGCGGCGCAGGCTTCGTCATGATGACCGCCGTAGCCTGCTCGTTCTTTGCGGCAATGGATCAACCTGCACCATTCATTTTCAAGATGTTCCTGTGGTGCGGCGTCAGCCTCATCGCAGCATTCGTCTACCAGTTTGCGATCCTGCCGGCGATCAGTGGCTACGAAATGCTCGTCCTCGTCTTCGCGCCGTCGTTCCTTCTCATTGGACTTCTTATTCCACGTCCGCAATTCAACATGCTTGCCATGCTGCTCACGGTAAACACCGCCTCGTTCGTTGCCATGCAGAATCGTTTGACTGTCGACTTCGCCTCGTTCGCCAACGAGGCGATCGCGGCCATGGCGGGTATCGCCTTCGCGCTGGTCTGGACGCAGGTCGCAAGGCCATTTGGCGCCGAGATAGCTGCGCGCCGCTTGGTGCGGGCCGGCTGGTCGGATCTCGCCGAAACCGCGGCTGGTTTGCGGCGAAGCGATCATGAAAAACTTGCCGGAAGAATGCTCGATCGCATGGGCCAGCTTGTTCCCCGGCTGGCTGCGCTGGAGGATCGGTATCTCTCCGAGATCGATGGCTTTGCCGAAGTACGTCTCGGTTTCAACATCGTCGCTATCCAGCGTGCGCGCCGGCATCTCGATGGCGACGGCCAGTCGAGCGTGAATGCAGTGCTTTCCGGTATTGCCGACCTGTTTCGCCAGCGTGTCGTACGCCGCGAAGCGGTCGCGCCCGATGCTCGCCTGCAGGAGCGCATCGATCAGGCACTGAGCCTGCCAGGTCTGCAGCAGACAATGCAGGGCCGCAGCATACTCGATGCGCTTGTCGGCCTGCGCCGTGCCCTTTTCCCCTACGCGCCGTCCCCGAAACCTATGGGCGGCGACATCGTCAAAACGTCATCACCGCAAATGCTGATGGCTGCGGAGTAGAACCAATGCTTGGTGATTTCGATATTTACGGCGTCTACATGCCCGGGCTCCTCGGCATGATGTTTCTGACGCTCCTCCTCTCGGCGATAGTCCGCCGCGCACTTGCCTGGGTCGGCATCTATGCCTGGGTCTGGCATCGTGGACTATTCGACGTCGCGCTCTACGTCGTGCTTCTCGGCGCGACAGTCTCACTTACGCAATGGTTAGTATCATGATGAAAAATCTTCAAACAGCTGGCAGGGTAGTTGTCACCCTGGCATTGGTCGTGTGTGCATTGTTCGTGGGTCGCGAACTCTGGAACCACTATATGAACGATCCGTGGACTCGCGACGCGAGGGTGCGCGCGGATGTCGTGGCCGTAGCGCCGGACGTCTCCGGTCTCGTCAGTGAGGTTCTCGTCAAGGACAATGATGTCGTCCGGAAGGGCGACATACTGTTCAAGGTCGATGAGCGGCGCTTTGAAATCGCCGTGACACAGGCCGAAGCGGCGGTCGAAGGCGCAAAAGCAACGCTGGAGCAGGCAAGCCGCGACCGCAAGCGCCGTGAACAGCTCGGTGGTGTCATTTCCGAGCAACAAAAGGAGGCGGCGCAATCCGCCGAGGCGACTGCCCAAGCGAGCTATCTGCAAGCTACCGCCAGTCTTGAACTCGCCCGCCTCAACCGCGAGCGGTCGCAGATAAAGGCGCCGGTCAACGGTACCATCACCAACCTGTCGCTCCGGCCGGGCAACTATGTGACCACAGGTAGTTCCCAGATGGCGCTGGTGGATACCGATTCAATTCGGGTCGAAGGCTATTTCGAAGAAACCAAGCTGGCCCGTATCCGTGTCGGGGACTTCGTGAAGGTCAAGCTGATGGGCCAATCAGAAGCCATTACCGGCCACGTCGACAGCATCGCCGCAGGCATTGAGGATCGTGAGCGAACTGCAGGTTCGGGTCTTCTTGCCAATATCAATCCAACGTTCAGCTGGGTGCGGCTGGCGCAGCGCATACCGGTGCGGATCGCGTTGGACCAGATCCCGCAAAAAACGCAGCTCGTGGCCGGCATGACTGCGACGGTCACTGTCGCGCCCGACGCCGCAGTCTCGGTTGCGCGTCTGCCCGGTGCCGGAGACATCGAGCAGAACTGACGCTCAACGGGTCGGTAGTAGTGGTGCAATCGTTGATGTAGGATGCCGGCGTCATCGGTGGTCGGAAAACATGAGGCGTGTTCTTCTAGCCTTGGTCGCCTTCAGTGCCCTTTTCTTGGGGGCGGTCATTGTCGTTGTCGGTCAGACCAAGGTTCCCGCCGACGCCATAGCGAATGCCGTCACCCGGTCACCCGACATGCTTGCACAAGCTTGGAAGCTTCCGGCGGCCAAGACATTTGGATTGACGGTCAGCTACCAGTCCAACCCCTCAAAATGCGGTCCCGCCAGTGTCGCCAACGTGTTTCGCTCCCTCGGGGAGGACGAGACCACCGAGGCGGCCGTCCTCGAAGGCACCGGCAAATGTTGGACCGGCCTGTGCATCATGGGTCTTACGCTTGACGAATTGGCCGGTGTAGCAAAGCAGCATACCGATCGGAAAGTCACGGTCATTCGCGACATATCGAGCGAAGAGTTCCGCGAGCACTTGCGACATTCGAATGATCCGGACCGTCGCTACATCGTCAACTTTACCAGAGAGAAAATCTTCGGCGCTGGCGCAGGGCACTTCTCACCGATTGGGGGCTATCTCGAGGGGGCCGATATGGTCCTCGTCCTTGATGTGAACGAAAACTACCGGCCGTGGCTCGTTGAACGCGAACGCCTATTCTTGGCAATGGACACATTCGATGGCGACAAGAAGCGCGGATTACTTCTGATCCAGTAGCTTGTTCAAAGCCCGATTGTAACAGTATGTATCCGGTACGCTGCTACTTACACGCGCATGCAAATTGCCCTTTGACGGACACACGGGGTATACGTTCGCCATGCATTGCAGTGGTCGCATTTACCGAATCGGAGAAGTAACAATGTCGGAAGAGGTCAACCGTCGCAATTTCCTCAGTATTGCCGCGGTGACGGCAGTCGCTGTGGAATTTCCACTGATAGGCGCAGCGAACGCGCAGGCCGGCAAGGTAGCGCCTGCAGTCAAGCCGGGGACGCATACGAGCTTCGCACCCCTTAAGCAGGTGAACGCCGGGCAGCTCAGCGTCGGCTATGCGGAAGCCGGCCCGGCGGATGGCCCGGTGGCGATACTGCTGCACGGCTGGCCGTATGATGTCTACAGCTTTGTCGACGTCGCGCCACTTCTTGCCGGAGCGGGTTACCGCGTCGTCATGCCTTATCTTCGCGGCTACGGCACGACCCGGTTTCTCGCGAGCGAGACGATCCGCAACGGCCAGCAGGCGGTCATTGCCACGGACATTGTCGCGCTGATGGATGCATTGAAAATTCGGACCGCGATCATCGCAGGTTATGACTGGGGAGCGCGGACGGCGAACATAGTGGCAGCGCTATGGCCCGAGCGCTGCAAGGCCATGGTTTCGGTGAGCGGCTACCTGATCGGCAGTCAGGAAGCCAACAAGAAGCCCTTGCCGCCGAAGGCAGAGCTTGCCTGGTGGTACCAGTTCTATTTTGCCACTGATCGCGGCCGCCAGGGCTACGACAGCAACCGGCATGACTTCGCAAAGCTCATCTGGCAGCTTGCATCGCCAAAGTGGAACTTTGACGATGCTACCTTCGATCGATCCGCCGAAGCGTTCAACAATCCGGATCATGTCGACATCGTTATCCACAATTACCGCTGGAGGCTTGGCCTTGCGCAGGGCGAACCGCAGTACGACGCTTTGGAAAAGAAGCTTGCCGCGGGCCCGCTAATCAGCGTGCCGACGATCACAATGGAAGGAGACGCGAATGGCGCGCCGCATCCCGAACCGGCATCCTATCGCCAGAAATTTTCCGGCAAGTACGAGCATCGAACGATCACAGGCGGCATAGGCCATAATCTGCCGCAGGAAGCGCCTCAGGCTTTTGCCCAGGCAGTCATCGATGTCGATGGCTTCTGAGGCTCAAGCAGGCAGGGCAACACAAACGAGCAGGTGTGATGGACCACATTGACCACGTCTTGATCGTCGATGATGACCGTGAGATCCGCGAACTGGTCGCGGCCTACCTTGCCAGGAACGGCTTGCGCGTCGGCGTCGCGGCAGACGGCCGGCACATGCGCGCTTTCCTTGAAACGAATGCTGTCGATCTCATCGTTCTCGATATCATGATGCCTGGCGACGACGGGCTGGTGCTGTGCCGCGAGTTGAGGGCGGGTAAGCACAAGGCGACGCCGATCCTCATGCTGACAGCGCGAAACGATGAGACCGATCGCATCATCGGGCTTGAAATGGGTGCCGACGACTATCTGGTGAAGCCATTTGCGGCACGTGAATTGCTGGCACGGATCAAGGCCGTGCTGCGGCGAACCCGTATGCTTCCGCCCAACCTCCAGATCACGGAGGCCGGCCAACGCGTGCGGTTCGGCGATTGGGAACTCGACACGGTAGGCCGGTATCTGGTTGACAAGACCGGAACCACGGTCACACTCAGCGGCGCCGAGTACCGACTGCTTCGCGTTTTTGTCGATCACCCGCAGCGCGTGCTTAATCGCGACCAACTGCTCAATTTGACGCAAGGCCGCGATGCGGAGCTCTTCGATCGTTCGATCGACCTGCTTGTCAGCAGGCTGAGGCAGCGACTTTGCGACGATGCGCGTGAACCTGCCTATATCAAGACCGTACGGAGCGAGGGCTACGTTTTCTCGATGCCAGTTGAAATTGCCGAGCTGCGACAATGAGCACTGCGGGGAGCCCGCATCCTTGGCGATGGCCCCGCACGCTCGGCGCGCGCCTGTTCCTGATCCTTCTCGCGGGCTTGATCCTTGCTCATGCGCTGTCCTTCAGTGCCTTGTTTCTCGAACGCTATATGGCAACGCGGAACGTCATGCTGAACACGCTCGAAAGCGATGTCGCGACCTCAATTGCCATTCTCGATCGGCTGCCCGCCAATGAGCGCGCGAACTGGCTCGACCGCCTTGATCGTGGAACCTATCGCTTCGAACTCGGAACCGGCCTGCCCGGCGTCCCGGACATGAGCAAGCGGGGGGCCGAGATCGCGGCAAAGATAGAAGCTGCCGGTGGTCAGCGCTTTCCCATCCATGTAGAATCCATCCCGGGCGATGCGATGCGCCTGCAGGCCCATCTGACATTGAGCGACGGCGCGCCATTGACGATCGATGTACAACCGGCGGCGATGCCGCTCGCAGATTGGTTGCCGTACGTGCTCGTTGCTCAACTGCTCCTGCTCGTTCTTTGCACCTGGTATGCGGTGCGCCAGGCAATCCGCCCACTTGTCGATCTCGCCCATGCAGCCGATACGCTCGACCCTAACAAAAAGGCTCCAAGGCTCAGCGAGTCAGGTCCGAGTGAAGTTGCCTATGCCGCAACTGCCTTCAATGCCATGCGCGACCGGATCGCGCACTATCTCGAGGAACGCGTGCAAATCCTAGCTGCGATCTCCCACGACCTGCAGACCCCGATTACCCGAATGAAGCTTCGTGCTGAGGTCGGTGAGGATTCCGCCGAGAAAGACAAGCTGATCCAGGATCTGACCGAGATCGAGCGGCTTGTCCATGAAGGCGTGGCTTATGCCCGCAGCGCCCACGGCGATGCGGAGAAGTCCTCCCGCATCGACATTACCTCATTTATGGAAAGCCTCGTCTACGACTACCAGGACACAGGTAAGGCCGTAACGATTGAAGGAAAAATCCTTGCCCCGGTCGAGACTCGGCCCCATGCATTGCGGCGGATCTTCACCAACCTCATCGACAATGCGCTGAAATTTGGCGGCAGCGCCGAGGTATATCTTGAAAGTGACAACAACGGTCAAGTGACCGTCAAGATCATGGATCGTGGCCCCGGCATTCCGGAAAACCATTTGGAGGCGGTGTTGCAGCCGTTCTTCCGGCTTGAGCAGTCACGCAACCGCGGCACCGGGGGCACCGGGCTGGGACTGGCCATCGCCCACCAACTTGCGCTTGCCATTGGTGCATCGCTGCAATTGCGCAATCGTGCCGGTGGCGGCCTTTCAGCGGAAGTCACCATTCGCTGAAGCGTGATATCATCCCGCGCATTCGTACAATCCGATACAATTCGAGCCCTATAGGACACATCCAGGATACGTCGCTGCCGCTTTATGCGGTCCGTGACTGATCTTCAGTCGTCGCACACACATCGCTTCGAAGGAGATGATGATGACGCTTCTGTTTGTTGCCTACCTCGCGGGCGCGCTGACGATCCTCAGCCCCTGCATCCTGCCCGTACTTCCCTTTGTCTTCGCGCGCGCGGGGCAACCCTTCATCAAGAGTACCTTGCCGATGCTGGTCGGCATGGCAATGACGTTTGCCCTTGTCGCTTCGCTCGCCGCTGTTGGGGGCAGTTGGGCCGTGGAAGCCAATGAGTATGGGCGCTACGCGGCACTTGTGCTGTTGGCCGCGTTTGGCCTGACCCTTGTTTCTCCGCGGCTCGCCGCCATCGCGACCACTCCCATTGTGACTTTTGCCAACAGATTGCTGAACGCAACCGGCGGACCCGGGTCCGTTCCGACATTCGGAGGAGCGCTCATCCTTGGCGTTGCAACGGGCATGCTCTGGGCGCCCTGTGCCGGACCGATTCTCGGCCTGGTCCTGACGGGAGCCGCGCTTCAGGGCGCCAGCATTCAAACGACGCTGCTTCTTCTCGCCTATGCGGCAGGCGCAGCGACATCGCTTGCACTGGCAATGCTCGTTGGCGGTCAGGTCTTCGCTGTGATGAAGCGCTGGATAGGCGCCGGCGAATGGCTGCGTCGTGGCCTCGGCATCGCCGTTCTTGCCGGCGTCGCCGCCATCGCGCTCGGCGCAGATACGGGCTATCTGGCTCGGCTCTCGGGGCCGGCCACGGGCAAGGCCGAGCAGGCGCTTCTCGATGCGCTCAAGCCGCGTACTTCACCGCAATCAGCGGCAGACCGTGGCGTTATGCTGGCCGCCAACACCCAACCGGCCTTTCACAGTGATTTGCCGGTCGAAGGCAAGTTTCCCTCACTGGGTGGCGCTGTCGAATGGCTGAATTCAGCGCCGCTGACCCCGGAGCAATTGCGCGGCAAGGTCGTGCTGGTCGATTTCTGGACTTATTCGTGCATCAACTGCATTCATACGGTGCCCTATGTCGTGGAATGGTCCGAGAAATATAAGGATCAGGGTCTTGTCGTCATTGGCGTGCACGCCCCGGAATATGCCTTTGAAAAGAAGATCGACAACGTGAAGAAGGCGATCGCCGACTTTGGGATCAAATATCCGGTTGCGGTCGATAACAACTACAAAATCTGGCAGGCTTTCGAGAACAGCTATTGGCCGGCTCACTACTTCATCGATGCCAAGGGTCAGATCCGCTACCACCATTTCGGCGAAGGCGAATACGACACGTCGGAAAAGGTAATCCAGGATCTCTTAGCTGAAGCCAAGGGCGAGCAGGCAGCCAATCAGCCCGTCATGCCCGAGGTCAAGGCAGCCCGTAGCTGACGATCGGAACGATATCGCCCCCGCCTTGAGGGGCGATATCTTCGTCTATGATCGTACGATATCGCTCCACCTTTGAGAGGAAAAGCCGGAATGAAATTCGTTATAAAGTGCCTGATCGTCGCAGGAGTGCTAGGTTCGCCTTGCATTTACGATGTAACTTCGCGTGAACCTTCACCGGCAGCCGGTGTCATTGCACTTGGCGGCCCGCTTCTGGCGGCTGGAGACGCGCATCCCTATATTCAGGGCATGTGGACCAGCGATACAGCAGTCCATCCCAAAAAACTGGAGGTAAATTCATGAGCCAAGAACGCGCAATTCTCGCTGGCGGATGCTTCTGGGGCATGCAGGATTTGTTTCGCCGCTATGACGGGGTGATTTCGACACGCGTCGGCTATAGCGGCGGCGACGTTCCGAACGCGACCTACCGCAACCATGGAACCCATGCGGAGGCAATCGAAATCGTCTTTGATCCGGCCCGCATCAGTTATCGGCAGATTCTTGAATTCTTTTTCCAGATTCACGATCCGAGCACCCGCAACCGCCAGGGGAATGATGTTGGCATGAGCTATCGTTCGGCGATTTTCTATACGAACGAGGACCAGAAGCGCGTTGCGCTCGATACGATCGCAGACGTTGACGCTTCGGGATTGTGGCCTGGCAAAGTTGTCACCGAAGTGGCCCCGGCCAGCGATTTCTGGGAAGCCGAGCCCGAGCATCAGGATTATCTCGAGCGCATCCCGAACGGATATACCTGTCACTTCATCCGGCCCGGCTGGAAGCTTCCGGTCCGTGCTGCGTCGGCCTGAATGGTACAGCGCAGCGCCGGCCTTCTGATCTATCGCTACGGCGAGGGAACTCTCGAAGTGCTGCTCGTCCATCCCGGCGGGCCCTATTGGGCTCGCAAGGATGATGGCGCGTGGTCGATACCGAAAGGCCTTATCGACGACAACGAGGATGAGCTGGCCGCGGCGCGACGCGAGACCAGGGAAGAGATTGGCGTCGATATAAACGGCACCTTCGCGCCGCTCGGCGAATTCAAGCAGCCGAGCGGCAAGATAATAGTTGCCTGGTCGGTCGAAGCCGATGCGGCGGTGAATGCCGAAACCATTGTCAGCAATACGTTCGAAATGGAGTGGCCGCCTAAATCAGGCTCGATGCAAGCATTTCCCGAGGTCGATCGCGCGGGGTGGTTCCCGTTGCCCGTGGCCGCGCAGAAAATTCTCAAGGGCCAGCGGACCATCCTGTCAGAGTTCGCAGCAAGACGGGCTTGACCTTGCGGACTTGATGCATGCGGCCAAGGCATGCATCAATGGGGCAGGGGCTTACGCCTCGGCACAAGCACAATGGAAAGGACGGGTTCCCATGGTCGAAACCAGATTGCTCACGGATCACCAGGAAATAAAGGATTGGGCCGCAGGTCGTTCCGGTGTGCCCACCATCCGCGATTCCGCCGATTTGATCGGTAGCGACGTTCCAGTCCTCGCGCTTGCCTTTGGCCAGCACGCCTATGAGGACGACGACGATCAGGGCGCTGACCGCCCAGCGGATTTTGGCCGTCCGCGGCTCGTTGAATGGGACGAATGGTTTGCCATCTTTGACGCCGAGGGCCTTGGCCTGGTCGTCGCCGAGGACCTTCCCGGCCAGCATGACGAGTTCCACGAGATCATCCGGCGCTAGCGCGACAATCGACGAGATCGATTGCGCCGGAAAATAAGAAGAAAGCGCGGACAAGTAAGGTGAGGCTCGGCTCGAGGAGAAAGGAAGGGTCGACCCGAGCCCCGATGTTGCAGATCGCTAGAAGCGCAACCCCGAAAGCGTGCGCCCGCTGCAGCTTCCCGTCAACTCACGATAATGTAAAAGGTGAGGTCCGGCATTTCGCTCAATGTGACTCACCGAACCTCACATCGAGCGTTGGCCTCTCGACTCACCAACCTTGCTGCACCGCAACAGGCCTGTCAATGGCCCTGCTTGATAGCCATTTCAAGGATTTCATTCCGGCGGCCCCCCGGCGCGGCCTCTATTTACGTTACGACGCACCTAAAAAGAGGAGGAGGGAAACGTTTACAAGGGGGAACCTTATCGTCTCTTGCTCCTCCTAAAGCTGATCGCCGGTTTCTTGGGGGCAGTGTGGCGATCAGAAGTCGATCATACGATAGCCTGAGTGATGCAAGAGTGACACCTCGCAGGAATGATACTGCCTCGTCCCGATTTCAGCACAACTAGCAAGCTATTGCGTTCAATGATTCCTGATCATATTGAGGAAGATGGAAGCGATCTTGTCGAGATGCGCGTCGCCGCCTTCTAGGTAGGCTTGGCGCCCAGCCCCTGCGACCGCATGGAACAGCCGATTTTCGCCAATGGAAAGTGCCTCGATTTCGCGCGCAAGTTCGTTTGGGTCGCGTTCGCTTTGGTCCTTGCGCTTCAAATACTCCGCCAGAAGCCGGCGGCGCCGTTCGGCATCGGTCGTCAGTGCTCCGTAGATCCCCCAGGCAAACCAGGATTCGCCTACGCGCAAGTCGGAATCGCCTATCTGCTCAACAAATTTCGGGGAAAGTTTGGCCTTTTGCGTTTCGACGATTCCATTCGCCACTTCAAAAGCGTCCTGATCAGTCAATTGTTTCTCGGCGCTCATTCCGGCCTCCAACTCATGCTGCGGTTTCGAGTGCAAGATAGTGTGCCGGGCCCGCGTTTGACAGAACAAAACGGAAAAAACTGAATGCAACGACCTGTCGGTTGCTCCGAGCGCCTCGCTCCATCCCCAATTCTCCGTGTGAGCGTATCCTACAGTAAATTACTCCCCGACTGCCGGTAAGTTCAGTAGTTTTCGGCCGATGACGCCACATTGGCGCAGTGAGCATGCTTCAATTTCACGCCATCGGCCCTGCACGAAAGCTACTTGGGGAGGGGCCGGCACTACCAGAAACGTCAATCGGGAGGAGGGGTAATTTGTGATGAAGAAACTACGCCTCATGAGCGGAGCGGTGGCAATCGTGACGCTTTTCATGGCCGGGACCAGCTCGGCGGATACGATCAGCTACGCTGATGCGGTCAGTGCGCTTGCCAAGGACTGCGGCAAGGATATCAAGAAACTTTGCAGCGGTCTCAACCTTGGCAACAACCGCATTCAGGACTGCCTGCAGAAAAACGAGGCGAAGGTTTCTCCAACCTGCACCACCACGCTGACTTCGGTCACGGCCTCGATCAGTCAGCGGCAAGCCGCGCAGACTGGTTTTTTCAAGCTCTGCGAACATGACGCTGCCGAGTTCTGCAAGGGCGTGAAGGGCGAAGGCAATATTCTTGCCTGTCTCTTGAAGACGAAGCGGATCGACAACGGAAAGTGCAACCAGGCGATTACCGATGCGGGATGGCGTTGAACCATGCGCGGCTTAGGGAGACAAAGAATGCTTGTTCATCGACTGCGCGCCGGCCTGGCGCTTGGCCTCTTGCTCGCTGCCGGTCCTGTCGCGGCGCAGCAGCTTACCGACCGCCAGCTCGTTACCAGCTTGAGCCAGGTATCGTCCGAGGCACCGGCGATCGATATCGCATTGCTCATGGAAGAAGCGAACGCCAATGTCGGCAAGGGGGTGGCGAACCAGCCGAACTGGAGCCAACTCACTCATCTCGCGCAATTGCTTGTCGAGATCGACTTCGAGAACGATTCTGTCGCGATAGAGCCGCAGTCCTACCGGACGGTAGGACTTATCGCCGATGCGCTGCATCATCCGAACCTCATGTTCTACAAGTTCCTCGTCGTCGGGCACACAAGTTCGACAGGTGATGCCAGGCATAACCTAAAGCTCAGCCAGGAACGGGCAGACGCGATCCGGGAGGCATTGACCACAACTTTTGCCGTTTCGCCCGATCGACTTTATGCTGTGGGCGTGGGCCAGGAAATGCCGGTCGATGCCGCCAATCCGAAGGCAGCGTCAAACCGCCGGGTCCAGCTGATCAACCTTGGCATGGTGAAATAGTGCCAGCGAAGGGGGCTTGTTGCGGCTTGTAGCGCGCATTCTGATCGCAACCATCCTGTCGCTGGTCATTGTGCTGGCGACAGCATGGGCGGCGCTCGCGCTTTGGTACCGCCTGCCGGGGCCGGAATATCTACGCGCGCTTGCGGGGTGCGTCTTCGTCATTCTCGGCATCGTGGCTATCATTGCCCTGTTCACGCGCAGGATGTTTCGCGGCCTTGCCGCCTTTCTGATCGCATTCGTGGCCTTGCTGCTCTGGTGGAGCACGATCCGACCGCCGGCCCAGGCAGATTGGGCACCTGAAGTGTCCCGGCAGGTAACCGGCACGGTGGATGGCAACGTGCTGACGCTGACAAATGTTCGCGAATTCGAATGGCGCGGCAAGACGGATTTCGTCGAACGCTGGTCTACCCGCAGCTACGACCTCAGCAAACTCCAAACCGCTGATCTTTTCATGTCCTATTGGGGCAATCCCAATATTGCGCATGTCGTCATGAGCTTTGGTTTCGAGCAAGATCAGTATGTTGCATGGTCGATTGAGGTAAAGCGGCGTGTGGGCGGCGCGTTCTCGCCGATAGCTGATCTATTCAAGAGTGATCCTCTCGTCATCATCGCGGCCGACGAGCGTGACGTCATTGGCGTCAGGTCGAACTTTCGCGGCGAGGATGTGCAGATTTATCGCCTGAGGGCGGGACCAGAGGCCGCAAGAGCGCTGCTTCTCGAATACGTTGCCGATGCCAACGCCCTGTCGACGTCACCGGAATTCTATAATTCGATCACGACGAACTGTACGACGACGGTCGTCAAGATGATGCGTGCCGTCGGCGACGTCGTCCCTTTCGACTGGCGGCTGATCGTCAATGGCTATTTGCCTGAATATGCATACGACCACGGGGCGCTCGAGAAAAGCTATTCGCTCGCAGATTTGCGCGCCCGCGCTCATATCGACGAGCGGGCAAATGCCGCCGGCTTGTCGCAGGATTTTTCCCGCCTCATTCGGGTCGGGGTGCCATCGCCGGCGGGCAAGAACGCCAACTGAGCGCGAGGCTGTCAGGTTCGGGGCCCACGTCTGTGAAACGGGATGATGGCAGCACGATCGAGCGCCGCGCCGATCTCGCCTGCAAGATCGTCTACGAGTTGCAGATACTCGGCATAACGCTCATTGCGCTTTGGCTCCGTCGATTGCTCCCAACGGTACAGTTCCACCTCCGCGTCCGCGAAATCGGCACACAATTCGCGGAACTCGTCATCGCGGGCAGCACGTTCCTCGATCGCTTGACCTCGGAAAGGAAATCGCCTTTTCGCAGCCACTACCCCTCTATCCATGTCAAAGAGCTCCCTTTCCGGAGCAAAAGGAGTTTCGAACTTACTATCGTGGACGGGGACGCATTTGGGGAGTAGGTTACCGTAGCATACAACTAGAAGATGCGGGCGGTTTCTGTTCATCGGGGGATGAAAGAATGCAGGACCAAATGGAGGCCCGGACTGAACAGGCAGCCGGCGCACAACGCGTGCCGCCCGCTCCGGAGGATATCCGTGCCCAGTTGGATCGCATGGTTGCCAGTCCTGAATTCCCCAATGCAGGACATGCGCATGCCTTTCTTCGCTACGTCGTTGAAGAGACGCTTGCAGGGCGTGCCGAGCGCATCAAGGGCTATTCCATCGCCATAGAGGTTTTTAATCGCGACGAGGGGTTCAACCAGGACGATCCGGTTGTACGGATCGAGGCGGGCCGTCTGCGCCGTACGCTTGAGCGTTATTATCTGATCGCCGGCAAGGATGATCCGGTAAGGATCGATATACCAAAGGGCAAGTACGTCCCGTATTTCTCCTGGAACGAAGCCGGGACGGTGTCAGAGCCTGCCGTTGCTCCCGTCGTGGCTCCACCGAAATCCCTGTTCGCCCGCCCCGGTAGGCTGGCTGCGTGGATGCTCGCGGCTGCAATTGCAATTGCATTATTCGGTTACTGGACGTTTGCGCGCACGGTGTTCGATTCAGGTGCCTCATTCACGTCAGTTCCGAATGAACCCTCGCTCGTCGTCGCGCCCTTTGCCAATCTCGGCGAGAGCTCACAGGCCAATCTTTACGCGCTGGGTCTGACGGAAGAACTGTTGACGGCGCTGCCCCGCTTCAAGGAACTCAAAGTGTTTGGGCGGGAAACATCCGAGGCTTTGCCAACCGGCGTGGACGCGTCGCATATACGCGGCAAGCTCGGGGCACGATACCTGCTGACCGGGGGCGTGCGTATATCCGATGATCGCGTGCGAGTGACTTCCCGGCTTATCGATACAGCGACAAATGCTATTCTTTGGTCAGACACTTATGAGGATGATCTTCGCTCGCGCGGCCTTTTTGCCATCCAGACCGATGTCGCAAACAAGGTCGCGAAAGCCATAGCCCAGCCATACGGCATAATCACGCAAGTCAACACGGCAAACCCGCCGCCAGATGATCTCGACGCGTACGGGTGCACTCTTCGCTTCTACGCCTACCGCGCCGAGCTCAGCGTTGAACGCCACGCCAATGTCCGCGCGTGCCTGGAAACAGCTGTGGCGCGTTATTCGACCTACGCAACAGCCTGGGCAATGCTGTCGATCGTCTATCTGGACGAGGATCGGTTCGGCTACAATCCTCGGTCGAATTCACAACCCCCACTCCAACGTGCGTTGCAGGCCGCCCGGCGCGCCGTCGAACTCGAGCCTGACAACAGCCGCGCCCTCCAGGCGCTGATGACCGCTCTGTTCTTCAATCAGCAACTGGCGGAATCGATGCGCGTGGGCGAAGAGGCGCTTGCCATCAATCCCAACGATACCGAACTCATGGGTGAATACGGGGTTCGCCTCGCCATGGGCGGCGAATGGAAGCAAGGCGCACAGGTCCTGGACCAGGCACTCGCATTCAATCCAGGCGGTGCCGGCTACTACCACGGCAATCGCGCCCTCGCTGCCTATATGCTCGAAGATTACGATACGGCGCTTATCGAAATCCGTCAGGCGAACCTCGAGAAATTTCCCCTCTTTCATCTGGTCGCTGCCGTCATCTACGCCGAAAAAGGGATGATGGACGAGGCAAAACGAGAAGGCGACACGTTCGTCGCCATGCGCCCGGGGTTCATTCCAAACCTCGTAACCGAACTCAAGCTCCGCAATATTCAACCGAATGATCAGGCCCGCATGATCGCAGGCATTCGCAAGGCCGGCCTGCTGCTGCCGCCCGGCGCAGAAGCAGCGGCGGGCGCGGTGCCGGCAGCTGCGTCTGCTCCATCTCGGTAGTGGCGTGGCGCGGGGGGTAACATACCCGATACTACAAGCTTAATGGCATCGCAGCGCATAGTGTTGTTCCTGCCTGCTCAAGCGGGCGAAATAGGGAGGGATGCTTCAATGCAGAAGATGGCTCGAAACGTTAAGCGGTTCGCTGCGACAACCCTGTCGGTAGCGACGGTGGCGCTCTATGCAGTAGCGGCAACATCATCCGCGGCAAGTGCTGACGAGGCGGACGCCAAGAAATTGCTCAAGGCAATGTCCGACTATGTCACGGCGCAAAAGCAAATCTCGTTAAATTACGACACCAATCTCGAGGTTGTCACCAAGGAACATCAGAAACTCCTGCTGGCAAGTTCCGGAACGATCGAACTCGACCGTCCCGACAAGATCCGTGCTACGCGGCATGGCGGATTCGCCAATGTGGAAATGACCTTCGATGGCAAGACGGTGACCCTGTTTGGCAAGGACGCCAATGTTTATACGCAAGTGGATTCGCCCGGCAGCATCGATCATCTCATCGACGAACTGCGGGATAAACTGCATCGGCCTGTTCCCGGCGCCGACCTGCTCCTACCCAACGTCTACGATGAACTGATGCGGGATGTCACGAATGTGAAGGACCTCGGCAGCGGCGTAATCGGCGGGACCGAATGCGATCATCTTGCGTTCCGGGCCAAGGAGGTTGACTGGCAGATCTGGATTGCCCAGGGCGACCATCCTTATCCCTGCAGATATGTCATCACGGCGAAAAAGGTAGACCAGGGGCCGCAATACAGCATTCAGATCAGCGACTGGAAGACGGGGACAGACGTCTCGGCAGCTGACTTCGGATTCAAGAACGCCACGGATGCCAAGCAGGTCGATCTCAAGAAATTGGGCGATATCGACGAACTTCCACAACACTTCGCCGTAGGAGGCAGCAAATGAAAACCGCAAGGAAGCTGAGGATAGTAGTGTTGACGGCGATCGTCGGACTGTTCGTGTTGGAAGCCGGTTTCGAATTGTCGGTCCCGGGCATATCCGGTTTCGTTACGCCCGCCGACGCCAGGATCGGACGTCCGCTCACGCCTGTGAGCGTAGCAGGAGTTGCCCGGCGAACAGTTCGCCGCTGTGCCGTCGGCGTGTACTATTGTTAAGGCCATGAGTGGGAGCGGTGCCATCTGATGCAGTTGTGTAAAAAAGTCATGCGTTCTGAACGTCGATATGGGGCGTTCATTCTATTGTTGGCCATTCTCGCTTCAGGTTGTGCGAGCCATCCGAAAAACGTGCTGGCGCCGGTTGCCGAGACGGCGCCGGCGGCAAGCCAGGTTGATATGCTCGTCACGACGACCCGCAAGCGCTCCACCAATCCCGGCGAAATGTTCAGCGGCGAGCGGGGGCTCGCGCCGGCATTTGCTGACATCACCGTTTCGATCCCGCCAAAGACGGTGCGCAAGGAGGGTGAAGTAGCTTGGCCGAAGCGACTTCCTCCCAACCCGGCAACAGATTTTGCGACGCTGAAGACAGATGATTTGACGCTGGATGAAGCCAAGCAATGGCTCCGTACGGGGGTCCGAAAATCCCCTGATCGCAGCGTTCTCGTGTTTGTCCATGGATTTAATAACAGGTTCGAAAGTTCCGTTTTCCGCTTTGCGCAGATCGTAAAGGATTCGGGCGTTCATAGTGCGCCGATACTTGTGACATGGCCGTCGCGCGGAAGCCTTCTTGCCTATGGCTACGATCGTGAAAGCACCAATTACACGCGCAATGCCCTCGAAAACCTGTTCCAGTATCTGGCGCGGGATCCAGAGGTTAAGGAAGTCTCCGTGCTGGCGCATTCGATGGGAAACTGGCTCGCACTCGAGTCTCTCCGCCAGATGGCGATCCGTAATGGCAAGCTGCCTGCGAAATTCACCAATGTGATGCTGGCGGCACCCGATGTCGATGTCGACGTTTTCCGGTCGCAGATTGCAGATATGGGAAGCCAGCATCCCCGCTTCACACTGTTTGTGTCGCGCGATGATCGCGCCCTGGCGCTATCGCGGCGTATCTGGGGGGACATTCCGCGGCTTGGGTCGATCGATCCCGAGCAGGCGCCTTACAAGGCGGAACTCGAGAACAACAAGATCGCCGTCATCGATCTCACCAAGATCAAGGCCGGCGACGATCTCCACCACTCGAAGTTTGCCGAATCTCCGGAGATTGTGCAACTCATCGGCCAGCGCATTTCCGAGGGCCAGACGCTGACCGACAGCAAGACAGGTCTCGGCGATCAGATTCTCGCCGCGACGACCGGAACGGCTGCCGCAGCAGGCGGCGCGGCCGGGTTGATATTGGCTGCCCCGGTCGCGGTTGTCGATCAAGCAACGCGAGACAATTACGGGGATCAGCTCAGCGGGACCTTTGGGGTGTCGCAGAACACCACGACAAAGAAAGCGCCTGCCAAGGACTGCAGCGCCAGCCTTGCTTCGACAAGGAGATGCGACTGAGCCCGTCTGGAGCGGGCCGGATAGTTCGATCCCGGCTCCTGAACAGATCCTGTTGGTCAGCGAGACGGCCGGCCGTCGCATTGGCAAATATGGCGCTGGCAACGGCTAGGGGGCGGTCAGACGCCGCCCCCTCAGCGGTCAGGATCAGCTGACGACCTGCTCGGCCCGCGCTGCAATCCTCTGATAGGCCTTTTCGATCGGATCGCTTACCTTGACGAACGGCGAAGCCCAGATGCGAAGCAGTGCCTTGAGGTGTTCGCGGCCACCCTCGTAACCGACGATCGGTGCAAATGGCGTCATGGCCACAGGCGCTTCGTCGGCATATAGGCGCTTGTAATCCGCGAAATTGGTGAAGTGCTCATAATTGCTTTCCCTAACGAGAAGCGTCTCGGCAGCCAACCCTTCCGCCTGGATCACTTCATGGGTATCCAGTACGATATGGTAGTAGTCGAGCACCTCGCCGCGGTTGGGAGTAACAGGAGCAATAGTAGCCCCGTTTACGAGGTCCTTCACGCGGATAAGGACGCCATCAATATAGAGCGCATGGTTGGGAGAGAGGTAAAGGTCTTTGTGCGGCGTGCGATCATCGAGCGCATGACGCGAAACCTTGATGGGAACGACGCTTTCGTGCCAGGATTTTCCGCCGTTCTTGTAGCGTTGATGCCCGACCCATTTGATGGGCACTGCATGGCCCCGCATTGTGACCACCAGATCACCCACCTTGAGTTCCTCGATCATCGCCTCGCCTGTCGGCGTCATGATCGAAGTGCCGCGCAGGAAGCAGTTCTGGCCGCTGGAACCGGAGCCTGAACCCGATCCGGAGCCCTTGTTGCCTCCTCTTCTCCAGGTCTTGTGACCCATCGCGTCCGCCGCTGAAGAAGCAACGACTGTCGCTGTGATTGCACCCGCCACGCCAAGGAAATGTCTTCGCGCTCGGTTGTGCGGTGAATTTTGTCTTTTACCTGATGACATCATGCCCCTCCATTTTGTTATTGGTGCGGTTTCTACCGATATTGGCCCAAGATCATCCTACATGAACTGCGGGCGCTAGAAACGCTCATGGTTAGTGCTTGCCAGCTGATGAATTAGGCGTAGCAATTGCTTGAAAAATATGCACTTCGAGAGAAATCATACTACTTTGGAAGTAGGGGGGCTCCGCAGAGGACACCGCGGCAGGCCGGTTGGCGGCGCTAGCCCTCGCCAGCGCTTTCGGAAGAAGCCGCCTCCTTGAACCGCGTCTCGAACTCGCGGCGCAGGCTCCGCCGCGTTTCCGCTGCCCGCAATCGTCGCTTTGCAATCTCAGATTGTGGATCATACGCTGGAATGGCGGTCGGCTTTCCTTCTTCATCCACGGCCACCATCGTGAAGTAGCATGAATTGGTGTGCCGGCGGACGCCGCTACGGATGTCTTCCGCTTCCACCCGAATGCCCACTTCCATTGAGGTTCGTCCCGCGTAATTGATCGAGGCGCGGAACGTTACGAGTTCACCGACAAGGATGGGTTGGCGAAACACCACCTGGTCTACCGACAGAGTCACCGCATATTGCTTGGAAAAGCGCGAGGCACAGGAGAAGGCGACGCGGTCGAGAAGATTGAGAAGCGCGCCGCCGTGGACCTTGCCGCTGAAATTCGCCATGTCCGGTGTCATGAGGACCACCATCTCCACATGACTCGTATCGGTGTGATCGCCCATATTTCCCCATCTCCTTATGGTGGCTCCATGGGAGGCCACTTGCGCACGCAAGCCACTATGTAAGAAATGCTTTCCGGTCGCAACGCGGCTTCGCCAGGCGCAAAACGCGTCAGGCGTCCATTTGAAGCGGCGTATGATTGCGCATCGTCCGAGCGGGTAGGGCTTTCGCGCCGGGTTCGCTAAAGCGGCAGTTCCTTCCCGGCCTGCTCGCGCACGATGTATTCCGCGTACCAATCGGGCCAGTTCTCGTCGTGCTTGCCGCCCTCGCGTTTCTCATGTTCGCCATGCGCGGTGGCAGCCCGGCGCAAGGCGGCAGCAAGCTCGGACGAGGAATTGAACAAGGTGTTGTCTGCGTCGACGCGCCCCGGCAGCCGTGCCGTGATTTCCTGCAATAGCCAGCCATTGCCGTCAGGATCGCTGAATGACGCGAACGAACGGTAGGTACCCCGTTCGGGATCAAGGCCGCTGACCCGGACACTGCCAAACAGGTAGGGTTCGTCGGATCCGGTATAGGTGTCGCCGGCATGGTGAAATGTTTCGCTGACCTTGACTCCGTGGCGGATCAACTCGGTGCGCGCTGCCTCGATGTCGGAAACAATGAGATAGAGCCCCTTGACTGAACCTGGAGCCGCAGCTGTGACGCTCTTGCCGAAAATGACCGAGCAACCTGAACCCGGCGGCGTGAACTGAATGACGCGAAAGTCGTCGGCAGGGTAGTCGGCGTCGAGCCGCCAGCCGAGACTTGAGTAGAATTCCTTCGCCCTGTCGACGTCCGAAACAGGGATGACGACGATCTCCAACTTCATGTCCACGCCCGTAGTTGTCATAGTTCCCTCCCCGTGTTGCTAAGCTAGCGACGTTCAACTTACGCCCGTTTCAGAAGACCAGGATTTGCCGGCATCTTGCGCAGACGCGTCCCGGTTGCTGCATAGATTGCATTAGCGATTGCTGGGACGATTGCCGATGTACCGGTCTCGCCCATCCCTCCGGGTGGTTCCGTGGTCGCCACAATGTGAACCTCGATGGCCGGTGCTTCGTTCATGCGCAGCATCTGGTAGGAGTCGAAATTGGTCTGCTCGACACGCCCGTTCTTGAGCGTAATTTCCCCATAGAGTGCTGCCGTCGCTCCGAAGATGATGCCGCTCTGAATTTGAGCCTCGATCGTATTTGGGTTGACGGGGGTGCCGCAATCCATCGCGCAGACGACGCGTCGAAGCTGGACAGTGCCGTCTTTCGCCACTTCGACCTCGGCAACCTGTGCCATGTAGCTGCCGAAGACAAACTGCAGCGAAACCCCGCGTCCGCTTCCCTCGGGCAGCGTGCTTCCCCATCCGGCTTTTTCTGCCGCAAGGTCGAGAACGGCCTTGGCGCGGGGCGACTTGTCGAGAAGCGCCCGCCTGTAAGCAACGGGGTCCTGCTTTGCCGCTGCTGCCAGTTCATCGACGAAGCTTTCGGTTACGAACACATTGTGCGAGGGGCCGACACTACGCCAGAAACCAGTCGGAATGGCCGGAGGCTCTGCCCGCACATATTCGACGTGGAAGTTCGGCAAATCGTAGACGAGATCGATAGCTCCTTCGGTCGAGTCCGGATCGAGCCCATCCTTAAAGCCTGGGGGCAGCCACCGCGCGATGACGGACGACCCGGCAAACCGGTTTTTCCAGGCAATTGGCCTGCCCTTGTCGTCGAGGCCTGCTGAAAGGCGATCGAACCAGTAGGGGCGGTATAGGTCGTGCTGGATATCTTCCTCGCGCGTCCATACCACTTTTACCGGACCATCGACTTGCTTGGCGATCTCGACGGCGCGGACCGCGCCATCCGCCTCAAGGCGCCTGCCGAAGCCGCCGCCGATCAGGTGGTTGTGAACAATGACCTTCTCCTGCGGCAGACCCGCTGCTTGCGCCGCCATCGCCTGAACCCGCGCGATCGCTTGATTGCCGATCCAGATCTCACATTCGTCCTTACGGAAATGCACGGTACAGTTCATCGGCTCCATCGGCGCATGTGCCAGGAACGGCAGCTGATAGCTCGCCTCGACCTTCGTGACCGCGCTGCCCATGGCCTTGTCCACGTCGCCGATATTCTGCGCAACGGCACCTGGGCTCATTGTCGCCTTGTCGAGCTCGCGGGCAATATCCTCGGTGGCAAGCGAAGCGTGCTGGCCGTCATCCCATTCGACCTGCAGCGCTTCCATGCCCTTCTTGGCAGCGCCCATATGATCGGCCACGACCGCGACAGCATCGTCAAGCCTTACAACCTGGCGCACGCCCTTAACGGCCAGAGCGGCCGCGTCATTAAGGCTCTTCACCTTGCCGCCAAAGACCGGAGACTGTGCAAGCGTTGCGATCTTTACCCCGGGCGGCCGGACATCGATGCCATAAATTGCAGTGCCGTTGACCTTTGTCGGCGTATCGAGCCGCTTGATTGGCTTGCCTATTAACGTGAAACGATCGGGCGATTTCAGCGCAACATCTTTCGGCACCGGCATGTTCGCGGCCGTGCCGGCCAGCGCTCCATATGTCAGTCGCTTGCCGGTCTCATCGTGTATCACCTCACCGCCCTGCGCGCGGCAAGTACCCGGATCGACATTCCACTGCTTGGCGGCCGCTGCAACCAACATCATGCGCGCGGTTGCACCCGCCTCCCGCATTGGTTTCCATGCGCCCCGCATGGCGTTCGAATTACCCGTGGCCTGCACCCCGAGCAGCGGATTAGCATAAAGCTGTTCATTCGGGGGCGCATGTTCGAGGTGAACCTTGTCTAGGTTCACTTCAAGTTCTTCGGCTATCAGCATGGGGATCGCCGTATAGGTGCCCTGACCCATTTCGACATAGGGCATCGTCAGGAAAACCTCACCATTGCCATCGATGCGAATGATGGCGTTTGGCTCGAAGCCTGCCGCTTCGCTCGCCCTCGCTGTATTTCTTGATGATGGCAGGTGAAGGCTCAGGACAAGTCCACCGCCGATGGCCGCACTTGCCTGAAGGAAGCTGCGGCGGGAGAGATTTGCCGGCAACAGAGACTGGCGTGAACCCCTTTCGGTCAAGGCGTGATCGATGGTCATGGTCGTCAACCTCCATTTCCAGCCGATTGTGCGGCAAGCTTTATGGCCGCGCGAATGCGAACATAGGTACCGCACCTGCAGATATTGCCGCTCATGGCATCATCGATATCGGCGTCCGTCGGGTTTGGGTTGCCAGCCAGCAACGCCGAGGCCGACATGATCTGACCGGATTGGCAGTAGCCACATTGGGGAACCTCGTGTTCGAGCCACGCTTTCTGTATTCTGGCGCCTGCTGGAGTCGAGCCGATCGCTTCGATCGTCGTAACCTCGGACTCGCCAAGGCTATCGACCGTCGTAATGCAGGAGCGTGTGGCGACACCGTCGATCTGAACGGTGCAGGCGCCGCAAAGCGCCATCCCGCAACCGAATTTCGTGCCGGTCATACCCAACACATCCCGTAGGACCCACAGAAGTGGCGTGTCGTCGTCGACATCGACGCTGTGGGTATTTCCATTGATTTTGATGGCAACAGCCATGGCGCACTCTCCCGTTTATGAGGATCGGCAGCGCAGTCCGCCGATAATATGCGAACGCTATGATTTTGTTAAGCGAAGGCGATTGAGACGCAGATACGTGAACTGACCCCATGTAGGGGGACAAAGATCCCCTCAGACCGTGTGCTCGTAAACGTTCATCTTAGGCCAGACCAGCGAGGTTGACCAGATCTTCGTATGGTGGGGACGGAACGTGATTTTCTGCTGCATCGGCCTCATTGTAGCCGATGCAGATCATGATGGCCGAGAATTGGACGCGCAATCACAACGCGGAACAGCGGCTCGAACGCTTATCCCGCAAACTGTTCGCTGACATAGTCCCAATTGACGAGCTTGCTCAACACCGCAGCGACATGCTCTGGGCGACGATTCTCATAATCGAGATAGTAGGCGTGTTCCCATACATCGATCCCGACGAGGGCTTTCTTGCCATCAGCTAGCGGCGTTCCAGCGTCCTGTAGACCAACGATTGTCAGCTTGTCGCCATCCTTGACGAGCCAGACCCAACCGGTTCCAAAGACCTTGTCGCCCTCGGCCACCATTTTCTTTTGCATGTCGTCCAGCCCGCCGAAGCTGGTCTTCACCGCATCGAGCAGCGCGCCCTTTGGCGCGGCCGATCCGCCCTTGAATTGTTGCCAATAGAGGTTGTGGTTCCAGGCCTGCGCAGCGTTGTTGAAGATGTCGGTGTCACCTTGTTTCTTCGATCGGACGACGACCTCTTCCAGCGAAAGGTCGGCATAAGGCGTCTTTTCCACCAGCGTGTTCAGCTTCTTGAAATAGCCTGCATGGTGCTTGCCATAATGGAGCCCGACCGTCCTTGCCGAAATGGCTGGGGCCAGAGCGCCTTCGGCATAAGGCAGTTCGGGTTGTTTGAACGGTGCAGCGGCCCGCGAGCGTCCCGCAGGCGCAAACAGTGTCGTCGCAGCCGAAGCTGCTGTCAGTGCGAGTACGCCACGTCGATTGAATTTCATTCTTGCCTCCTTGGCCCGTCCGTACGCTGGCGCTCCGGCATTTCAATACCAGCGGCGTCGCGTATCCTCTGCTGTCATGCGACCGACCAACACGCCGAGGAAAAATCCAAGAATGCCTATTGCGCCGACTGCCGACACCGCTCGTCCCGGGTTGCGCCGCACCGGACCGGCCACAGACTCTGCCTGACGGCGAACCGTCCGCGCAGCCGTCGTCGCCATGGACGAAGCATAGTCCGCCAAGCCGGAGTCAGCACTTTTGGCGGTTTGTTTGCGTGGAGAAGCCTTGCTCTTGGTTGTGTCCTTCCGAGTGGCGGCGCTTCGGGTCTTCGGCTTTGTCTTGCTCTGATCCGCAGCCACTTCGCCGTCCGTGATCGTATTGTCGTCCATTGGTTCGCCTCCTCGCGTGAATATTGAGCAACGATCCGCGAGAAGGTTGGTTCCGCAATTGACTTCAGGTCGCAACCCCGTGGGGATCGCGCTTTATCGGCCGGGCAAAGGGCACGACGATAAGGGAGACGAGGGTGATCAGCGCAATCATCGCCCAGGCGTCATTGATGGACTGCACCAGCGCAGCCTTCGCCACCAATGGGCTGAACATCACCTCGGCGCCAGCCCCTGCCATGCCGTCACCGCGCAGTTGGTCGAGCGGAATGCCGACGAACGCCGCGGTCTTCGCATCGCCGATGAGAAGGCCGTTGGCCAACTCCAGTCCGTGTGTGGCGGCACGCGAGTAGATCACCGTATCGATCAGGGCCAGGCTCAGGGCACCGCCGAGATTGCGCATCAGATTGAAAAGGCCGCTCGCATCCGGAATGCGGTGATGCGGCAGGTTGCCGAGTGCGAGACGCGTCGGCGGCAAAATGCAGAACATGATCGCAACGCCGCGTATTATTTGCGGCCAGAACATGCCGTCCCCGTCGGTTGCCGGCGTCTGAAAGGCGCTGCATCCAAGGCCGATGGCAAAGACAGCATACCCAATGGCGGTCAAGACTCGCGCATCCATGCGCTGCTCGAGAAAAACCGCTATTGGCGCGACGAGGATTTGCGCGACCCCCGTCGCCAGCATCATGGTTCCAATGGTAAAAGCGCTGTGGCCACGCACATAGGCCAGGAACAAGGGCATCAGATAAACCGAGCCGAACAGTCCGAAGCCCAGAATGAAGCTCAATGCGCAGCCGATCGTAAAATTCAGTTCCTTGAAGTTTCGCAGGTTTACCAAGGGCACCTTGTTGCGCCAGGTGCGCCGGACAAAGCCGGCAAGGGTCGCGGCGCTTACAACGGCAAGCCCGAGTACGATGCCATCGGTCCAACCGCGCTTAGGGGCTTCCTTGAGACCAATCTCCATGGCGGCGAGGCCAATCGCCATCATCAACAGGGACATGACGTCCAGCGTCCGAATCTCCTGAAACTTCGTCGTTTCGCGCGGCAGCAAAGTAGCCGCGAGGCCAGCTGCGACGATCCCCGGGATGACGTTGATGAGAAACAGCCAATGCCAGGAATATGCCTCGGTGATCCAGCCGCCCACCATCGGTCCGACTGTCGGAGCCATGACTGCGACGACGCCTGCCGCTGTTGTGGCGATACCCTGCAGGTTTCCCGGAAACAGGATGAACACCGCCGAAAATATGAGCGGTATAAGCGCGCCGCCGGCAAGACCCTGAAGGATCCGCCAGGCGAGCAACTCCGAGAAATCACCGCTCAAGGCGCATCCAACGGAGGCCAGCGTAAAAAGAATGATGCCGCATACGAAAAGCCAGCGCATCGTCAGCGTTCGCGTGAGAAAGCCGTTCAATGGAATGGCGACCACCTCCGCGATGAGGTAGGCGGTCTGTATCCAGCTCATCTGATCGGGATCGATGTCGAGCGCGTTCTGGATATTTGGCAGGGAGGTCGAGACGATCTGCACGTCGAGGATCGCCATGAACATGCCGATGCACAAAGCGGCAAAGCCGAACCAGGTACTCGCCGTAGCAGCTGCGATAGACCTGGCATGTGTCGACATTAAATGACTCCGAAAGTGCCTTCGCTCCACTGACGGATTGCCGCTATGCAAACTGTTCAGCATCGGGACTACGCCGCCAGTAAGGTGGCAAATCGCACCTATAAGACACTGTTGCAGAGCTTTGTTCCAGCTATCTCTTATCTGGAATGCGTTTGGTGGGCTAACCGCTCGTCGTGCCCGCTGCGTTTTATAAGGACGGGTGCTTCGAATTTGGCGCCATTGCAGAAACGGCAGGGAACCAATATCACGTCACTATTGCTTTCGACCGCGGAACCCGCCCAGATGAGTCCTGTAGCCTGTCTCCTAGTCCTCATCGGCGGGTTTGTCGGCGGTATTTCGCGCCTCTATCTGTCGACGCTCGTCGGCAGAAGATTCGATGAATATTTCCCCTGGGGAACGTTTGTCGTGAATGTCAGCGGCGCGCTTGTAATCGGGATTATCGCCGCGCTTGGACGCAACTCCAGCGGTTTTCTTGCGGACCTGTTGTTTCGCGACTTTGTGGTTGTCGGCCTCTTGGGCGGCTATACGACCGTATCGTCATTCTGCCTGCAAAGCCTCTACCTTGCCGCCAGCGGTGAGATGCGTCGTGCAGCATTCAATGTCGTCGGCTCGTCTCTCCTGTGCCTCTTCGCCGTGGCTCTCGGTTTTCGTCTTGTCGAATGGTCAGGCAGTTTGCTCGGATGACGGAAAAAGCAAACGTCGGTCGGATGTATCTCGCAGTCGGCTGTGGTGCCGCGATTGGCTCGCTGCTGCGCTTTCTGGCGGGCGTCGTCATCGTCGATGGACTGGGTCAAAGCGTGCTTTGGACCACCACCTTCGTCAATGTCGTAGGCTCGTTCATCATAATGCTGTTCGCCACGTCGACCGGTCCCGAGGGACGGTGGCCCGTTGGTGCGATGGGGCGCCTTTTCGTCATGGGCGGGGTTTGCGGGGGCTTCACGACGTTTTCGGCGATGAGCCTCGATTCTTACCTGCTCATGCTCGATGCGAGCATCGTTACCGGCGCGCTCTATCTTGGTGCCGTCGTTTTATTGTCGCTCGCCGCAGCCTGGTGCGGTCATGTGCTGGCCGTCCATATCAACAGGTGAATGCCAGCAGATAACGCGCTCAATTCAGGCGTTGTCCGTTTTGACTGTCAAAGAGGTGAGCTTTGGCGCTCTCGCCCTTCACCGAAATCCGGTCGCCGACATTGACCTCGGCTACGCGCGGAAACTCCACAGTAATGAGTTTTCCAGTTCCGGCGTCCAGATAGCCGAACGTCTGGCTGCCAAGGCGTTCAACGACGACCAACTCGCCGGAAAACCATGCATTGTCCGGCTCGCACACCGTCAGGTCTTCGGGTCGGACACCGAAGGTAACAGCTTTGGCGTTCCTGGTGGATCGATCTTGAACCGCAATTGCTGCCCGCCCGGCAGGCAACTGAACAACCAGGTCTTCGCCGGCGGATTCTGAAACATCGACGGCTAGCGTATTCATTGTCGGGCTGCCGATGAAGCGGGCGACGAAAAGGCTGGCGGGTTTCCGGTAGAGATCGAGCGGCTTGCCGATCTGTTCGACATGACCGGCATTCATGACGACGATGCGATCGGCCAGGGTCATTGCCTCGACCTGGTCGTGGGTGACGTATACCGTCGTCGCCTGCATCTGCCGATGCAACTTGGCGATCTCAAGGCGCATCTCGACGCGCAGCGCCGCATCGAGATTGGACAGCGGCTCGTCAAACAGGAATGCCTTCGGGCGCCGCACGATCGCCCGTCCCATGGCAACGCGCTGCCTTTGGCCGCCGGAAAGCTGCGCCGGGCGCCGGGCGAGGTAGTCCTGAAGCTTGAGAATATCCGCGGCGCTCGACACGCGCGTATTGATCTCGCTTGCTCCTTCGCTGCGCATCTTCAGGCCGAATGCCATGTTTTCCTCGACGCTCATGTGCGGATAGAGCGCATAATCCTGGAACACCATGGCGATATCCCGGTCTGAAGGCGGCAGCGCATTGACCACCTTGTCACCTATACGCAGTTCGCCGCCGCTGATCTCTTCGAGACCGGCGATCATCCGCAACAGCGTGGACTTGCCGCAGCCTGAGGGGCCGACGAGCACGAGAAACTCGCCGCTCGCGATCGTTATGTCGACGCCATGAATTACTGGAACGGTGCCATAGACCTTCTTGATCTTATCGAGGCTGATCGCTGTCATGTGAAAATTCCTCCGTCCCATTATCTCTATTGACGTTCATTATCGATATCAATATCAATAATGATATTTCGCGTCGTCTGCAACAACAAGAAAGGGCTTGCAGTGTCCAACTCCCTGTCCCGCCGTCTGGCTCGCACGCCGCAGAGCCCTTTAGCCGCAAAGGCATCGGTTGCGTTTGCCTCGCTGAAACGGGACATCATGCTTGGCGAGCTCAGGGCAGGCGAACCCTTGACGGAACTCGATCTGGCGGCGCGGTTCCAGTGCAGCCAGGGAACCGTACGGGAAGCGCTCCTGCAACTGCAGGAAGAGGGACTTGTACGGCGTCAGGGTCATCGTGGCACGCAGGTCTCCGCCTGCACCGTGGATGAAGCGGTGGAGATGTTTCGCGTCCGCCAGCAGATCGAGTGCAGCGGCATGGCCCGGGTGATGCGGCACAAGAGCCGCAGCCTCATACCCGACCTGCAGGACATGGCCGAAGATATGCTTGACGCGGCGAAGGCCGACGACGAATTGCAGCTCGCTGCAATAGACCGCGACTTCCATCGCCGCATTTTCCGCGACGCCGACCTGCCTGCGCTCGATCCGATCCTGCACCGCTGCCTCGTCCACAATCACCGCTTCAAGATTTCGCGAAGCATAGGAACGCGCGACCTCATGGCGACTGCCCTGCGTCACCGCGTGATCATCGAAGCGATCGGCGAGGGGGACATGGCGGCGGCAACGCAGACACTGCACCATCACATCGCGACCATCGTCGATTTCGGTCCCACACTGTTCCCGGATGCCGAGCAATGAGCACCTCAAACGAATTTCCGAGTGAACTTTCGGCGGAGATGCGCATGATCATGTCACGCGTCGAGGCGGAACTTGGGCCACTCCCTGATCCGAGCTTGCTTGCACCTGCGGAGGGGCGGGCGCAATCCGAGCGCATCAACGAACGTAATAACGTGAACCTTCCGCCGGTCGCCAAAGCAGCGGAAGTCATGGTCGAAGCCAATTCCGACCTTGGCCCGGCAGATTGCAGGATGAAGGTCTTTATACCGGAAGGTGCGGGCCCCGGCGCAGTGCTCTTCGTCCATGGCGGGGGTTTCGCGTTCTGCAGTCCGCAAACCCATGAGCGATGCGCGCGGGTCCTTGCTATTGAAACAGGGTTGCCTGTGCTCGTACCCGACTATCGCCTTGCCCCTGAGCATCCCTATCCGAATGGATTGCATGATGTTGTCGCTTGCCTGCGCGCCGCATTTCCGGCAACGGCAGCAGTCGGCGTCGAAGAAGGGCCGCTGCTCGTTTCGGGAGATTCTGCTGGCGCCAATCTCGCGCTTGCCGCCATGATTCACGAACTTGAAGCAGGTCGTGCGGTCCCGGCGGGCGCGCTGCTCTTCTACGGAACCTACGCCGCGGATTTCACCACGCCTTCCTATCAGCAATTCGCGGATGGCCCGGGACTGACGCGCGGCAAGATGCAGCGCTATTGGAACTGGTACTGCCGTGATGAGGATTTGCGCCGCGGTCCGATGGCATCGCCGCTTCACGCCAGCGACCGCACGCTGAAGGCCCTGCCGCCGCTTTATCTTTTGGCTGCCGGCATCGATCCGCTGCTCTCCGACACCCTGCTTCTCGCCGACAGGCTGAAGTCAGCTGGCCGGGATAGCCCCGTTTCGATCGTGCCGGGCGTCACGCATGGATTTTTGCAGAACACCAATGAATTGGCCGCGGCACGGGAGGCGCTCGCGGCTGCCGGTGAGGCCGCCCATCGGATGATCCGGAACAGTCGTTAATTTCGAAGAACAACAGTGGAGGACACAATGAGCATTTTCAAGAAACTCAGCGTCAGCTGCGCATTCGTCGCAGGTCTCGCCATGGGGAGCGCAAACGCCGCCGAGACCGTGCGCTTCTGGTATCACTTCGACAATCCGGAAAATCCGATGTCGGATCTCGTGCAGAAGTTTGAGGCCAAAAACCCCGATATCAAGATCGAGGCCGAAAACGTTCCGTGGAACAGCTATTACGACAATCTCTATACATCGCTCGTCGGGGGTAATGCTCCCGATGCCGGCATGGTCAAGCTCTTCGCCCAGCCGCGGCTTGCTGAAATGGGTGCGCTCGAACCGCTTGGCGAACGCATCAACGCCTGGCCGGGAAAGGCCGACCTTCTCGACAATCTGCTTGAACTCAACAAGGGCCCCGATGGACAGCAGTACTACTTGCCCATCCAGTATGTGGTGCTTTACCTCTACTACCGCGCCGACCTCTTCAAGGAAGCCGGCCTGAACCCGCCGACCACATGCGAGGAATTCCGCACGGCTGCACAGAAGCTCACAAAGTCCCCCGACACCTATGGATTTGGCCTGCGCGGCGGCAAGGGCGGCTGGGACCAGTGGGGAACGTTCGTGTTCTCGCAGGGTGCTGAACTGAAACCGGGCGGCTTGACCAAACCGGAAGCTGTGGCGGCCAACCAGTGGCTCATCGATCTCTTCCAGAAGGACAAGGTCATTCCGCCGTCCGCGCCGAATGACGGGTTCCAGGAAATAGTCGCGGCTTTCAAGGCCGGCAAGACTGCAATGACCATTCACCACATCGGCTCGTCCAACGATCTCGTCAAGGCGCTGGGTGACAAGGTCTCGGCTGTCCCCGTGCCGAAGTGCGGCGGCAATCAGTGGACGTCCTATGGCGACGAATCGCTGGCCATCTTCTCCGGATCGCAAGTCAAGGATGCCGCGTGGAAGTGGATCTCGTTCCTTGCGGAAGGCGAGAACAACGTGGCCTTCAACAAGGCGACCGGCCAGATGACCGTAACGAAGAGCGGTGCGGAACATTGGACGCTGCATGAACGCCGCTTCGTCGATGCCACCGTGCAGTCTCTCCCCTTCGCGCATGTCCTGCCGCAAAGCACTGCCACTGCCGAATTTGTAAATACCGCCTGGCAAACCTCGATGCAGCAGGCGCTGACGGGGCAGATCACCTCGCAGCAGATGATGGAGCAGCTTGAGACCCTTTTCGCGCAATAGCGCGGAAAGGTTCGCAAGAGGCCGATCGACGAACGCCGGAAAGTAAGTCATGTCAACGCTTGTATCATCTGCACCAGCAGAGGCCGCACAGCTCCGTCCGCTGCGCAGCAGGCTTATGCCCTATGCCCTGCTGGCGCCAGCCGTGCTGGTGACACTCGTCATCGTGTTCTTTCCAATGGTGCAGGCGCTCGTCACCAGCTTCTATGACCTCGTCTTGTGGAAGCCGAATGCCACCCGCTTCGTCGGATTCGGCAACTACGTGAAGCTGCTGCGTGATCCCGTGTTCTGGACGTCTCTTGGTCACACAGCGATATGGATCGGCCTGACTGTGCCGCTGCAAATGGGCCTTGGCCTCATCGCGGCACTCTTGCTCAACCGTGATTTTCCATGGCGCGGGCTCGCGCGCGCCCTGGTCATCATCCCCTGGGCACTGCCAAGCGTCGTGATCGCCCTTATGTGGCGATGGATTTACGATCCGACGACTGGGGTTCTCAATGACATACTCCTTTACCTGTCGATCATTCACTCGACGGTACCCTGGCTTGCCGATCCGCAGCTCGCGCTCTACGCCGTGATAGCCACGCTCACCTGGCAAGGCTTCCCGTTCTTCGCGGTCATGATCCTCGCCGGTCTGCAGGGCATTCCGCAAAGCCAGTATGAGGCCGCTTCCATCGATGGGGCGAGCAGCTGGCGTCAGTTCATCCACATCACGCTGCCGGGTATCGCTCCCGTCCTTGCGACCGCCGGGTTGCTGCGCATCATCTGGGTCGCGAATTCCATGGATGTCATATTCGTGATGACTGGGGGAGGGCCGGGCTATGCGACGCATACGCTGCCGCTCTATGCCTTCATCAAGGCGCGTCAGAATCTCGATTTCGGCTATGGCACTGCCATTGCGGTGACCTTCACCATCCTGCTCGGCGCGATCGTCGCCGTCTATATCGTCCGCACGATGCGGGAGGTGGAACGATGAACAAGCCATCCACTCTCAAACGGATCCTCACAACCGATATTCCGGTCGTCCTCATCATCCTCCTTGCCATCGGACCCTTTGCCTGGATGATCCTGACGTCGCTGACCCCGACCGCGCAGTTATCGGCTTCCGGCGTTTCACTGTCGCCCGCCGGCTGGAGTCTCGACAATTATATACGCCTGCTCGAACAGACCTCGTTCCTAGGCAATATGCTGCACAGCCTGATCATCGCAGGCGGAACGGTGATACTTGGCCTCGTCGTATCGGTTACGGCAGCCTATGCCCTGTCGCGCTTCCGGTTCCCGGGGCGCAAGATCATCATGCTGCAGTTCCTGCTCGTCAACATGTTCCCGATCGTCCTCCTGATCCTGCCGCTGTTCGTACTGTTCCGGAAGATCGGCATCCTCGATACCCATATCGGCTTGATCCTGGCCAATTCCACCGTGGCGATCCCCTTTGCCGTGTGGATGCTTACGAGCTACATCGCCGCAATACCGCGCAGCCTCGATGAGGCGGCGATGATGGACGGCTGCTCACGACTTCAGGCCCTGCGCCGCGTCGTGCTGCCGCTCGCCATGCCCGGGATTATCTCGACCGGCATCTATATCTTCATCACCGCCTGGAACGAATATCTTTATGCCTTGACCCTCGGCGGCCGAAATGTCCGCCCGGTCACGGTAGCAATCCAGACGCTCATCGGCGAATACCAGATCGAGTGGGGACTACTTGCCGCCGGCGGGGTCGTCGGCGCATTGCCCGCAACCATACTTTTCCTTCTCGTCCAACGCCGGCTTATCGGCGGCCTGACCCAAGGCGCAGTGAAGGGATGAACATGCCAATCAAAAAAGGAACAGCGATGAATCCCATCGGATTGATCTCCATGCAATATGCGCGGCCGTTTACCGCCGAGCACTTCCACCTCTTCAGGCAGATGCGCGAACTCGGCTATGATTTCGTCGAACTTCTGGTGCCGGAACCAGGCGAGATCGATCTTGCCGCCGCACGGCGTGCGCTTGAAGATGCAGGGCTTGGCGTCGTCCTTGCCGCGCGGGTTAATCTCCAGCGCAACCTTTCGTCGGACGACAAGGACGCGCATCGTGCCGGCATCGATTATCTGCGCTATACGGCCGATTGCGCAAACGCGCTCGGTGCGACGATCGTCGGCGGACCGTTGACCGGCAATCCCCTGGTCTTCGCCGGTAGGCCGCCTGCGCCCGTCTCCGAGGACGAGCGTTTGAAGCGCAAGGAGCGCTGCGTCGTCGGCCTCAAAGAAGCCGGCGACCACGCAGCCAAGGCGGGCGTCGTTCTTGCCGTCGAGCCGCTCAACCGCTTTGAGAGCGACGTTTTGTGTACGACACAACAGGCAAACGAGCTTCTCGATGCGGTTGATCATCCGGCGATCAAGCTGATGCTCGATACGTTCCACATGCATATGGAAGAGGCATCGATTGCCGAGGCGATCCGGCTTGGCGGTGACCGTCTCGTTCATTTCCAGGCGAATGAAAACCACCGCGGCTTTCCGGGGACAGGTTCGACCGATTGGGTCGCTGTCGGTCGCGCGTTGCACGAGATCGCCTACAAGGGTCCGGTATCGCTCGAACCGTTCCGGCGCAATGACGACCGTTTCGGCGTACCGTTCGCGCAATGGCGCGCGCCGCACGAGGATGAAAGCGAACGGCTCGCGGCCAGCGCTGCCTTTATCAAATCCCATCTCACCTTGACGGAATATCGGCGATGACCTTGAAAATCGGCTGGATCGGTTGCGGCATTCACGCAACCCAGATGCTTCTACCCCAACTCGTGCGCCACGATGTTGAAATCGTTGCGCTGTGCGATATCGACGGCAAGCGGCTTGCCGATGCCGGACGACAGTTTGGCGTTTCGCGATTGACCAGCGATGCCGAGGAGCTTATCCGCACGCCGGGTATCGACGCTATCGGCATGGCGGTAGGACCAGATCAGCATTTGCGTTTTGGCAAGCTCGCACTTGAGCGTGGACTTTCCGTCTTCATGGAAAAGCCGCCTTCGGGTACGGCTGAAGGCGCGCGGGAATTGCGCGCGGCGTCGGAGCGATCGGGCAAACCATTGTTCGTCGGCTTCATGAAGCGCTATTCCGTCGGCAACAAGATCGCCCACAACATCATCAAGTCGGGTCGGTTTGGCCCGGTGCTCGGCCTCACCGGCTATTACATGACGGCGCCCGGCTATTTTACCGGCAATGTCGACTATACAGGCTTCTTCCTGCATCACTGCGTGCACTACATGGACCTTGTATCGTTCTTTGTCTCGCCCGTGCGCACGCTATCCGCCCGGAAAGTCGAAAAGACGCCGGGCCGGGTCCTCTTCCACGTCGGCTTCGAATTCGACTGCGGCGCGATCGGCAATATTGCCATGGGTACGATCCAGTCGCGCGGAACGCCGGTCGAGCGCATCGAACTGATGAGCGATCACCAGCGGCTCGAAGTGGACGATGTCATAGAAGTACGGTGGAACCGTAATCCACCCTTCAAGGTGGACGATCCCAACGCCACGCTTGCGGACGATGTCGACACCCTGACCTGGAAGCCGAATTTCACGGCAGCAGCCAATGAGGACCCCAAAGGCTACTACTCTCTGCTTGCTGACGTCGTGCCGGGGCTCGGCGGGGCATCAACGCCGGCGCCGACGATCCATGACGGTGTGATAGCCATGGAACGGCTGGAGGCGCTACGCCGCGAACTTGAACTCTAGGAGTGGAGCGCAGGATGTTGATCCTGCGCTTTTCTTTCGCCTACTGCCGGCATAGAGGCGCGCCAACGCGTTCGCCCGAGGACGCAACATGGCGTTTGCGCGCTTGTCCTATAAACTAAACTGCAAACAACTGCCGGAGCCAGCCCATCATGCCCTTGCCTTGCGAGGGCAGGAACCTGCGCACGTATCGGGCGGTCGTCCCAGCGCTTACATTGGCGCCGAAATGACAATAGCAGACCATTCTGTGGAGTTGATGGTCGTTGAGTTCGAAGAAGCGCTTGGCTTCGCCATAGCTATCGTCGGAGAGGCCTGATCCCCGCAGATAGGAATCCTCGAACGCCACCGTCAGAGCAGAACCATCAGCGCGCATCGCATCGCGGGTCCCGGCCGATTGGAACTCGGTCTGATATAGTGTCGTAAGCCGCCGTGCGGGGTTGCGCTCCAGGAGTTCAGCCCAGCGCTCGATACGCTCATTGCGCGACAGAATCTGGCGCGGGTAGTCGGGATCAGTTTTTTCAAGGACCTGCAATTGTTCAAGAGCGAGATGTTTCATTCTGGCCTCCTATATCAACGATAGTTGGTCCGCCCAAAATCCCGGTCTTAGCCCACCAGCCAGCCTGACTCTGTCACGCTTTGAAGTCCAATCACGATCATTATCGGGACCACATTTTTCACGAAGTTGTGCAGACGCCGCGCGGATCGCCGCTCACGGAATCGTATAAACGCTGATCTCATCGGTGATCCCGCGCAGCGTCACGCTCTGCGACATCGGCTTCAGGCCGTGCCGGACTAGCAGGTCGGAGGCGCGCGGATCGTCAAGGACGGAGCCGGTGGCGAATATCTCCCGCGACGTCGCAAGGTGCTGGACGCGCGAGGCGATGTTCACCGTCTGGCCGAAATAGTCCTGCCGCTCGTTGAGGTTCACGGCGATGCACGGTCCTTCGTGGATGCCGATCTTCAACAGGAGATCCTCGCTGCCGCGCTCGCCGTTCAGCTTCAGCATCGCTTCGCGCATCCGCATGGCCGCAAGAACGGCCCGGTCGGGGGTCGGGAAGGTCGCCATCACCGCGTCTCCGATGGTTTTGACGACTGCGCCCGCCTCAGAGCTCACAATATCGTTGAGAATGCCGAAATGCATGCGCACGAGGTCAAACGCTGCAAGGTCGCCGACCCTATCGTAGAGTTCGGTCGAGCCGCGCAGATCGGTGAAAAGGAAGGTGAGGCTGGTGATTTTTAGTCTCTGATCCACGTCGATCGTGTCGGTGCGGTAAATATCGCGGAATGTCTGGTTGGTGAGCAGCCGCTTTGCGGTAAGGAATGGCCGCCGACGGCCGAGCAAATTATGCAGCGCCTCGTTGGCTATGCAAACCGATGGCAGGACGCGAACGTCGGTGTGATTTTCCAGTGCAATGCGCAACGGGCCAGGGCGAAGGGTAAGCGTTTCGTGGTGGCGATGCGTGCGATCGAAGATGAGCGAGAGGCTCTGACGCTCCTTCGTCGGCTCACCCTTGACGTCGAGAAACTGGGCGGCGTGTGTTACCGGCTCGAAGACGATGACGAAGTCCGCCGGCAATTGCAGGGAGATTACTGCCTTTCCGCCCGGTGGCAGTTCAAGCTCTTCGAGCATGAAACCGTCCACTTTGGCTTCGAAATCGTCCTCGGGCAGTTCAATACCGGAGCCCCAATAGATCTGACGAAAGTATTCGAGCGTGGGCAGCCGATGTGGATCGTGTGCCTCGATATGGCGCACGCGCGGGCTGACTGTGAATGTCACCTCAACCATTTCGTCCAGCGTCGGCTCGTAGCCTGCGGCACAGAGTGCGCAGGTATATTCTTCGCTCTGGACCGTCTTCAGCGAGGTATTCGCATCAAGCACCCCGCCGCAGCCCGGACACAAAACGTTCCATGACATCTCGAAGATGCCAAGGTGGGCAGCATGCAGAAAGGCGTTGATCGTTTCCTCTTCATCCAGTCTTTCACTGGCGGCAAAGGCGAGCGCATTGACGCGACAAAGCTTCCGGTCGGGAGCTTCACGTACAAGCCGCTCGATCTTGTCGACGATGTCCGGTTGGACCGACTGGCGCAGCACACCGAACAGTGGCTGGATATCATCCATGGAGCTATTTTATACCTAAACCCGTCGAGGCCAATAGGAGATTCAACTGAAATGTCAGGAGTGATTGGCGCTCAGCCTATCACCTTGCTGGGGTTCATGATGCCGTTCGGATCAAGCGCCTGCTTGACCATGCGCATCAGGCTCAGCTTGACCGGATCGCCTTCGGATATCAGTTCAGGTCGCTTTTCGAGGCCGATACCATGTTCGGCCGAGAAGGATCCCCCCATCTTGCGGAGATTGGCATAGATGATCGCCTTGGCGCGCTCCTTGTCGGGCCAGGCGGTTTCGCCGGCGACGCCGATATGGAGATTGCCGTCGCCAAGATGACCAAAGGCGAACCCGCGAAATTCGCTGCCGAGAGCGGCAATCCCGCCATTGAACTGTTGCAGCCATGTTTCGAGCGTACCGAGCGGCACGGAAATATCGAACCAATGACAATAGGGGCAGTTACGGTCGATCACGCTGCTGTCTTCGCGAATATTCCAGATTGCGTTCCGCTCTTTCTCGCTTTGAGCAATGATCGCATCGACCACCTGCCCGCGTTCAATCGCAAGGCCGAGTGCCTCCTCCAGCCTCGATCGGGCCGTAGGCTGGTCCGGATCGTCCGTTTCGAGAATGAGGTAGGCCGGCGCTTGCGTAAAGGCGGCAAGCGATGCGGGGCCGAGGCTCTGCGACGCCAGATGGAAGTAGTCGTGCGCCATGAATTCTGCGCGAAGCAAATGGATACCGCGGTCACGCTGCAGCGCCTGGAACAGGGTAACGGCATCGGTGGCGGACGGACAGGCGACTAGTGCGGTCGCTGTAAAAGCGTCGGCGGCCGTCAACTTCACCACCGCTCGCGTAACAACGCCGAGCGTCCCCTCGGCGCCGATGAATATCTGCTTCAGATCGTAGCCCTCGTTGCATTTGCTGACCTCGCTCATGTCACGCATGATCGAGCCATCAGCCAGCACGACTTCAAGTCCCAGAATACGCTGGCGCATTACACCATGGCGGAAGGCCTCCATGCCGCCGGCATTGGTTGCAATCATGCCGCCAATCGTGGCGCTGCCGCGCGAGGCGATATCAATACCCGTGGACAGGCCTTCCCTTGCGGCGGCCTCCTGCAGTGCATGCAGTGTCACGCCGGCTTCAACGATGGCTGTCGCTGCGGAAGCGGAAAGAGATTCAATGCGGTTCAACCCGGCAAGCGAGAGAATGACCTCGCCCTCACTCGACACTGCACCGCCGGCGAGTCCGGTGCGTCCGCCGTGGGGCACGACGGCTATGCGGTGGTCATTGCAGAAACGGAGAATGTCGGCGACTTGTTGCGTAGTCGCCGGTGTAACCATCAGCCCGGCATCGAGATTGCGCGCATCGGACCCAGGATGGACAAGGCGCAGTGCGTCGGCCTCCTTCACACCATTCGGTCCGACGATCGAACGGAGGTGCCTGGCGATGTCGTCTCTGGTCATTGCTGTTGCGCTGCTCCCCGCCGTTCAATGAAAATGCGGATGCCGAGGATAACGGCCGTCACGATGATAAGGACGACGGAGATCGCAGCAATAGCAGGATCGATATTGTCGCGCAGTCCCATCCACATCAAGCGGGGCAGGGTTATCGCATTGACGCTGGTGATGAACAGGGTGACGCCGATCTCTTCCCAGGAGAGGACGAACGATAGGAGCGCTGCCGTGGCAATGCCGAACTTTATGTTCGGGATGATGATTTTTAGAGCTCGTGTGGCAAGATTTGCCCCCAGACCCCGTGCGGCAAGATCGATGCGCCTATCAACCTGATAAAGCGCAACGAGGATGAGAACGACGGCGAAAGGCGTGATCATCACGGCATGTGCAAGCGCTACCCCAAGCCAGGTATCGTAGCCGATCCAGTTGTTGACGGAGGAAAGGGCGGTCATCAGGAAGTAGAGCGTCATGGCCGAGACGACCGGGGGGACCACCAGCGGAAGCAGAACGAAGCCGATCATAAGAGCCGAAAATCTCGGCTGGAACATCCAGATGCCGAGACCAAACAGCGTGGCCAGGCTGGTGGCGATGGCGCTCGACAGAATGCCGATGCGCAGGCTCAGCAATATGCTTTGCCCCCACTGCGGGTTGTCGATCAGCGCCTGATAGTGGCGCAGGGACAGCGTGCCGGAGGGCATCGAAAGGAAGCGAGCCGGCGTGAATGAAACCGGCACCACCGCGATCAGCGGCATGAGCAGGAACAGCGCAATGGCTGTTGCGAGAATGAGGATGACGGGTCCTGGTCTTGATGATTGCATGGCTATCCCACCAGGTGTGCGGGTTTGATGAAACGCCGCATGAGGGCAAGAAGGACCCCGATGAACACGACGAGGACGACGCTGATCGCCGCGCCAAGCCCCCAGTCCGGGCTCTGGAATATGCGCAGGTAAACGAGTTCGGCGACCATCACGCTGCGTCCGCCGCCAAGGATGGCGGGCGTAACGAAGAAACCGAGCGCGAACACGAAAACGATGAGCGCCGCCCCGATCAGCCCACCATAGGTGAGCGGTACGAAGACGGTCCAGAAGATGCGCGTGCGCGACGCGCCCATGCCGCGCGCCGCAAGCAACACGCGCTCGTCGATGCTGCGCATGGCCGATGCAATCGGAAAGACGGCAAAGGGTATCAGGAAATGCGTCATGCCGATGATGACGCCTAGCTCGTTGCGGGCGAGCGCCAACGGTTCACTGATGATGCCCGCGGACTGCAGCCATGTATTGATCAACCCGCGATTGGAAAGCATCGCCAGCCAACCGAATGCGCGCGTCAACACCGAGATCCAGAAGGGAACGAGAATGCAGAATTCGGCGAGCATCCGCTGGAGCGAACTTCCGCGCACCCAGACATAGGCGATCGCATAGGCCGCAATGAGCGAAGCTGCCGTGACGACGAGGCAGATCCTCAAGGTGCGGATGAACACCGACTGGACGAGGGGATCGGTAAAGACTGCGCGATACTGTCCGATACCGGGCTCGGGGAGGGTAAAGCTCCAGCGTACGACGCCGAAAAACGGCACGGCATAGGCAAGACCGAGAAACAGCAGCAGCGGGGCCAGCAACAGGATCTTTCTGGAGGTGGCGGACTTCCCGATCATTCAACGTCCTTCATGGCATAAAAACGAAAACCCGGCGCGGGGGCGTTGAACCCCCGCACCATCGATGTCATGCGGAAATGACTTTGGTGTATTCGTCGAATGCCTTGCCGTAATTTTCGGCATACCATTCCATGTCGAGCGGCACCTGCTTTGCCATATTGGCGGGATCGACGCAGTTGACGCGCTTTTTGTCGACCGGGATCAGCGCATCCGTCGCGGGATTTGCCGGGCCCTGGCCGAGCATTTCGAACATGACCAGCTGCCGCTCCGGTGCCTGGGCGCTGGCAATGAACTTCATTGCATTATCCTTGCCGCCGGGATTGTTCTTCATGACGCCGAGAGCACCGGGAGAGATCAGGCCCTGATCCCAGATGAACTTGATGTTGCCGCCGGAGTCCTGCTCGAGAAGCTGCGCGCGCGTCGACCAGATCAGCGCCATGGATGCTTCGCCATTCATCAGCACGGACTGGCTCTCGGCACCGCCGCCCCAATAGGCGACGACGTTTTCTTTGAATGCGGCAATCTTGTCGTGCGCGCGCTTCAGGTCGAGCGGGTAAAGTTTTTCCGGGGCGACGCCATCTGCCATGAGTGCGGCTTCCCACATGGCAGAGCCCCACTTGTAGAGTGAACGCTTGCCCGGGAACTTCTTCACATCGAAGAAATCAGCCATGCCAGTTGGTGCCTGGTCGCCGAATTTCGAGGAATCGTAGGCAATGATATAAGAGAAGAAGTAGGTGGAAGCGGCGTGGTCCCAGCCGAAGCCCGGCCGCATCTTGTTCTTGTCGACGATATTGTAGTCGATGGCTTCCAGCATGCCCTGCTTGCCAAGCGAAATTCCCGAGAATGGATCGATGTCGAGAAGATCCCAGCTCGGCTTGCCGCTCTTGAACTGCGCCGTGATGGCGCCTTCGGTCGGTCCCGACCCGTCCATCTTGACCGCGACGCCGCTTTCCTTGGTGAATGGCTGGCCGTAGGCCTTGTCATAGGCCGTCATCGCGTCGCCGCCCCAGTTGACGAGCACCAATTCCTTGGCCTGCGCATAGGAGCCGGTGGAGCGGAGCAGGGCCGGCGCTCCAGCAAGGAACATTGCGGCCATCTGGGTAAAACGCCTGCGGCTGATCTCGCCGCGTTCGACCTTCGCCGCGAGGATTTCGAGGCAGTCTTTTTCAAACTCAGTGTTCATCTTTTTTCCCTCTGGATTGTTATTTTCGCATTCCCGTCGCCGCGCTAATTTCCGCTTGGCAGCAAGAAACCCTGGTTCGTCGGCCACGAAACCCAAACATCCGTTTGCGGCGCGATCGGCGCTATCGCAGCGGTCGGCATCGATACCGCAAGGCTCGTACCCTTGCTTGTCCGCAAATGATATTTGGTCGAAGCGCCGAAATAGGTTGCGCCCTCGACTCGGCAGGTAATCGCGTTGCTGTCGACCGTTGCTGGCTGCGTCGTAATCACCATGTGCTCGGGCCGCACTGCCGCGACGGCGCTGGTCCCATCGAGCCTGGTCGTCGTGTTGAGAATGATCGTGCGATCTTCGAACTGGCCCGCAGCGCGGTCACCGTCGAGCTTGACGGCATCGAGCGGCAGTAGATTGACCTCGCCAAGGAACTCCGCGACGAAGCGGTTGTCCGGCCGTTCATAGACATCCTGAGGCCGCCCCACCTGCAGCAGTTCACCATGGTTGAAGATCGCGACCCGGGAGGAAAGGGCAAGCGCCTCCGACTGGTCGTGCGTGACGAACACGAAAGTTGTTCCTGTCTCCTGGTGCAGCCGCTTGACCTCTTCCTGCATCATTTCGCGCAAGTTCTTGTCGAGAGCCGAGAAAGGTTCGTCGAGCAGGAGGACCGCTGGCTCGAACACGAGTGCCCGGGCGAGGGCTACACGTTGCTGCTGTCCGCCCGAGAGTTTCGCAGGGAGCTTGCGCTCGTGACCAACGAGGCCGACGCGCTCGACCATCTCGCCAACACGCCGCTTGATCTCGGCGGAGGAGCGTCCCCTTACCTTCAGCGGGAAAGCGATATTTTGTTCGACGGTCAGATGCGGAAACAGAGCATAGCCCTGAAAAACCATGCCGTACGACCGATCCTCGGCAGGCACGTCGGTAATGTCCTTGCCATCCATCATCAGGCGGCCGGTTGTGGGCGCGGTGAAACCCGCAAGGATCGTCAGGAAAGTCGTTTTGCCGGAACCGGAGGGACCAAGAAGGGTGAGGAATTCGCCGCGGCCAATATCAAGCGAAAGATTTTTCAGCGCATGGAACGCGCCAAACGTCTTGCCGATCGATACGGCTTTGATCTCGGCGGCCTTCGAGTCGCCCAGTTGCATGCTTTGCGGCATTGATCGACTTTCTTTCCCCATATTTTTAAGGCAAGCCTAGGCACAATCCGGCGCGACGACAATTGAATTATATTGCCCTCACACGTGAACAAAATTCACGCCATTCAATTTCGCGTTCATGTCTCCGGTCAGGTATTGCGGGTTTGCGACAGACGCGATTTCAACCATTCCGTAAACGCTGTCTGGGCCGGATGCTCGATTTTGGCATAGTCGGTGACGAGGAAATAGGATTTCGGCGACTTGATGCTGAGGTCGAAGGGCCGGATCAATTGGCCTGCCCGCATTGCCTTCCGGCAGGTCAGTTCGTCGCCCATGGCGATTCCCTGCGCGGTGATCGCGGCAGAAAAGACAAGGTTCATATCCGAGAACACGATTCCGCGCTCGGAGTCCGGGTTGTCGACATTCGCGAGCGCGAGCCAGCGCGTCCAATCCTCGAAATCGTCGAGGTGGAGGAGGGGCGCGCGCAATATGTCCTTGGGTTCAGCAAGGCCCCCAAGATTATTGAGAAGAACCGGACTGCAGAGCGGCGTGAATTCGACCTCGCAGAGCAGTTCCACCGAGCGGTTCGGCCAATTGCCGTCGCCGAAAGCGATGAACAAATCGACGCTTGCATCGGTAACGTCATCGAGTTTGCGGGGTGTGAGAATGCGTAGCGCAATGTCCGGATATTTTTCCTGAAATTCAGCGATATGGGTGCAAAGCCACAAGGACGCAAAGCCGGCCGTGCAGCTGACGCACAGCGAACCGCCGGTGCTCGCCGAGCTTTGCCGGCCGCCAGCATCGTCGATCACGATCAGCGCTTTGCGCACGTCATTGGCATATTTGCGCCCGCGAGGCGTCAGCATCACGCCCTTGCCGTCACGCTGCAGCAGTTGAAAGCCGAGATCGCGTTCGAGCAGACGCAATTGATGACTGACCGCGCTGCGAGTCAGGTGCAATTCCTCCGCGGCCCGCCAGACGCTGCCGTGCCGGGCGAAGCTTTCCAATGCACGCAGCGCCTGGGTCGATGGGATGCGCATGAATAGGCCTTGAGGACAAAGAGGTGAATGGAATTTGCACGTTTTGAAAAAACATATCACTTTTTGTCCCGGCTTCCAGATGATTATCTCCCGCCAGCGGGAGAATGTTCATGGTTACGGCATCAGCGACGACGGCACGAGATTTTGTTGACGGGCGCGCCTCCGACCTTTCCACCTGGACCCGTACCATCTTCGATTTCGGCGAAACGGCATGGCGCGAGTATCAGTCAGCCGACTGGTACGTGAACCGGCTGCGTCAGGAAGGATTCGATGTGGAGGCGGGGTCTGGCGGCATGCCCACCGCTTTCTGCGCCCACTGGACCAACAAGGCCGGGACTAACTCCAGGTCGCCCACGATCGGGATGTATGCCGAGTATGACGCCGTACCCGGCAATTGCCAGGACGCCACCACGCAAAAGCGTCCGCGTCCTGGTCTTGGCGAGCACGCAGGCGGGCATACCGATCCGCATTCGGGCCTTGGAATTTCCGGACTTGGCGGACTTCTTGCAACCAAGGCTGCAATGGAGCGCCACGGCATTGCCGGGACGCTGCGATTTACCGGCGAGCCCGCCGAAAAGGTGCGGGGATCGAAGCCCATCCATGCGGCCAAGGGCTACTATGACGGCCTCGACGGCATGATCTCGTTCCATCCGTTCTACATGCTGCCGATGTGCAATACGGTGCGCTGGGATACGCATTGCGGTGCCGCCTATTCGATGATCTACCGCTTTGTATGCGATCAGCCGGAACGTTGGGGGCTCAGCGATGGCGCGCCTATCCCCCAGTCGCACTCGGCGGCGCGTGCTCCCGGCGCCAATGATGCGCTGATGCTGATGTACTTCTCCTCCAAAGCGCTCCGCGATTCCATGCTGCCGCATCAGGGCGGTTGGTCGATCAGCGAAGCGATCCTGACCGCCGGGCAGGCCACAGCCGACAACCTCCCCGCCGCCCTTGCCGAAATCCAGTACATGATGCGGGTTCCGACGATCGCGATGGCCGAGAAGATCACCGCTGTGCTCGACCGCAATGCCGAGCATGCGGCGGCCATGTCCGGCTGCCGTGTCGAGCGTCACTGGGTTTGCAAGTCGCGGCCGGGGCTTGCCAATCATACGATGGCGAATATCACGTGGGAGGCACTCCAGACGGTCGGCGCCCCCCGCTGGGGCGATGCCGCAAAAGCGATCGCACGCGAGATACAGGCCAATGTCGGCATCGGTCCGATCGCCGAGCCGTTCATCGACGAGTGCGAGCGGCTGATCGCACCGCAGGAGGCCGAGGCGATCTTGCGGCGCGACTTGCCGCCCTCGCAGCTCAATTCGACGTCGGATGATTACACTGACATGACGTGGCACGCGCCGACGGTCCGCTTCTACGTGGCGCGCCCCGCATTGAAAGCACCGAAAGGCTTTGCCTATCCGGGCTGGGTGATGAATGCGCTCGGAGGCATCCCGGAAACGATCGATCCGATGGTCAATTGCGCGGCAAAAACTGTGGCACTGACGGCCTTGCGGCTTCTCGAGGACGAGAGTGCCAGAACGCAGGCGAAGGACGAATTCATCGAGCGAACGGGCGGAGGCATCGGCGGATCGAAGTGGGTTGCCCCGCTTTGCGATTATGAACCGCCGATTCGTTTCCGTTGGCCGGAATATGTAACAACGGCGCGCGGGCGCGAATGGTGGATACCAACCGCCGCCTAACGAGGAGAATTGTCATGACACGGCACGAACAGGACCTTGCAAGCGAAAGTTTCACATTGAAACGCCGCAATTCCAATGGCGGGACCAGGCCGCTTTCAGGCTGGGGATTTCGCAACGAGACCGATCCGCTGACCGACGTTCTCCTCGGCTCGCCGGCGTTCCTGCGGCACATGGCGACAAGCTCCCTGTCGCGCAAGCATTTGCGTGAAGCGCCGTGCAATATCCAGGCGGCGCAAGCGCAGCACAAGGAACTGGTTTCCGCATATGAACATTTTGGCGTCAAGATCCATTGGCACGAGCCGGAACCCGAACTGCCAATGCAGGTCTATTCGCGCGATTCCAGCGTGATGACTCCTTACGGCGCGATCATCACTGCCATGGCCAACTGGTGGCGCCGCGGCGAAAACTATGCGGCGATCCGCACCTATGAACGGCTCGGCATCCCAATCTACGATATGGTGACGGCAGGAACGTTCGAGGGCGGCGATTTCAACGTCATCGAGGAGGGCTGCGTGCTCATCGGCTGCGGCGGCGCACGAACCCAGGAAGAGGGCGCCCGACAGGTCGAGGAATGGTTCCGCAAGGAAGGCTGGGAAACCCGCCTTGCTTTCATCGACGAATATTACGTCCACATCGACCTTATGGTCGTGCCGATCGCGCCGAAATTGACGGCCGTCTGCCTTGCCTGCACGGAGCCCGGCATCGTCGACTGGCTGAAGGCAAAGGGGCACGAAATCATCGACGTTCCGTTCCAGGATACAATGAACCTCGGCTGCAACTTCATGTCGCTCGGCAACGACCGGGTTATAGCGCCCTCGTCGAGCAAGACGCTCATCGACAAGCTCAAGGCGACAGGATTCGAAGTCGCCTCGGTCGACATGAGTGAAATCTCCAAGACCGGCGGTGGCATCCATTGCATGGCGCAGGCGCTGGTGCGGCAAGCCGCCTGATCAGTAATAGGCGGCGGTCCTGTCGAGAAAATCGTGGAAATGCACGATCACGCCGTTTGCGTCGATGAAGATCACCGCGTAGGCAGGCGGCTCGTGCGTGTTGGCGATGCGGTCTGGCGAAAAATCGAGCGCCGACTGATGGTTGGTGCCACGCAGGACGCTGACCGGAATGCCGAGCCAGCTTCCCACGATCGGTCGATGCGCGTGTCCGGCAAAGATGTGCCGGACATTGCCATGCTCGCGCAGCAGCGGATAGAGCGCCTCAGCTTCGATGATGCCCATGCGGTCGAGCAAGGGCATGTGTATCGGAAACGGCGGATGATGCGAGAACAGGAAGACAGGGCGATCTGACGCTTCGTCCAGACGGTCGCGAAGCCAGGCAAGCCGCGCCTCGTCAAGTCGGCCTTCCGGCCGGCCGGGAAGCAGCGTATCGAGCAGGATGAGGCGCCCCTCGCGCGTATCTTCGACACCTTGTACGAATCCCCCATGCGTTGCGGCCTTGTCGAAGACACGCAGGAAGTTGTCGCGGTTATCATGGTTGCCGAGCATCAACCGGTGGGCCGGGACGAGTTCGCTCAAAGCACCCGCCAAAGCCCTGTAGGTGATCTCTTCCCCGGTCTCGCTGAGGTCGCCGGTGAATATCACCAGTTCGGCATCGGAATGGTTGCGGTTGATATCCGCGACACATGCTTCGAGCCGGGCCAACGGGTCGAGGCCGCACAGGGTTTCCCCCGGCGTTACCAGGTGGAGGTCGGTTACCTGCAATATCTTCATCGGATTCGCTCGCGTTCGGACCTGGATTTGGCGGTTGCGTTACGGGTGCTGCCGCGTAGGACAAGTTCGGTTGTGAGCCGGTCGTGTGCCGGCGGACGGTCGGGTTCCGACTCCCGTTGATCGAGAAGCGCTACCGCATGGGCAGCCATCACGGTGGCATCCTGCCGGAAGGTGGTGAGATTGAAGGCGTCCCATTGCGCTTCGGGAATGTCGTCGAAGCCGATCACCGACACATCGCCGGGAATTGTGAGGTTCGTATGGTGGGTGATGTAGTCAATAAGCCCGAAAGCAACGAGATCGTTGACGCAGAAAACAGCATCCGGCCGCTTCGCGCCGGAGAACAACTGCTGGGCAGCCTCTTGGCCGCCGGAATAGTTGGAGTTGCTGCCATTGCCGATCATTACCTCGGCACCGCGCAATTCTCCTTCGTGTCGAAATCCGTGCTCGCGTTCGATGGTGGTCGGCGTGCGCGACATCGCACCTGCGAAGCCCAGCAGTTTTGCACCACCGGCGACGAAAAACCGGGCAGCTTCGCGTCCCGCGCCCTCATTGTCGATGTTGACATCGTCGGCCCCCGTTTCTGAACGTCCGAGCACAATGAGGGGTTGACCATTGCGGCGGGCAAGATCAACGAAGGATGAGGGCGGGGAACCGGACAGAATGATCGTCGCCTCGGCACGATAGCCGAACAGCGTCTTCTGGGCGGCAACAAGTTCTTCTTCGGTATTGCCGGTATTGATAACGATGGGAACGCTGCCGCGCTGAATCAATGCCTTGGTAAGGGCCGCGACAAGGTGGGAGCGATAGCCAAGCTCGGGGTTGGTGACGACAAGGCCGACAAGCCGGCTCTTGCGCGCCAGCAGACCGCGGGCGAGGTCATTGACCTGGTAGCCGAGCGCTTCGGCGGCCTCCATGATTTTTTCGCGTTTCTTGGCGGAAACACTGGCCCCAGGCGTAAAGGCGCGCGACACCGCCGAGCGCGAGACGCCGGCATACTTGGCCACTTGCAGCGCACTGACGAACTGCTTGTCATCCTTCGACGTTTTCTTGTCCTTGGATTTCATTTCTAATGTCCGACCTTGGATAGTACGTCCGCCCGCAAGAATCGCTCCACGACCAGCATGAAGCCTATCGACGGCACGAGCAACAGAAGAGCGGTGATGGATGCAATCTGGTAATTGCCGCCGGCGCCCGCCGTATAGAGCAGCAACGGCAAGGTGTTCACATCCGGCGCGCCGACAAAGTAGCTGCCGGTGAATTCGTCCAGCGATTCCAGAAAAACGAAGATGGCGCTGGCGAGGAGGCCGGGGGCCGCGAGCGGCAATGTGACATCGCGAAACGCGCGCAAAGGGCCGGCGCCGATCGAGCGAGCTGCCTCTTCAAGATCGACATCGACTGCTGCGAAGGCCGCAGTTGCAATCCATACAGCATAGACCAGCCCATGTGTCACATGAACGAGCACGACGCCGGTGATCGTACCGTTGAGGCCGATTTCATAGAAGAAGCGGGCAATGTTCACATAGACAGGCAGGTTGGGAAACGCCTGCGGTATCAGGAATGCCAATAGGATCAGCCCGCGGAAGGGCAGTTTCAGGCGCGACAGCGCATAGCCCGCCGGGATGGCAAGGACCAGCGATACGAGGACGGTGAGCGATGCGATAAGGATGCTGGTCGCGAGCGAGGACATGGCGTTGCCGCGCGACGAGAATACCCGTTGCCAGAAGCTGAACCCATATTCGAGCGGGAGCATATGCGGGAAATACCATTTTTCGGCGACTGTCCAGAGGACGAGATTGGTAAGGGGGCCGAAGATGATGAAGGCGATGAGGCCGAGAACAACGGCGCGCGGCAGCCACCAGAGATCGAAGCGAGCCGTCATGACCGCTCCTTCACCGAATGACGCAGATAAATGAGGGCAACACCCGCCGTCAGCAACAGTGATATCATCCCGAGCGCATTGGCGACGCCGTAGTCGCCATGGGCATTGATGCGGAAAGCGATATCCGCCGTCAGCATGGTCGGCGACTGGGCGTTTATCATCAAGGGCACCGAAAGCACCGACATCATCGTCACGAATGACAGGATCAGGCCGACGAGCAGTGTGCCGGCAACCTGCGGCAGCACGATTTCTATGAGAATGCGCAAACGCGATGCACCGAGATTGCGCGCCGCCTCGATGGTGCTGCGGTCGAGCGAGGCCATCGCGCCAGCAAGGAGGAGCGTCACGAAAGGCGTCTGCTTCCAGACGAAAGCGATAACGATGCCGCGCCAGTCCAGAAATCCGGTTGTTTGGAGAGGTGTCAGTATGCCGAGACTGACCAGGACATTGTTCATCAACCCGTTCTTGGCGAGAAAGGTGCGCATGACCTGGCCGACGACGATGAACGGGATGAACATGGGCCAGCGATAAAGCCAGCGCAGCACGGCCACGGCGCGTGGATTTTCGCCGAGGGTGAGGTAGCCGCCAATGGCAATGGCAATGATGCCGATGAGAGCCGTCGAAATCGCGACGATGACGAGCGTGAATATCATGTCGCTCGAATAAAGATCGAAGGATTTGGCGAAATTATCCAGACCGAACCGGTCGCCAACCTCGAATGCGCCGATGATGGATGCCGCGAGCGGCACGATGAAAAACAGAAGGATCATCGCCAGGGCGGGCAGGACGAGCAGGAGGGCTAGAAGACGTTTGGGCATGAACTGGTCCGGATGAGGAGTGGCCGCCGGGGGGTGCCGGCGGCCCAGTTGCTATCAGTTGGCGACGTTCTTCTCATAGGCTTCGAGGATGGCCTTGTTATAAGGCGCGATCGGGAAGGGCTTGCCCTTGCTGGCCAGGTCATCAGGCGTGATATCGACGAAGAGCTTGTCCCAGCTCGCCTTGTCCAGTTCCGGCTGCACGAATTTCGCGTCGATGCCCGGATACCAGTTGAAGCGCTTGACGATGCCATCGGCCTGCACTTTCGGGCTGGTTGCCAGTGCAACGAACTTCTCGGCGAGTTCCGTATTCGGGCTCTTCGCGGGAATGACATAGTGCATGGGCTGGCCTGGCATGCCCGGCGCAGGCAGGATCAGTTTCATTTCCGGCGGAAGCTTGCCGTCCGCTTTCCACGAATAGAACATATCGACCCAGACCGGACCCATGGCGATTTCGCCACGGCTCAGCATGTCGAGTGTCCCGGCATTGCCAGGCGTGAGCGTCGCGTTGGTGGTAAAATCCTTGAGGCTGGCGAAAGCCTTGTCCCACTTTTTGGTTTCGGCTTCCTCGAAGGGTCCGTTCATCAGCTTTGTCGCATCGCCATCGCCGAAAGCATAGATCCAGCCCATGACGAAGCTGACCCCAGAAGCGCCGCCCTTGATGCCGTTATAGCCGAACTGCTTCGGATTTTCCTTGGCCCAGCTTACGAGCTCCTGATAGCTCTTCGGCGGATTGGGCACGGTGGTCGGATTGTAGGCAATGGCGGTCTGGCTCGAGAACATGGGCATGACATAGCCATCGACATTGGCGCCGAGCGCAAGCTTCGCCTTTTCGCTCGTCACCATCTCACCGGACGGAATCTTGGATTTGTAGGCTTCAAGGTAGCCGTCAGCGACGAGGGGTCCGGCGAATTTTTCGTGGACGACAGCGACGTCCACATCCCACTTGTCTGCGTTGGCTTTCGCCTGCGCGTCGAAGCGCTCGACGATCTTCTGCGAACCGGCATCGCCTGGGCCCGTTCCGACAACGCGCACCTTCGCGCCGGGATTTTCCTTCTCGAAGAGCGGAGCAAGGTAATCATTCACATAATCGACCATGTTCTGGTCGCCTGCGGTCACGACAGTAAGATCCGCGGCGGCCGCCGGTGTTGTGGCGAGGCCGAGGATGATCGAAGCTTGAAGAAGATGTTTCATTCCGTAACTCCCTGAGCAAGATTTGGTTATCAACTCTATTCCTTGGCGCACTTCGGTATGGCGCCAAAACTCCGTGCGAACGCCATCACGCGTTGAAGATGAAGAGCGAACTCTCCGGCACATGTACCTTCACTGTTTCGCCCTGATCGAAGGGCTGGTCAGCGTCGACGAGAATCTCCTGGTTGCCGAGATGCACGGCATGGCGCCAATGTCCGCCGGGATAGGTGACGCTCGCCACCTGACCGTGCAACTCGAGGGCGCCAGCTGCAGGCGTTGTGTTCTCGCCGTTGCTGACGAGGCTCGCCGCCTCGGCGCGAAAACGAAGTTCAACCGGCCCGCTTGTGACGTCCCGGCCGCTACGTCCTGTCACGGTCGGCGGGCTGATCGCGCTCTCCATCAGCTCGATGTGTTCGCCGCTCACCCTCGCCTGCATTGTCAGAAGGTTTTCGGCGCCCATGAAGGCGGCAACGAAGGGTGAAGCCGGCCTGTTATAGACGTCTTCGGGCGTTCCCTGCTGTTCGATGCGCCCCGCATTCATGATGACGATGCGATCGGCCATGACCATGGCCTCTTCCCGATCATGGGTGACATGAATGGCAGTGATGCCCAGTCGCTTCTGCAGCGAGCGAATTTCATGTCGCACTGTCAGCCGGATCCGCGCATCGAGGTTTGACAAGGGCTCATCGAGGAGCAGGATTTCGGGATCGATGGCCAGGGCGCGGCCGAGCGCCACGCGTTGACGCTGGCCGCCTGAAAGCTGGCCGGGTTTGCGACTGCCAAGGCCGCCAAGGCCAAGCAGCACCTGCATTTCGGTCACACGCTTTTCTATCTCACCACGCGAGCGCCCCTGCAGCTTCAGTCCGTAGCCGATGTTCTGCGCGACCGTCATGTGCGGCCACAGCGCGTAGGATTGAAAGACGAGAGCCATGCCGCGTTTGTCCGGAGGCAATTGCGTTACGTCGCGTCCGGCGACCGAGACTGCTCCGGCCGAGGGTTTGGCAAAGCCGGCGATTGTTCTTAAGAGTGTTGTCTTCCCGCAGCCGGACGAGCCAAGAAGCGCCACGAATTCGCCCTTGCCGATCGAAAGGTCAAGATCGGTCAGCACGGTTGTCCCGCCATAGCCTACACTGAGATTCTCTACCTTGAGAAAAGCCTTCCCGTTCATTTTCTTCCCCGTATTGCACAGCTGCGCAATTATTTTCCTTGTACTGTCTTTTTATAACAGTCCCGTGACAAGCGAAAAATTCAGTGAAGCGTTTTTCGCCTGCGGGCAGCCATGACGTGGCAGGTTCGTCCAACCCTTCGCAACCTGCGTTAAATCGTAACAATTGCGTGACCGACAGTTGATGGCTGGCCCGCGCCCCGCGAAAAACCCAATTGCCGCCTATAGGTGGGACGGGAGACGAAGCCGTGCACCTTATGAATATTACAAAACTATAATTTGTAATGGGCCGCCGGAGGGGTAGTTCTGACATGTTCGATAGAGTTCGAGAAAGAGAACACCTCATGAAGCGTATAGGCCTTGTGATCGCAATTCCGGTCATGATCGGCGTCGGCTATTTTCTCGCCTATCCCGAACTCTCGCTTCGTGCCTCTGCACCGGACAAGGGCGCAATGCCGACAGGCTCGCTCTCCGCAAGCGGGGGCAATGCACAGGCGCAGACAAAGAAGCGTAATGCCATCGTGCCACTCGTCGTGGTTGCAGAGGCGAAGAAAGAGGACGTTCCGGTTACGAAAACGGTCGTCGGGTCGATCGAGCCCATCGAGACCGTCGCGGTTCGCCCGCAGATTGACGGCGTCGTCGTCGAAAAGCACGTCATCGATGGCCAGATGATCAAAGCCGGCGATGTGCTTTTCAAACTGGACGATCGAGCGCTCAATGCAACGCTTGCCAAGGACCAGTCCTTGCTTGCGAAGGATGAAGCCAGCCTCGTGTCGGCCAAACTCGATCTTTCGGGTGCGCAGGATCTTGCCAAACAACGTGTGGGTACGGACCAGCAGGCCTACCAGGCGGATGCCGCGGTAAAGGTCATCGAGGCGACGATCGATATGGACAAGGCGCAAATAGCGGCGGATCAGGTCCAACTCTCTTATACGACGATCAAGGCTCCGATCGACGGCCGCGTCGGGGTCGTCAATACCTCCGTCGGCAATCTGGTGCGCACCGCCGATACGACGAACCTTTTGACGATCACCCGCATGGCTCCGCTGCGCGTCGCGTTCACGCTTGCCGAAAGCGATTTGCCGGCGTTGCGGGCGGCGGTCGCCAGTCATCCGGCGTCCGTCCAGATCAAGCTTCCTGGCAGCAATGATGTTATCGCGACCGGGACGCTCGACTTCATCGATTCCAGCGTCGACACCGCCTCCGGCACCATCGTCCTCAAGGCCGATATTGCCAATGAGGATGGTGCGCTTTGGCCCGGGCAATATGTGAAAACCGTTGTCGATCTCAGTCTGCAGAAGGATGCGACGACTGTTCCCCTTATCGCCGTGCAGCAGGGCAATAGCGGCTCATTTGTCTTCCTTGTCCATCCCGACAAGAAAGTGGCTATGCAGAACGTGACGCTCGCCAATACCGTCGGCGAAACCGCTGTCATCGCATCGGGCATCCAGCCCGGCGATCAGGTCGTGGTTGACGGCCAATTGCACCTCCAGGACGGTGCGACTGTGCAGACGACGACGAAGGAAGCGCAGGCGGCCCCCGTGACAGACCCTGGCAATGACAACAAGGCGCTGCCCGTCGAGGCCGCCCAATGAACCTTTCGGCACTCTTCATCCGGCGGCCGATTGCGACGATATTATTATCCGTCGCACTCGCAGCTTCGGGGATATTTGCCTATAAGTTCCTCCCGGTTGCGGCGCTGCCGCAGGTCGATTTTCCCATCGTAACGGTTTCGGCGAAACTGCCTGGTGCATCGCCCGATACCATGGCCAATGCGGTTGCAACGCCGCTCATCAAGCAGTTTTCAACGATCCAGGCCATTTCGACGATCAGTTCGACGAGTACGCTCGGCTCGACCCAGATCACGCTCGAATTCGATCTCAACCGCGACATCGACCAAGCCGCAGCCGATGTCGAAGCGGCGATCGCCAGTACGCTCCGCCGCCTGCCGCCGAATATGACGACCCCGCCGAGCTACCGGAAGACCAATCCCGCCGATGCACCGGTGGTTCTCGTCGCGCTGCAGAGCGACACGATGCAGCTTTCGAAACTCGACGACTACGCCGAAAATGTCATGTCGCCGGCTTTCTCGACAATCAGCGGTGTTGGCGAAGTCCAGGTCCTGGGTACCAAGCAATATGCGGTGCGCGTCGAAGTCGATCCCAATGCGGCAACGGCGCGCGGCATCGGCCTCGACGAATTGACCACCGCGGTGGCGGCGAAAAACTCAATTGCTCCGGTCGGCACCATATCGAGCCCGACGCAGCAGATGGCGATCCAGGCCAATACCCAAGCGGAAAACGCTGATACTTTCCGTCAGATCATCGTTGCCGCGCCCAACGGGAAGATGGTGCGGCTCGGCGATGTTGCGCGCGTCATCGATTCGGTCGCGACGACCCAGACCGAGAGCCGCTATGACGGCAAGCCATCGCTGGTGCTGGCCGTGTTCCGGCAGCCCGGCGCCAATACGGTAGACGTGGTGGACCGCGTGCGCGAAATCCTGCCGCAGTTCGAAAAGGATCTCGGCCCATCGGCCAGCATTCATATCGTCAACGATCGTTCGGCATCCATCCGCCAGGCCGTCTCCGATGTGCAGTTCACTCTGCTTCTGACGATTGCCCTGGTCATACTGGTGATCTTCGTCTTCTTGCGCCGGCTCTCCGCGACGCTGATTCCCGTCGTCGCGGTTCCCCTGTCGCTTATCGCCACGCTCGGGGCGATGTATGTCCTCGGCTTTTCCATCGATAATATTTCGCTTCTGGGTCTGACACTTTCGGTGGGTCTCGTCGTCGACGACGCCATCGTCATGCTCGAAAACATAACCCGGCATATCGAAGAGGGGATGCCCCCATTCGAAGCGGCGCTGAAGGGCAGCGAGGAGATCGGCTTTACCATTATTTCGATCACTACTTCGCTGGTGGCGGTGTTCATTCCCATCCTTTTGATGGGCGGCGTCGTCGGACGCATATTCAATGAATTCGCGGTCGTTGTCACAGTCGCGATCTGCGCCTCGGCTCTTATATCGCTCACGCTGACGCCGATGCTCTGCAGTCATTTGCGCGGCCACCAGAACGAGACGGAAAAGAAGAAGCCACCGCTGACCGAACGCGTATTCGACGCCGTTCAGGGAGGTTATGGGCGCCTGCTCGACATTTGCCTACGCGCCCGCCCGGTCATCCTTGTCGTTTTCCTCCTGACCGTTGTCGCCACGGTCTATCTCTTTTCGACGATCAACAAGGGCTTCCTTCCGACCGAAGATATCGGACAATTATCCATCTCGACGGAAGCACGGCAGGACATCTCTTATGATGCGATGGTGGCACTGCAAAAGCAGGTGGCGAGTGCCGTATCCGGCCGTCCCTATGTTGCCCATGTCGTTTCCAGCGTAGGCGGCGGTTTCAACTCCGCCAGCCTCAATCAGGGGCGGCTGTTCGTGGAGCTGAAGCCGAAGTCCGAACGGATGCCGCTGGAAGAACTCCTGCGTGACCTGCGGCAGACGCTGGCAAAAATTCCGGGCATTACCAGCTATCCCGTCGCGGTGCAGAACCTGCGTATCGGCGGCGTATCCTCGAATGCACAGTATCAATATGTGCTGCAGAGTGTCAGTTCGACGGACCTCTATCCCTGGTCGCAAAAAATGCTGCTCGCCATGCAGCAGGAGCGGCAGACATTCGTGGATGTGTCGAGCAATCTGCAGAACAATGCCCTACAGGCCAACCTCGTCATCGATCACGACAAGGCGCAATTGCTCGGCATCAATTCGGACCAGCTTCGTAATACGCTTTATTACGCGTTCGGCACGAACCAGGCATCGACCATCTTCGCCACAGGCGACAGCTACGAGGTCATTGTCGAGCTTGACCCCGATATTCCGTGGACAGCCGACAAGCTTGACCAGATGCAGATCCGCTCGACCACGACCAACAAGCTCATTCCGCTTTCAGCCTTCGCCCGGGTGGAGCGCACCACGGGTCTCCTTGCAGTCAACCAGCTCGGCCAGCTCCCCGCAGTCACGATCTCGTTCAACCTGCCGCAGGGCGTGTCGCTCGGTCAGGCGATACAGGAACTCGACACACTGAAGACCCAGCTCGGCGTGCCAACGACGATAACCTCCACCTTCACGGGAACGGCCCAGGTATTCGAGCAATCACTGGCAAATCAGGGCTTGCTTGTCGGCGCGGCGATTCTGACGATCTATATCGTGCTGGGAATTCTCTACGAGAGCTTCGTTCACCCGCTGACCATCTTGACCGGACTGCCCGCTGCTGCCGCCGGCGCGCTGGCCACTCTCGAGCTCTTCGGCTACGACCTCAGCGTCATCGCCATCATCGGCATCCTGATGCTGATCGGTATCGTCAAGAAAAATGCCATCATGATGATCGACTTCGCGCTGGTCCGGCAAAGGGCGGGTGAAACGTCGCTTGATGCCATCCGCGAAGCGTGCCTTGTCCGTTTCCGGCCTATCATGATGACGACGCTTGCTGCATTGATGGGCACAATTCCAATCGCGATCGGTGCAGGCGCAAGTTCCGAGTTGCGTCAGCCGCTCGGTGTCGCGGTCGTCGGCGGCCTCATCGTTTCGCAGATACTTACGCTGTTCATCACGCCGGTGATCTTCCTCTATATGGAAGACCTGTCGCGGCTTCTCGGCAAGGCCGCAAAGCGGCTGTCGCGTGGCGCCCATGTTCCCGAGGCGGCAGAGTAACGTCCCCGCAACCTGCTCAAAACATAGGCAAATCGACGCCCTTACGTGTCGAATTTTTGAGCGTAGGCCGATATATATGTCATCGGCGAAAGGGCATCGGGTCGTCGGCGGGCGTGAGACGTTCAAACGAAACCGGCGATTCCTCGATTTTGCGGGGCGCCCCACACCCATCGCGTCAGTTGGCACACAAATTGCTTTAATGAAATCATCCAGCAAGTCGCGCCCAAATCAACGAGACGCTTGCGGCAGGATCACTAGGCAAATTACGTGTGAGAGAACGCAAAATGACAAAATACAAGCTCGAGTACATCTGGCTCGACGGTCACGAACCGGTACAGAATCTTCGCGGCAAGACGCAGATCAAGGAATTCGCGGAATTCCCCACGCTTGAACAGCTTCCTCTCTGGGGCTTCGATGGCAGCTCCACCAATCAGGCCGAAGGCCGCAGCTCGGATTGCGTGTTGAAACCGGTTGCCGTTTATCCGGATCCGGAGCGCACGAACGGCGTTCTCGTCATGTGCGAAGTCATGATGCCAGATGGCGTCACACCGCACGTTTCCAACAAGCGCGCAACCGTCCTCGACGATGACGGCGCCTGGTTCGGCTTCGAACAGGAATACTTCTTCTACAAAAACGGTCGCCCGCTCGGTTTCCCGGAGGCCGGTTACCCGGCGCCGCAAGGTCCGTACTATACAGGCGTTGGCTATAGCAATGTGGGCGACGTCGCTCGCAAGATCGTTGAAGAACATCTCGATGTGTGCCTTGCTGCCGGCATCAATCATGAAGGGATCAACGCCGAAGTCGCCAAGGGCCAGTGGGAATTCCAGATTTTCGGAAAGGGCTCCAGGAAGGCTGCCGACGAAGTCTGGCTTGCACGTTACCTGATGCTGCGCCTGACCGAAAAATATGGCATCGACATCGAATGGCACTGCAAGCCGCTCGGCGATACGGACTGGAACGGCTCGGGCATGCATGCCAACTTCTCGACCACCTACATGCGCGAAGTTGGCGGCAAGGAGTATTTCGAGGACCTGATGGCAGCATTTGAATCGGCGCGCGCCGATCACATCGCCGTCTATGGCCCGGACAACCACATGCGACTGACCGGCAAGCACGAAACGCAGTCGATCCACACGTTCAGCTACGGAATTGCAGACCGTGGTGCCTCGATCCGCGTTCCGCACAGCTTCGTCAACAGCGGCTACCGCGGTTATCTGGAAGATCGCCGTCCGAATTCTCAGGGCAACCCCTACGAGATCGCTTCGCAGATCCTCAAGACGATCGCTTCGGTTCCGGTTGAAATCGAGCAGCGGCTCGCCGCAGCGGAATAAATCCATTGTCACGGCGCGGCGGTTTGCTGCGCCGTGACATTGCTTCAGACTGTTCGATATCCCGAACAAGGTCGATCAGATAATTGCGCGAAACCGGAGCAAATTGGCTCTGGCGCCCCAAGACCCCACTCGGCAACGCCGCTTCGGCGCGTTGACTGAATCGTGATGCGACGAATTAAATCGCATATGGATAGACGCGTGGGTGCGCGCTACGTTAAAACCCAAAGAGGCACTTCCCGGCGATGCGCTGCTCATGCTGGAAAGCGTGCTGTTAAACTTTGGGGGGAACTGACGATGACCATCGAAAGGCCGCAACGCCCGCGCACCCATCCGGCGCGATTTCACCAGTGTCAGTTGGCGATTGAGGACGAGGTGATTGAACTCGTCGGCAGGGCGTGCGATGCTGGCTGGCATCGTGACGAAATCCTTTCAGCCATGATGGAAGTCATCGATGACCTCGCGCTTGCGCGTCGTGAGGATGTGGCTATTTCGGTCGAAGTGCGGGTCTCCCGGCTCCTTGGGAGAAGCCAAGGGTAAGGGGGCAGGCCGAGGCGACCCTCCTGCACTGATCAGCCCATTTTGCTGGTGCGCAATGGCAGGCCGGAGGCAACAACCTTCGAATCCGGGTCATTCACGCCAATTTCAGCCAGTTTCGCAATGATCGCATCCCGGATCGGGCCTGCCTGATCCGTTGGTCCGATAATGATGCGGTCGATTAGTTCGGGCAGCTCGATGCCGGTCAAATGGTTGCCCGGGTCATTCTTCAGCGGCAAGGCGTAGACGGGCTGCGGGATTCGGTCGATAACCTCGTGCGTCTTGAAGAGCCGTTTTGAAGGCCAGAGCAAGGGATTGGTCAGAACGCGCCATTCGCGCTCATCACGCAGGCCCGGATGCTTCCAGCAAGTCACTGCGAAAAGCAGCATTAGGAACACGACTTCCGTGAGCGCACCCTTGCTGAGCTTTGCCAGAAAATCCCGGTTCGAAGCGACACGGTGGGCCACAAGTTTGAACTCGTCGTCAAACTGCTTGTTGGTCCAGTAGGTCACCGGGCCTGGATATGCCTGAAGTGCATCGGTCATTTGTATGAACGGCGCGACGTTCACGACGGCGGCAACGGCGACTTCCTCGTCGTCGAAGGCCCGCCACAGCGATAGCCGGCCGGTCGAGTGCTCTTCGAGATCGTGCTCGGCAACGGACAAGACATAGGTCTCGTTGCGCAATCGCGGCAGCCACAGCTCGAATTTCTTTACCCCGTCCTGCCAGATGCCGGGCATGCAGAATTCGAGCGTCTGCGCGAGTTGTGCGGTGCGGCCGCTATCGTTCAGCCATTCCTGAACCTTTGCGGCCGCGTATTCCGTGTCACCGTCGTCATTCATGCACCTTGCATTTCGAAACCAGACTTGCTGCCTGTCGAGAATGCGGAATAGGTTCGCTGCGGTCGTATAGTGCACAAAGCGCGAATGTCGTTTGATCGACGCTCGCCCTTCAAAGGCGGTCGGCATGAAAATGCTGAGCATTTTGACGACTACCGGATCCCATTCTTCCATGACTGTTACCGCATCTCTGGATTGGCGAGTCGCCACTCTGCGCCTGCCATTTGTGATCGGCAATGCCTCGCTTTGCCACGTCCACTTCTACAGGTCCGCGCTTGCGTCAACCTGTTTCCCATGGCGACGATCGACGCAAAATGGAGACGGATTTACTGACCGCAGAAGCGGGCTGTCGCCGTTCCTATCGACTGGAATTTGCCGTTGGCGGTGACGACGCTGGCGCAGACTTGAGTCCGCGCGTTCCACCAGTAAGCCGTATTGTCCTGGAAGCTCACGGAGGCGTAGCCACGTGCCGTCATTTGGCTTGCGGCTGACTTTGCGGGCTTGTTGACGAGATCGGCAAGGTCTGTGGGCGCACCACCACCTCCCACTGTCGCGGTTGCGGCCATGCCGGGCGGCAGGGTTGATGCGGGAACTGCGTTCGCATCGTCGCCAGTTGTCGACTGACATCCGGCCATTGCAAATGTCGCTAACAGAATGAGTGCACCTGCACCACGCATGTTCGTCTCTCCCCCATAGACTGCTACGCCGAGAGTTTGACATGTCTTGGTTCAAAGTGCACCAGCAGATTGTTGGCAGGCGAGGGGTGCCGCTCAACCTTGGCTATGCCGTAGCGTGATCTCAACCGGCGGTCCATTGCGAACGGTCTGGTACACCACGCAATAGCGTTCGGTGAGCTTCAGCAATTGATCCAGCTTGTCTTGCGGCGCATCGGTGTCGAGATCGAAAACGAGACGGATTTGCTTGAAGCCGACAGGCGCGTCCCTTTCGACACCGAGCGTGCCACGGAAGTCGAGGTCGCCTTCTGCCGCGACACTGCCGGATTTCAAGGGAATTTCAAGAGCCGTGGCCACGGCCTTGAGAGTTACGCCGGCGCAGGCCACGAGGGCTTCAAGCAACATGTCGCCTGAGCAAAGCTCCATGCCGCTGCCGCCAGTGGCCGTGTGCAGCCCCGCGACGGCGAGCGCCCGCCCTGTTTCCACCTTGCAGGCTATGTTCTGGTCGTCGATGCTCCCTTGCGCTTTAAGCGTGATGAAAGCGTCCTCGGGGTTTGCGCGGTAGCGATCCTTGATGGGCGCCTGGATTGCGCGCAGTTGAGCAGCATCCATGATTGGTCTCCCTGGTTCGGATGTCTCAACATAGCATAGTTGCGAAAGACGGCAGTGCGGCCGTCTTTCGCCCTTTACTACTGACAGCCTAACTCGCCTTCGGCTTCACGTTCTGGTTCATCCGGAAGAGATTTTGCGGATCGTAGCGGTGTTTGATCGCGGCGAGCCGTTTGTAGTTGCTGCCATAAGCTTCCTCGACACGGTCAACTTCATCGCCGGGCATGAAGTTGATATAGGCCGTTCCAGTCGCATGCGGCCTCATGGCGTCATAGAGGCCACGCGCCCATCCGATACACGCCTTGTCCATTTCCGGTGTTTGCCAGCGCGCATGGACGTTCATCACGAAGTGCGAGTTGCGTTGCGGAAACGCTGTTGCCTCAAGGGGGACGCGGCCAGCAGCTCCGCCAACATGGGCGGTGAAGATCTCACACTCGGGACCCGGAAGATTTCGCACGGCTTCGGTCAAGACTTTGATCGAAGCATCCGACAGTTCGGCAAGGTCGTGGCTCTTCCAATAGTTGCGCGCGCCCGGCGCAAGCAGTGGATCGAAAGCCTGTTGCCAACCGGCAAAGGGCGCCGGGCCGACGACATCGGCGATCGGCTTGCCGATCGAGCGCAGCCGCTTTGTCGCCTGTTCGCCGTCTTGCACTGCGCCGCAATAGCACATGGCGAGTATAAGCACCTCCTTGCCGTGCCATTCGGCGGAAAGAAACGGCAACGGGGGCGCCTGCCGCATGACGGTCCAGCAGGTGAGTTCATCCGGCGCCGTTTCGAGCGCGGCCCGGTATTCCTTGAGGACAGCTTCGGCATCGGCGAAAGGATGCACGACGAGTCCGGCGAGGACGTCGGGTCCGACCTTGTTCAATTGAAACTCGAAGGCGGTAACGATGCCGAAGTTTCCGCCGCCGCCGCGCAGGGCCCAGAAAAGGTCGGGGTGCTCGGCCTCGCTCGCATGCACAAGTTCGCCATCAGCCGTTACAACGTCGGCCGAAAGGAGATTGTCGATCGTCAGGCCGAATTTGCGGGTGATCCAGCCAAAACCGCCGCCGAGTGTCAGCCCGGCAATACCGGTGGTGGAGTTGATGCCGGTGGGAACAGCCAGTCCGAAGGCCTGGGTTTCTCGATCGACATCGGCCAATGTGGCGCCCGGTTCGACTCGCGCAAGCTTCGCCGCAGCATCGACCTGCACGGATTTCATCTGCGACAGGTCAATCACCACGCCGCCGTCGCAAACGGCGCTGCCGGCTATGTTGTGCCCGCCGCCGCGGACGGAAACGAGTAAACCGTCACCCCGCGCAAAACGCACCGCATTGACGACGTCGTGTGCATCGGCACAACGAATGATGAGGCCGGGCCTCCGGTCGATCATGCCATTCCAGATCGACCGTGCCTCGTCATAGGAAGCGTGCTTTTCGCCAATAAGGCTCCCGCGCATTTGTGCGGCGAGCGCTTCGACTGCACTGGCACTGATGTTCTTCTTACCGGATTCCAGGGTAGATAAGCCCAAATCGTTCATGATCAGTCCTCCGTTGGGCGGGAAGCGCATTCCTGCCCTTCAATGCGGAGTTTGATCCTTCATCGGCACTGCCGCAAGTTCTGGAACTGTACTGGTCGCCCGGTGCTGGCCCCCACTTTGTCCCCGGCGTTCCTTATAGAATCCTTATGCGTTTGCGGCTGACGCCGTCTCGAATTCCTATTTCGTAAAGAGTCATACTCCCCGCCATCAGGAGAGCTCCGGCAATAGTTGCCGGGGCCGTCACTGGTTGAGATTTTATAACCTTATCCATGGGTTGACCGCTTTGATCGGGTCCATGGATAGCAAGGAGTATCTGCGATGGATTTGATCTTTCTCGGGGTCGGCGTGGTGCTGATCGTCCTCTCGCTGGCTTATACCAAAGCCTGCGACAGTCTTTGACTTGAGGAGCGCGAGATGACCCTCGACTATATTCTCGGCGGCGCGGTGACCCTCTTCCTGCTCGCCTATCTCACCTACGCCCTCGTTCGCCCAGAGCGCTTCTGAGGCTTGGAAAGCTGAATTCATGACTATCAACGGATGGATACAGATTCTCGTCTTTTGCGGGATCATCATTGTGCTCGTCAAACCGCTCGGCGGTTACATGACGCGCGTTTTTAGCGGCGAGCGAACACTGCTTTCGCCTGTCGTGGTGCCCATCGAGCGAAGCCTTTACCGCCTCGCCGGCACGAATGAGCGCGAGGAGCAGCACTGGCTGACCTATGCGGTCGCGCTTCTGCTCTTCAATATTGCAGGCTTCGCCCTGCTTTATGCCTTGCAGCGCCTGCAAGGCGTGTTGCCGCTCAACCCCGCAGGCATGGGCGCGACGGAGCCGGGGCTCGCTTTCAACACCGCCGTCAGCTTCGTCACAAATACCAATTGGCAGAACTATGGCGGCGAAAGCACGATGTCCTATCTCGTGCAGATGGCTGGCTTTACCGTGCAGAACTTCGTTTCGGCGGCCACCGGCATCGCGATCGCCATCGCGCTTATCCGCGGTTTTGCCCGAGCGTCCGGCAAGACCGTCGGCAATTTCTGGGTCGACATGACGCGCAGCACGCTCTATGTGCTCCTGCCGATCTGCGTGGTGCTGACGCTGGTTTACGTCTATCTCGGCGTGCCCCAGACCCTTGGCAGCTATATCGACGCGACGACGCTCGAAGGCGCGAAGCAGACGATTGCGGTCGGACCGGTTGCGACGCAGCTTGCCATCAAGATGCTCGGCACCAATGGCGGCGGGTTCTTCAACGTCAATTCCGCGCACCCATTCGAAAACCCCGATGCCATCTCGAACCTCATCCAGATGGTGACGATCTTTGCCATCGGCGCGGCGCTCACCAATGTGTTCGGCCGTATGGTCGGCAATGAGCGGCAGGGCTGGGCGATCTTCGCTGCCATGGGCGTTCTTTTCCTCGCCGGCGTCGTCATTTGCTACTGGGGCGAAGCCGCCGGCAACCCGCTGGTTCACGCGCTCGGCATCGACGGCGGCAACATGGAAGGCAAGGAAGCGCGGTTCGGCATCGCCCTCTCGGCGCTCTTTGCAGTGGTCACGACGGCCGCTTCCTGCGGCGCGGTCAATGCGATGCATGATAGCTTCATGGCGATCAGCGGCATGGTGCCGCTCATCAACATGATGCTTGGCGAAGTTGTCATCGGGGGCGTCGGCGCCGGGCTCTACGGCATCCTGCTCTACGTCATAATCGCCGTCTTCATTGCCGGCCTGATGGTTGGACGCACGCCGGAATATCTCGGCAAGAAGATCGAGGCCAAGGAGGTCAAGATGGCGATGCTCGCCGTTCTGTGCCTGCCGCTCGCCATGCTCGGTTTCACCGCCGCCGCCAGCGTCCTGCCTTCGGCCGTCGCCTCGGTCGCAAATGCCGGTCCGCACGGGTTTTCCGAGATCCTCTATGCCTATACCTCGGCGGCCGCCAACAACGGCTCGGCTTTCGGCGGTCTCACCGGCAATACGCCCTGGTACAACGTCACACTTGGCATCGGCATGTGGGTCGGCCGCTTCTTTGTCATCATTCCCGCATTGGCGATCGCAGGTTCGCTCGTGACGAAGAAGACGCTTCCTGAATCCGCCGGAACGTTCCCGACGCACAGCCCGCTTTTCGTTGGGCTCCTGGTCGGAGTCATCCTGATCGTCGGAGGTCTCACCTTCTTTCCGGCACTCGCCGTTGGCCCGATCGTCGAACACCTCGCCCTCGGCCTTGGCCAGACGTTCTGATGGAGCCCGCCATGCGTCACGGTTACTTGCAATTCAACCCGCAGACCCGCGCCAAGAAACTGGCGCGGGGTGCTGCCAAGCGCGTGCGCGCCTCGGACATCATTCTCGGCATGACGCTGATGACGATGCTGATCTGGCTCGCTGCATATGCCCTCATTCATCTTCACAGCTGGAGTCTCTCATGAGCCAGTCCAAATCTCCGAGTCTCATCGACTCGTCCATCCTGCTGCCGGCCATCGGCGGCGCCTTCAAGAAGCTCGACCCGCGCAGCCTTGCCCGCAACCCGGTGATGTTCGTTGTTGCCGTCGTCTCGGCTTTGACAACGGTTCTCTTTCTTAAAGATCTTGCATCTGGCAGCGAAAGCCTCGGCTTCACCTTCCAGATCATCCTCTGGCTCTGGTTCACGGTGCTCTTTGCCAATTTTGCCGAGGCCGTCGCGGAAGGGCGCGGCAAGGCGCAGGCGGATTCGCTCCGCAAGGCCCGGACCGAAACCCAGGCCAAGCTGCTTTCGAGCGAAAAGGACACCAAGTTCAAATTGGTGCCCGGCACGAGCCTTAAAGTCGGCAATCTCGTCCTCGTCGAGGCCGGCGATATCATACCTTCCGACGGCGAAGTCATCGAGGGGGTCGCCTCGGTGAACGAATCTGCGATCACCGGCGAGTCGGCCCCGGTCATCCGCGAGTCCGGCGGCGACCGTTCCGCTGTCACCGGCGGCACGCAGGTGCTGTCGGACTGGCTGAGGGTGCGCATTACCGCTGCGGCCGGCTCGACCTTTCTCGACCGGATGATCGCGCTTGTCGAAGGCGCCGAACGCCAGAAGACCCCGAACGAGATCGCGCTCAATATCCTTCTTGCCGGCATGACGCTGATCTTTGTCCTCGCAACTGCGACCATACCGAGCTTTGCCTCCTATGCCGGCGGTGCCATTCCGGTGGTGGTGCTTGTCGCGCTGTTCGTGACGCTCATACCAACGACGATCGGCGCACTGCTGTCTGCCATCGGTATCGCCGGCATGGACCGCCTTGTCCGCTTCAACGTCCTCGCTATGTCGGGGCGTGCTGTCGAGGCGGCAGGCGACGTCGATACGCTGCTTCTGGACAAGACCGGCACCATTACCTTCGGCAACCGGCAGGCAACCGAACTGCTCCCGGTCAAGGGCGTGTCCGAAGAAGAACTTGCCGACGCCGCGCAACTCGCATCGCTTGCAGACGAGACGCCGGAAGGCCGCTCGATCGTCATCCTAGCCAAGGAGAAATACGGTATCCGTGCCCGCGACATGCAGACCTTGCACGCCGATTTCGTGCCGTTCACGGCGCAAAGCCGCATGAGCGGCGTCGATATTGACGGCTCCTCGATCCGCAAGGGTGCAGTTGATGCCGTGCTCGCCTATGTCGACCTGTCGACCGTAGCTGCAGTTGCAGCTGTCGGCGGCAATGTGGCGACGATCGTGCCGCGACTTGGCGCCGACGTCGTCCGCGACCTGCAGTCTATCGCCGACCGTATCGCCAAGGCCGGCGGGACCCCGCTTGCCGTCGCGCGCGACGGCAGGCTGCTCGGCATCGTTCACCTCAAGGATATCGTCAAGGGCGGCATCCGCGAGCGTTTTGCCGAATTGCGGCGCATGGGCATCCGTACTGTGATGATCACCGGCGACAACCCGTTGACCGCTGCTGCCATCGCTGCTGAAGCCGGCGTCGATGATTTCCTCGCGCAGGCAACCCCGGAGAACAAGCTGACCCTCATCCGTGATGAACAGGCGAAGGGCAAGCTCGTTGCCATGTGCGGCGACGGCACCAACGACGCTCCGGCTCTGGCGCAGGCGGATGTCGGCGTGGCGATGAACACTGGTACAGTCGCAGCCCGCGAGGCTGGCAACATGGTCGATCTCGACAGCGATCCGACCAAGCTCATCGAGATCGTCGGCATCGGCAAGCAGTTGCTGATGACCCGCGGCGCGCTGACGACGTTTTCGATCGCCAACGACATAGCCAAGTACTTCGCCATTATTCCGGCGATATTCCTTGCCTTCTATCCGCAACTCGGCGCGCTCAATATCATGGGCCTGCAGACGCCGCAGAGTGCGATCCTTTCGGCGATCATCTTCAATGCGCTGATCATCGTCGCGCTCATCCCGCTGTCGCTGAAGGGCGTCAAATACCGGGCGGTCGGCGCCGCCTCGCTCTTGCGGCGCAATCTTCTCATCTACGGCCTTGGCGGCGTGATCGTTCCCTTCGTTGGCATCAAGGCCATCGACGTGATCATAACCAGCCTCGGCCTTGCATAAGGATCATTCCAATGTTGAAACAACTCAAACCCGCGCTGGTCATGATCGTGGCGCTGACCGTCATCACCGGCCTCATCTACCCGCTCGGCATGACAGGTCTCGCCCAGGCGATCTTCCCGCGTCAGGCCAATGGAAGCCTGATCGAAAGGGGTGGCACTGTCGTCGGCTCCGAATTGATCGGTCAACCCTTTACAGGCGAACAATACTTCCACGGCAGGCCGTCGGCGGCCGGCGACGGCTATAACGCTGCCGCTTCCAGCGGCTCCAACCTCGGCCCGACCAATCCGAAGCTGATCGAGCGGATCAAGGCCGATGCTGCAGCGCTCAAGGAAACCAATCCTGATGTGGCAGTGCCGATGGATCTGGTGACGACCTCCGCGAGCGGGCTCGACCCTCACATCTCGCCGGAAGCCGCCTATTTCCAGGTGCCGCGTGTCGCCAAGGCACGAGGAATGGACGAGGCCAGCCTGCGCCAGCTGGTGGACCGGCAAGTCGAGGGTCGCGAACTCGGCTTTATGGGGGAACCGGTGGTGAATGTGCTGGCCCTCAACCTCGCGCTCGATGGGGTAAAGGCGCCATAATTGTGATCGTGTCGGAGACTGGCAAATGCTGGTCTCCGGTGCTGCCTCAGGGTTCTCCTCGGTCGCGAGATTGATTTCGGAGAGTTTAAGAAATGCATGACCTTACCTTGATCCTGGCGATTGCGGTGGTCGCCTTCCTGGCCTACCAGGCCGAGGTCGATGATCGGCCACCCGCCGACCAGGAACCCCCGAAACGGGCACGCACAGCCAACTGGAAATTGCGGGTCGGCGCAATTGCCATCGTTGCCCTGCTGTTCGCCGCGATGTTCCTGACTTGAATTCAGGCTCGTAGCGGTTACGGATGTTCAGAACCACACCTCCGCGACCGTGCGCCCGTCGCGTTCCAGATCCTCGAAACTATGGAGCCCATCAAAACGCTGGAGCGGGATCCGGGCAACCTCATCCGGCTCGGCAAGGCGCAGGTTGATCGCGATTCTGGTCTGGCCTTTGTCGTTGGCTTGCAGGCCGCGCCAGCTGACGAGATTGCCGCAATGTCTGCAGAAATTGAAGGTCAGTGAGCGCGTCGCACCAACATAGGCGGTGAGGGCGCCGGTTGGGTCTTCGATATGGATCGCCTCGCCATCATAGTCATAGGCCCACAATACGCCGTAGCGGCGGCATGCAGTGCAGTTGCATATGGTCGCATCGGGGATCTCGCCGCGGAATTCCCATCGGACGGCGCCGCAATGGCAGGACCCGCGCGTTACGTTCCGATCACTGTGCGACGTTGCTCCCGTGCCCATACTTTCCTCCTTCGCTGCCCGCCGCAGTCCGCGTGGACTGATAAAAACCGCCTGCTGCCTCCCTCACTTCATCTTTTCAAGATCGTTGAGTATCCATGTCTTGTCGAACACGGGTTTCTCCGGGCCATAGAAACGGAAGAGGACCTCGAACTTTCCGGTCGGGTCAGTCGGCACCCAGTTCGTGTCCTTCCCTTGCGGAGCGGTGGGGCCGAAAAACACCTCTGCCGAGCCATCCGCGTTCGCTGCCAAACCGGGGCTCAGTGATGATCGGCTAAGTATTTTCTGGTCGCGAATGAGCGCGTGAGTGGCGCGGTCGTAGGCCGTGGCGGACCAATATTGCTTGACCGGAGGATGCGCAGGGATGGTGAAACGATAGGTGCTGGAGCCGTCAAGCGGCGCGCCGTCCTTGTCCTTGATCGTCATCAGATAGAACTGTCCAACCCCCGCATGCTTGGTGCTGAAAAATGCCATCGTATAGGTGACGCCGCGGCCATCGACTGCATAGCTGTCCGGGTCTGCATACTGGGTCTGCAGACCTTGGACCGCATCGGGTGAAATCGGAAAAACCCACTGGCGTTCGTCATAGTAAGGAGGGAAGGTGGTTTCATACTGCAAGTCCAGCCATGCATGTGCTTCGACGGCCGCTGCTGCCAAGATGTCCTGTGTGGCCTGGTTCGGCTGGAAGGCCTCGCCCTTTGCGATGCCGAGCGATTTCAGCTGGTCGATCATGGCCTTGTCGCGGACGAGCCATGGCTCGCTCTGCACGAAGCGGTCGAGCGCCTGGAAGAAGCGCAGATCGTATGGAATGGTGGAATCATAGACCTTGCCAAGGGCGTCGACAAAAACTGTATCCGGCGGGTTGGACGCCTGGCTGAAAGGATAGAGCTTGATGCGCTTGCCATAGGCAACTGCAGCATCGACGTCTGGCCTATTGCCGGATTTGGGGATGGACCGCAGCAGGGCATAGCCTTGGTAATTGCCTGGTGAGAGCGGAATATAGCCTTGCGGAACGGAGGCCGTGTAGCCCGGTGGCAAGATGAGATACTTGCCTCCCGCACCCTTGTCGACGCCAGCTGGTCCCACATCCTCGAGTGCAGCCTGCCATGGATCCATGATGCTGCCATTGATGACGCCGGTATCTGCCGGCGGAATCTCTATCACCACGGGGCCGTCCTTGGTGTTGAAAAAAGCCATGAGGTAGATGACGTCGGGATTTGGCGTCAGCGTCTGGTTTTGCCAGTCGAACAGACCGGACCAATAGACGATCTGGTTTGGCTTGCCGCCCAGCTTCAGCATCTGCTGGTACATGAGATCGTAGTTGACTGCGGGCATGCCCCAAACGACCGCCTCGAAGGCGCGGCGCTCGATTACCCGGGCATTCAGGTCGTCAGCGGAGAAGTCTTTCGCCGGAGCCGATCCTCCGGAGAGTACAATGGCTAACACGGCTAACAGTGTCCGAACCATGGCGAACGCCCTTGCTTGCCCGTTGCGACTGGCTTGAACGATACTCCCATCGAAGGAAAACGTAAGTAACGCAACGGTAAAATTTGCGAACGCTACCCGAAGAAATCTCTAGCCAGAGGAGTTTGAGAAAATCGATCCGCAACCTGCATGGCACCTATACGCAGGTGCCTATTGAGAACTGAGATCCCTACTCACAGATTGCTTGCAATCCATTCAGCCGCGATCTCGCGAATTGGCATTCGCTTGGCTCGTTTCGGGACGAGCACATTGTACCGTCCTTCGGGTGTGACAACGAGATCGCCCAGGCGAACGAGCGATCCGTCTTGCAGAAAACCATTCACGAGGACGTTCCATCCAAGCATGATTCCCTGTCCAGCCCGCGCGGCCTGCAAAGCGTCCGCGTAATGATTGAATCGCAGGCTCGGTTTTGGAACATGCGCCTTGATACCAGCGCGTGAGAACCAGTCGCCCCACGAATACCAGGTTCTTTCGGAGACATCGTTTGCAATGAGGTCGGCGTTCGAATCGTAGAAGTGCCCGGGATTTTCGAGGCGCATTGCATATTCAGGCGAGCAGACAGGAAAAATCGTATCGGGCCTCGAAGCAATCACTTCCGCATCTTCGAATGGCGGAATTCCAAAGCGGATAGCCACATCGACTTCGCCAGATTCAAGTTGAATACGGGCATCCTGCGAAACCACGCGCATCTGTACCGAGGGAAACCGATGTCGAAATTCACTCAGCCGGGGCAGAAGCCAGAGTGTGGAGAAAGCAAGTGTGGCGCCGATCGTGACCGTCTCGGTGCGATTGCTTGATCTTACAAGGTCGACGCTTTCGCTGATCGCCGAGAAGCTGTTGGCGAGCGACGAAGCCAGCATGAGGCAATTCGATGTCGGCTCTATGGATCTGTGCTTGCGCACGAACAGCTTGGTTCCAAGATCCGCTTCGAGCGAGCTTATTTGCCTGCTGACCGCAGACTGCGTCACGCCGAGTTCAGCCGCTGCGAGCGTGATGCTTTTATGCCGGGACGCCGCCTCAAGGGCGACCAGTGCATTCAAAGAAGGAACGTTCTTTCGAAAGCCAGCCAAAGGGCACCTGTTGAAACGTCACGCCAATCGTCAGCCAGTGTCGGTTCTGCATGATATTTTCTCAAGCGAATTATGAATATTTCTGCCGTTGAAGGTTGTGTTGATCAAGAGGATTATTTTCAAAACCAGGAGAGATCGACCATGCTTCAGACGCGCACTGAAATTTCGACGCTGCTGGACAGCCGTCGCGCGGGATATTCGCTGCCCGCCGAGTTCTATGCCCGTCAGGATATTTTTGAAGCCGACATGGACGTCTTTTTCCGTCGCCATTGGATCTGTGTCGGGCTCGAGTGCGACGTGCCTGAACCGGGCGACGCTCAAGTCATCGATGTCGGACGGTCCAGCGTCATTCTTTTGCGCGATGACGACAACAAGATACAGGTCGTGCACAATGTCTGCAGGCACAGAGGCTCCCGCCTTCTCGACGCGGGATCGACCGTGATTTCAAAACTCGTCTGTCCCTATCACCAGTGGACTTACGAACTGACAGGCGAGCTCGTTCACGCCCCGCACATGGGTTCCGATTTTGACCGCTTATGTCACAACCTCAAGCCCGTACACTTCAAATCAATCGGCGGGCTGATTTATGTTTGTCTATCCGACAACCCGCCCGCCGATGTGCAGCGCCTCGCTGACACAATGGAAGAAAGACTGGCGCCCTACGACATCGGTAATGCCAAGGTGGCATACCAGTCAGAGGTCATCGAACGCGGCAACTGGAAACTGACGATCGAAAACAATCGCGAGTGCTACCATTGCTCGGCCAATCATCCTGAGCTTTGCGTCTCCTTCATCGACCTCGATTTCGGATTTGACCCGGCAAGTTTGAGCGAGGAGGACCGGGCCGAAGCTGAAGAACATCAGGCGCTTTATGAGGAGCGCACCCGTATCTGGGAGGAAGAGGGGCACAAATCGGCGGTCGTTGAAGGCGTTGTGAATTGCACCACGAACTTTCGAACGCAGCGCCTGATCATTGCCGGCGCCGGAGAATCCCAGACACCGGATGCAACCGCGGCTTCAAATATACTTTTAGGGTCCATGACACGGAAGGATCTGGGGGATACGCATCTATGGGGCCACAATTGCTGGCATCATTTCATGGGCGACCATGCGGTGATCTCGATGATCATTCCGTTGAGCCCCGATACCACGATGGTCAGAACAAAGTGGATCGTTCACAAGGATGCCGTCGAAGGCGTGGATTACGATATCGAGAAGCTGACCAGCGTGTGGGTCGCGACAACTGAACAGGATGCGGAACTGGTTGCCCGGGCGCATTCCGGTGTTCTCGATCCGGCCTACGAACCTGGCCCTTACTCCAGGTTCACCGAACAGCAGCTCGATAACTTTGCCACCTGGTATGTCGATCAGATGCGTGAGAACGGATACTGAATATGCTGTCTCCACTATCGTGCAGCCAGGACGACCTTTACTGGGATCCAGCGCTCAACCAAAGGATGACCTGCGCTGATATCCGCGACGAAACCCATGATGTAAAGACGTTCACCTTTGTGTGCAGCGAGAGGCGGTACTTCAATTTCAGCGCCGGGCAGTATTTCAGCTTCGAAGTCGAAACCGGCGGGATCGTTGAACGTCGTTGCTACAGCATATCGTCCTCGCCTTTGCGGCCGAGATCGATTTCAATCACCGTAAAGCGCGTCGAAGGTGGCCTTGTCTCGAATTGGCTGCACGACAATCTTGCTCCGGGAATGGAAATTCAGGCGCAAGGTCCGGTGGGCAACTTTAGGGTGCCGACTGAGTCGGAAGGCAAGTATCTGTTCCTGTCAGGCGGCTCCGGCATCACCCCTTTGATGTCGATTGTTCGGGCCTACGACGACGCGCATGTGTTTCCCGACATCGCTTTTCTGCACGCGGGAAGAACGCCGCAGGATTTCATCTTCCACGACGAGCTCGAATTCCGCGCCCGGACGATGCGGAATTTTCGATTGATGCTTCTACCGGAGAGGATGGGTAGCAAGCCCGGATTTGTAGGTGTGGTTGGAAGACTGTCGAAAGAATATCTCGGTTCCGCCGTGCCGGATCTTGCGGAGCGCTTCACCATGTGCTGCGGACCCGCGCCATTCATGGCGGCCGTCCGTGGAATATTGGGTGAACTTGGCGCCGATCCAACGCGGTACCTCGAGGAAAGCTTCGATCCCTTGTCCGATGACGTTGCAGTCGCTGCGGAAAGCGTTGGCGAGGCTATCGTCCCGAAATTCAAGGTGACATTTGCGCGGCAGGCAAAGGCAATCGAGGTTTCTGCAAGCCAATCGATATTGTCCGCGGCAAAGAAATCCGGCGTCCGTCTCCCTTCTTCCTGCGCAAGCGGAATTTGTGGAACGTGCAAGTCCAAGCTGGTCAGCGGCAAGGTCGACATGCAACATGGCGGCGGGATCCGTCAGCGCGAAATTGATGCCGGCATGTTCTTGCCATGCTGTTCAAAGCCGCTGACCGACCTTGTCGTGGACCGCTAGCTGCGGCTTGCTTCGCTTGAAGAGGGGTAATGCAATGAAGGGCCGCAACGAAGCTCTCCAGTCGTTCGTCGATGCCGCGTTCACAGCTTTCAATGAGTTTGCGCAAGGGCCGGAGTCGCGCCAATCGATCCAGAAGTTATTCTCAGCACTTGATACACCCGGGACGCCGGCGTCGCGCGCGGGAAGCAGGTTGCCCGCTTGCTCCAATCTGGACAGCGCACTTGGCGTCGATGCCGGGCACGCGTCCCTGGCCCGACTTGTCGATCGGTTCAGGCAGATCGAGCCGTCTGTCGAATGGCGTCGCCGTTCCAGCAACAAGACTGCGAGCGACAATTTTGTCGATGGCCATGCAAATGCGATGATTCTTGGTCCTGGCGGGCTCGAACAACGCACCGATATCTGGCTCGGCGCTACCTTGTTGGCGCCGAATGTGCGCTACCCGGACCATGACCATTCGCCCGAGGAGGTTTATCTCGTACTTTCGGAGGGTGAGTTCAGGCAGGGCGAGGGTGAGTGGTTTTCGCCCGGAATTGGCGGCTCGTTCTACAATGTGCCGAACATCAAGCACGCCATGCGGTCCCTCGACAAACCTCTCTTTGCATTCTGGGCCCTGTGTACGGACAAAGCAGCTTAATAGTCATATGCGTCGGCAGCAAACAAAGTGCGGTGAGCCTTGGCGCACCGCACTTCTGTAGATGTTAGAGGGAAGCTTCGATTTTCTTGGCGGCCTCCGGCGAGACCCATTTGGTCCACATGTCCTTGTTCTCCTTCAGGAAGTGCTTGGCGCCATCTTCGCCAGTCGCCTGATTGTCGGTCATCCAGGCCATGAGCTTGTTGACCGTCTCGTTGCTCCAGGAGCGCTTCGTGAGATAATCCAATACTGCCGGATCAACCTTTTCCGAGAAGGGCTTGGCCAGCAGGGTAACAATTTTGTCAATCGGCCATGCATTCGGCTTGGGGTCCGGGCAATCTGCGACCGTGTTGCAGCGCTTCCACTCCGCCGGGTCCGCCGGAGCGCCTGGCTCGAGCTTCACCATCGGGTATTTGCCGAGCAAAGCGGTCGGCGCCCAGTAGTAACCTACCCAACCCTGCTTGCGCTCATAGGCCTTGGCGATGGCGCCATCGAGACCAGCTGCCGAGCCAGTATCAACGAGCCTGAAGCCCGCTTTCTCGGCGTCAAAGGCCTTATAGAGCTGCGTTGTGACGAGTGTGCCGCCCCAACCGGACGGTCCGTTGAAGATTGCCCCCTTTGAAGCGTCCTCGGGATCGGGGAACAGTTCCGGATGTTTCAGCATGTCCGGTATTGTCTTGATATCCGGGTGGGCTTCGGCAAGGTATTTCGGAATCCACCAGCCCTGATTGCCGCCATCGGGAAGCGGCGAACCGACGGCTACTATCTTGCCCTCGTCCGTTCCCTTCTTGACGATTTCAGGGAGCAGATCGACCCATGCTTCGGGGGCGATATCCGGCTGTCCTTTTTCCGCCATGGACGTGATTGTCGGCACTGTATCACCGATGGTGATATCGGCCTGGCAACCATAGCCTTCGTTGAGGATGATCTTGTCGAGATTTGAAAGCACTTCGGCGCTCTGCCAATTCATGCTTGCGATTGTGATGCTGCCGCATTCGGCTGCGTTGGCAAAGGAGGCTCCACCCAGCAGGCCAAAAACCAGGCATGTTGATGCAAGTAGTTTTTTCATTGTCGTTCCCTTTGTGTGCGGACTTCAATTCTGAGCGGGTTGCCGCGAACTCCCGCCCGGCGACTGTCAGGGATTATCTCCCATCCTCACCGATAGCCTGATGCAGTCCAACTTGGCGGGGCGCTCATGTTTGGGATCGATCAATCGTTCGCGCCAATCCTGCCAATCCAATTATCTGCTCGCTTCGCCAAAGTGTCATGCGGGTTTATGGCCATGCCTTGCGAAAAAGCGGTCAAGCTCCCTCTGCTGCGGCACCTGGCCGGTATAAATTGCGATGTACTCGGGAATGCGCTTCATGCGGGTCCCGAGATCTTCTTCGGACTGCATCGAGATGTATCCGATCTGAACCAGGTACGTCGTTCGAGCGCGCACGTCGGCGGTTATTTCCGAATGGCCGAAACGAACGAACATTTGCTTCAGGGCCTCGAGGCGCGTCTGGTCGGCCAATTGCACCTCCGCCAGGATTTCCGGCGATTGCAATGCCCAACTGCGGACGGCGAACTCGAATTTCGCATCGAACAGGTCGAAATTGATCCAGCAGTCGAAGACGTTCAACATCGCTTCAACCAGCGACTCGGCATAGGCCTCGGACTGCTTGACCATATTGCCGGTATTTTTCTCGCGCCACTTTGCGACAAGCGCGGCAAGCAATTCCTCGCGGTCCTTGAAGAACCAGTAGAAACTGGTGCGCGAAAGGCCGAGCTTCTTGGCCAGTGGCAATATCTTCACGGAGTCGATGCCGGACTCGAGAAGTGAGGCATAGGCTGCGTCCAGCCATCCTTCCTGGGATCCTCGCCAACCGCTGTCGTTTACTGACTGCTCCATGAACTGAATCCTAGCAAAATGACAATTGTCACACAACCAAAATGTACAGCTATGTCGTAAAAATGGACGATGATGTTTCGAATATTGACACATATGTACATTGGGCATAGCGTCTGCGTTGATACATCCAGTTTGGAGACGGCTCATGTCGGACGATCCTCTTCTTCAGCCTTATCAGCTCAAGCATCTGACGCTGCGCAACCGCATCATCGTGACCTCGCACGAGCCGGCCTATCCGGAAGACGGCATGCCCAAGGAGCGGTATCTCGCCTATACGGTTGAGAGGGCAAAAGGGGGTATCGCACTTACCATGACGGCAGGCTCAGCGGCGGTGTCGCGGGACAGTCCTCCGGTGTTCAACAATCTCCTCGCCTACAAGGATGAAATCGTTCCCTGGATCAGGCGCATGAGCGACGCCGTGCATGAAGAGGGCGCAGCGATCATGATCCAGCTGACCCATCTCGGGCGCCGGACGCGCTGGGACAAAGGCGATTGGCTGCCCGTGGTCGCGCCATCGCATCACCGTGAAGCGGCTCACCGCGCCTTTCCGAAGAAATTGGAGGATTGGGACATTGAGCGCATCATAAAGGACTTTGCCGACGCCGCTGAACGCATGAAGGCCGGCGGAATGGACGGGGTGGAACTGGAGGCCTATGGCCATCTTATCGACCAGTTCACTTCGCCGCTCACTAATGAGCTGGAGGGTCCCTATGGGGGTTCGCTGGACAATCGGCTCCGCTTTTGTTTCGACGTGTTCAAGGCAATGCGCGAACGGGTTGGTGACGAGTTTATCCTTGGCGTGCGCTACACTGCAGATGAGAGTCTTCCCGGCGGGACAGGAAAGGCCGAGGGCCTCGAAATCTCCAGACGCCTTAAGGAAAGTGGCCTTGTCGACTATCTGAACGTCATACGCGGTCATATCGATACGGACGCCGGCCTGACGGACGTGATCCCTATTCAGGGCATGGCAAACGCGCCGCATCTCGATTTCGCAGGCGAGATTCGCGCTGCCACGAATTTTCCGGTGTTTCACGCGGCGAAGATTCCGGACGTCGCGACCGCCCGATACGCGATCGCGACGGGCAAGGTCGACATGGTCGGCATGACGCGAGCTCATATGACCGATCCACATATCGTGCGAAAGATCATCGAGAAGCGTGAGGACGACATTCGCCCTTGTGTGGGCGCCAACTATTGTCTCGACCGTATCTACCAAGGTGGAATGGCGTTCTGCGTCCACAACGCCGCGACGGGGCGTGAGGAGACTATGCCGCACATCGTCAAGCGAGCGGACGTCCGCAAAAAGGTCGTTATTGTCGGAGCGGGTCCTGCCGGTCTTGAAGCCGCGCGCGTGGCCGGCGAGCGTGGCCACGAGGTTGTCGTTCTCGAGGCTGCCGACGATCCGGGCGGCCAGGTCCGGCTGACCGCGCAAAGCGAGCGCCGCCGCGAAATGATAAGCATCATCGACTGGCGAATGAGCCAGTGTGAAAAGCTTGGAGTGATTTTCCGTTTCAACACCTGGGCGGAGGCCGAGACGATAGCGGCCGAAAAACCGGATGTGGTGATCATCGCAACCGGTGGCATGCCACATACGGAGGTTCTTTCCAGCGGCAATGACCTGGTCGTTTCCGCCTGGGATATCATCGCTGGCGATGCAAAGCCCGGCTCGAACGTGCTAATCTTTGACGATGCTGGCGACCACACCGGTCTCCAGGCCGCTGAGTTCCTGGCCAAGGCGGGTGCCAAAGTGGAAGTCATGACACCCGACCGCTCCTTTGCGCCGGAAGTCATGGCGATGAACCTCGTGCCTTATATGCGATCGCTTCAGAAGCTCGACGTGACGTTCACCGTGACGTATCGGCTGGAACGGGCCGAGAAGAGCGGCAACCAGATCATCGCTCATATCGGTAGCGACTACGGCGGTGTCGCCAAGCAACGCACCGTTGATCAGATCGTCATAAATCACGGGACCATTCCGCTTGACGAGCTTTATTTTGAGTTGAAGCCTGCCTCGAGTAATCTGGGGGAGGTCTCGCACGACCAGCTTCTCGCTGGCGAACCGCAGAGCGTCATGCGAAATCCGCAGGGCAATTTCCAATTGTTTCGCATCGGTGATGCAGTAGCAGCGCGAAATACCCACGCCGCGATCTACGACGCTTTGCGTATCGCAAAGGATATCTGAGCTTGTATTCGGCCAGACGCGCGCCTTGATCCAGGGGCGACGGTCTCTATCAGCATGCCATTCGGCGAGGTGATAGCGTGTCGGCTACAGGATATTGGCCTTCACTCGGAATGAACTTCACATTTGCGCCCGGTCGGCCCAGAATGTCGGTACTTTGAAATAAGAAGGTACCGAAAGCCGACACGAAAAGCGCAAGAGGAGGACCCTATGGGTGAGGATCACGTCTACAAGAAGATCGAACTCGTTGGCAGTTCAACCGATTCTGTCGATTCAGCGATCAAGAACGCCATCGCGCGTGCATCCAAGAGCGTGAGGCAACTCGACTGGTTTGAAGTCGATCAGATCCGTGGCCACATTCAGGATGGCGAGGTGGCCCGCTTTCAGGTTGTCCTCAAGGCAGGCTTCCGATTGGACTGAAGTGCGGCGTTGAGCGCGCGCCGGAATGTCACCATCATTTCGCACAGCCAGGGCGCATTTTCACCGTCGCTGAGCCGGGCGCTCAGTTGTCGAAGTGCGTCCATTGGCATTGGCTTAAAGGGGTTGATGTTCTTTAAAGAAGGAGACACCCATGGCTCAAGACCAGTCCCCGAGCGGCCCCGACCTGACGCAGGGTGTTCCCGTCATTGCCCTCGATGGAGGAAAGCTTCTCGGGCATGTCGGGGAAAAGGACATTCTCGTGGTGCGAACCGGGGATGAAATATTCGCCATTGATGCACAATGCAGCCACTATCATGGTCCGCTCGTCGATGGGCTGGTAGACGGAAGTACCGTTCGCTGCCCATGGCACCATGCCTGTTTTGACCTGCGCAGCGGGGAAGCCATCCGGGCGCCTGCGTTAAGCCCATTGTCGTGCTGGAAAGTCGAGCAACGCGACGGCAAGCTCTTTGTTCAGAGCAAACTGGAAAAGCAAGAAAAGTCCGCCGGACAGGACGTGCCTGCGAGAATTGTCATCATTGGTGGTGGCGCGGCGGGTTTTGCGGCGGCAGAAATGCTTCGGAGGCAGAATTATCAGGGCAGCATCGTCATGCTGAGCGCCGACACTGCCGGACCGGTGGATAGACCGAATCTGTCGAAGGATTATCTTGCTGGCAGCGCGCCGGAGGACTGGTTGCCGTTGCGATCGGATAAGTACTACAGCAAGGTGGGTATCGACCTTCGTCTGCAAACGGAAGCCACTGCGATCGACGTTGCCGCAAGGCAGGTAATCACCGCCCATGGCGACAAGGTGCCATATGATAGGCTGCTCCTGGCCACGGGGGCCGAGTCAGTGTGCTTGACCATACCCGGCGCCGATCAGCCCAACGTCCACACGTTGCGTACGCTCGACGATAGCCGCGCAATCATTGCAGCCACCGGGAGCGCCCGACGCGCCCTCGTTATAGGCGCCAGTTTTATCGGTCTCGAGGTTGCTGCAGCGCTCCGGGCACGCGATATCGAGGTCCATGTTGTCGCCCCTTCCAAACGGCCGATGGAACGGGTACTCGGCGCGGAGATGGGCGATTTCATCCGGGCCCTCCATGAAGAGCACGGCGTTATTTTCCACCTTGAAGATGCGGTCATTGCAATCGAGGGTTCAAAAGTCCGGCTGAAGAGCGGCGAACTGGATGAGATAGACCTTATCGTCGCCGGCATCGGGGTGCGACCCCGTCTTGCCCTCGCCGAGCGGGCCGGCCTCGCCATCGACAACGGCGTTGTGGTCGATACCTATCTCGAGACAACTGTCCCGGGGATTTATGCGGCAGGCGACATCGTGCGCTGGCCCGATCCGCATACCGGCCAAGCCATCCGTGTTGAACATTGGGTGGTAGCGGAACGTCAGGGACAGGTTGCTGCACTCAACATGCTGGGACAGCAGCAAAAGTTCGAAGCTGTGCCTTTCTTCTGGAGCCAGCATTATGACATCCCGATCAACTATGTAGGGCACGCCGAAAGCTGGGACGAGGTTTTCATCAGTGGCGACATAAGGGCGAAGGACTGCGCAGTTCAATACAAAAGCAACGGACTGGTGCTCGCCACGGTCACAATTTATCGGGACCTGGAGAGTCTGGACGCCGAAGTCCGGATGGAGCGTCAAAACGCTTGATCCGGGCCGGTATTTGCCGGTCGCATCTTGGGGAGGTTTCGATGACATCAAATTTTAACGTGCATGACGCAGCCGGCTATGAGCAGCTTATGGGCCGCTGGAGCCAGAAGCTTGCGCTTCAATTTATCGACTTTGCGGGACTGGCCGATGGGGAAAAGATTCTCGACGTTGGCTGTGGAACCGGCAGCCTGACATTCGCGCTGGCCCGGAACGCCAATCTCAGCGAGATAGCGGCGATTGATTTTTCCGAGGTCTTTGTGACGGAAGCGAACCGGCGCAATACGGATCCTCGCATCCATATCCAGCAGGCGGATGCTTGTGCCTTGCCCTTCAAGGATGCCGCGTTCGACCGTGCTATGGCGCTTCTTGTGCTGCACTTCGTGCCCGAAACCGCAAAGGCGGTGACCGAAATGCGCCGCGTGGTGCGTCCGGGGGGCGTCGTTGCGGCGACCGTCTGGGATCACCTCGGCGGCATGCCGGGCATGCGCATGATGATCGATACCGTGGCAGCGCTTAGCGACAGCGGACGCCAGTTGCGCAGCCGCTATTGCTTCCAGCCGATGATGCAGCCCGGCGAACTGAAGCAGACGTTCGTCGAACAGGGGCTTGTGGGCGTGACCGAGACCGAGCTCATGATCCGCATGGACTACCGCGACTTCGATGACTACTGGGCGCCGATTGCCGCGGGGGAGGGGCCGCTTGGCAAGTACGTCGCAGCCCTGGACAAGGCGGGCCGGGCGCGCACCGATGCCGCAGTGCGCGATGCCTACGAGGCGGGCCGGCCGGATGGCCCTCGTTCCTTTGCAAATGTTGCCTGGGCATGCCGGGGGCAGGTGGCCTGACGCGCTGATTCAGGTCAGGTTTTTGCGACGTCGAAGTTCGGCTTCCGTTGGCTGATCGAACTCGAAGGAACCGGTTCTGACCTCGCCGTCGCGAATGTATTTATTGATCGTTGTGCCGGTTCCGGACGTTATCGAACTGACGAGTTTCAGTGCAATAGGGGTGGCGCCTGATCCAAACAGCCGCTTGCCCTTGCCAAGTATGAGTGGAAATATCGAAACGTACATTTCGTCGACGAGATCATGCTTGAAGAGTGTTTGCAGGAAGTCGCTCGATCCCTGTGTTAAGAGATCCGGCCCTTCCTCGGCCTTCAGCTTTATGACCGCGGCGACAACATCCGGACCCAGACTCTGGCTGTTCTGCCACTCAAGCTTGAAATCCGCGTTACGGGTAGCCACGAATTTGGTGATGCGATCGAAGAGTGGCCCGATGGGATCGTCAGCGCCTGCATAGGGCCAATGGGCCGCAAAAATGTCGTAGGTCTTGCGGCCAAGCAGGAGATCGAAGGGCTTCGCAAACATTTCGCCCACCGCCTCGCCCATTTTCTCGTCGAAATACGGGGCAACCCATCCGCCATATTCGAACCCACCAACAGGGTCCTCCTCGGGCCCGCCCGGCGCCTGCATCACGCCATCGAGACTGACAAAAGCACCCACAATCACTTTTCGCATTCCGCTATCCTTCCTGGGAAGTTTCTATCCGCACCAAGGACGTCGGAGTGTGGGCGATGCCGACAGCGGTCGACAAATTATATCAACGCATCATGGCGAGTGCAGCTGGGAAGAAATCCTCGCCGCCGAAATTCCCCGATTTCAGGGCGAGGAGCATGTCGCCCTGTTTGTTGCCGATCGTTTTTAGGACCGGAACGCCGGGTGCGATCTCAGGGCCGATCAGGAAGGCAGGAATGGCGAGCCTGTCGACAGCCGCTCCCGATGTCTCGCCGCCGGCAATGACGAGACGGCGTACCCCGCGCGCGACAAGCTCGCCAGCAATGGTCGAGGTAGCCGCCTCGATGCCATGACCCGATGCTTCGCGCCCATAGCGTGATTGCAAGCGCGCGACCGTCTCCGGCTCGGCGCTGGCTGCGATAACAATCGGACCTGCTTGAATGCGATCGCCTGCCCAGGCAATTGCAGCCGCCACTTCTTCCGGCCCCGCAAGCAGGCGCTCCGGATCGAGGCGCAGCACCGGCATCGATTTCTCGGCCAATGCAAGTTGCTTGAGGGTCATCGCCGAGCAGCTGCCGGCGATGATTGCAGCAAGACCGCCGACCGCACCCGCCACCTCTGCTTCTGTATCCTTGCGATTCGACAACTGACCCGAGCGTGCCAAGGCGCGCGCCAGCCCCAGGCCAAGGCCAGACGCCCCGGTGGAAACACTGTTCTCCAGTGCGACTTCACCGAGAATCTCGAGATCTCGTTCGAAAACCGCATCGGCAATCGCAATAGTGACGCCCCGGCCGCGTAGTGCCATCAGCTTCTCCCGCACAGCACCCGGACCTTTTGCGACAGTTGGTAGATCGACAAGTCCAACGGTTCCGCGCGATTGCGCTTGCATGACGCGCACAAGATTGGCGTCATGCATCGGATTGAGTGGATGATCCTTGAGCGGGCTCTCGTTCAGCGGCTGGTCGCCGACAAAAAGATGACCGAGATAGACAGTGCGACGCGTCTCCGGAAAAGCCGGCGTGACCAAGACAGCCATCTGCATATCCGAGCCAATGAGCGTTTCCGTAACTGGTCCGATATTGCCGGCAGCCGTTGAATCGAACGTCGAGCAGATTTTATAGAGGACATGACACGCGCCGTGCCTGCGCAACCATATATCGGCGGCCGTCGCAGCTGCGATGGCTTCACTGGCCGGGACCGAGCGGATCTTCAATGCGACCACGACGGCATCGACATCAGGGAGATGGAGTGCTGGATCAGGGATTCCGACCGTCTGAACAGTCCGCAGGCCATTCTTCGTCAGCGTGTTGGCAAGGTCCGACGCTCCCGTATAGTCGTCTGCGATGCACCCCACCACCACCGTCATGGCAGGGTCCTTGCATAGGGCTTGAACCAGCCCAGTCCATCAAGGGTGGCGCCGCGTGGGTTGTACTCGCAGCCGACGAAACCTTGATAGCCCAACCGGTCGATTTCGTCGAACACCCAGGTGTAATTCAATTCTTCCCGCTCCGGTTCGTGGCGCGACGGGACGCTGGCGATCTGGATATGGCCGATCATCGCCATCAACTCGCGCAGTGCAACCGTTACGTCGCCATGCATGATCTGGCGGTGGTAGATGTCGAACTGCAGTTTGAGGTTTGGAAGTTCGAGCTCCTTGATGATTGCAACTGCGTTGTTGAAATCGTTGAGGAAATAACCGGGCATATTGCGCGCATTGATGGGTTCGAGCATCAGTTCGATGCCTTTTTCCGCCAGCCGTTCAGCCGTGTAAGTGACTGACTGCCCATAGCGTGATCGCGCTTCGGGCTCGGCCGGATCGGCGATGCCCGCCATCAGATGCAGTTTTTTTGCTCCCGTCGCCGCGGCGTATTCGAGTGCGCGATCGACGCCTGAACGCAACTCGTCGAACCGTCCGGGCAGCGCAGCAATGCCGCGTTCGCCCGCGGCCCAATCGCCCGGCGGCAGGTTGAACAGCGCCTGTTGCAACCTGTTGCGCTCGAGCCGCTCGGCCAGTGCTTCCGGCGCGGCGTCGTAGGGGAAAAGATATTCGACTGCACTGAAGCCTGCATCGGCTGCCGCATCGAAGCGATCGAGGAACGGCCATTCATTGAACATCATCGTCAGGTTGGCGGCAAATACGGGCATGCGTTCGATCCTGCAGAAATTACTTTGCCGCTGCCGGCAGGGTGGCGCCCGACAGCTGCGCGTAAAGGCGGGCAAGGGACGAGTCGTCGTCATGGCCCATGCCGGCACCAGAGGCGGCGAGATACATTTGTAACGCCGCCGCCGCCAACGGTACCGGATAGCGCTCCGCACGAGCCATGTCCTGGATGATACCAAGATCCTTCACGAAAATCTCGATGGCGCTGAGGGGGGTATAATCGCCGGCAAGCACATGCGGGACGCGATTTTCGAACATCCATGAATTGCCGGCAGATGCCGTGATGACCTCATAGACCTTGCCAAGGTCAAGGCCCTGCTTGGCAGCGAATGTGATGGCCTCACATGCGGCGGCAATATGAACCCCGGCGAGCAACTGGTTGATCATCTTGAATGCTGCGCCGGTTCCGGCTTCCTCGCCGAGCTCGTAGACTTTTGTGGCCATGGCATCGAGGGCAGGGCGCGCCGCTGCGAAAGCCTGTTTCGAGCCTGAGGCCATGATGGTCAGCTCACCCGACGCGGCCTTGCTTGCTCCGCCCGAGATCGGGGCGTCGAGGTAATGAAGGCCGAGCGCTTCGACCCGCTTTGCCAGACCGCGGGCAACGGCCGGATCCATTGTCGCCGACGAGACGAAAACTGCCCCTGGCCGCATTGCCTGGCCAACGCCTTCCGGCCCGAACAGAACCGACTCGGTTTGCACCGCATTCACCACGACTGAAACGACGATGTCGGCATCCTTTACCGCCTCCGCGAGGGTGCGCGCGCCAAGCCCGCCTTCGGCAATAAAACGTTCAACGGCCGTGGATTCGAGGTCGTATCCGGTGACGTCGAGGCCGGCGCGCTTCAAGGATCGCGCCATGCCAAAGCCCATCGATCCTAGGCCGATCACCGCAATCTTCGATGCTGCGTTTGCGTTGTCCGGCAGTGATACCATTGCGGTGCCTCCCTGGGCTCACGTCATAAATGCACGGTATTGCATTTTGGCAGCGCTGCCAATCGAAATTGGTAGCGCTGCCAAAATAACTTGATTAGTGCTGGAAAGACGGGAGAATGCACCAGTGCGGCGCGCGGCAATGGAACAGGGAAGCATGGAATTCAAGCAGCAGGAAGGTGTAACCCTGGCCGAAGTCGCCAAGGCGGCCGGCGTCGGCGAGAGCACAGTGTCACGTGTCCTGCGTAATCACGGCTCCTTTTCCACCAAGACAAGAGACCGTGTCCTGGCGGCGGTCCAGCACCTCGGTTATGTGCCAAATAGGATCGCCGGCACGCTGGCGTCGGCAGGCTCGCGGCTCGTGGCGTTCGTTATCCCATCGCTTTCGAACATCGTCTTCACGGATGTGCTGCGCGGCGCGAGTGCTACGCTCGAAGACTATGGCTATCAGGCAGTTTTCGCGGTGACGGACTATGATCCTGAGAAGGAGGAAGCATTGGTCGCCTCAATGCTTGCCTGGCGGCCGACAGCGGTGATGCTGGCGGGCTACGAGCATGCGGACGGCACTGTCAAGATGCTGCGCGCCGCGAAATGCCGCGTCGTCGAGGTGCTGGATATAGACGGTGTCGCCCTTGATCTCGCCGTGGGTTTATCCAATCACGCGGCCGGGCGGGAAAGCGCCAATTTCATGCTGCAGCGTGGCTATCGGCGTATCGGTTACGTCGGGCATGACCTTAACCGCGACACAAGGGCTGGCAAGCGCTTTGCGAGCTTTTGTGAGACGCTGGGCGCAGCTGGTGCTCCACTCGCCGACCGGCAGATTCATGCCGGGCCATCGTCCGTGGAAAATGGAAGGGCGGGGCTGGAACAACTGCTTGCACGAAGTCCCGACGTCGATGCTGTTTACTTTTCCAACGACGACATGGCACTCGGTGGCTACTTCCATTGTCTCTCGCACGGGATAACGGTGCCGGCCGACCTAGCGATCCTCGGCTATAATGGGCTCGATATTGGCCGTGCCACCCCGCAGCGGCTTTCGACCCTGCTCACCCCGCGCGTCACAATCGGCCAGGTGGCGGCGCAACTGGTGGTTGACGACGCACCGTCGCAGGTCATCGACCTCGGCTTTGAATTGATTGAAGGGGAAACAGCCTGATGTCCAATGCGCGCTTGCGGGAAGATATATGCCGATATGGCAGGTCGCTGTTCGAACGGGGGTTAACGCCGGGTTCCTCGGGGAACATTTCAGTGCGGCTCGATGATGGCGGTTGGCTGGTCACGCCGACCAATGCCTCGCTCGGGTTTCTCGATCCCGCGAGGCTGTCGCATCTTGACGCTGGCGGTCGACACGTTTCGGGCGATAAACCAACCAAGGAGATCCCGCTCCACAGTGCGCTCTACGAAACGCGTGGATCGGCGCGTTCTATCGTCCACCTTCATTCAACGAACGCTGTTGCACTGTCGATGCTTCCAGAGATCGACCCGCGCGCAGCATTGCCGCCGATGACGCCCTATTGTCTCATGCGCGCCGGTCAGATCGCGCTGCTACCCTATTATCGGCCGGGCGATCCGGCTGTTGCCGATGCAATACGTGGTCTTGCCGGCAAATATGCGTCGGTGCTTCTGTCTAATCATGGCCCGGTGGTTGCCGGCGACACTCTCGAGGCCGCGGTTTTCGCCACCGAGGAACTTGAGGAGGGCGCCAAGCTTTACCTCATGCTGAGGAACCTAAATCCGCGCTACCTGACCCCGGCGCAAGTTAAAGACCTCGTGCGGGAGTTCAATCTGGACTTGCCGATTGTCGACGACCACGGGCACCCGCACGATCCTGCCCATTGATTTCCAGGCACGCCGCCTGGCGGTGCGGATTGCCGCCGCCCCTAGGGATTCTCGCCCGGCAGCAAGAATCGCCCACGCACGGACTTTCCTTCAACCCTCACGGTAGCGGTTTCTCCGGGCGCGGTGCCCGCGCTCCTGGCAGCCGTACATACCTCTACGGTGATCCGATGAAAGCCGTCCCGGCCTGAAGAGATTTTGGGAAGCAGGCCACCGAGTGTGGATGACTCCGCCGCCCAACCGCACTCGTCGAATATGGAGTTGCGCAGCGAGGTGCTCGCGAGATTGGTATCCATTCCGGGGGTTGTGCACGAAGACGCGAAGACAAGCGCGGCGGTCATCACAACGTAGCAGGCAAATCTCATTTCGGCACTCCCGGAATCGAGTTGATGTTTTGCTAACTATCATCTTTATCCGTGAGTTGCGACCTCTGGTGGTAGCCTTGAGTGGCCAATCCCCAGCGGAAAAATCTGGTTGTTACTCTTTCGCAACTCCGGTTGAACGAATGGCTGGATAAGAGGGCGGAAAGATCGCCTCGACCGGTGGATGGCTCCAGGTCCGTTCCGGATAGCGCGCAACCAGACATTCAAACTGGCGTTGGGCTCGTCCATGCGACGCTTCGAAGTCGAAGCCCGGTATGATGCCATTTTGCATGACCGTCCGCCCATCGATGACGACGGTGTCGACATCGCGGCCGCTTGCCGAAGTCATGAGTCCGGCGATCGGATCCGTTATTTGACCGAGATGATCCGCCCCAAGGTTGAAGACGACAATGTCGGCCTTAGCCCCCTTGCACAAACGTCCGAGGTCGCTTCGGCCGAGCGCATCGGCGCCTCCGGTTGTCGCCGCATCGTAAAGATCCGTGGATGCGGGGCGCGTCGTATCGCCGGACATCACGCGTCCGAGCATGAGTCCGACCTGCATGTTGAGTACCATGTCGGGCGGCCAGGTATCTGTGCCCATGCCGATACGCAATCCGGCGCGGCGCAGGTCGGAAAAATTGTCGAGTGCCACCCCATGACGAGCCATCACGATCGGACAATGAACAAGCGTCGCGCCGGACGCTGCGATGAGGTCAAGGTCCGCGCGCTCGGCGTCCGTCCCATGCGGCAAGAGTACCTTCTCACCAAGGAATCCGATGCTTTGCAGCCAACGCGCCGAGGTTGTGCCGAAGCGCTCGCGCATAGTGTTGACCTCGAATTCCGACTGGCAGCAATGCAGGCGCAGGGGCACGTCGAGGTTGCGTGCAGCGACCGCCGCGCTCCGCAACAAGCCCTCCGTCCAGAACTCGATCCGGTCCGGTGCCAGCATCGTGCGAACGAGGCCGCCATGGCGCCCCTCATGTTCCTGGCAGAATGCAATAGCCTGCTGAAGACCCTCGGCCCCCCGCGTTTCATCGATCTCGACGACGATACTGCCGTCATCCTCGACAACTGAATGCCCGGCCCGGAAAGCAGGCCCGAGATAGACGCGCAATCCCAGTTCTCCGGCGCTGTTGGCTGCGGATGCAAATTCATCGGTCGTCTCGTTCCAGGCGCGATAGAACAGCGAAGCGATGGGCAATGCGGTGGTGATGCCGTTGCGGATGAGTTGCGCAAAGGCATAGCGTTTCTGGAATGCCAGTTCGTCCGGATCGAGCATCTCCACCGGCCCGGCGTTAACGTAGTCGCGCGGCCAAACCCGGCCCTTCTTCCAGCCCGGCTGGTGATCGAGGCCGAGGACGCCGGTGTCGAGGTCGGAAAGCGCATCGAGGTCGATGAAGCCAGGTCCGATGAGCGCCATGCCATAATCGATGCGCCGGCTCACGGGCCCGGCATAGTGCTGGCCCACGAAGATGATCTCGTTCCCATCATAGACGACCTCACCGTTTTCATAGAGGACGTGCCGCCCGTCAGCGTGACCGACGATCCAGCGCGCCGTCAAGAGCACCGGACCTTCTGAGCCCTGGTTCTTTTCCGGTTCAATCGACATGCGGCAGGTCCTCGCTCAATTGACCGTTGCGCACGAGGATACGACCACCGCGAATGACAGTGCGCTCATGTGGGGTGAGGGCAACAGCCTCAGCCAGCGTTTGAGCCCCCACGAGAACGAGATCGCCGTGACAACCGGGTGCGAGGCCGTAGTCGTGCAGTCCGATGCCGGTCGCGCCGCCAAACGTGCAGACGTCCACGGCTGCCTCGAGATCAGCGTCTGCGGTCATGCCGTTGCGCTGGGCAAGGAACTTGGCCCGTTCCAGCATGTCGCCGCTGCCCCAGGGTTCCCACGTCCCTTGAATGCCGTCAGATCCCGAGGCGACAATCACGCCCGACTGGCGCAGCAGCTTCAGTGGCAGTGCAGGCGCAGAGGGGCTGCCGACGGTCATGACGGCAATCTTTTCCGCAGCGAGCGCATCGATCAGCGTTCCCTGCCGCTTCGCATCGAGCGTGCCGAGACAGTAGGCGTGACTGGCCATCACCCGGCCTTGCAGGCCAAGCGCGCGCGTCCGCTCAATGATGAGTTCGAGGCAGAATGCGCCAAGCTCACCCGGCTCATGCAAGTGGATGTCGATCGGTTTGCTGTGACGATCGGCAAGCGCAAAAATTGCATCGAGATGGCGCACCGGATCGCGGTCGATCGATGCCGGATCGATGCCGCCGACGATATCGGCACCGGCCTTGAGCGCCTCTTCCATCAGCGCCAATGTGCCGGGGCGGACCAGCATGCCGCTTTGCGGAAACGCCACGATCTGTACATCGACAAGACCTGCAAAGGCCGCGCGCGTTGCTACGAGGCCCTGGACGTTGGCGATGCCGATCTCCGTGTCCACATCGACATGGGTGCGAATATGGGTAACGCCGAAGGGCAGTGTCTGCATGATCTGGCGGGCGGATTGCCGTTGTGCGTCAATGCCCAGCTCACGCTTGGCCTTGCGGTCGGCAAGGATACGGTCGTTGCGCGTCGGGCCTACCTCGTTACGATACCAGTCCATGCCGATCAGCGTCTTGTCGAGATGCGTGTGGGCTTCAACCAGTCCTGGAAGGGCGATTTGTCCGCCGGCGTCGATTGCATCCGTGCCATTGGGTGCGGTAGCCTCGAAAAAGCGACCGTCGCGGATGAAAAGGTCGGTTGGCGCACCGCCGAGCGGGCGCACGTTGCGAATGATAAGGTCAGTGGTCATCAGTAACTCCAGCTAAATCGAAGGCGGTCACGGTCAGAGCGCAGGCAAGCGCGCGATCATCCGATGAAACGCGGTTTCGGCTCGCTCCAGAATGGCATTCTCATCTTGATCGACCAGTTTGCGTCCACGCATAAGGACGCGTCCACCGACAATCGTCGTATCGACGTCAGCGCCATTGGCGAAGCGGGCAAGCCGCTGCACCGGGTTGACCGGCGGCCACAAATGCGGCTGGCGCATATTCACGAGAATGATATCGGCGCGCTTTCCGACCTCTATCGAACCAATTTCGTTTTCCATCGAGAGTGCGCGCGCGCCTTCGATCGTTGCCATTGCAAGAAGTTGCTTGGGCGGCAGCACCGCATCATCACGCAAGTGACGCGCATGGTAACGATGCGCCTGAAACATGTTGCGGAACATATCGAATGGACGGTCGGGCGCGGCGGCATCGGTGCCTAGCGAAACGGTGACGCCGTGTTCCATCAATTCCGGTGCGGGACAGCGTCCCGATACCGACATCAGCGCGCTTGGATTGTGTGCGACTTTCGCCCCGGTTTGCTTCAGGACCGCGATGTCTGCCTCGGTCAGCTCGATGCAGTGCGCGAGCAGTGAATGTCCGTCGAAGAGATCGAGGCGCGTGGCGTTGGCTGCGATTGAGCCCTCGCGGTGCCCGTCCTGAACCAGCAAAACGCCTTTTTCGCGCGCCATGTCGCGCGCATCCGCCGAAATCTTGTATACGGATTCGTCTTCAAGTTCGCTGGCAGTGAACACCGGCAGGGAAATCGCCAGGCGAAGCAAATCGCGGCGCCCGGCCCATGCGTCGATGAGGCGACCGCAGACTGCCAATTGCTCCGACGGCGATACCGCAATTTCCCGGCCAGTGCCACCCGCGTAATCGGTATACACGTGTCGGGACGTTGGTCGGTTCGGGCCAACAGCCAAGATCTCGCGCACGCCCATGTCGGCGACCGCCGCCAGATGGGCCTCCGCAGCCTCAGGGCCTTCCGTGCGCATGATATCTGGACCACCGCCAAAGAGCAGCGCTGCGGTCGTCGTGCCGCATTTTATGCGCTCCAGCGCGGAAAGGCATGCTTCTGCGGCCCAGAATTCCGTATCCACGGCGCTGGCATAGATACGGCCCGTGACGTTCATCCACTGTTCCGAATCGTCGCCAAGGCCCTTGGTCAAGGTGTGTCCGGCATGCGCGTGCGTGTCGATCAGGCCGGGCATCACGACCATTCCGCGCGCATCGATGCGTTCGGCGTCGACATCTACAACCTGTCCATTGCAAACTGATGTAATAATACCGTTCTCGATCAGAACGCTGCCGCCTTCGATGATGCGGCTACCGCCATCCATGGTGACGATGACGCCGTTCTCGATGAGCAATGCATTGGCCATTCTATTCGGCTCCCCAATGTTGAAGTGCATGTCGGTGACATCAAATCAGCGAAAAGTTAAATTGTCACCTTGAAATTGTGTACAATCAGTGTACCATAATAGCGGGAACGTGTGTATACAAAATGGGAGATACCCCGTGAAGAAATATCTCAAGACATTATTGGCCGGTCTTGCGCTTGTCGTGCCGATGACCATGCCTTCCGTGGCTCAGACACTGCGGTGGTCGTCCGCCGGCGATGTCATTTCCTACGATCCGAACGCTCAGGTCGACAGCTTTACCCAAAGCGTCCACCACATGGTTTTCGATCCGTTGGTGCGCCGTAACAAGGATCTGCAACTGGAGCCTGCCCTGGCGACATCCTGGGAAGTCGTTGCTCCTGATCGCTGGCGCTTCAAGTTGCGGCAGGGTGTGAAATTCCACGAAGGCCAGCCCTTCAACGCGGACGACGTCGTCGCGACGATCCAGCGCCAGATCGATCCAGGCGCGCGCAACCGCGAAAATCTCTCGGCCGTCATCGGTGTCGAGAAGGTCGATGACTATACGGTCGATCTCATCCTGAGCGGCCCCTATCCGCTGCTCCTCAACGATTTGGCCGCGATCTACATGATGAGCAAGCCATGGATGGAAGAGCATAACGCGCTGAAGCCCGGCAACACATCCACCGGCGTCACGACATATGCAAACAACCATGCCAATGGCACCGGTCCCTTCAAGCTCGTCACCTACGAGCCGGATTCGAAGTCCGTATTTGCGGTCAATGAAGAGTGGTGGGACAAGCCGCAACACAATCTGAAGAGCGTCGAATTCCGCCCCATCGCGTCCGACGCGACCCGCGTTGCCGCGCTGCTTTCCGGCGAACTCGACATGATCGCCCCGGTACCGCTGCAGGACATAGACCGCGTCGCCAACACGCAAGGCTTCAAGGTGGTGGAGAATCCGTCCCTTCGCGTCATTTTCCTCGGCTTCAACTGGAAAAAGGAATTGCACGCCGAACCCGGCAAGCCCAATCCGCTCCTCGACGTCAAGGTTCGCCAGGCGCTGTGGCACGCAGTCGATCTGGCAACGATCCAGAAGCGGCTCATGCGCGGCAAGTCCCGCACGACCGGCATGATGGTGGCGCCGCCCGTCACCGGGTATGACGAAGGCATCGATGCCCCGCTTGCCTACGATATCGACAAGGCCAAGTCGCTTCTTGCCGAAGCCGGATATCCCGATGGCTTCAAGGTTGGCCTGAACTGCTCCAACGACCGTTATATCGCCGACGAGCAGATCTGCCTTGCGATCGCGTCGATGTGGGCGAAGATCGGCGTTCAGGCCGATGTGGGTGTCGAGAGCAAGACCACCTATTTCCCGCGCATGGATAAGGGCGAATTCGACATGTACATGCTCGGCTGGGCTTCGCTTCCGCCGATGGATGGTTACAGCGTCCTGCAGGCCCTGCTTGCCACCACCGATGGCAAGTTCGGTGGCAGCAATTCCAACGGCCTGTCGAACCCGAAAATCGATGAACTGGCTCGCAAGGCATCGACCGAACTCGACCAGGACAAGCGCGTCGCGATGTTGAAGGAAGCCTTCACCATCACCCACGACGAGGTGCTCTATCTGCCGCTGCATCAGCAGCCGGTTGCCTGGGCGATGAGCGACAAGGTCGACATGCCGCAATTCCCGGACGAATATGTTCGCCCGTGGTTCGCACACATGAACTAAACTGGTGGCACGTGCCGCACATGCGGCACGTGCCTCGCCAATTGGAACCGCTGCGCTGGTCCCTTTAGGGCTTAGAGGCGCATCCGCGAAGGGCCGGTGAAGCTGCTTCGCGCTCCATGGAAGGCATGGTCCGATGATCAAAATTGTTTCGATGCGGCTCTTTCAGGCGATCCTCGTTATGATCGCCGTCACAGCCGTCGCCTTCATCATGTTCCGCTTCGTCGGCGATCCTGTCGCGATGATGGTGCGGGAAGGGGCAAGCCAGGCCGAAAAGGATGCGCTGCGCGCAGCGCTCGGCCTCGACAAACCCATGCTCATTCAGTTCGTCGAGTTTTTCGGCCGTGTCCTGCACGGCGATCTCGGCACCAGCTTCCGCTACCAGCAGCCCGTCGCCGAATTATTGATGAACAGGCTGCCGGCGACGCTGGAACTCGTGCTGGTCGCGACGGTGATGTCGCTGGCGCTCGGCATTCCGCTCGGCGTCGTCTGCGCATTGAAGCCCACGGGATTTCTGTCGCGCATAATCCAGTCGGCAACGCTCGTCGGCATTTCGATGCCGACTTTCGTGACGGGCTTGCTTCTCATATTGATCTTCGCCGTCAACCTGCGCTGGCTGCCTTCGTCGGGACGCGGCGAACTGGTCAATCTCGGTGGCTGGCAGACCGGCTTCCTCACCGTTTCGGGTCTGAAATCGCTGATCCTGCCCTCCATCACGCTCGCGCTGTTCCAGCTGACGCTGATCATGCGCCTCGTCCGCTCGGAAATGATCGACGTCCTTTCGTCCGACTATATCCGCTTCGCCTTTGCCCGCGGCTTGCCGCGCTCGCATATTTACGGGCGGCTCGCTCTGCGCAACGCATTGATGCCCGTCGTGACCGTTACAGGTCTCCAGATCGGGCAATTGATCGCCTTCGCCATCGTCACCGAGACAGTGTTCCAGTGGCCGGGAATGGGCCTACTCTTCACCAATGCGGTCGGCTATCCGGACGTGCCAGTTCTCGCCGCCTACCTCCTCTTCGTCGGCTTCCTGTTCGTCATGATCAACATGGTCGTCGACATTCTCTACACATTCATCGATCCGCGATTGAGGACGAAGTGATGACAACGCGCGCTTTTCTCCAGCACCGACTGCCGCCGATCTCGGTCATCATTGCCGGCCTTGTGCTCGCCACGATGATTGTACTCGTGATTTTCGCTCCGCTGATCGCGCCGATGGATCCGCGCGACGTCTCATCCTATTCGCTCATCGATATGGAAATTCCGCCCTCCTTCATGGACGGCGGCGATCCGCGCTTTCTGCTCGGCACGGACAATCAGGGCCGCGATCTTGTATCGGTTATCCTGTTCGGCCTGCGTATTTCCATCATCATCGGCATCGGGGCAGTGCTGCTCGCCGCGATTATCGGTGTCACCCTTGGATTGATCGCGGGCTATTTCGGCGGGATCATCGACACGATCCTGATGCGTGTCGGCGACGTACTCGTCAGTTTTCCGACGATCCTCGTCGCACTGCTGATCAGCGGTGTCGCCCGCGCGCAGTTGAGTGGCGCGACGGTGTCCGAGTGGGCCCCGGTCATCCTTATCTGCGCCATCGCCCTCAATGAGTGGGTCCAGTATGCCCGTACGGTACGTGCCTCGACCATGGTGGAGAACGCGCGCGATTATGTGCGTGCCGCCAAGGTGATCGGACTTCCGTCGCGCCGCATCATGCTGCGTCACATCCTCCCGAATGTGATGAGTTCGGTGATGGTGATTGCGACGATCAACCTGGCTGGCGCCATCCTCACCGAGGCGACGCTGTCGTTCCTCGGCGCCGGCATGCCCGCCACCTATCCCTCGCTCGGCACGCTGATCCGCATCGGCAACCAGTTCCTGTTCTCGGGCCTCTGGTGGATTGCGGTCATGCCCGCTGCCGTCCTCGTTGTGCTTGTACTCGCGGTCAATGTGATCGGCGATTACCTGCGCGACCGCTTCAACCCCAAACTGATGGCGCACTGATGGACACGCAAATGCCACCTGTACTCGACATCAAGAACCTCAGGGTCGAGTATCCGCTCACCAATGGCGGCACACTCGTCGCCGTCAACGATATCGATCTGACCATCCGCCCCGGCGAAATCCATGCGCTGGTCGGCGAGTCCGGCGCCGGAAAGACCACGGTCGGCAATGCGCTGATGGGTCTTCTGCAGGCGCCAGGCCGCATCGCGGGCGGGTCGATTTCCATCGCCGGCAAGCAGATCAACACGCGCACCGGTCGCACCGAAGGCATCGTTCCCGGCCGGGACGTGGGCGCGATCTTCCAGGATCCCATGACCAGCCTCAACCCGCTGTTCACGGTGGAAAGCCAGCTCTGCGAGGGCATGCTTGCCCATTTGAATATGAGCCGCAAGGAAGCCCGCGCACGGGCGCTCGATCTTCTCAAGGCAGTCGGCATTCCCGAACCGGAACGCCGCCTTGGAAGCTACCCGCATCAGCTCTCCGGCGGCCAGCGGCAGCGCGTCGTCATCGCCACGGCGCTCGCCTGCGATCCGCGATTGATCGTCGCCGACGAGCCGACGACGGCGCTCGACGTTTCGGTGCAAGCGCAAATTCTCAAGCTTATCCGTGATCTTGCCGACGAGCGGCGCGTCGGCGTGCTCCTCGTCACACACAATATGGGCGTCGTCGCGGAGATTGCCGACCGGGTGACAATCATGCAGAACGGCAGCGTCGTCGAAAGCGGTTCGGCGCGCGGCGTTCTCACGTCGCCCAAGGCACCCTATGCACGCACGCTGATCGCTGCGGTGCCGCCAATCGAACACCGGCTGGAGCGACTGCCGGTCCCGAGCGAAGAGACGCCCGCAACACTCAAGGCGCGCGAGGCGGTGCGCGGCAAGACAAGGTCGGCCGCGGAGAGCAAGGATGATGAGCCGGTGCTGGCGGTGCGCGAACTTTGCGTCGAATATGGCCAGCGTTCGTTTCTGCCAAGCCGCAGGACAGCGTTCAAGGCCGTAAAGAGCGTATCGTTCGACGTCAAGCGCGGCGAGATTTTCGGCCTCGTCGGCGAATCCGGCTGCGGCAAGACAACGGTTGCGAATACCATCGCCGGGCTCGTTGCCCCGACTTCAGGTTCCGTGCATTTCCAGGGGGTTGCCCTGGAGGCCCGCAGGACAAAATCCGTCCGCCAGTCAATGCAGATGGTGTTCCAGGACCCTTATTCAGCCCTCAACCCGCGCATGCGCATCAATGCCGCAATCGCTGAGCCCATTCTGTTCTACGAACTTGCTTCCAACGCTGCCGAGGCCCGTGAAGACGCAGCCATCCTGCTTGAGGCTGTCGGGCTGAGCGGCCAGTCGGGCGAGCGGTTCGCGCATGCATTCTCCGGCGGACAACGCCAACGCATCGCGATCGCCCGGGCCCTCGGGCCGCAGCCTTCAATGCTGATCTGCGACGAGCCGACCTCGGCACTCGATGTCTCGGTACAGGCGCAGCTTCTTAACCTGTTGAAGGACCTGCGCGATCTTGCAGGCCTTTCCATGCTGTTCATCAGCCATGACCTCGCTGTCATCCGGCAGATGTGCGACCGCGTCGCCGTCATGAAGGGCGGAGAAATCGTCGAACTTGCGGAAACCGAGACGCTGTTCTCATCCCCGCAGCACGAATATACGCGTGAGCTTTTGCGCCTCGCGCCCTCGCTCGACCGTATTCTCAAAGCCGAAAATACCGCCGCATAAGGACCAGGCAATGGCAGATATTCTCATAAAAAACGGAACCGTCATCGCCATCGATCCGGATCGGCGCATCATTGCTGACGGCGCGGTGGCGATCGAGGGCGATCGTATCGTCGCCGTCGGTCCAACCGATATTGTGGCCCGCGATCACCCTGCCCGTGAAGTCATCGACGCGCGCGGCATGGCCATCATGCCGGGACTCGTCGACAGCCATGCCCATGCCGGCCACGGCCTTATCAAGACCCTCGGCGGCGGGCGCAGCGACCTTTGGTACCGCGCCTGCCAGGGCGCCTATACGGTCGGCTCGACCCCGGAATTCTGGCATGCCGAGGCCCAGCTTGCCGCGCTGGAGCGTCTGCGCTTCGGGGTGACGACCGGCGTTTCACTGCTCGGCGGCGGTGATTCCGTCATGCGGACGGACGAAGCAGTCTATGGCGACGCACATATGGAAGGCGTCCTTGGCATCGGTACACGCTCTGTCGTCGCTGTTGGCACAACCCGACCACCTCATCCCCTGACTTACGCGCGCTGGAAGGGTTCTGAACGGACCGATCACCCCGTCTCGTTCGAGCAGCAGTTTGCTACCTGCGAGGAGTTGACCGGACGCTGGCACGATAGCCATGAAGGACGTCTTCACGTCGCCATGCTCACGCCGACCCTGCATCAGGAAAATCTGGACGTGCCAGGCGCCGATGATGCTGTTTCCCAATCGCGCGCCGTAAAGACTTTCGCCGAGGAACGCGGACTGGTCTTCATGCAGGACGGCCATACCAGGGGGAGCGTGCGGATTGCCGACGAAATCGGGATTCTTGGGCCGCGGACGCTGCTTTCGCACGCAACCGGACTTGACGACGACGAGATCGCGATCTGCGCGCGCACCGATACGCGCATCGTTCACAATCCGAGTGCGATTGCCTCGATCCTCGCCCGCTGCCCGGTGCCCGAGCTCCTGCAGGCTGGTGTGCTCGTTGCAATGGGATCCGACGCAACGGCGCCGGACCGCTCGGCGGATATGTTTCGTCACATGCAGCAATGCATGCATTACCACCGGACGCATTTCCACGACCCGAGCTGGATGCCGCCGGGCAAGGTCCTCGAAATGTGCACGATTGACGGCGCGCGGGCACTTGGTCTCGACCACGAAATCGGTTCGCTCGAGCCCGGCAAGAAGGCCGATATAATCCTCCTGGACCTGCGACGCCCGCATCTTTATCCGGCAAACATGCCGGAGTTCCGCGTCACCTATTTCGCCAATGGCAATGACGTTCACACGGTCCTCGTCGGCGGCCGCGTGTTGTTGCGGGATCGCCATCCCGTCCATGTCGATCAGGATGCCGTTCTCGATGCGGCGCAGCGTGAAACCGAGCGCATGATCGAGCGCCTCGATCTGCACGATCTCGTTCGCACGCCACCCATGTTCTGGGGCCACGCCCGCGACACCGATCTCATCGAATGAGCGGCGTGTCGTCTAACCTAATCAACCATTTGAAAGACTTCCGATGAACAGTGTTTCCTTTGATTTCAACACCCTTACGCCGCGTGAACGGTACAAGATCCTGATCGGCACAGTTGTTCCGCGCCCGATCGCACTGGTATCCACTGTCGACCGCGAGGGACGCGCCAACGCAGCGCCATTCAGCTTCTTCAATTGCCTTTCGTCGGACCCCGCCATTGTCGCGCTTGGGGTTGAGTATTCGCCGAGCGGGCACTCCAAGGACACGGTACGCAACATTAGGGATACCGGCTGCTTCACGGTCAATGTTGTATCGGGATCGATCATGGACGAGATGAACATCTGCGCGGTGCCCTTTGACGCGAGCGTCGACGAGATCGCCGAGGCAGGCCTGACGATTGCGCCAGGTAAAGCTATCGCGGCCGGCCGTATCGCCGAAGCGCCCGCGGCATTGGAATGCCGGTTGCATTCATTCCTCAATATCGGTGAAAGCCGTGAAATCGTACTTGGAGAGGTCGTCTACGCGCATTTCCACGAGAATGCCATCGACGCCGATAAGCTCTACGTAGACGCCACGGTGCTTGATGCGGTTGGCCGCATGGGCGGTCATGGCTATGCGACGACGCGCGATTATTTCGAGCTGAAGACCATGTCGGTGGCCGATTACAAGGCAAAGACCGAGACGACAATCGAGGCGAAGGCCTCCTGATAAAACCGTGCCATTCCCTTGCCGGGAATGGCATCATTTCACATAGTCGTCCAATATCGACCGGATATCACGCTGGTGATTGCTTGACGTCAGCAAAGCGCGTTCGGTGACCGCCTCAAGGTGGTGATCCATGACGGCGAAAGCCCTCTCGCTATCGCCCTTTTGCAAAGCGGCAACGATTTCAAGATGCTCGTTGACCGCGCAGTCCGAAGAGTGCGGCCGGCCATAGAGGGCGAGAATAAGCGAACAGCGCGACACGAGTTCGTTTACGTAGCGTGCCGTTACGGCATTGCCCGCCATCTCGGCGAGAAGAATGTGGAACTCGCCGGCGAGCCGGATCGAGTCGGGTGAATCCTGGGTGCGGGCGGTTTCCTCGCGCGCGACATGGTCCTTGAGGCGCTTGATCTCTGCCGGTGTGATGCGCTCGACGAGGCGGCGCACCACATCGCGTTCGAGGCTCCGCCGCGTTTCGAAGATATCGTAGGCTTCTTCGAGCGTCGGCTGAGCCACGGTCGCGCCGCGATTTGGCTTCAGGTCGATCAAACCCTCGCCGTGCAGACGCCCAAGCACGCTTCGCACGATGGTGCGACTGACACCGAAGCGATCGCCGATGACGTCCTCCGGCAATTTGTCGCCGGGGCGCAGGGCGCGCTCGATGATCGCCCGCCGCAAGGCTTCATACATTGTATTGCTGCTTGGGAGACGCTGGCGCTTTTTACCGGTGGTCAAGGTCTGTTCGTTCATGTGCAACCCATCTGTTGATCACCAACTTATATCGTATCAGACGGAATCCGTGAATTGGCAATAGTGTATGCTATTTCGATTTATTTTTGTATACTATTTTTCGCGAGCGGTATATAGTCTTCGTAAAGAGGCCCGGTGCGTTCGACCATAAGCAGCGGGAATAGGGGGAGCACACGGTCATGTTCACGGCATCGCCAGGGACAAGCGTAATCTTCATTCGGCGGGCGACGAGCGCAGCTTCCTGCAGGGCTGGCCATGCTTGAGAGCCAGAGTTCGAAACTCCTTATTGTCAATGGTAATACCAACCTGGCCTTGACCGAACGGTTGCGGGATCAGGCGCGCGCCATGCTGCCATCCGAACGCAATGTCACTGCGCTGACCGCACGGTTTGGCGCTGAGTATATCAGCGATCGCGAAAGTGCGGCGGTCGCGGCTCATGCCATCATCGATACGGTCAAGGAACATTTGGCAGAGGCCAGCGACAATATATACGATGCCTGTCTGTTGGCCTGTTTTGGTGAACCCGGCATCGGAGCCGCCAAGGAAGTCTTTGATTTCCCTGTCGTCGGCATGGCGGAAGCCTCCATTGTATCTGCCTTGCAGCTCGGTGAACGCTTTGCGATCGTAACCATCGGCGAGCGCTGGCCGGGAATGTTGCGCGAACTGATGCGCCAGCAGCGGCTGGAAGATCGCTGCTGCGGCATGTACGCCATTCCGGGAAGGGCGCTTGATCTGGCCGCGCGGCCCGACGAGGCGCGCAGTGCGGTGCGAGTGCTCGTCGACAAGGCAGTCCGCGAGCAGGGCGCTGATGTCGTCATCATTGGCGGGGCTGCGCTCGCCGGAATTGCTCAAGATCTGCAGCCGGAATGGGATATCCCGCTCGTCTGTTCATTCCATGCGGGGCTCGTCCAGGCCGAAGCCATGGCCGGCCTACGGCGACCCGCGCAATCGAGAACTCGGAGATTCTGAACACTGCTGATTTTGGCACCGGGGGAGACCATTCGCCCGGCAAAATCAGTACGTGACAGGATGCAATAAGTGTGATTATCGTATACAAAAATACAAACACGAGGGAACAAAATGAAATCAAAATGGATTAGGAGTTTTGTATTCGCGTCGCTGGCGGCTCTTGCTGCGATGGGCACCACGTCGGCCTCAGCACAACAGACACTCGACACGGTCAAGAAGCGCGGCAAGCTCATTTGCGGTGTTTCGATGAATGTCGCCGGATTTGCCTACGCCGACAGCAAGGGCGTCATGCAGGGCTTCGATGCGGATGTGTGCCGCGCTGTTGCTGCCGCAGTCTTCGGGTCGCCTGACAAGGTCGATTTCGTTCTCACCAACATCAATACGCGCTTTCAGGCACTTCAGTCGGGCGAGATCGACATCCTCTCGCGCCAGACGACGATGACCTTCTCGCGCGAAGCGTCGCTCGGCCTCGATTTCGGACCGACCGTCTTCTATGACGGACAGGGAATTATGGTTCCGGCCAAGCTTGGCGTGAAGAGCGCCAAGGAATTGAACGATGCAGCAATCTGTATTCTTCCGGGCACGACGACCCTACAGAACCTTGCCGATTTCTTCCGCACCAACAACGGCAAGTTTGAATCCGTCGTCTTCGAAAATCCCGACGAACTGCGCAACACATTCTTCTCCGGGCGTTGCGATGCGCTGAGCAGTGATCGCTCCGATCTCGCATCCATTCGCGCTGTCGCCCAGAACCCGGCCGACTACATCATCCTCCCGGATACGATCTCGAAGGAACCGCTTGCTCCGGCCGTACGGCAGGGCGACGACAATTGGCGCGATATCGTTTCCTTCACCACCTATGGCATCATTGCCGCGGAAGAGAAGGGGATTACCCAAGCCAATATCGACGAAAAGACAAAGAGCGAAGACCCTGAGATCCAGCGCATGCTTGGCGTGACCGGGGATCTTGGACCCATGCTCGGCCTCGACAACAAGTGGCTCTACAATGCCATCAAGGGCGTCGGCAATTACGGCGAAATGTTCGAGCGCAATCTTGGCGAAAAAACCGCCCTCGGCCTGACCCGCGGTCCCAATAATCAATGGACCAATGGCGGCCTGCTTTACGCGGCGCCGTTCCGCTGAGCTAACGCGAGCCGGTGCGGGATAAATCTCCGCATCGGCTCATCCATTTCAATCGGATCTTGCATGCTGGGGGGCTTCGATGCGTGTCGCGCAGGCACCGTTCCGCTTGAATTTCCGCGATAAGCGGACGCGGGGCATTCTTTATCAATGCTTGTGCGTCGCCAGCGTCGTTGCCGCGGGCCTCTATCTCTTCAATAATGTTTCGGAAAACCTTGCACGGCAAAGCATCGCCACGGGCTTTTCCTATCTCTGGCGCGAGGCTGGATTCGTCATCAGCCAATCGCCGATCGACTATCAGCCATCCGACGGCTATGCGAAGGCGCTGCTTGTCGGCATCCTCAACACGATACGCGTCTCTATCCTCGCATCGGTTGCCGCCACGATCATCGGCACTCTGGTCGGGATTGGCCGGCTCTCGTCCAACCCTTTATTCGCCCGTCTGATGCTCCTCTATGTCGAGGCCCTGCGCAACGTCCCGCTGCTGCTGTTGCTGTTTCTCTGCTATGCGGTCATCGTCACGATCCTTCCGCCGGTACGCGAGGCCTTGCAGCTTCTGCCGTTCGTCTTTCTCAGCAATAGCGGCCTCGCAGTTCCATCCATCGCCTGGAGCAACGATCACACGATCATCGCAGTGGCATTCCTGTTCGGTTGCGGATTGGCCTATCTCTATGCGCGCCACCTTCGGCTGCGGCGTATCGAAAGCGGGACGGATCAGTCCAACTGGCCGCTCGTCAGCGCAATCATTGCCGTTCCACCGGTGGTCGCCTGGCTCATCCTGCGTCCCGAACTCGATCTCAGTCTGCCGGAACTCGGCCGTTTTCGCCTCGCTGGCGGCGCGCAGCTAACGCCGGAGTTTGTCGCTCTCTTTGTCGGCCTCGCCCTCAGCGCATCGGCCAACGTCGCCGAGATCGTCCGCAGCGGCATCCTTTCGATCCGCAAGGGCCAGCGTGAAGCCGCGGCCGCGCTCGGGCTCAGACCCTCACGTATCATGCGGCTGGTCATCTTGCCCCAGGCCCTGCGCGTCATCATCCCCCCAATGACGAGCGCCTATCTCAACGTCTTCAAGAACTCGTCGCTGGCGATAGCCATCGGCTATCCCGACGTGGTAATGGTTTCCAACACCACAATGAACCAGACCGGGCAGGCAATAGAGCCGATCGCCCTGTTCATGCTGGTCTATCTCAGCCTGTCGATCACCATCTCGCTGTTCATGAACTGGTACAATGCGCGCGTCGCATTGCGGGAGAGGTGACATGACCACAGAAGACGTCTCCATCTCCGTCCAGCGCTATCGGCCCTCGCTCTCCATGAAGAGCAAGCTCAAGCCCTATTTCGGCACGCCGATCAATGGCGCTATCACCGTCGGCTGCATCCTCGTCATCGCCTGGGCACTGAAGCATGTCATCGCCTGGCTGTTGGTTGATGCTGTCTTTACGGGAGCGCCTGCTGTTTGCCAGCAGCAGGGCGGGGCATGCTGGCCATTCCTCGTTGCCAAGATTCGCTTCATGCTGTTTGGGTTCTACCCCTTTGAAGAACAGTGGCGGCCGCTTCTTGCCCTGCTGCTGTTCTTCGGCACATGCGGCATCGCCATGATCCCGATGTTCTGGGGGCGCCGGCTCCTCGTCCTCGGTGCCGCGGCGTGCATCGTCATTTTCTGGCTTATGCTCGGTGGATTTGCAGGCCTTGTCTATGTGCCGACGTCCAAATGGGGCGGCCTTCCGCTTTCGTTCATGCTGTCCGCCGTCGGTCTCGTCTGCGCCTTTCCGCTCGGCGTGCTGCTGGCGCTTGCGCGCGCGTCAAACCTGCCGGCCATCCGTGTCCTTGCCGTTGTCTTCATTGAGCTCGTCCGCGGCGTCCCGTTGATCAGCATTCTGTTCATGGCTTCAGTCATGTTGCCGCTCTTCCTGCCGACTGGCTTCAACATCGACAATCTGTTGCGGGCGCAGGTCGCAATCATTCTCTTTGCCACCGCCTATATCGCTGAAGTCGTTCGGGGCGGATTGCAGGCGCTGCCCAAGGGGCAGGTCGAGGCTGCCTCGGCAATGGGCCTGCATTACTGGCAGACGATGCGCCTTATCGTTCTCCCGCAAGCCCTGAAGATCGTCATTCCGCCGCTTGTCTCGCTGTTCATCGGCTTTTTCCAGGATACGACCCTCGTGACGATCGTCGGGCTTCTCGATTTCCTCGACACGGTACGCGCGGCGATGCGCGATCCCCAGTGGCAGGGTATTGCCGTGCTCGAAGGTTATGTGTTTGCGGCTTTTGTCTACCTCGTTTTCAGCGCCATCATGGGCGCCTACAGCCGCTTTCTTGAACGGAGATTTAGAGTTGGTCATGACTGAGAAAGTTACTGTCATCCGGGACGCTGCCTGGATTGTCGCCTGGGACGCGGAAACCGATGCTCACATCTACATGAATGACGGTGACGTAGCTTTCTCTAGCGCGGGGGTTATGCAAGTCGGCGGCCATTACGTCGGTGCGGTAAACGAGGAGATTTCCGGGACGAACCTCATGGTTATGCCCGGCCTCGTCAATATTCATTGCCATTCAGGCGACGAGCCGCTCGCCAAGGGACTGTTCGAGGATGCCGGCACGCCCGCACTCTGGGGCAATGCGCTTTACGAATTTTCGGCCTTGCTCGATGCGGATGAGGACGCACAAGCCGCGGCGCAGACTGTCATGCTTGGCGATCTGATGCGCAGCGGTGTGACGACGATGCTCGACATTGCGAGCGATCATCCGCGCTGGATTTCGACCATGGCGGAAAGCGGCTTGCGCGGATATCTGGCTCCGGGATTTCGCCAGGCGCAGTGGCGCGTCGTCGAAAGCCACCGCCTGGATTTCGACTGGGACGATGCAGCGGGGAACGATCGATTCCGGCAGGCCTTGGCGCTCGTCGACGAAATCAGTGCCCACGAGAGCGGCAGGCTTCAGGGCGTGGTCGCGCCCTCGCAGATCGAGACCTGCCGGCCGGAACTTATGGCCGAAGCCTCCGACGAGGCGCGCCGGCGAGGCGCGCCGATTACCATCCATGCGGCGCAAACCATGACCGAGCATGAGGAACTCTTGCGGCGCCACGGTCGCACCGCAATCCAGCATCTCGACGCGATCGGCGTACTCGGTCCCGATCTCATCCTCGGCCATTGCATTTTTGCCGATCACCATTCCTGGACGCGCCAGCGCACCCGCAACGACATTGTCCGCCTGGCCGAGACCGGGACAGCGGTTGCCCACTGCCCGGTAACTTTTGCACGCAGCGGCATGACGTTGGAGACGATCGGCGCCTATAAACGCGCGGGGGTGACCATCGGGATCGGCACTGACAGCTATCCGTTCAATATGCTCGAAGAGATGCGCCAGGCGCTGATCTGCGCGCGCATCGCCGGGCGCAACTTCGCGGAAATCGATACGCAAGGCGTCTTCAATGCGGCAACGATCGGCGGCGCCAAGGCGCTTGGACGCGACGATATTGGCAAGCTTAAGGTCGGAGCCAAGGCTGATCTGGTCCTGATCGACATTGCGACGCCGGGCATGCAGCCTGTGCATGATCCCCTGCGCAACCTTTTGCACTGCGCAGCCGATCGTGCGGTCCGGGATGTCTTTGTCGACGGATCTGCCGTCGTCCGCAATCAAGCCGTGGCCAATCTCGACTATGAGGGGGCCGTCCGCGAATTGCAGGACGCGCAAAAGCGGATGATTGCACGAAGCAGTTCAGGCGGGTCGGCGTTTCGCAAAGGCGCAAGGCTCTCGCTTGCCGTCAAATAACGATTTTTATGATATCGACCCGGCATCGCGTGAGCAGAAGCAACTGTGATCCCGTGGTAATGCTTATCATTTGAGAGATTGGCGCCAGAAACGTCGGGCGCCTGCATCTTTTCGCGATCCGGCGCGTTTGTCTGCCATGGTATCAAGCGCGGTCGAGGTTATCATGGCAAGCGGCAAGCTCTCCCGTTACACGTCCAAACGCGACTTCAAGCTCACACAGGAGCCAAGCGGCGTCGGCGAAGTCAATGCGTCGAACAGGCTTCGCTTCGTCGTCCAAAAGCACGATGCTTCAAGGCTGCACTACGATCTCCGGCTGGAACTCGACGGCGTATTCAAATCCTGGGCGGTGACGCGGGGGCCCTCGCTTGACCCAAAGGACAAGCGGCTCGCCGTCGAGGTCGAAGATCATCCGCTCGAATATGGCGACTTCGAAGGCACGATCCCGAAGGGCCAGTATGGCGGTGGAACCGTAATGCTGTGGGATCGGGGTTATTGGGAACCGGAGGGTACCAAATCCCCTCAGGAGGCGCTCGAGGAGGGCGATCTCAAATTCGCGTTGGATGGCAATAAACTGCACGGCAGCTTCGTGCTCGTGCGCATGAAGAATGACCGGGACGGCGGCAAGCGTAACAACTGGTTGCTGATCAAGCATCGCGACGACCACTCGGTAGATGGAAACGGTGACGCGATCCTCAAGAAAGCAGCCTCGGTGGCGTCGGGCCGTACCATGGAGGCAATAGCCTCGGGAAAAGGGCGCAAGCCAAAGCCGTTCATGACGGAGGGTTCTGACGCGGCAGCGGACGCAACTTGGGAGAGCAATCGCAACGGCTCCGCAGCGCCGACTAAACGCAAGCGGGGAACGCCTGCCGCCTCAAGTGAAGCGACGATGCCGGACTTCATCCCGCCACAGCTTTGCGAAAGCGTTGCGCGTCCTCCTTCTGACGCTGGATGGGTGCATGAGATCAAGTTCGATGGCTATCGCATCCAGGCACGGGTCAAGGACGGAGATGCGACGCTGAGGACCCGCAAGGGTCTTGACTGGACGAAGAAGTACACGGCAATCGCCAAGGCATTCTCGGCATTGCCGGATGTGATTATCGATGGAGAGATATGCGCTCTCGATGATCATGGCGCACCGGACTTTGCCGCGCTGCAGGCGGCACAGGCCGATGGCAAGACCGGCGACCTTGTCTACTTCGCCTTTGATCTGTTGTTCGAAGCCGGTCAGGATTGGCGCGATCGCCCCTTGACCGAACGAAAGGCACGGCTGCAGTCGATCCTCGACGACGCGGGCGGTGATCCGAGGCTCAGATATGTCGACCACTTCGAGACGGGCGGTGACGCGGTCCTGAAATCCGCCTGCAAGCTTTCGCTGGAGGGAATTGTGTCGAAGCGGTCCGACGCAACCTACCGTTCGGGGCGAACCGATATGTGGGTTAAAGCAAAGTGTCGCGCCGGCCACGAAGTCGTCATCGGCGGTTGGTCGAAGACCAACGGAAAATTCCGCTCGCTGCTCGTAGGTGTGTTCCGGGAGGACCATTTCATTTATGTCGGCCGCGTCGGCACAGGGTATGGAGCGGCAAAAGTGAAGTCGCTGCTGCCCCGACTCGAGGCACTTCGCGCCGAAAAGTCGCCCTTCACCGGTGGGAACATGGCCAAGAAGGTCGATCCCGATGTCGAATGGGTGAAACCCGAACTCGTTGCGGAGATCGAGTTCGAAGGCTGGACTGCCGACGGTCTCGTGCGGCAGGCTTCGTTCAAAGGTATTCGTGAAGACAAACCTGCCCTCGAAGTCGAGGCGGAGAAGCCGGCCAAACCTGAAACCACGGACGTTCCCGATCCCGAGAAACAGGCGCGGAGCATCGGCAAGCGACGCGGAGCGAAGGCCGAAATCATGGGTGTTGTTTTGTCCAATCCGGACAAACCTCTGTGGCCGGACGCCGGCGACAAGAGGCCTGTCACCAAGCTTGATCTTGCCGAGTATTACCAGGCGGTCGGTCCATGGCTGCTTGATCATATCAAGGGGAGGCCATGTTCGATCATCCGCGCCCCGGACGGCATGGGTGGAGAACAGTTCTTCCAGCGCCACGCCATGCAAGGCGCGTCGAATCTGATCGAATTGGTAACGGTTTCTGGCGATCGAAAGCCCTATCTGCAAATCGACAGGGTGGAGGGATTGATTGCCGTCGCCCAGATCGCTGCCCTCGAACTCCATCCATGGAATTGCGCACCTGGAAATCCGGACGTTCCAGGACGGCTGGTATTCGATCTGGATCCCGGCCCCGATGTGCCATTCTCAGTGGTGGTCGCGGCAGCGAAGGAAATGCGGGAACGTCTCGAAGCGCTGGACCTCGTCTGCTTCTGCAAGACCACGGGCGGCAAGGGCCTGCACGTCGTCACGCCACTTGCGACCAGCAAGAAGAGCAAGCTCACCTGGAGCGAGGCAAAGGCATTCGCCCACGATGTCTGCCAGATAATGGCCAATGATCACCCGGACCGCTATCTCGTCAAGATGGCTAAGAAACTGCGCAACGGGCGGATCTTTCTCGATTATTTGCGCAACGATCGCATGGCGACCGCGGTAGCGCCGCTCTCGCCTCGGGCTCGTCCTGGCGCAACTGTATCCATGCCCTTGGCGTGGGGGGACGTACGGGCCGATCTCGACCCCAAGCGTTTTACCGTGCGAACGGTCCCCGCATTTCTCGAAAAGACCGACGCTTGGGCGGATTATCTCGCTGGAGAACGTTCATTGGAAAAGGCCATCAAGCTTCTGGGAAAGTCCGTGAAAGCAGCAGCATGATCGAAGTGGCGAAACGGAAGATGTCACGCTCTGCGTTGGCCCTGCCTCTCGATACGCAGCCGATGGAGGCCCGATCGGCCGAGACCCTGCCTGCCGACGGCGGCTGGCAATATGAACCGAAATGGGATGGATTTCGCTGCCTGGCATTCAAGGACGGAAACCAGGTTGATTTGCGCGCCAAATCCGGGAAGCCGCTGGGGCGCTTCTTTCCAGAGATGGTCGAGTTGCTGGCGGCGCTGCCGGTTCAACGTTTTGTCATCGATGGCGAACTCGTCATCGAGAGCGGCGGCGCGCTCTCCTTTGAAGCCCTGCAAATGCGACTTCATCCTGCGGAAAGCCGTGTCAGAAAGCTCGCCGCTGAAACGCCGTCGAGGCTCGTCGTATTCGACATGCTGATGAATCCCGACGGCAAGTTAATCATGGATAGTCCGCTTACTGTTCGTAATGCGCAATTGTCCGCGTTCGTGTCGCTCGCGCGCGAAGGCGCGCTGACCCAATCGCCGCATACGAGCGAAATCGACGAAGCACATATCTGGCTCGAAAATGGTTATGCGGGAACCGATGGCGTCGTGTGCAAGCGCCTGGACGGCCTCTATCTTCCGGGCGAGCGCGCCATGATCAAGGTGAAGCGTCTTAAGTCGGCGGATTGCGTGGTTGGCGGGTTCCGCTACGAACATGACAGCAAGCAAGTCGGTTCTCTTCTTCTTGGCCTCTATAACAGTGACGGCAAGCTCGATCACGTTGGCTATACATCAACCATTACGGATAAGGAGCGCAGTGAACTGACGGAGAAGCTGGAGGCATTGGTCGGTCCTCCCGGCTTCACCGGCAAGGCTCCAGGTGGGCCGAGCCGCTGGAGCACAGAGCGGAGCGGCAAATGGCAACCGTTGAAGCCGCAACTCGTTGTCGAGGTAAGATTTGATCATGTCAGCGGTGATCGGTTTCGCCACGGCACCAAATTGTTGCGGTGGCGTCCCGACAAGAGCCCTCGTCAATGCACATACGAGCAGCTCCGGGCAGGCGTGCCTTAGGCGGGTACCTTCTTGTGGCGAAGAGAAAGCGTATCGGCAATGAAGCGCTCCTGACTTGCCGCAGTGGCGGCGATCAGGTTTTCGTCACGCAAGCCCCCATCGAAAAGGGTCATCACCCGTTTGGCAACCCTGTGGATTTCGTCCAGGCTGGTACTCGGTACATGGAGATCGCGGCACGCGATGCGGTGCGCGTGTTCCATGAGGTTCCAGTCTTCGCGGGAATATATTGCTTTCCTTGCACGTCGCATGAATGCCTCCTCATCGTCGTCAAGTGTTGAACCGAACACTGGACGCAGCGCTGGTGGGTGTCATTCAAATTGTTTAACGGAATCGTCGAAACATGCTTTTGCGAGAGTGCTCGATGATCGCCGGATTATGGGCGAACCACATCAAATCGGAACAAAAGGTTTCGCGGAGACTTGTAGCTAGATCAGCAACGCAATCTACCGAGACGGCACTGTCTTCGGATTTTCCAGCCACTCATTGGAAAACGTCAGGCTCGCGATTGAAATGGGATTCCCTTCCTCGTCTCTCACAGTCACGGTGACAATCAGACGCCCGGTGTCGCCGACTTCGTCGCGAGCAATATCAAGCAGGATGCGCGTTGCCTCCTGGGTTACGGCATTGAGCGTCGCCAATTCCACCCCGTGGTCGTCGCGCAGGGGGCCGGCGCCATTGTGCAAGTCAAAGTAATATCGGGACATTTGTGTGTACACGCTGCTGGTTTCGTAAGGATAGTAATCGTTCGTGGGCCAATCAGTTCCGTCATTCGTCACTATTCTGGAAAATTGGATGGAGGTTTCTTTGATTGAATCACTGCTTCTGAATCTTGAAAGCCGCGATATTGTTTCCGAGGAGGAGAAATCGCTTCTTCGATCAATCATCACACGCGGGCGACAATTTGAAATCGATGAAGATCTGGTGCGGGAAGGATCACGGCCGACATATAGCACCTTGATGCTGGAAGGCTTCGCCGCGCGCTATAAGGTGCTCGATGACGGAAGCCGACAGATTACGTCCCTGCATATTCCCGGCGACTTCGTCGATCTTCACGCATTCCCCCTGAAAATCATGGACCACGGTATTGTCGCCTTGTCCCCGTGCCGCGTCGCTTTCGCCGACCACAGCGCTCTCAAGACGGTCACCGAAACTGTCCCGCACCTGACGCGGTTGCTCTGGCTTTCCACCCTGATCGACGGCGCAATCCATCGCGAATGGATCGTCGCGATGGGGCGAAGATCAAAGAAGGCGCATCTTGCCCATCTGATCTGCGAGCTTTACGTCCGCCTGCAGGTCGTCCGGCTGACCACCGATCAAAGCTTCCACCTGCCGCTGTCGCAGGTCGAGCTTGCCGATGTCGTCGGTATCTCGGTGGTCCATCTCAACAAGACACTGCAATCACTGCGCCGCGAAAAGCTCGTGACCTGGATCAATCGGACAGTGACAATTGTCGACTGGGAAGCCTTGAAGGAGTTCGCGGAATTCAACCCGCTTTATCTCAATCTTTCGGTCGAGGCGCGGTAGCAATTACAGATGTCGTATCAGACAGGCGGGATATTTCCGGGATTCACTTTGGAGACGATCGTTCTCAGCGAGGCCACCTTGCGGGTTCGTCACGGGGGTAACGGACCGCCGCTGCTTTTGCTGCACGGGCATCCGCGCACGCACACCACCTGGTACCGCGTCGCTCCTCTGCTCGCGGATGAGTTTACCGTTGTCTGTCCTGACCTGCGCGGATTTGGCGGTTCGTCCAAGCCTGCGGACCATCCCGATCATGCCGGGTCGTCCAAACGAGCGAAAGCGCGTGACTGCGTCGAGCTGATGCGCGGACTGGGGTTCGAAACATTCTCGATCGCCGGCCACGATCGCGGCAGCTATACGGCTTTTCGCTGTGCGATGGATCATCCGCAGACGATCAGATCTCTCTCAATCCTCGATGGAGTTCCAATCATCGAGGCTGTCGAGCGATGCGACGCCAAATTCGGGAAAGCCTGGTGGCACTGGTTTTTCTTCGCTCAGGCAGAGAAGCCTGAACGGGCCATCCTGGCCGATCCGCTCGCATGGTACGGTGGTACGGCCGACAAAATGGGAGAAGCGAACTTCGCGGATTACAGCACAGCCATTCATGATCCGGCGACGGTCCACGGCATGATCGAGGATTACCGTGCCGGCCTTGAGATCGACTGGCGCCACGACGAGGACGACCGGAGCGCCAGACGGCGCTTGGCCTGTCCGTTGCAGGTTTTATGGTCGGGGCAGGACGATCTCGAGGACCTCTACGGCGATGTTCTTGGCGTCTGGCGGCGGTGGGCAACGGAATTGTCCGGCCACTCCCTGCCTTGCGGGCACCATATGGCGGAGGAGGTGCCCGAGACGTTGGCCAATGCACTTTCGCGTTTTCACAGCCTCTACTGGTAGCCTGAAGTGAGATGAACCTGAGTGCAGGGGTTGGAACTTTCGAACCCGCGGGCCGTTACATTTTGCTACAACTTCTGATGGTATAAGGTTCTGGTCTTGACTGGAGGCGTCATGATGACGGTGCAGATTTCTCCGCCCTCGCGTTTGGCAACCCATTCGGTTCGCGAGTCGGATTGCGTCGAAGCCATCAGGGCAAGGTTCGAGGAACTGCACGATCCGGGTGAAGATTACATCGATCTCATCAGGGAGGCGATGGCGGCAGGTTGGACCATGCGCGAAGCGCGGCTCGCTCTCAACAAGTTGCTCGGGCTCGACCTCAGGGATCAGGAGCAACACTAGCTCCGGTTAATTTCCGGCGCGGTTCAGCACATCTTCCAGTTCGGCGATCCTGCGCCGTATGACCTCTGCGGCACTGTCACCCGGTACTGAATCACCTTCCGTGGAAATGCCGAAGGTTTGGCTGCCTTCGGCAACGGCGAGATCATCCTTCAGCCGCGCCAGTTCTTCGCGCAAATCCGCTATTGTAGGCTCGTTGCTCATGACACCCTCGTCTGCTTGGCGACTACTTCCCGTGAACGATTTTCCAGACGTTGCGTTCCCGGAGTCTCTCACTCTCTAATGCGTGCCCAAAGGTGACGGAACTTCCGTTTCCTCCATGTGTTTCACTGAAACTTACGATGCCAATTGAAATTCGAGCAACAGTAGGGAGCAATCTGATGGGTGATCCTGGTCCTCGTCCAAATCCCGATCCGCCAATCCCTGAGAGGCCGCCGGTGCCAGCGCCGGGACCCGGACCGGTGCCGCCCATTGTCGAGCCGCCATCTCCCGATCAGCTGCCGGACGAAGTGCCTTTGCCCAATCCTGACGAGGTCCGTGATCCGCCCGCGCATGTTTGGACCAGGCAGAACGAGCCAACGGCGACTTTCATGGTCTCACCTAGGGAACGAATGGTGGTGCGGAGAGTTCATTCTCGACAAAGGAAGTGCGAGGTCCCACATGCCGCTGTTTCGTTTCGTTTTCGATGAAGGTGAGGGGCTTGATGCCATTACACCGATCGCATTTCCTGACCATGAAGCTGCGATCGACGCTGCGCACAAGGCAGCAAAGGAATCGCTCATCGACGCGGTCATTGAAGGCTACGATCCAACGACATGGGTCGTGCGCATCTATAATGAGCCGGGCGAACTTTTGAAGACGATTTTCGTGTCTGACCTCCTGCGCACAAAAGCCGAATAGCTCTTTAATTGCCAATCCTGGCGAAGAGGGCCCCATACGAGGCCCTCCATTCTAGCTCACAGGGCAGCGTTACTGCGATAGATAAACAACCTTGCGGTCCTTGCGCGATACGATGATCGGCTGCTTGTCGACGTAGACATAGGCGTAGTCCGGGCTATCGGGAATCGGTACCAGTTGAACCTCTTGGGGAACGACGGTTCCAACGGCAACATCGCCATCGATCACAACAGGATCCGAAGGATGGGCGATGACATAGTCGCGCGCTGGCTGTGGAACTTCCACGATGACAGCGTCCTGCGCAAAGGCATAAGTCGAGCCGGCGAGGACCAATGCGGTGGTTATTGCAACGATGCGTTTCATGAGTTTTGTCTCCTTGTGTGTCCCTGGGCAAGAAACCGGCAATAGGCCCGTTTGGTTCCAGAAGAAGTGACAACCCTCACCAACACGGGCTTAGCTGCCGCGAAAAGTCAGGCCCAGCGAACGGCGCTACAAGAGGCGGCGGCCCGCTCCGCCAGCTTAGATTTTTTTGCCGCGTCGAATGGAACCCGACTTTTACACGGCCGTTGTCACGCTAGACAGTGGTGGCCGTGTTAACCAGACGCGACGGTAGGGCGGACAGGACAGTTTTTCTGGTTTCCGGTCCTGGCCAACGAAACGGCAGGCGAGCGCATAACCCGTCCGGCCGCCACTGTCACTAAGCCTCACATCTCCATTTTTCATGGCGGTCGCCGGAACATAGCTCGCGTCTGCGAATTGCAGCATAGAGGCAAAGATATCGGTCCCGGGCATGAAGGCATCCACAAAGCGAACCAAGGAAGAAGTGCGTAACGCCCGTGCGCGGCAAAAAGCCCGCGGCCGTCGCGCCAAGAAGCCTTCGGAGATTCCGGCGCTCGGATGGAAGGACGTCCTTTACCGGGTGTGGCAGTCGCTGTCACAAGACCGCATCATGCTGATAGCGGCAGGTGCGGCGTTTTATTTGCTGCTCGCCCTTTTTCCCGCCTTGACAGCCTTTGTGTCGCTTTATGGATTTCTTGCCGATCGTGCCTCTGTCGCGGGGAATGTTTCGCTGCTTGCCGGCATCTTGCCCAATGACGCGATAGCTCTGATACGTGCTCAACTCGAGGCACTCGCCGCGCAGGATACGAAGTTGCTTAGCATCGGCTTCCTGTTCGGTTTCGTCATCGCGCTATGGAGCGCCAATAATGGCGTCAAAGGCATTTTCGAAGCGTTGAACGTCGCCTACGGGCAGAACGAGACCCGCAGCTTCGTCAAACTGAACCTCGTTTCATTCGTCGTTACTCTGGGTGGAATTTTTTTCGGAATCGTGCTGCTTCTCGCGCTGGGCATCATGCCGAAACTTCTTGACGCGATGGGGCTCGAAGGGTGGAGCGCCGGTTTGCTGAGCCTCGCCCGATGGCCGGTTATGATGGGCGTTACCGTGGCTGCGATCTCGATCGTCTATCGCTACGGCCCGGACCGGGAATATGCGAAATGGCGGTGGCTTTCGTGGGGTGCCGTATTGTCCGCCGTGATCGGCATCGCCGCCTCTGCAGCGTTCACATCGTATCTTACAAACTTTGCTGATTATAACGCCACCTATGGCGCCTTGGGCGCAGTAGCCGGCCTGATGATGTGGATGTGGATCTCATTGATCATTCTTATTCTCGGCGCAGAACTCAATGCGGAGCTTGAACACCAAACCGCAGTCGACAGTACGACAGGTCCGCCGCAGCCCATGGGCAAGCGGGGCGCAGTCGTTGCCGATACGCTGGGCGAAAGCGTGGCTGAATAATCAGCGCAGAATTTTATTGGTCATCACCCATTTCACCGACCGAGGCCACGCATAATTTGCGCCCATTCGCAGATCGGTGAAGCCCTCCGCAACGGTCTTGCCGCTTTTCGCATCAAGGATGCGAATGAATACGGCATGTTCGGTGCGGTTGACACGGGTGACGACGCCGAGGAGTGCGAGCGATGCGCCGTTCTGGCGAGCGATAGCGGCCTCGCAGCCCCCGCAATAGCGCAGCCCCTTCGCCTCTGCCTCCGCAGGCACCGTAACGCCCACCACAGTATAGCGGCCCGAGCCCGTGAGCATGTCCTTTGCCATTTGTTCTGACTCGGAAAGATAGCGCTTGTCGTGCTCATCCGGCGCAATGATGCCGGCGCCCGCACTCCTGTCTTCAAGTTCAATGGGAAACACTGCGATCGAGGCAGGCGGGTTTTGCTGGGCGCTGGCCGGCGCGCACATCATCAAGACCAATATCGTCAGTAGAAGTGATGGGCGCATGTTGACCCTCCATGCGGCATTCCTCGCTGGGTTAAGGCCGAGGCGGGCAAATCATGCCACGTTGCTGCTAATTCGCAAAGCTGGGCAGGGTTCGGCAGGAAATGATTACATGGGATAGATCAGCATCAGGACGCCGATTGCGATCAGCGCCAAGGCGGGCCAGTTGCGGGCTACGCCGAGAAATCCGAGGCCTTGCCGCCTCGGTTCCAGTGTTGGTGCATTTTGATTGTCGGGATGCCTGGGCGGAGAGCTCAGCCGGCGCGCACTGATTGCCACCCACACTGCGTACAGTATGCCAAGGCAAACAAACAACGCGCCAGCTATCTTCATGGTTGAACTCCCGGACGGCCTAAGTCCAGCCGTTGGTTGGAAACTAGTTCTTGCAGTCCTCGGCCTTGGCCATGGCGGTCGGTTCGCCCTTCTGCTGCGCCTGCACGTCCTGCGCTGAGGTGGCTAAATTCTTGTCACCTGCGCCTTCCGTGCCGGCGAGTGGCATGGTTTGGCCGTCCTTCTGAGCGGTCTGGGGGGCATTATTGGTTGTTGTACCCGTACTGGCCGCACCCTTTTGTATCGTGCTGTTGCCCGAATTTTCCAAGGGAACGTGCGTGCCATCCTGGGCGATGCCCGGCTTTGCATCGGAATTTATCGATCCCGTTGTCGTGGGGCATGCGGCAAATGCGATACCGGGGGCAAAAGCCAGTGCGGCAGCGGCGATGATCGGTGCAAGCGCTTTCATGTGATTTCCTCCCTATAGGTTCAATATCGGTAAACCGGGCTATCGCGTTATTGTTCCAGTTGCGTTGGTCGCAAAAGGGCGGTGAACTTTCGCTCACCGCCAGCTATGGGCCCCAGAAAGCTCGGTGTAACCGTTGAGCTAGGGCGCGCTGACCTGGAAAATCAGCGCACAATGAACGCCCGCGAAAAATGCTCGTTCCGGCTTGGTCCACAATCGTACCGAATTTGCTGCGCGGCAAATGAGCAAAAACGTTTATTCGCGCGGGGTGCGTGCTTCTCCTGGCGCTCTTGATCGCCGATATTGCAGGATATGTCTCGACGGTTTGAAGTGCGACTGAAAGCGGGTTGCATGAGATGCCGTCAGCAGCTCGTTTCTCCCTTCATACTCGCCCAAAATTTTATCGCGTTCCTGCAACAGATGGCAGAGTCTGTACGTTTTCGGACGTTGTTCGCAATGCTTTCGCAGGCCAATTCCGATAGAGACAGGAGTACGTGATGAGTTTGGCAGCCGGCAACTTCGCCAACCATCTCCTTGCAATGAGCAGGGCTTGCAAGGGCGACGAACTGTTTGCCCATCTCGAAACGGTCGACCTCCCGCTCGGCATGCTCCTCAACGAGCCGAACCGGACGATCCCGCATATCTATTTTCCAGAAAGTGGCATTGGATCGGTGATCACTTCCCTGTCCGATGGCCGGGATATCGAGATCGGACTGTTCGGCGCGGACGGGATGTCACATGTCGGCGCAGTGATGGGCGACGAACTGAGCCCTTACCGCACTATTGTTCAAGTGGCAGGAAAGGGCAACAGGATCGCTGCGGACCGATTTCGCAGAGCTATCGAGGGCAACAGCGACCTGATGCGATTGTTCCTGAAATATGCACGCTCCTTCTCCATCCAGACCGGATCGACCGCGCTGGCCAATGGCCGGTCGACGATCGAGGCACGTCTCGCACGATGGCTGCTCATGATGCACGACCGGATCTCAGGCGACTATCTCGGTGTGACCCATGAATTCCTTGCAACGATGCTTGGCGTCAGGCGTCCCAGTGTCACCGATGCGCTGCATATTCTTGAAGGCGAACATCTCGTGATCTCGAGACGCTCGGAAATTGTCATCCGCGACCGCCATGGCCTCGCAGCGATCGCCGATGGTGCCTACGGTCTTGCCGAGCGGGAAGCCGAAAGATTGACGGGCTGGCGCGGTAAGCCGCTTTCCCGCTCGGTCTAACCCGACGATTCCACCGTGAACAGCCGACCCTGAACGGGAATGTGAAGCCGGCAGGGAACGGGGTGAAGCGGACTTATGGGTATATGAAAACGGCCGGGAATTTTTCCCAGCCGCTTTCATTAGCTGCATCGATTACCGGACCTACCTATTTATTCTTGTGGCTCTGCTCGCCGGCCTTGCCCTGTTGTTCACCGCTCTTGGAGGAACCGGATCCCTGCTGGGAGCCGCGTGAACCTTGTCCCTGTTCCTGCTGCTTGGACGTGCCCTTGCCGCTCTGTGAACTTCCGCTCTTTTGACTATTAGGCATTTGTCTTCTCCGTTTTGTTAACCCCGCATTCAATCAATCCGGCGCGGTGACGAATGTTCCTGCTAATTGAATTGCAGATCGGAACTGTACGGTAGCGGACACAGCGCTTGTATGTGCGGTAGCGAATGGGCCAGTTTCGCAGTGTCAAGAACGTGTTCGTGACTTTGCTAAGAGTGGGTTCGGAAAGGAACAATTTGACGCGATGGAAGAAATCACCACCATGCTCGACGAGAGCTTTTTCCAACGAAGTTCGGAGGAGGTTGCCCGCGCCCTCATTGGCGTTTCTCTGTTTGTCGACGGGGTGGGCGGACCGATCATCGAAACCGAAGCCTACGCCCCAAACGATCCTGCGTCGCACAGTTATCGCGGCCCCGGGATCGCGAACCGGACGATGTTCGGTCCAGCAGGTCGCGCCTACGTCTACCGGTCTTATGGTATCCACTGGTGTCTGAATTTTGTGTGTCTCGAGGCGTCAGCAGTGCTCATCCGGGCAATTGAACCTGTTCGCAACATCGAGATCATGCAGCGCCGCCGCGCCGTCGATGACATAAGACTATTGTGCTCGGGACCGGGAAAACTTGCCCAGGCGCTTGCTGTTGACAAGTCGTATGACGGCAAATCTCTGTTTGAGCCGCCTTTTTTGCTGGAGGCGGTAAAGGATGCCTTCGAGATCAGCATAGGACCACGGATCGGTCTGACCAAGGCCGTCGAAACGCCGTGGCGTTTCGGCGCCCGCGCTTCGCCCTTTCTAAGCAGAAAGTTTCCCCTGAAATAGCCATGGCCGCGGCAATATTTGGCCCGCGGTTCCATCGAAGATCCGCCGAGGCGCTGGCAGCGTATACCTAGCAAACAGGGATCAAAACATGCTCAAATACGGACTGCCATACTTCGTTACCGCAGTAATTTTCCTTGCGCTCGACATGTTGTGGCTCGGCACGATGGCGACGAGCTTTTACCGCGCCCGCATCCCGGACATAGTGGCGTCGGATGTGAATTACGCACCGGCCATCCTGTTCTATCTGATCTACGCGGTCGGCGTCGTGATCTTCGCCTTGAGCCCTGCCATGGAGACCGGCCGATGGCACACCGCGCTGATTTATGGCGCACTTTTCGGCTTTTTTGCCTATGCCACCTATGATCTGACCAGCCAGGCGACTTTGAAACAATGGTCGACCGCCCTTACGGTGGTGGATATTGCCTGGGGCACTTTTGCTTCCGGTTTGTCGGCTACCTTGAGCTTTCTGGCGACGAACTGGCTGCTGGCGAGGCTAAGCTAACCGCATCACTTACTTGCCACGAGACATCGGTTCACTTGCGGTTGGAATGCGCGCGGACGAAATTCGCCGTATCGTCCAAAGTAGGAGCGACGAAGCGCATTGGCGACCCCATCGCGCCGATGATGGCGAGGTGTCCAACGCCCCGGTAGAGCTTTATATCAACGGTATTTCCGCCAGCGCTCAACTTCTTGGCAAGCCGCGTGCTGTTTCGCGGAGAGACCGTCGTGTCGCTTTTGCCGTGCAGGAGCAGCGTAGGCGGCTCGTGGCGTCCCGCAAACGTCACGGGTTCGGCCTGCGCCGTCGTTTCGGCGGTGCTGAATATGGCCGCTATCTTTTCGTCCTGCGATGGCAGAAAATCATAGGGTCCGGCAATACCGACCAAACCCCTGAGGTCACTGTTTGGCGTCATGCCCTGCCTGCCAAGCCACGTCTTGTCGAGTGCGAGCATCGCGGCAATGTAAGCGCCGGCGGAGTGGCCGACGACGAACAGCTTTGCCGGATCGCCACCGTATTGGCGTGCATGATCCCTGGCCCAGCGAACGGCCTTGGCGCCGTCGTCAAGAAAGCCTTCATAATGAACCTGGGGGTAAAGCCGATAATCGGGTATCACCGTAACGATCCCCTTGGCGGCCAAAGCCGATCCCACGAATTGATAGGTTTTCTTGTCGCCGTTCTGCCAGCTGCCGCCGTAGAAGAAGACGGCCACCGGGGCGGCATGCGCACCGGCCGGTGCGTAAACATCGAGCGTGCGCCTCGGCCCTTCGCCATAAGCGACGTTCTGCTCGACTCGAGCACCATTGGAAGTAGTGGCCATGTTCAAGATTGTTCCCGGCGAGCACGCCGTCAGAACCATGGCCGCACCAGCGACCGCCGCGATTGCCAAAAAGGGGCTCAAGTGCTCAAAACCCCATGAGGGGTTGGACAAGCCGGCCAACGAGGCTCTTCATCCGCAAGCGGCCATCGACCACGGCGAGACAAATGCATTCCTCATCAGGACCCGCTGCTGGCTCGTGCTCGAGACTGGCATCGGCAACGATAAGATCGCCGACGTGGTAGTCGCCGTCCGCATCATGCAGCGAACCCTTGAGAATGAGCGTGTATTCGGTACCCGCATGGGAATGTTCGGGCAGCACCATGCCCGGTTTCGAGCGCAGCAGCATGGGGCGGTTGCGGGCGGAGCCACCGCGGCCGATCGAGCTCCAGCGTACGCCGGGCGCAAGGAATTTCCACTTGCCGATATCGTAATGTTCCAGCGGCTGTGGCAGGCGCATCCCCTCTGGCAACTCAGCGAGCCATTTGCCCCGTTCCACCGCCTTGGCAGGCGGGCCTGAATCGATCCGCGCAAGCGTCTTATCCAATGCGTCGGGCGAAAGAGCGCTTTCGGACGCGTCCTCAAGCGCGATCCCGCCAAAGATTTCGAAAGCGCGGACGCGCTCTGCGCTTTCCGGACACATCGTCAGGTGTGCCGCGACCACGAGCGCGGGACCCGGCGCCAGGGTTCCGGCGGCATAGGCCATCAAAAGGTCGTCGGATGGACGGTGGGACATCGTTACTGTTCCTCCCCCAACAGGCCGCGCAAGCGCTGCATGGCCAGCCGCAAGCGGGATTTCACCGTACCGAGCGGCAAACCCAGCACTTTGGCGATTTCACTGTGGGGTTTGTCATCGAAATAATGCAGACGTATGACGTTCAGCTGGTCCGCCGAAAGCAGATCGATCGCAGTGCGGACCCGCTGTTCGCTCTCGGTTCTCAGCACCTCGTCGGAGGGAGAGGCCGGAAGTTCGGGCGCCGGATCTTCAAGCAGATGCTGCGCCGGATAGCGCTCACGGCGTACTGAATCCACGCGCAAATTGCGTGCGATAGTGAATATCCAGGTCGAAGCGGAGGCTTTCGCCGGATCGTATAGCGCCGCCTTACGCCAGACCATCAGCATGGTTTCCTGTGCAAGTTCCTCCGCCTGTCCGGCGGCCATGCCCCCGCGCATGAAAAAACCTTTCAGCCGTGGTGCAAAGTAGCCGAAGAGCTCTGCGAATGCCGCCTTGTCGGCCTGCTGCGCTATGGCCACCAGCCGCGCCGACTGCTCCGCCTTTTCCGTCACGACGGCGCACTCGCCGGCACTCGGGCCTTTAGCCGGACGCGCCGGCATCGCTCGTAGTTGCCTCCGCCAGAGCGTCTCGAAATTGTAAAAGCCAAACGTACCGACGTCATTCATACCGCTCTATACGCAGGCCCACCGCGATCGGATCATCGCTTCGGGACCAGCGAAACTATCAATGATCCATTCCCGTATCTGCAACGTATTGATTGCAGCACAGGGAGACAACGTCTGATTTCCCTTGGCTGTCGGTGTTTGCAGGATGACTTCGGGAGAACAGGGTTGAAAATCGCAGTCATAGGGTCCGGTATATCCGGCATGTCGGCCGCATGGCTTCTTTCGCAGAAACACGAAATTACCGTCTACGAACGCGAAACGCGCATTGGCGGGCACAGCAATACCGTGATTGTACCCGGTGAGGGCGGTGTGGCCGTCGATACCGGCTTTATCGTCTACAATGAACAGACCTATCCCAACCTGACCGCGCTGTTTGCCTTGCTCGGCGTTGAAACCGCGGCGTCGGAAATGTCATTCGCCGTCTCGCTCGATAGCGGCAGGCTCGAATATTCCGGAACGGGCTTCAGCGGCCTTTTTGCCCAGCAACGTAACCTCGTCAATCCGCGGTTTTGGCTCATGCTGCGCGACCTCTTGCGCTTTTATCGCGAAACTCCAGCCCATGCGGGCAAGCTTGGCCTCATTGCGCTTGGCGATTTCCTCGAACGTGAAGGTTACGGCCGCGCGTTCCGTGACGATCACCTGTTGCCGATGGCATCGGCCATCTGGTCGGCGCCGGCTGCGAGCCTTCTCGACTACCCGGCCGAAGCATTCATCCGCTTCTGCGACAATCATGGATTGCTCAAGCTTGCCAACCGGCCTGTCTGGCGCACGGTCAAGGGCGGAAGCCGCAACTACGTTGAGCGCCTGACGGCGAATTACAGGAACCGCGTCCGCACCGGCTGCGCCGCCGCATCGGTCCGGCGTGCCGGCGATCATGTCACGGTCTCAGATATCCACGGAGTGACCGCCATATTCGATCATGTCGTGATGGCGGGTCATGCCGACGAGACGCTTGCCCTGCTCGCCGACCCGTCGGCACTCGAGAAAAGACTGCTCTCCGCCTTTCGCTACTCGGTTAATCGCGCGGTGCTGCACGAGGATGAAACGCTCATGCCGAAGCGGCGTTCGGTCTGGTCGAGCTGGAATTACCTTGGCGAACGCAAGGAGATGCAGCCGCCCAGTCAACTCTGCGTCAGCTACTGGATGAACAGGCTTCAGCCCCTCGAAACCGATCGCCAGTTCTTCGTTACCCTCAATCCTCGCCATGCGCCGGACCCGTGCAAGGTGCTGCATACCCAGACCTATACGCATCCACTCTTCGACAGTGAGGCCATGCAGGCGCAGCGCCAGCTCGGGCAGTTGCAAGGGGCTCGCAATACCTGGTTCTGCGGCGCTTATTTCGGCGCGGGCTTCCATGAAGACGGGCTCCAGGCAGGCCTTGCCGTTGCCGAAGATTTGGGTGGCTTACGCCGTCCTTGGACCGTTGCCGATGAATCGGCGCGCATCCATCGCCAGCCATTGGCTAGTCCGGTAGAGGTTGCGGCATGAGCGCATTTTCCTCGGCAATCTATGCGGGCAAGGTGACGCACAAGCGTTTGCGGCCCCGGCAGCACTTCCTGCGCTACCGCATGTTTTACATGCTGTTCGACATTGATGAGATTGACCGGATCGCCCGGGAGCACTGGCTGTTTTCGCGCAACCGCTTCAATCTCTTCAGCTTCTACGACCGCGATCATGGCAGCAAGTCCGAGGTCGCCAATGACGGCTCGCCGCTGCGAAGTTACGTCGAGGATCATCTTCGCACGGCGGGAGCAGAGCCCGATGGCGGCGCAATCCGCCTGATGTCGATGCCGCGTATCCTCGGCTATGTGTTCAATCCGCTCAGCGTCTATTTCTGCCATGATCGCGCTGGCGCGTTGGCCGCATTGATCTATGAGGTGGATAACACGTTTGGCCAGCGTCACAGCTATGTCTTTCCCCTCGACAAACGCACCGGCAGCGCCGGACCATTGCATCAGGAATGTGCCAAGGCGTTTTATGTCTCCCCCTTCATGGAGATGGCGCTGGGCTATGATTTCACCATCAGGATTCCCGATGACGCCGCCTCGATCGTGATCAATGCCAGCGACCGCGAGGGCTTGATCATCGCCACTGCTTTTGCCGGCAGGCGGAAGGGATTCAGCGACTGGCAACTCGCGAAGCTGGCTTTCGCCTATCCCTTGCTGACCCTTAAAGTCATTGCCGGCATACATTGGGAAGCGCTGCGGATATGGTTGAAGGGCGTCGGCCTCAAGCCTCGGCCGCAGACACCCGTTCAGACCAAAACCATCATAGCGCGATCGACCCGGGCAGAATGACTGACCACAACACTGATAAACCGGCCATCGTGCTCTTTCGTCACGACCTACGTATCCGCGATAACCGCGCGCTGCTGGCTGCCGCCGGCTCCGGCAAACCGGTTATCCCGATTTTCCTTTGGGATGAGACGAATGAGGATTCGCGGCCAATCGGCGGCGCGCGGAAGTGGTGGCTGCACCATTCACTGAAAGCGCTGGACACTTCGCTCGAAAAATTGGGCGGCCGTCTCATTCTGCGGCGGGGAAACACTGCGGCGATTGTCGACGAAGTACTGGATGACACCGGAGCCGATGTCGTGCTGTGGAACCGTCGTTACGATCCACCCGGCGTTGCCATTGATACGGCACTCAAGGCCGGATTATTAAACCGGGGAATCGTGGCCGAGAGCTTCGAGGGCCATCTGTTGCACGAGCCATATGCGCTGAAGACAGGCTCCGGTGGGTATTACCGCGTCTATTCGCCGTTCTGGCGCGCGCTGAATGGGCAGCCCGAGCCCCGCGATCCACTGGCCGCGCCGCGCGAACTTTTGGCCTGGCCGCACCTGGTAACGACGGACAGTCTTGACGACTGGGCGCTTCTGCCCCATGAGCCCGACTGGGCCAATGGCTTTTCCCGAGACTGGACGCCTGGTGAAGAAGGAGCCCATGAGCGGCTTGCGGAATTCCTCGACGGGTCGATCGACCGCTACGTAGACAAGCGCAATCGTCCTGACATGGAGGCGACATCGCGGCTGTCGCCGCATCTTGCCCATGGCGAGATAACGTCCTTCCAGATATGGCATGCCTTAAGGGCGCCAGAAGTGCTCGACCATCGATCGGGCGCGGAAAAGTTCCGCGCCGAGGTAGGCTGGCGGGAATTCTCCTGGCATCTGCTTTTCCACAATCCGAAGCTGCATTCGGAAAACTTCAAGCCGGCCTTCGACAATTTCGCATGGGCGGGCGATGCCGGGGGTCAGTTCACCGCCTGGAAGCGCGGGCTGACCGGCTACCCCATCGTCGATGCCGGCATGCGTCAGCTTTGGCAGACGGGATGGATGCACAACCGCGTGCGAATGGTCGTCGCTTCCTTCCTCATCAAGCACCTGCTCGTTGACTGGCGCGAGGGCGAAGCGTGGTTCTGGGATACGCTCGTCGATGCGGATCCCGCCAACAATTCTGCGAGCTGGCAATGGGTGGCTGGGTCCGGCGCTGATGCCGCTCCCTATTTCCGCATCTTCAATCCCGTTTTTCAGGGTGAGAAATTCGATCCGAAGGGGGACTATGTTCGAAAATTCGTACCGGAGCTGAAGGCGCTTCCTGCAAAATTTGTGCATCAGCCGTGGAATGCGCCCGAAGCCGTTCTGAGAGAGGCGAATGTCAGTCTCGGCGAGACTTATCCATGCCCCATCGTCGATCATCAAGCTTCCCGCCGCCGAGCACTGGATGCCTATTCCACGGCGATGAGGTAACGATTCTGGTGGTGGCGTGACAACGGCGTGCCATTCCAGTTCCTCCTTACGCAATATAGAGGCGCTCGTTCCACCCATCCAGCCCGTTGTGTGTCGTTGATACCGCATATCAACTAACGCGCCGCATAGACTCCAAAAACATCAAATCAATGGTAATTTTCGGAGATTGCCTCATCATTAACCGTTTCAACCACAAGGGTCCGCCTCATCATCCTGGAGACTGGCTAAAACAAGCGCACAAAAAAGCCCGGCAGCACTGACCGTTTTCCGCTTTGACATATTGCTGTTCCAAGGAATTTGGATCTCAAATAATAGCGTGATTTCACGTACGCGTGCTCAAGCCGCAGCGATGCAAGTCTCATATCCAAATGACGCGTAACACGCAGGAGGGCTAAAGGTGGCTCGATTGGCCCGCGCAATAGAGTCTTACGAGCCAAATACGATCCGAGTACTATCTGACAGCAGGTGGCGCTTCTAGAGGTAGCAAAAGCAATACCTACCGCCTACCATTGTGGGATAAGCTGCGGACCAATGAATCTCCCACTCCATTGGAATAGGGTATCGAACCCCAATAGCTCAGGAGAGCAATCTGGGTGCTCTGTCAAAGTATGCTCGGATCTACTCGAAATCCCGGCCAGTATGCCGGGTCATCTTCGTTGAGCATAAATTTAATTCCCTCGCCCTCCAACGTTTTTCGGATTCGATGGATAGTGTCGAGAGTTCCCTGTCCCTGTTCAACATTATAGACAGTACGTTTGCTCAAACCGCATCGGTTAGCTAGCTCGCTTTGGCTTATGTCCAAAGCAACGCGTGCGGCACGTAAGAGGGCTGAAGGCGGCTCCATAGGTGCCAAATTTCCCCCTTTAAAAAAAATGTCAACAATTAGCTCAGCACAAAAGAAGGGGTGCGAAATTTGGGAATGGAAGTGCAATAAAAGGGAAAGAATTTGCGAAAAAAGGGAATACCATGTATATGAGTTCTTACGCGGTCTCGAATCAGCCGCGGGACAAAGATCAAGAACTGAATTCTTTGCGGGTGGCGCAGTGGGTTTGGCTTAAAGGATTCCGTCCTGTTGGGGCAAAGCCAATTGCACGCGGAGTTCTCAGCGCGTTTCCAAGTAACGGTGGAGTTTGAACCAGAATGGTCTCCAAAGTTCTACGATATTTACTCCAAAGACTCTTGCGTCAAGAGAATAGGAGATTGGTTGGCCGAGCACTTGAACAGGGAATCCTTCAAGGGCGAACCATTACCATCGATGGCCACACTGTTTCAGCGTTTGAACTGCCGACTGGATTTGATCCGGAAACTGTGGGGCAGCTTACGACGGCTTTCAAAGGACCGGCTTCAGCTGCAAGAGAGGTGGGCCCCCCGACGCTGGAAACTATGTGCGCTCAACTGAACGAGGAATGGGATGAGGAGGAAGATGCGAATTCCAGCCCATGCATTAAGCGTGATCCTTGGTACCGCGCCTCGAATCCTTTGTCGGATCGGGCATCGCTGCGTGTCGGCGCGAAGTTCCAACGGGAGATTCGTTCCGAGCCGACGTGCACTGCTGCAGAATTCATCCGCGGCTTGGCCCGGCGACCGGAGGCGGCGGAGGTCGTCACCTGTCTGCTTTTGGCGGCCGCAGTGGAAGAAGTGCAAGGCGGGCTTGCACAAATTCTTGAAGTCCTGAAGGAGCCGCAGCCGTTCATCAATTTCCACGCACCAGTGGAGGGCGTGGAAGACGTCCTTATTGATTTGCTTGAGTTCGGAATCGTTATTCCAGGCAGCACCTACGCGATGATCGATGGATTCAAAATCACGCGGCGTGGCACGTGGCCGGAACCGGTCAATGAGGTCGCCAACCGGGAGATGATCGTTTTTCAGGGTTCAAAGTGGGGCTCGCAAAAAGCTGATCACCTGCCGTGGAAGCTTGCAAATGCGGTGAAGTCACGGCTGCCAATCCTTGGCGTCGCCAGCAAGCCCGATCCATTGCCGGATTGGATAAGGATTGCGGCGAAGGTCAATCTGACAGCGCCGGCGATATCCATGGCTATCATCAGGTCGACAATGCGGGTGGTGCTTGGCGAAGAACCGAGCGGGGAGATCCCGAAAGACCTGTGCGAATTGTTGACACTGTTCGACATGTCGACCGCGATCAGAACCGGAAACACTGCGGACCAAGCTCTTGAGAAACTGCACCGCTTCGCGATCGCAAGGACAGAATTCATTGCCGAGGACGATGAACCTGATCTGCACCCAGTCTTTGGACGCAGAATGTCCAAAGGCCTGGGCAAGCGGCGCTCCCACGAAGTCATTGAACCGCGGGCTGTCGGCAATCCGCAAGGACTCGTCACTGTTCCGACGGTGGAGACCCTGCCAGGATTCGATGAGGCGCGAGCGTGGACGGAAAATCTTTTGTTTGGTCTCGAGGAGTGGAAAAACGGATCGATGCAGTGGAGTGAACTTGCAAGCAAAGCCTTGCTGTTCGGTCCCCCCGGCACGGGCAAGACGACCTTTGCCAAAGCCCTATGCAATTCAGCGCAAATTCCCTTGGTTGCCACCTCTGTCGCCGCGTGGGCCGGAGCCGGGAGTCTCGATGACCTGATCAGGGATATGGAAGCGTCATTCGAAGAAGCACGCCGGCTTCAACCCTCGATCCTGTTCATCGATGAGATCGATGGGCTCGGCACCCGCCAGGAGTCGGGTCATTCTTCCGGTTACTGGACTTCTGTCGTCAATCGCATGCTCGAGCTCTTGCAAGGCGTTTCTGACTTGCCGGGTGTCGTTGTTCTCGCCGCCACCAACCGCGTCGAAGCCGTCGACAAAGCCATTATTCGCGCAGGCCGACTGGAGACGCATCTCGAGGTCAGACTTCCCGATATCGGGACACTGTCGGATATTCTGCGCTTTCACCTCGGTTCTGATCTTGATCATGTCGTCGCTACCCGACCGATAGCGCCACCAGAGATTTCCTCTCAAACCGGTCAACACGGAAGGAGCCAGTGATGGAAGGAGACGACGCTGGCGATGTCGCAACCGTGCTGCGCCGTCTGGCAGCGCAGGCAGCCGGAATGAGCGGGGCTGACGTGGAAAGGCTTGTCCGCATTGCCCGCCTTGAGGCGCGCCGCGACCACAGAGCCATAACGTACGAGGATCTTGAGCGTTTGCTCCTCGCAGACAAACCAAGCGGGTGTCCGGAGACACTGAAGCGGATCGCCATCCATGAAGCGGGTCACGCCGTGACGCGGCTGGTGCTGCAGCAAGGGACGATTGATGTCATCAGCATCAATACCCACGATGGCCGGGCCTTCAATACGGGGAAGAGCAAACCGCTTGCCGATACGATGGAAACCGATCTTGAGGCAGAGCTGGCCTGCATCCTAGCGGGACGTGCCGCCGAAGACGTGATCATCGGCTCCATCTCGGCCGGCTCCGGCGGCTCGGCCGACAGTGATCTCGCCAAGGCGACAAAGCTGGCTTTTACCCTCGAATGCTCCTTCGGTTTCGGCAAACATCAGCCATTGCTCTTTTTCGATAAGGACGTGGAAGCAAGCATCCTTGGCTTGCGGCAGATGCTGACAGCTGCCGTCCATGAGCGGCTGGCAGATTCTTATGCCTGTGCCAAGGAAATCATCACTACGGCAAGAGGAGACGTCGAGCGGCTGGCGACAATCCTGCTTGAGGAAATCACGTTGGAGGGGAGTTCGCTACAACAAGCCATTGATCATCTGGATTTGTCGAAGGCGATGCGGGCCGACCTCGGTCGTTCCATGTCGGATTGAGCAGGGCCCGGTTTCATCCGAACCCAGGCTGCAGTCAGCGTCATGGAGATCCAACTTGAAGCTTGCCCGGAACATTTTCTGACGAGAAGAGGAGAGAAGCTTATGATTGAGATCAAGGATTGGGTGGTATTTGAAGGAACCGGTGCGGCTGCCGGGCAATTTTTTGTCAAGCCATACACGATCCAAAACTATACAAATGCCATTGTCACTTTTGATAGCGACACCAAGATCGGCGTTGATGTCGATGGTCTCGTGATCAAGCTTGTCGGTGACACTGACCCTCACAGGACGGGTCGAGGGGTGTCATGGCACTGGTTCGGGGAGGGCGACAACAAACGCCAGGTCGATATGGTTGAATCCAGTCTCGAAGAGATGGTCGCGCATCTCGGCAATACCGCGGGGTGAGTGCTGCCCCCGTTGACCAGGAACCCGAGGTGGCCCTCACCAAATGGGCCATCATCCGGGCGGTTGACAGCGGCCACTACCATTTCATCGGGATCAAAAGCAGCGGGATCGGCAGGTTCTCCAGCCGGATCGTCGCCTTCAATTTGTCGACAATGGCGGGCCGGACGCAAAGCGGGCGGATCTACCATCTTCAAGGTGACCCGGACAATGAGAACACACGGCTTCGGGACTGTGTTGCAGAAAGGTGGGGCTTGAACGGAGAAGATGTTCAGGTCGTCTCGCCAACTGAAGCGGCTCTGGCCATGCCAGTTCTTGGCCATGCCTGAAAGCAGTCGGCGGCAATTGACGGGCCGTTCGATCTCCGGAGCAAGATCCAGTGCCCCTGTAACGTGTTGGGCCGCCATCTCTCGACCCCATCGGGCAGTCTCGATATCCTCACCGACATAACAGAAGCGAATTGCGTCTGAGAGTTGATGGCCGAGATGGAACCCGATAACCGTATCCATCATACCTGCGCTCCAAGTTCCTCAAAGAAGGCGCGGACGTGTGCACGCCACCGACTCTCGGTGTTTTGGCGCAGCAGGCAGGCAAGCAGGGTGTCGGCATCGATGTGAACTGGCAACGGCGAATTAACAGTGGTTAGCGCCTGCCAGATTGCCCCTGCTTTTGACTGGTAGAGATCCAGCGCATTTAACCGCGCAAAGGCCTTGAAATCATCGCCGTTATCGAAACCGCAGAAGGGGAATGCCTGTCAGAAAAGGTTCGCCGATTGTTGTCGGTCACGTTTCGACGTGCCCGTCAGTCAAATCAATGTGGCTGAACATCGTCTTGAATTGAAACAATTTACGGTAATACGATTCAGTTCTCTCAGCCACTGATTCAAAACACTCAAATGGTGTTACAAAATTGATGCCATTCGATTCAATCGCAAACGTCGTTAGCGCGAGCGCAAGTCGCAGCGGGGGGCATCAGCTACGCTCTGAAAATCAAACCAGTTTGCGGGTGCCTTACCGCACATCGAAACAATTTACGGTATCGCGATTCAGAGTGGGAAGCGTGCGATTCAGTTATCACGATTGTCGATTCCGAGTGCTGGACAGCCGTTGCGAAATCCGCAATTTCCGATTCAGCCCAAACGGCGTTTGCAGTCGACCGATGTCATGCAGCACAATGCGATGGCAGGGGAGGGGAGATAAAATGCGCAGACCGGTCGACAGACGTATACGCGAGCAGCGGGAGCGGCAACAGGCCTACCGCGCGCGGTTGAGACAGCAGCGCCGTCCCGGTCGTGACGATATCGCGCGCATTTTGCTCTACGAGATCATCACACGCAGCGTAGCCCTTGACCGAAGGGCTGATCTCGAGCAGTTGGTCGACCGCATCGTCGAAAAGCTGGACAAGCAGGGATTTGATGTCCGGGCATCTTATGAAGTCTTCGATGATCTCATCGAAAAGTATACAAAAACAAACTTTGGGTTTCGCCGCAAGCTGCACCTCGCGGATGGCGCAGCGGCCGCTGACGACGATTGCTGAACATTGCTTGGCAACGCCAGCTTCATTTCCAACGGGCTTCCAGCACAACGGTGTTTGCCAAGTTGGCCGCTATTCCCCCCCATTACTCATGTAAACGGCGTTACCCGTTGAATCGATTTTCTGGAAATCTGTCGCCCGTCTACCGGCCTTCACAGAACTTGTCGATCGACGTCCAGGCAATGGGCTCGTTGTAGGCATCTCTCGTTGATTACCTACTTCAAAATACAATCGGCGAACTATTTTCATGTATTGCTGTGCACAAATCACGCGCACTTTCCAAGGGAAAGACGGATATCGTCCGGTTGTACAGCAGCACGCTGCAGTCTGCGCCCGGCGATGACCAAGACTATGTGAAATGCATGGCCATCCATTTTACAGGAGGAAGCTCAGGCCGCTTGCGTTCTGTCAGCGCTCATCGGTGCCCGGCGGCGTTTGCCGACGACTCGGTCAACACAAAGTACTTTGGCGAAGTGGCAATCATGGGGTATGACACCGTCGCGTATTTCAACGACGGTAAAAGGCTCGGAGAAATTCTCCTATGAATGGCTTGGAACCCCTGCCGAGCACCGCGACGCTCATCAGCGAGCCACTCAAGTATGCGCCGCAATATGGCGGATACTGCGCGGGCGAGGTTGCGCATGGGGCGGTCCCGGTCAACACGGATCCCGAAGCCTTTTAAATCATCGATGGCAGGCTCTACCTGATCTACAACAAGGGGTCTGCGGAGTGGTTTGCTGCTCATTCGTCGACAACTTCGGCACGGGCTATTCGAACGTGCGCTTGCTCGAAACGATTCCGTTTACTAAGATCAAGCTAGACCGCACCTTTGTCAGCGAACTTGCGACGCAGCCCTCCAGGAGAGTGATCGTCCGCACAATGACAGCAAAGACCTCATCTCCCGCCCATTCGACAGCCACTCCTGTTCGCCGACCGAAGCTTAGGCTCCGTACCTGCAACTTGAGCTACTTCAATCCGATCACCATCGAATCCGGACCGACAAGAGGCTCAACCCGCGTTTGTGAGAATCCGATTTCCCGCATCCACGCTTGGCAGTCTTCTCCTGTGTAGTCAAACCCACCAGCAGTTTCGATCAGCATATTCAAACTCATCATAAGACCGAAAGCGTTTTCGCGCCGATCGTCATCTATGACGGCATCATAAACAACGACTGCGCCGCCTTTTGGAAGAGCATCAAACGCTTTGCCGAGAAGCAATTTCTTCTCCGCGAGGTCCCAATCATGCAGGATGTGGCCCATGATGATCACATCGACTTTCGGCAGGGCGTCTTCAAAGAAATTTCCTCCTTGAAACCGCCCGGTCCTTCACCCCGCGGTCAGCGATAAATTCTTCGAAGACGGGCCTTGCCGCGGGAAGGTCGAAACCGATGCCGCTGAGGTGCGGATGGGCGTGGGAAAGAATAGCGGGTACCATACCCTGAGCTGCCCCCAGATCCATGAAGGTTTTGTAATTATTCCATGGGAACTTGGCGGCAATGGCGTGCGCGGCCCCCGCGCTTATGCCGCTCATCGCGCTCAGGAATCCCCGCAATCGTTCCGGTTCGGCATAAATGGCCGCAAAGAAGTTTTCTCCTCCGCCCTTCGCCTCGTTCTGCAATTCACCGGTGCGCAAGGCTTCTGTGAGCGATCCCCAAAAGCCATAGAGCCGGGCATTTGCCATCTCCAGGATACCGCCGATATAGGATGGCTTGGCCCGATCGAGAAACAGATCCGTGTCTGCGGTGTTGCGGTAGATGCCGTTCTCGCGCTCCAGCAATTTGAGTGCCACCAGCGCATCGAGAAAGTCTCGGGCTGAACGCTGATGCAGCGAAAGCTTTCTTTGGAGCGTCGCCAGGTCCGCCGGCGCATTTGTCAAAGTACTGAATAGGCCCAGTTCGACAGCACTCAAAAGCGTCTTGGATGCCCAAAAGCCCATACCAATTTGCATGATATGTTCCGGCGTTGCTGTGCTCATAATTTGATCTCCAAATCTTGCGTGTTTGCGTCACGTTAATTCGAGCGTGTGATGTTACTCCAGTTCCCGTACGTCACCAGACTGAAACAAGAAAATGCAGGGCCGCAGCCTCCTATATCGGCCAATCGAAAAGCAGATTCAGGCCAACAGGGGCTATCTTGCGCCTGACCCGTCCCTCGATCTTCCCACGGACCCTTTTATCCGCAGGCTAGCTCCCGATACGCAACGCACCCCAAAAGCGAGATCAGTTGATGGTATCAACAAAATCGAAGGTGTCGAACAGAAAATCGATTTCGGAGGAGCCCGCAGCTTGGGTGTTTTCGATGTTCAGAATTAGTCGCCCGCCGGCATGGATACCCAAGTCGTCACTAATGCTACGGCTTGATCCTTACTGTTACCCTCGTTACGGTGTCGTTTCAACGGAGGGGATGCCACATGGCTACTGGTACAGTTAAATGGTTTAATTCGCAGAAGGGCTTCGGCTTCATTCAGCCTGATAGCGGGGGCACAGACGTGTTCGTGCATGTTTCGGCGGTCGAGCGCGCCGGGCTGCGCGAACTCAACGATGGGCAGAAAATAAGCTACGAAATCGTTCAAGACAAAAGGTCCGGTAAGATGTCCGCCGATCAATTGCGTGCAATCTAACTGGCTAAATCCAAGCCGAGTATGAGCCTTCCTGTGGAGGCACTAATCGTCGCGATTTCCGTCGTTTCTTCCTGAAAGAAAGGAGGAGATCAGTCGAAATGTGAAGCCGCGCAGGCGGCCACCGCTTATGACCCGGCCCTTGCCCGATGTAATTTGCTTTTCGTACTGCACCGACACCCCACGAGCGGAGAATTTCCGCCGCAACGACCTGACCTGATTTTTAAACTCAGACATCTGTGTATCCGGAGGCAGTGCAGCAGGGCACGTGGTGACGGCTAAGATGAACCGCTCCCTTCGCGGATTGAATGATGCACCACAATTCCAGCAATGTTATGGAGCCCGTGTTCACAAATCCACATTAGACCCGGTGGCGATCCTATACAAATAGGCCATGCCACTATGCGGTCGGCGTTGTCTGCACGGCGCTGACCGCGGGCACGAACATCTATACCGGTTGCGGTGCGACTGGCTTCGCTATCGGTCCGAACTATTCATCGCAAATTCGCTGCAATTGCCGTTGGATAAAATCATTAGCCATCGGCTGTTCGTTTTCGGCTTGCCATCTGATCGCCTAACCTGGGATAGCGCGTGTGCAGTCAAGCCTGCTCCCACCCTTCGCTGTCAACTCGTCTACGAGCGAGGTCTTCGGCGACCATAAGCGCCATAGAAACATATTGGACCAGTGTTCACAGCGGCGTTTTCCAAGTTGGGCGCAGAGTGGATAAGTAACTAATCGACCAGCATCCAAACCCGGTCTAGTCTATCCGGATAATTTGGCCATTTGAGAGTTCGAAGACGCCGCTGCGACCTCTTTGAGCAACAAATTCAGCTTCAACATCGCGCCAGCGACCCATGTATGCGCCGCAATCGCTGCAAAAGACTGGTCCGTCACCTGCGTCGATTTTGGGAAGGCTCATGTAGATCGTTTGGCATTCCTCGCACTCTAATTTCCCGTCGAGTCTTCGGCTCATCATACACCCCCAAGTAGGTGGCGCGAGAACTAGCCCTTGCTAGTCTGTTCAACCAAATTATATGACTCCAAATTGCCCCAATTGAAATATTTTTTTGGTGCTGACTGTTTTGTCTGAACCGCCGAAAGATCGCGCTTCGTCATTGCCTTTCGTAATTGTGTCCCTACGGATAAGAATTGATCACGATGCATCGCGAGTTGGGGTGGTGTCAGCAACACCGATGATGGCAGCAAACACTTCATCTTCGGTCCATCCGGCCGCACAGCCTCACCGAAAAGTTCGAGCAACTATCTTCGATCGCCCTCTGACAGTCGCTTAATCGGTCCTTGTGGCCGGATGGTCTCCGTGGTCTTTCGATCGCCATATGAAGCACTCTCCATCATCGGCCACATTACGGCGTCCTTTCGCACGGTGCCGGGCCGGTATCGGCTCGCGGTTTTTAGGATACCATGCGTCTTGCTGCTTTCTAATGATGCTTCGGGTTGGAACCGGCCAACTTTGAACGCTCGGCTTCCGTACTTATCGGGAGCAAAAACCGCCACTGCGACTTGGAAGAGGCAGTAGCGGGTGTGGGAGCAGGTTTGGGTGGGGAGGCCCTATGCTGTGCTGGAAATTTAAGTGCAAATACGGTGGACGGCAATCGGGGTTTACCCTGAAGCCATCGGGGTCGTCTTTGCCCTATTAACGTAAGTTGCAAAAAAGCCCGGCGCGCATGGTGTTGTGAAGCTCCGAGCGCCGGGCGAAAGCGTTCTCGATGGAAACGCAGCGCAAAGTACATCGGCCATCGGCTCATAGAAACCTCATAAAAGATACTAGTCCTTTGCCGGAGCGGTGTTTCGGTCAAGGAGTCAAGCGCTGAGCAGCGGGGGCGCGCCATCGGTCAGAACGGGCTGTCGCCGCAAGCTGGTCAAAGCTTCCGTCACAAGTTCCTGGTGGTGAATATTCGTAATGTCCAGAATTCAATCTCCTTTGATGGAATGAATGGAGGTCGGCGCTTGGGAGCCCCGACCTCGGAGATAAGCGCCGGGTCAGCAATTCCGGTCCTTGCTTAGTCTCTTGTTGGTTTTTGTTGCCGCATGGCTGATCGGTGCACCCACGCGGCGACCCGGTTCGAGTCGCAGGTGCAGACCAGCCCACGCACAGTTAGACAGCGTCGGCCGCAGATACCTGGCTGCCATGCTCCCGCACGAGGGTCGCTAACGGCGTGTCCCATCAAACAGCTCCGCGAGAAGTTTGTGGCGGACAGCATTCAGCGAAGGGACGTACGTGTCACGCTTCGCTGAGACCTTGCGGTAGATAGGGGAGGGACGGGTCCGCCTCACGCACCACCTCGTAACGTTGCCCAGTTCGCCTGTAGTATTCCCGATAGAGTTCTAGAGCATGGACATAGCGCTTGTGTTCGGCAGCGCGGGCCTTGGCGTCGGCGGCTGCATTATCGGGTACACAGAAGTGGCGCTTTCTTAGCTTCAGGGTGGCTCGGTTCACTTGAGTGTGGTGAGTCTTGCCGCCGGGTTCTTCAAACAAGATCGTACCGGAATGGTAGCGAGGAGTCGGCATCCAATCTGAGTTCAGTCCATATGCTTCGCTCACGTAGATAATGTAGTCGCCTTTAGTCTTGCTGGTATGTAGTGGAGCAGATTTTGCCATTGGAGTCTCGGGGTTATCACTGTTGTTACGGGTACCGTTCAAGGTTGATGCGATACCGCTGCCGGCGCAACCGTATTGTGCCAGGTGCCAGAGAGGGATCAGTCTAAGATGCGATGGGCCTTAGCCCAGTAATCGTCTGGCCATAATCCTGGTTCTTCTGGGAACAGGATAAGTGCCCAAGCTCGTCGCAGTCCGATCGCAGAACTCGGAACGATGTTCCGCGTACGGCCAATGCCAACGACCAGAGCTCACTCTGCCGGACAAAGGCTCCGAAGCATTCCGGTTTCATAGCAGTACGGCGACGGTGCCGAGTACAAGCAGCCGCCACGATGTCGAAGTCTCGTCCGTACCGCCATCCTGTCATTTGCGTGAACCGGATATCCACAATAGTAGCAGCGACGATTTTGACGTTGAGCGGCTGAGCCCTTGCTCGTGAAATATGTCGCGTGTGCCCTGATCCCGCTGTCGCGTCAGAGGTTCATACGCTCTTCCAATGGGCCGCAGGTGCGGGAAACAACGCGCTGGCAGTCGTGTTCTAACGACCTTCCATCGTTTTCACGTAAAGTCGCTTTCCCGAACTTGGCGTGCGGGATAGGTGAAAACCACTCTTCTCAAAAAACCTGACCGAAAAGTCGGGGTGTGAGTCGGCTCTTGCCGACAGCGTTTTCACTCCGGAGGCACAGCCAGCAAGCGCTGCTTGAAGCAATTTTGTACCGACGCCGATTTTGCGGGAGGTGGGTTCGACACACAAATGCATGAGTTCGGCCGATCGCTTCCGGCTCCGAACGAACACCCAACCCACAATATCGCCGTCTCTTAAAGCGACCTTTACACAATCGCTCTGCTGGCCAGCGCCAGCTCCCATGTTCGCGAAATCTGCGATAAGCCGAGCCTCCGGGTGAGGAGATTTGGGAAAATCCCTGGCAAAGATAGTTGCATGCCGGTAAATCACCCAGCCTGCCTCGCCCTGTCGGATATCCCGGACAATCGTTGTGCCGTCGCCGGTGTATCCGTAGTTTCCAAGGAACGATGTTATTTCCTGCGTTGCTTCGAGCAGACGGCGTCGCCCTGTGGCGGATCGCTTACCGACCACGGCCTCCAGTGCTGCTTCCGCCTCGCGCTCAAGGTCGTCAAGAACGGTGCGCCCGCGGTCGGACAGCTGAATCAGCTGCGATTTGAGGTTCCATTTGTCTACCGTTTTATCGATAAGGCCAAGCGAGAGCATTCGTGAAAGAATGCGACTGATCTGCGCCTTATCCATGCCCAGGACGGACGCAAGCTGGGTAGCGGTTGTTGTCCCTGCAGCCGCGATTTGTGAAGCGACCTTATGCAGTGCAATTGTATGACCGCTCTTGGCATAACGCTCGTCCAGCAGTCCGAACTTTGCGATATAGAAGGAATTGAAACGGCGGAGTTCGATTGTTGATTGCATCAATAAATTTCCCATCGGCAGGTTATGACCGCAGATTATGATGATGCTATCAACAAAACGTTCATGGTGGTCAGCGTCGAGTACTCGGCCACCGACCGTCGGACGTATGTTGATCTTACTAATCTGCTGAACTCCAGCCACGAGACGAGCGACAGATACTGTGCATCCGGCTGTCCGGTGGTTCATTTCATTTTCCCCTAATCAGCCATAGAGCGGGACAGCCAGTCGACATAGCGCATCGAACCCACGCGTGATCCCGTAAGCGGCAGCAAGGTGTCGTCATTCAACTCAACGTCGTAGTAGCGCGCCGGGTCATCGGTAGTAACTATCCCTGTCCACCGGCACATTATGTGTCAGTAATGGTAAAATCAAAGGTCTCAAGCATTCGCGGCAACAATGAATTGGTTGTAGCGTGCTCACTAGTTGAGCAGCGTTTTATCGAACCGTACGGCTCAGTCCTATTGGGACAGGAGTTGGATGATATGGACGGCTAAAATGAGACAATTCTTTGCAGATACGTTTGCCCTTATTGTGTTCTCAACCGTAGCTGGGATAGCGGTCGAGTTCTTCATCGTTGGACTGACCCCATCACAGGTATTTCAGGCGCGGCTCGCTGCCATCCCCGTTATTGTTGTCACTGCCCGACCTTACGGGATTTATCGCGATTGGCTTTTCGCCCTGTTTGATGCGCCGACAGGTAACCCAGCTAAAAAGACGGCGGTCGACATCAGCGCATTCGTGACGTTTCAAGTTCCGATCTACTCCGCAACCCTGGCACTCGCCGGGGCGGCTATCATGCAAATTGTCACCGCTGTGGGGTCAGCCATTATCGTTTTGACGGCCTCGGGTCGCCCCTATGGGCTCTTTCTTGAGTGGAGCCGGAAACTGTTCGGCGTTTACAAGAGGCAGAGAGTTGCCGGAGCAGTTGTCATTGCTCGACATTTCTCGGAGTGACTTCCAACAAGGGTCCTTATCAAGTGTCAAAGAAGATCAAGGACACAAAAAGGATGCACGCGACACCTGCGTTAGCCGAAGGCGGTCGCCGAACAATGGGCTGGCGGGCATTCCGCCTGACCTCATCAAAAACGCTGCGGCACTGCATGCGCAATAACAACGCTTATTGACGTGGGGGATACGGCCACGGCGTCGAGCCGACGCGATCTTGAATGCCTACCAACAATAAACTGTGATTTTATGAACTTTCGATTAGCGGATACTCTGCCTGTGCACCACAAGAGCAAGGAGTTGAACGATGAGAACAATTCTCGTATTTGCCGCCGCTTGCGGGCTCACTGTGTCGGCCGCTTCGGCCGAGTGTATGGGACATTCCGCCTCCGTCGACAAAGAGATCACAACGGCAAGTGTTTCGAAAGACCAAACAAAGGACCAGACCACTATTCCAACTGATGCTAGATCAGTTAAAGAGGAACATCCGCAATTTTAAGGTGAATAGCTAACGCCCTTTAGAATAGAGCCCTTAAACTCGGTACTCAATAAGGATTTTTAATACCCGTGTAGTGGAATGAAGAACGAGGCTAAACGCACCTGACATCTCCCAAGCAGGGCGTCACGCGATTCAGACAGCAAAGTATACCGCGAATGCTGGGCCGAAACCACGCCGCTTCGTTCTATCGCGCAACCCTTGCTAATGCCACCTCGAGACCGACTGCTTAAGGTAGGAGGACTTCCCTCATGAGCCCCTAGCGTGGTCGTTGGTGAAAAAGCCCGAGATCAGCTGTATTCCCTGCCCGGTCTTCTTATCGGTTAAGGCAATGTACCTGTTTCAAGCACTCAGCTACGGCACCGCACCTTATCCAAAGAAGGTAGCAGGACAACTTCAGGTTTTGAACTTCGCGTGCTGGAGCATTGCCCCGATGTGGCTGGGGTTCGCTCTTTATTACTTCAATGACCCAAAGCTTTCGGCCGTTGTCCACATTGATTTCACGATGGCCGCGATCGTGGCAGGGATACCGCTGCTGCATCGATTTGGTTCTCTCGCAGCGCCAGTTGCGTTCTACGCAGTCAGCTATCCGGCCACTTTCGTCGTGTGTTATTTGCTCGGCACCGACAGCGGTATGCAGATTCACTACCTCGGGTTTGCCGCCTGCGCAGCCCTTATCTTCGGGATCACGCCAATTCTTCCGTCGCTCGTGCTCGCTATCATCGCCCTTGCATTCATCGTCGCTCTAGAGATTTTTGCTCCCAATGATGGCGGCAGGTTGAGTGAGGTTGCAATGCTAGCAAGCTTCGTCGCTTGCGTTCTGGGGACCGGAGCCGTTATGTTCTCTGTCGTGTTTTATGCTATATCTCAGGCGGCACGCTCGGAGGCGGCGGCGGAGTTTGAGTATAAACGATCCGAACTCTTGCTTCAGAATATTTTGCCTTCTGCCATTGCGGATCGGCTCAAAGCTCGAGCATCCAAGACAATTGCCGACCGATATGACCACGTTTCGATTCTATTTGCTGATATGGCGGGGTTCACCGAAGGGGCAGGCCAAGTTTCGGCCATGGAGCTCGTCAGTTTTCTCAATGATGTGTTTACGGAATTCGATGGGCTGGTAGAGCTTCACAATCTTGAGAAGATCAAGACCACGGGTGACAACTATATGGTGGTAAGCGGTTTACCTGTTTCGCGGTCCGACCATGCGGCCGCAATTGTTCAACTTGGGATCGAAATGCTCGAGGCTACTTCCAGGATGCGCGACGCACATGGACGACCGGTATCGATCCGCGTTGGAATCTCCACCGGACCCGTTGTCGCAGGCGTCGTAGGAATGAAGAAGTTCTTCTACGACGTTTGGGGCGATGCCGTTAACGTCGCGTCGCGCATGGAATCGACGGGTCTCCCCGGCAGGATACAAGTGTGTCCCAAGACGTATCGCTGCGTGGAGGGTCTTTTTGACTTTGAAGAACGGGGGCCAATAGAAATCAAAGGCAAGGGCAAGATGTCGACATGGTTGATAAAGGGGCCGAGAGCCACTTAGAACTGGGCTCTGCACGCATTTTGTCATCACCGGGGGCACGCGGGACTGGCAGATTTGCTGGATACGGCCTTCAGGTCGATGGGAACCTCCACGGAACCCCGGGAATTTGTCGCACAAAGACCGGACACTTGTCGTCGGCTTCGCCAGCGGAACAAAAGCAGGTGGTGTGAAAGACCGTACGCGGGCGCAAAGCGGCACAGGGCAGTTACCGTTGTTGTCCTTGAGCGGAAACTCACCCTCAACTTTGTACTATGCAAATTTCCTTCCGTTGCCAGCTATGTGAAACCGTATGTCAATTCACTCTGTTCTCATCGCCCTTGGCCAGAGCCTGCTTGTGTGGATCGAACTTGTCACGGGGTTAGTCCGCGCCTAGTGTTTGCAAAGGAAGCGAACATTAAGGGCATGGGGCTTCGGTGACATCATGGATCCCGCACCAAACACAGCACATCATGTGGCCTACACCATCAACGGCGTCATAAGGGTGGCTACTATCGAGCCGTGGGTGACGCTGCTTGATCTGCTACGGGAGGAGTTTGATCTTACGGGCACCAAGAAGGGGTGCGATCATGGCCAATGTGGTGCGTGTACCGTGCTCATTAACGGTATTCGGATCAACAGTTGCCTGGTGCTCGCCGTTAGCCGCAGCGGCTCCGTAGTGACAACAATCGAAGGCATTGGAACTCCCGACCAGCTTCATCCCCTGCAGGCGGCGTTCGTGAAACATGACGCTCTCCAATGCGGATACTGTACACCCGGGCAAATATGCTCGGCCATCGGATTGATTTCGGAAGGTATCGCGAAGACGCGGGACGAGATACGCGAAGGCATGAGTGGTAATCTCTGTCGCTGTGGTGCCTATATCGGGATCGTGGACGCGATCGAAGAAGTCGTGGCAGCGGCACCCGACGCGAACTCTTTGCCATGAAGCAGTTCACATATGTCCGAGCCGTGTCGATCGATCAGGCGATCGAAAGTCTCTCCGTCCATGCAGACGCAAAACTGTTGGCCGGAGGCACCAACCTCATTGATTTGATGAAGTACGACGTATCGACCCCGACGACCATTATCGACATCAACGACTTGCCGCTCCGTGAGATAAATGAAACCGCCGATGGGGGATTGCGCGTTGGCGCGCTCGTGACAAACTCCGAGGTTGCCATTCACCCGTTTATCGCGCGACATTATCCTTTACTAGCCAGCGCCATCTTCGCCGGCGCGTCGGCCCAGTTGCGCAACGCGGCCACGGTCGGGGGCAACCTCATGCAGAGAACGCGTTGCCCGTATTTTTATGACGTGCTGACTCCTTGCAACAAACGGGCGCCGGGTAGCGGATGTCCGGCTCGGACAGGGCTAAACCGCAACCATGCCATACTTGGCGCGAGCCAACTTTGCGTGGCCACCCACCCGTCCGACATGTGCGTTGCCCTCGCAGCAATCGGAGCGACAATAATCGTTCAAGGCCCCAATGGAGTGCGCTCTATTCCCTTGGCTGACTTTCACCGACTGCCAGGCGACTCGCCTGAGAAAGACACGACGCTGCTCGATGACGAAGTCATTCTTGAAATCTTGTTACCGCCGGTGCTTGAGCATCATCGATACAGCTATTTGAAGATCCGCGATCGCCTGTCTTACGCCTTTGCCATCGTCTCGGCCGCGGTGTTGCTAACGATCAACGACGAAGCCGCGGTTTCGTTGGCCCACATCGCCTTGGGCGGCGTCGCGCACAAACCGTGGCGGAACACGGCGGCGGAAGCGCTGTTGATCGGCCGGCCTGCGTCTCGTGTGAACTTCGACCAGTTCGCATCGATGCTGCTATCAGGCTCCGTTGCATTGTCTGAGAACGACTTCAAGATAGACCTTGCCCATCGGACGGTCGTTCGAGCGCTTGAACAGGCCGCATCACGAACGCCTCAGTCGCAGTTCGACAAGCGTTTCCATTGAGGTATAGATGGATCAAGAGCAGACGGTCACGGGCAAGAGCATTCTCCGAGTTGACGGACCACAGAAGGTTCGGGGCGAGGCCAAATATGCTGCCGAATACAATATTCCCGATCTCCTGCATGCGTACGTCGTGACGGCGTCGATCGCGAAAGGTCGAATACTGTCGATCGATCTCGCTGCAGCCAGACGTTTTCCGGGCGTGGTCGAGGTTCTGTCCCACAAAAATCGCCCATGGTTCTGGCCAGTCTCATTTCTTTATAAGGATGCAGCGGGTCCGCCGGGAAAGCCATTCGTGCCGTTATACGATGACCGCGTGTATTTCAGCGGTCAACCCGTCGCGCTGGTGATCGCTGAAAATTACGAAGCTGCGCGTGATGCGGCCGCTTTGGTAAACGTGACGTACAAAGCCGAGCAGCACACCACCGACCTCGCTGCATCAACGGCGTTCAAACCGCGGAAACGCCGGATCGGCGTCGCCCCTGTCCCCCATCCGACAGGAGACGCCGATCTGGCGTTCGCAGTTGCTCCCCTGAAAATCGAATCGACCTACACCACCTCTCCGGAAAACCATCATCCCATGGAATTGTTTGCAACGACGGTGAAGTGGGGCAAGATCGTCACTGTTTACGACAAGACGCAAAGCCCAAAGAGCGTAGAGCTCTTCCTCAAGGTCGCGTTTCGCTTGATCGGACGCAAAGTGCGAGTTGTCAGCAGCTATGTCGGCGGTGCGTTTGGTCTTGGTCTACGTCCACAGCAATCGGTCTTTCTGGCGGTGATGGCGGCGAAGGCGCTCGAACGCTCTGTCCGACTGGTTCTGCCACGCGACCACATGTTTGCGCTCGGATACCGCGCCAACGCCGTCCAAACCGTATCCCTTGCGGCCGACGAGCAAGGCCGTTTGCAGGCGGTCAGGCATCGAGCCGTGGCCGCCACCTCGCAATTTGAGGATGCCCAGGATCCGATGCTACTATTCTCTGCAAGCCTTTATCGGTGCAACAACATCAAGCTTACCTACGAACTGGCAAAACTCGACACTGTTTCGCCTTGTGACATGCGCGCTCCTGGTGCGGCGACCGGAATGTTTGCGCTGGAATCCGCGATGGACGAACTGGCTTACGCCCTCGATATGGATCCTCTGGCTCTGCGCCTCACAAACTACACGGAGCGGGACCAGAGCGAAAATCGACCCTTTAGCAGCAAGGCACTACGCGAATGCTATACTCTGGGAAGCGAGCGCTTTGGCTGGCACAAGCGCAGTCGCGCACCGCGGTCGATGCGCGAGGACAAAGAACTGATCGGTTGGGGCATGGCTACAGGAGCTTGGGAGGCCGCAATGTCACCCGCGCCCGCGCGGGCAAAAGTTATGGTCAGGAGCGACGGGAAGTTCGAGGTGACATCATCCATCACCGACATCGGCACCGGTACCTACACGATCCTAAGTCAAATCGCAGCGGACACGCTTGAAACGACGATGGACCGCGTTGTGATACGGCTTGGAGATTCAGCCTTGCCCTTTAATCCAATTCAGGGCGGCTCATGGACGGCAGCAACGTCTGGCGCTGCCGTCCAGTCCGCTTGTCGCAAGCTCAAGTCGACGATCAGGTCGCGGGCGAAGCATACAGGCGTTCTGGGGCGCGGGCAGGGTGCCGAACTACTTTCTGCATCCGCTCTCATCGATTTGTTGAAACTGCAGCGCGGCCGCAAACTGAGCGCAACCGCCACGATGTTCAGCTTCCCGTTTGGCAAAAAGTTCTCCAGCGCCACCCATGCGGCAGTGTTCGCCGAGGTCCGGGTCGACGAGGAGCTATCAGTGGTGCGTGTCACCCGCATCGTATGTGCCGTAGCCGCCGGACGCATTCTTAATCCCAACACTGCCCGCAGCCAGATCATCGGCGCAACTGTCATGGGGATTGGGAAGGCGTTGCACGAGGACGCCGCCTACGATCACAACCTCGGACGCTGCATGGCACACGGTTTCGCAGACTATCACATCCCTACCAATGCCGACGTTTATGAGATAGACGTCGTGTTCGTCGACGAGACGGATGCCGAGGTTAGCCCACTGGGCGTGAAGGGCGTCGGCGAAATCGGGGTCGTCGCCGTGGCACCTGCCATCGCGAACGCAATCTTCCATGCGACAGGAGAAAGGATGCGACACCTTCCGATTACCATCGATCGTCTGGCACGCGCCGGATCACGATGACCGAAGCGCTGGATGAGGGTCCCTTCTTTCACGGCACAATTGCGGATTTGCGCGTTGGTGATTTGCTCACCGCAGGATACCGGTCGAACTATCGACCTGAAGTGGTGATGAACCATATCTACTTCACTGCCATTGTGGACGGTGCCGGACTTGCCGCTGAGATCGCAGCTGAACTCAGCAATGGCGGCGCAGTCCCGCGTGTTTACGTCGTAGAACCGACCGGGACATTCGAGAACGACCCGAACGTGACCGACAAGAAATTTCCCGGCAACCCCACACGGTCGTATCGCAGCAGCGCACCGCTCAAGGTCATCGACGAAATCACGCATTGGACCAGATTGACGCCCGAAGCACTACGGTTATGGAAAGAACGACTGACCACACTGCGCTCAGACGAACGAGGCGAAATCATCAACTGATCCGAGGGACACGCATCGTGTGCTCATCAAACGATCGGATCGATGCCGAGTTAATGAACGGGAGTTCGGCGATACCATGCGCGATCTCAGTGCACGGCCAATGTCCTTTGGCATTGATACCGACGATCGCAGAAATCAATTCGGGTCGCTCAGTCCAAAAATCTTGATAAGGTTTTGGCTCAGACTTGGAAACTCTACCATTCCAGTGAGCGAGGCCCCTCCATGCCAAAGCCTTGCCGTAATGCTCATGTCCCCAACTGGATTAATCGCGGTTCGCCCCCACCCCGCCGGTTGGTGAGGTGGAGGCAGCCACTCCTAGGCAGCCCGATTGTCGCTGACCCGGTTGGAACTATCGCCGGCTATCGTATTGGCGGATCCGCTGATCGCGATCCGACGCGGCTTCATTTCCTCGGGGATCTCTTTTTTGAGATCGATGATCAGCAGACCATTGTCGACACGCGCATCGGTAACGCTCACATGGTCCGCAAGCTCGAAGCGGTGGGCGAAGGGCCTTAGCGCCAGACCATAGTGAAGATACTGCAGCTCTTCATCAACGGACTTGTCACCCTTGACCACTAGCAAATTTGGCTCATGGGTGATGGCGAGGTCATCTTGCCTGAAGCCGGCCACAGCAATCACGATGCGATATTTGTCTCCCCAAGCTTGACGATGTCATACGGGGGCCATCTGTCCGAGCCTTGCGGTTGAGTGGAGTTTTCGAGCAGATTGAAAATGCGGTCAAAGCCGACGCTCGACCGGTAGAACGGGGAAAAATCGACGTTGCTTCTCATAGCTAGGTCCTCCTTTGAGCAACATAGAAATGAGGCGCGCCAAGAAGCTTGGCGCTCCCTGACGTCGGTCCACTGACGTGCAACCGACCGCGAAAAAATTTGGTAATGGAAGGAAACGCTGTCAAGATTTTCGGTGCAAAAAATTGCTAATCGTCCGAGCGATAAAGCTTCCTGGTTGCTTCTTTTGAGGCCTGCTTTTCTTGCGCGGTAAGGCGCCGGCGCTTCATCATTCCCAAAGCAAGGATTGCGCCGAGGACGATCGGGCCGCCAAACACCACCGCAAACCAAAGGTACTCCATTTTACCGTCCTTCAGTAGCAAGATGACGATGACCACTTTTGGGTGGGCCGATCTCGGGAATGGAGGAGAGAAGGGCGGCGATCAAGACTGGAAGCGTCGTCCACAACAGATCATAGGCGGCCATGGGTCAGCGGCCTCCAAGTTCGCTCTCGATCTTCTTGCGACTGCCGCCGTGCTTCTTGATCAGCTCAAGCGCTCGGTCTCTGCTGATGTCATGTTTCGTCATGAGGTAGTTCACCTCGTAGTCCTCGCTTGCCGATACTGTGGCGCGGTCTCGATTGTCCTGCTTGAATTTGTCATCTGACATTTGGGTTTCTCCCCGGCTGTTGCTGTTGTTTCTCAACAGCCGCAAAGGATTTAGGTTCCCTGTCGCCTTAAGTGGGGATCGGCCACTAACCCGATTGCGCCGCTCATGGCGACCAGCGCTTTCCTGGGTTCCAGTTGTTGCTTACTTATCGAGATCCTGGGCCATCATCAGATGATGTTCCAAGGCCGGCTCTGTCGTAGCGGCCCACGCCTTAAGGTCGGGATTATCGCCGCCTTCGCCGTAGCGCTTGAATAGGTCAACTGCGTCTTTATGCGCCGAAACCTGATCGGAGTGATACTGCTTGGTGAAATCCTCACCTTGCAGACCGTTGAGCTTATCAAGCGTGCTTTTCTGCGCTGATGTGATGGCCGTCGGAATTGAGGCCTTGACCTTCCCGCTGTCAACCAACTGCTTCAGCTCCGCCGACGTCTTCTGATGGTCCGCAATCATCTGCTTGGCGAAAACCTTGGTGGGATCGTCAGCCCGTTCCGCGGCGAGCTTACTCGACTCGATTTCAAACATGTCGCTGGTGGCAGCTTCCGTAACGAAATCTTCCGTTGTGGGGGCCACGCCGATCAGAGAGTTGACGCCGGTCTTTTCAGCCGCGGTCTGGGCAAACGTCGACGTTGAAATCATCAATAGAGCTACAGTCATTACAAGCTTGTTCATCTGGGTTCTCCTTTGCACTGAGCGAACAACGCGGGGTAGAGAACACTGTTCCAAGAGCGCAAGCCGATGCTAGCGCGCTCGATTAGACAATTCTCTTCGCCGTCGTTGTCACAATAATGCTGGGCGTCTTCCTGATCGGATGCGGTCGATTACCAGGTTAGCGACCGATCCTTACCGGCAGGGTGTGTACCATCGAAGCGAGACTCAAAAATCAGTGCTATTCAGGTGGCGGGATTCACACCATGCCCAGCAACAAGTGACTTTGCCGGCCAAAGACTGTCCAAAATAGTGTTCAGGTACGGATGAGTACACGTGACTTTTCGACTGTCGTTTGCATATCGGCGGTTCAGTCCAATGCGCGATGGTAATCGTATTATCGGAGAGTTCGTCCAAGTCACGTCAGCTTAGAGCCGCTGTTTTGTACCCGCGCTAGTCCCGTCGGAGCTTTTAGAACGTTCCTCAAAACGGTCCGCGCCCTTGGCTAGGTCTGAACCTTTCTGGGCTTCCACCTTCTTTTCATCTTCTGCCGCGCTCTTCCTCAAACCTCGCGCAGCCTTCCTCCCTTTTTCCGTAGGGGCTTGCTCGATACCCATTGCACGTCCTCCGTTTCTCTCCACGCTCAACGAACAGGCTCCAAGTTCGTTCCGTGACCTCCCGGTGCCAAAAATGAGGACTAGCCACGATGTGACAACAAGCCCCACTGCCGCAAAGGTATAGAATAGCCAGCGGCCTGAAACCATCTCGGCAGTAATATTTATCGTTTGTGCCAGCGTTGATGGAATGCCAATGGAGAAAGCGGCCAAGCAGATACTTACGGCTATGCCGGTAACTTCACTCGTGCAAAAAGTTCAGCTTAATCTCTATGTCGTTGCCGAGAGAATTCTGAGATTTGCCGCTCAGAGAAATGTGATCGCCCCTAATCTCGCCCACCAGTTCAAGCCCGTTTTCATCGCCTCCAAATACGGATGCAATGGTTTCAGAGGTCATTCCTTTAAATGGGCGGGCCTTAACTTGGGCCGTAATGAAATTTCCAGAAAGCGAGTAGGTCCCAAAGTAATAAATCAAAGTGTCTCCACCGTACACGCGACCGTCTCTAAGAACCACCAAGCCAATTCCCTGCATTGAGTGTGTATCAAACTCGGCACGATAGATTCCCTCGCGAAAGTTGTTAGGCATTAGCGTTCCTCCAACGTTCAAATTGTAAAAACGATCTTACCACCGGTGAAGGTAAGTACTGGGAACCTTTCTAGATGGATCTGCGGAAGAGGGGCAACGATTGCGATGAGCAGCATACGTTGCAGCGACCGGCGCACAGTTGCACTGCCAAAGCCTGACAGTTCTATTGCAAAGAAGCTGGGTACCCGCAAAACCCCCTGGCGCGCCGATATTCGTAAAATCTAATTACCCGACAAATCGGCTATCACGGGAGGCAGTCCTTATGAAATGATGGCTGGCACAACGCGGGGCCTTGTTGCTGACGCCGCACTTGTGTTTGTTCTTCGACACCTGGCCCTTCAGGGTAACCACAGCGACAAACAAAACTGATCTCGTCTGGCCACATGTGCCCGCTGTGCAAATACGCGAGATGCGGATCGGATCCATCGCTACGGCGTGGACCGCAACATAAGACGTACGCGGACAATGGCGCCTTCCTTAACTTCGAAATCTATTCGCATTTAAACCGAAGCGTCTGTTTTATCAACGAACCGTACAATCGCCGGAGCCATTTCCCCCATTCGTCACGGATTGCACTTAACGTATTATCATGAAAATTAGGGAAAACGGTCGTTTGAAGCTGCCGATAATAGGAACCCGCATGACCTGCGTGACCATCATTTGCGACGTATGCCGCGTGAGATCCGACTTTGAGGCTGCCAATGGCTGGCATTCCCGCGCTGTCGCTGATGCGAGAGCTGCGGGTTGGAAGTGCGACGATTGGCTTATTCCAAATCGTAAAGACGTCTGCCCGTGGTGCGCTCAGACACCATCCGACGAGTTGAACTTAAATGCTGATGGGTGTGAACGGTATTAAATTAATATTGTTAGGCTGTTAGCTTGAATTTTATTCAACCGGCCGCCTGCATCAGGCGTGCCGCAAAATAGATATTCGCAAAGAAAGGCACGACGACCATTCGGCGCGATCTACTCAATAAAGCCTTTGAAGCTCGATTCTTTCTCAAGTTTTGCGATCCGGAAGACAGCGATTGCCACGGCATCGACATGAACAGGTGCCTCTAGGCGTTGGGAGCTTGCGGGGGATGAACCCCTTGCTTCTCGACGAGATCGCCGACTTCAGTGGCAATGTAAAAGGCGCCACGATAGTCTCTGACAAGATCGACCGCCTGGACCACTGCTATTTCGGTCTCGCCTTCAAGCTCAACAGTCTTGATATCGAGGTCAACGACAGCGAAGTCTATGGCACTTCCGCCTGGCTTATCCGAACAGATGAAGTGCTAAGCGTGGATATCCAGCGTATTCTCTATAACATGCTTCGTTCAGACTTGAACGTGGTCCGCTTAGGGAGGGCATTGTGAAAGGCGAGAATTTCGGCGAACTGGCTCGACTGTCTTTAGAGTACCAGCCCGTCGCTGAAGTGGATTCCACCTTGCTTGATCGCACAGCTGTGGTTCCACTTGCTAGCGGCCCCGCCGAGTTGCCCAATGGCGGGGATTGGTCTCGCGTCAACTGGCAAAAAAAAATCTCGCTTGGTGTGCTGATCATCGGTGCGACGATCACGGTTTCGACTGCGGCCGGGCTGTTCGAGCCAGCGAAGTTGGCAACCGAGGCCGCTTCCCAGCGCCACACCATTTTGATCGCAAAGTTCAAGAACGAACACACGGCGTCCACAGCTGAGATCGAAAAAGCGCGGCAGCAGGCGACCGCCGATCCGATGGAACTGGCGCAGGTGAGCGAAGCCGACCGCGCGCCGTCATCGAATGCGGCCGGGCTCGATCGCCAGTTGGCAGAGCTCGCGGCCGATATCGAGAAGCTGCGGCAGCAGGCGGGCGCTGACCGGACGCCGGCATCGGATGAAGCCGCGCTCGACCGCCAAAGGACCAAACTCGCGGCCGAACTCGAGAAGCTGCGGCAGCAGGCGGGCACTGGCCGGTCGTCGTCGTCGGATGCAACCCGGCTCGATCGCCAGCTGGCAGAGCTCACGGCCGAACTCGAAAAGCTGCGGCAGCAGGCGGGCGAAGACCGCCAACGGACCGAACTCGAAAAGCTGCGGCAGGAGGCGGGCCTAGACCGCCATCGGGCCGAACTCGCGGCCGATATCAAGAAGCTGCGGCAGGAGGCGGGTGCCGACCGGGCGCCGTCTTCAGATGCGGCCGGGCTCGATCGCCAGGTGGCAGAGCTCGCGGCCGAACTCGAGAAGCTGCGCCAGCAGGAGAGCGCTGACCGCACGGCCCTGGCGCAGTTGCGGACGCAGGTGAGCGAAGCAGTGCCGGCGCTGGATGCCGCGCTCGACCGCCAAAGGACCGAACTCGCGGCCGATATGGAGAAGCTGCGGCAGGAGGCGGGCGCTGACCGGACGGCCGTGGCGCAGTTGCGGACACAAGTGAGCGACGCAGCGCCGGCGCCGGACGCCGCGCTCGACCGCCAAAGGACCGAACTCGCGGCCGAGATGGAGAAGCTGCGGCAGCAGGCGAGCGCTGACCGCGCGGCCGTGGCGCAGTTGCGGACGCAGGTGAGCGAAGCAGCGCTGGCGCCGGATGCCGCGCTCGACCGCCAAAGGACCGAACTCGCGGCCGAGATCGAGAAGCTGCGGCAGCAGGCGAGCGCTGACCGGACGGCCGTGGCGCAGTTGCGGACGCAGGTGAGCGAAGCAGCGCCGTCACCGGATGCGGCCGTGCTCGACCGCCAAAGGACCGAACTCGCGGCCGAGATCGAGAAGCTGCGACAGCAGGCGAGCGCTGACCGGGCGGCCGTGGCGCAGTTGCGGACGCAGGTGAGCGAAGTAGTGCCGTCACCGGATACGGCCGCGCTCGACCGCCAAAGGACCCAATTCGCGGCCGAGATCGAGAAGCTGCGGCAGCAGGGGAGTGCTGACCGGGCGGCCGTGGCGCAGTTGCGGACGCAGGTGGGCGAAGCAGCGCCGGCGCCGGATGCCGCGCTCGACCGACAAAGGACCGAACTTGCGGCCGGAATCGAGAAGCTGCGACAGCAGGCGAGCGCTGACCGCGCGGCTGTAGCGCAGTTGCGGACGCAGGTGAGCGAAGCAGCGCCGTCACCGGATACGGCCGCGCTCGACCGCCAAAGGACCGAATTCTCGGCCGAGATCGAGAAGCTGCGCCAGCAGGCGGCGGACAATCATGCTGGCTTGGATCGCCTTGAAAAGCAGTTCGGTGAAGTACTTCATGCGCCACCGCGAGCGACCGACACGCCTCCGTCCATCCTTCAGCCTAAACAGGCGCCTCAGTATACAGGAACGATCGCCGCGTCGCCTGACGTCGTTATGCCCTTAGATACAGTCCCCCGAGTCATTCTGCGCTTTGCGAGCAACCTCGATTCCTCGCGGACACGAGCGGCGACTCTGGAGCGGAATCTCCGAGCCCAAGGTCTCGACGTCGTAAAATCCGGAAATACACTTGCAAGCTCTCGTGCAGACAAAGTGATGTACTTTTACAAAGAAGATCGACCGAGCGCAGAGCGTATAGCGGCTGGGCTAATAGAAGCAGCATTCGTCCAGCGCCCATTTGCCGACGATGGCTCACTCCCGCCCCCAGGAACTATCGAAGTGGCAATCGGAAGGAAATAGTAATGTCGCATAAAACACAGGAGCCTGACATGAGCCTCAGTTGCATTGTTCGCCATCTTGCCTTTATTGCGCTGTTGGGAAGCACATCCGCTTTCGCGCAAACAAATCCGCCTTCACCCGCGACGCCGGAAAGCTCGAAACCAGTAAGTGGTGGACCGGCCCCATTGGTCATCCATTTCGATAGCGGCAGCAGCACGATTCCTCCCGATGGAAGAGAAGTCCTTGATCAAGCGTCTCGCGCCTTCAACGCGGGCAAACCACAAGTCATGATCGTTACGGGCGGTGCCGATCGGGTCGGATCACCTTCGACGAATCTCTCGCTTTCTCAGCGCAGGGCTACGGCCGTGCTGAAAGCTTTGGTCGATCGCGGACTTCCGGTCGACCGGTTCCAGGTCTTGGCGAAAGGCGAAACGGATCTGGCCGTTCCGACCGAAGAGGGTATTGCCGACGCTGAAAACCGTCGTGTCGAGATCACTTGGCGCTAACGCCGTGCGCCGTTTTTCGGCAGTGGCCACGCTACTGCTTGCGTTTGCACAGTCGGCGACGTGGGTACGCGCCGAGGATTCGAGTGCTTTATTTCGTGAGGCGCTGCGGCAAGACTTGAAGGGCGGGCCGGCGGATGCTCGGCTCGCCTTCGACATATACCGCCGTGCTGCAGAAGCCGGCTTGCCTGAAGCACAATTCAATGTAGCCATCATGCTTGACAGCGGCCGCGGCGTGTCCCGGGATGTGGCGCAAGCCGCAACATGGTACGCGCGTGCGGCCTCTCACGGCATTCGAAGAGCGGCATATAATCTCGGCCAGCTTTACGAAGCAGGACAGGGCGTTCCGCAAAACGATGATCTCGCCCGTGCGTGGTTCAAAGCATCCGATCTCCCGGCCGCCCGCGCACGACTGACCGCCATTCGCCCTAGCGGCGCAAAGGCCGAGACGCTTTCGGCTCCTGTGCTCGTCGCGCCTGCGGATGGCGGGCTGATTGGCTCCGGTGCAGATAATGTTGAACTCGTGTGGACGGCGCGCCAGGGACCCGAGGGAGTGCGCTTCTTTGTGGAGCTGCGTGCACTTGTGCCATCTGGTTCAAGGGAGATTTATTCCGGCTTCGTCGAAGTTTCGAGCCTGAACGTGACTTTCTCAAATAGTCTTAAGGGGGTCTTCGCATGGCGGGTGTTCGCCATTGCACGTGGAAGTAGCCGCTACGCAGCCAGCAATTGGTCTTATCTGCGCACTTCTGCCAACTGATAGTATCGTTCGCCCGCGTCAGGAGGTTGAACTCCACTTATAGGTCGATATGAACATCCCTAGGAATCCTTGGGGCGAGCCTTGGTGCACAACCGACATCCGGCCGTTGGACGTCGACCATGGCCAAACGGCAGCTTGAGATCCTTGTCCGAAATGTTCCATGCACCAAAGCCGGTTTGACAATTTCCAGCGGAACGCGACGGCGAAGGGTTACATGTTCTGCAACGTGCCGAACGAGACGATGTAATTCCGTGTGGATTTCGACAGCAGCGGAGAACGCCTGATTGGCGACAACGCCTACAAAAGACGTTCGCGGTGGGGCAGACGCCGCCGGTACAAGCTTCTTGTCGCCGACCCTGCACAATGAGCAGCACTTCTTCGCTTGGAACCAACCAAACCGCATCTCGCTCCGCACAAAGAACAAGGGGCTAAAGGAGAACGCCGACGGCACTTTGACGATCTATGTGCAAGACAAACCGGGCGCCGAAAAGGATGGCGCGGCCGAAGTGCACTGGGCCCAGTCCTTACATAAGGCCAAATCCTGTCGGGCCATACTCTGAAAGTAGACTAGCAGGATTCGCCCCCAAATCGGTCATTTATACTGAAGCATTTGAGATGAATGGATTGCAGCAAGGGGATTAGTGCCAGTCTGCTGTGGCCGCCCGTTGCCGCCGTTGGAAATGGCATTACCGCATCGAGTCATCTGTTGGTTTCAACGGCGCCATCCGGATAGCAAGTAGTTGCTTGGACTGGAAAATTTAGTGCCAATAGAAGCTAGTCAATCACGGGGTCGTCGGTTCGATTCCCTTCAAGACCGTAGGTTTCTCTAAAAGGCTACAACTGGGATTATCCCAGAACCGAAGACAGAAACTCACGCGTGCGCGCCTCTTTCGGCGCGCCGAATATCTCCTCCGGCGTTCCCTGTTCGCAGATGCTTCCCTTGTCGAAAAAACATACGCGGTCGGATACTTCCCGGGCGAAGCGCATTTCATGTGTGACGAGCAGCATGGTCAAGTCGTGCTCGTGCGCCAGGCTGCGAATGACGGAGAGGACTTCCCCAACCAATTGCGGGTCAAGCGCTGACGTCGGTTCATCGAAAAGTAGAACCTGCGGGCGCATCGCAAGCGCACGGGCAATAGCCACGCGCTGTTGCTGCCCGCCGGAAAGCTGCACCGGATAGTGGTCTTTCTTCTCCGCAAGCCCCACCATCTGTAGCAGTTCAATTGCACGCGCTTCCGCTTCCGCCCGCGCCATCCCCAAGACTCGAACCGGCGCTTCGACAATGTTGCGCAGGACGGTCATATGAGGAAAAAGATTGAAGCTCTGGAAGACCATGCCGACGTGATTGCGGATCTGGCGCAGGTGTTTTTCCGAGGCCTGGAACCGGCCTTTGCCGCCCGGCTCGTGGTAAGGCGTGCCGGCAAGTGTCAGCCTGCCTTCCTGGAACGGCTCGAGCGTCATCAGCACGCGCAGAACGGTCGACTTGCCGGAGCCGGACGGGCCGATCAGTGTTACTTTTTCTCCCTTCGCGACGCTGAAATTGAAATTGTCGAGCACAGTCAGAATACCGAAGCGCTTGGTGACGTCGGAAAATTCGATGATGGGCTGATCATTATTATTGGTCATCGCAAGGGTATTCCCGCTTTTGGAAGGGCTTTCTGCAGGCGGTGGAGGCCAGCTGAGCAGATCAACGTCAGGACAAGGAAGATCAGGCCGATAAGCGTCAGGGGCACGAGATATTCAAAAGTGCGTTCACCGATCATGTTGGCGAGCCCCATCATTTCTAGAACTGTGACCACGGAAAGGACGGGCGTTTCCTTGATCATGGCAACGAGATAATTGCCCATGGCAGGCACGATTCGCGGTATTGCCTGAGGAATGATCACATCGCGATAGGTCTGCATCCGCGTCAGATTGAGGGCGGTTGCCGCTTCCCATTGGCCATGGTCCACCGCCTCTATGCCGCCTCGATAAACCTCAGAGGTATAAGCAGCGTATTGCAGGCCGAGCGCCAGCGCGCCGGTGAGGAAGGCGGGCAGCACGACGCCGAAATCAGGCAGAACGTAATAAAGGAAGAACAGCTGCACCAGCAGCGGCGTGTCCCGCAGGAACTCGACGATGAAAGCGGTCGTCCAGGAGATCACCTTGATGCGGCTGCGGCGCAACAGCGCAAACACCAGGCCAAGCGCCAGCGCAATTGCAAAGCCCGCCGCCGCCGCCTGTAACGTGACTGTCAAACCGATAAGGATGATGGGCAGGATCGAGGTTGTATAAGTGATCCAGTTCGTTGTGTCCCATTCGTAGCCGTACATCATAATGGTAAGGTCCTCACGAATGGCGGGTGCGGGGGAAGACGTCGCCGCGCCGCACGAAATGCTCGATGATGCGGATAGCGACCATCAGCAAGAGCGACATGCCGAAGTAGCAGACGAGCGTGATCGAATAGATACTGGCGCTATCCAGCGTGATGTTGCGGATCGACTGGGCCGCGAAGGTGAGATCGGCGATCGATATCAGCGACAACAGCGACGAAAGCTTCAGCGTTTCGATGGCGAGATTGCCAAAAGCCGGCATCATCTCGACAACCGCTTGGGGCAGGGAGATGCGAAACAGCGTCTGAAAGCGACCGAAATTCAGTGCACGAGCGGCCTCAAGCTGCTGCGTGGAAACGGCCGAAAGCGCGCCGCGTACGATTTCCGCGCCGTAGCCGCCGGCATGGGCAGCCAGGACCAGAATGCCTGTGGTGATGGGATCGAAGCTCAGGCCGACCAGCGGCAGCGCATAATAGAACCAGAACAGTTGGACGAACAGGGAAGTGCCGCGAAACACCTCCGTATAGCAGAGCGCTATCGCCGACAGGATCGGCCCGCCTTCGACACGCAGAATGCCGAAGACAAAAGCAAGCAGGACGCCGATGGCAATAGCGGCCAGCGTAATTGTCATAGTAACGACGGCACCTTGCCACAGCATCGGCAGGTAGGCTGTCCAGTCCATCTGGAAGTCTCCCGGTTATTGCGAATGGCGCCCGACTCTCGACCGAGCGCCTTCTGCCTTACTTCCCGGCGCAAAGGTCGGCGACGTTCTTTTGCGCGGTTGCGGCGATGCTTTGTTCCGAAAGGCCGTATTTGCCGAGGATTTTCTTATAATCGTCTGTCTCGCGGAAGGCGACCAGGGCAGTATTGAAGGCGTCACGCAGTTCCTTGTCTTCCGGGCGGAAGGCAAAGCCGCCGTAATTGCGAACCGGTGCTCCCTTGACGATCGGATCCTTGAAGGGAGCGACCTGCTCGACATTGGCCTGGCCTTTGGCGAGTTCCGAAACTGTCAGCTCGGTCGCCGCATAGGCATCGGTCCGGCTTTGCACTGTCGGAATCGCATCCGCGTTGGCCGGAATGAAGACGATCTGCTCGTCCTTGACGCCGACGGCGCGCAGGAAGTCGACATTGTTGGCACCCGAAACGACGGCGACCTTCAGTGACGGATCCTTTGCGATATCCGCATAGGTGGTCAGGCCCTTGGGATTGCCCTTCTTGACCAGCAGTCCTTCGCCGTACGACGAGTTCGGCTCGGTGAAGGCGACCTGCTTGCAGCGCTCTGGCGATATGTTCTGCTCTGCGGCCGCAAAGTCGAAGCGACGGGCCTTAAGACCGGGAATGAGTGTTCCGAAGGGCGTTACGGTCCAGTTGACTTCCTCGATGCCCATGGACTTGAGGACCGCATTGGCGACGTCGGGACCGATGCCGGCCGATGTTCCGTCCGGCTGCATGTAGGAATAGGGCACTTCGTTCGCCGTTGCAGCGCGAATATAGCCCTGCGACTTGGCTTCCTCAACGGTGAGGGCGCTGGCGGTCGTAACGCCGATGGACAGTGCAATGGCGCCAAGCGCCGCGATTTTCGTCATAGTCATTCGTCATTCTCCTCTGGTTAAAGTTTCGGCGGTCCGTTTTCGGATCTCGCACCGATTGTTCCGGTCAGATGTCCTCCGCGATCGTCGCGATGACGGAAAGGCAGTCGCCGACCTTGATGAGGCCGGGCACATGGCGTGCTGCAAGAACGCCATCCATGACGGCGCGGTATTCGACAGGCGCGATGCCGGTCCGGCCCAGCGGGTAGACGTGGGCAACGGTCTCGCCGGATCTGACCGGATCACCGAGATCACGGACAAACGCGATCAATCCGTCGTCCTGCGCGAAAGTGAAGCAATCGTCCGACCGCATATCCAGCCAACGGGTCGGACGGACATCCGGCTCGCCTTTCAGGATGCCGGCGTGGCGCAGGAGGTTAAGGCTGCCCTTGCGTGCGATCTCTATGGAGCGGGCGGTTGCCGTGCCGGCCCCGCCAAGCTCGGTCGTGACGAAAGTCTTGCCCATTTCCTCGACCGTCGTATCCAGCATTCCAACCGCGTCGATCTCCAGCATCTTCATCGAGAAGGGCGCCGAGAAGGCGGCAACCGCTTCGAAGCAGCGGGCTTCCTGGTCCTTGTCCGGCAGCTCGTGAGCCGCAGCATAGGGCAGGAAGTCGAGCGTCTTTCCACCCGAATGGAAGTCGAGCACGATATCGGCCAGCGGAATGAGATGGCGCGTCACGTAGTCGGCGATCTTCTCCGTCACCGTGCCGTCCGGACGGCCCGGAAAGCTCCGGTTGAGGTTGCCGCGATCGATCGGCGAGGTGCGCGTACCGGCGCGGAAAGCCGGATAGTTGAGCGCCGGGACGATGATCACGCGCCCGCTCACCTGCGACGGATCGAGTGTCTGTGCCAGTTCCAACAAGGCAGCCGGTCCTTCATATTCGTCGCCATGATTGGCACCGGTTAGCAGCGCAGTCGGGCCTTCCTCGTTGGCAATCACGCAGATCGGAATCATTACCGAACCCCAGGCGCTGTCATCGCGGCTGTAGGGCAGCCGCAGATGACCGTGCTGCACCCCCTTGGCGTCGAAATCGACGGTCGGAGCAATGGGCGAAGGGCGGGACACGCTCATCAGCACGGTCTCAGCCCTTCACGAAGAGCTGGCGCGGCACGTTCGACAGGCATTCGACACCTGTTTCCGTGATCGCGATGCTCTCGGTGATTTCCAGTCCCATGTCTTCCAGCCAGAGGCCTGTCATGAAATGGAAGGTCATGCCGGGCTTCAGTTCCGTACGGTCGCCCGGGCGCAAGCTCATCGTGCGCTCGCCCCAATCCGGCGGATAGGACAGACCGATCGGATAGCCGGTGCGGTTGTCCTTGATGATCCCGTATTTCTTCAGGACGGCAAAGAAAGCGTTAGCGATGTCTTCGCAGGTATTGCCCGGTCTTGCGGCGGAAAGGCCTGCTTCCATGCCTTCGAGCGTCGCCTTCTCCGCGTCTAGAAAGGCCTGTGTAGGCTTTCCCAGGAATACGGTTCGCGACAACGGGCAATGATAGCGTTTGTACGCGCCGGCGATCTCGAAGAACGTGCCTTCGCCCGACTGCATCGGCTTATCGTCCCAGGTCAGGTGGGGGGCCGAAGCGTCGGCCCCGGAGGGCAGAAGCGGTACGATTGCCGGGTAGTCGCCCCCGAATTCGGATGTGCCGCGAATGCCGGCATCGTAGATTTCGGCGACGAGATCGCATTTGCGCATGCCGGGCTCGACGACATCGACAATGCGCTTGTGCATCAGCTCGACGATCTTGCCCGCCTTGCGCATGTAGTTGATTTCGGTCGGGCTCTTGACGGCGCGCTGCCAGTTGACGAGGCCCGCAGCATCCTTGAAGCGGGCATTCGGCAAATGCTTTTGCAGCGATGCGAAAGCCGCAGCCGAGAAATAATAGTTGTCCATCTCGACGCCGACCGTGAGACCCGACCATTTGCGCTCGTCGATGATCTGCGACAGGAGATCCATCGGATGACGCTCGGTCGACTGCACGTAGTGATCGGGGTAACCGATGATATTGGCGTGGTTCAGATAGGCGGTGCGCTTCGCGCCATTGGCATCCTGCATGCGGCCGTACCAGATCGGCTCGCCCATCGGCGGGACCAGCACGCATTGATGCACGTAGAAGGACCAGCCGTCATATCCGGTAAGCCAGTGCATGTTGGACGGGTCCGTGACGATCAGAAGATCGATTCCGGCCTTTTCTGCGGCATGACGGGTTTTGGACAGGCGCTCGGCATATTCCTCGCGCGTAAAGCTCAGTGTCACGCTCACACTGCATCTCCCGTGTTGATATGGTTTTCGATGACCTGACCGCTTCCAGCATCTTTCGCGCGGGTGACGGCCAGATTGGCAATGGCGGTGTCCTGCACACCGGTGCCAGTAAGGTCGGCGAAGGTGATGTCATTCGCACCGGTCCTGCCTTGTGCCTTGCCTGCTATGACGGCGCCGAGTTCGGAAAAGGGCTGGTCGGGCTGTGCCGCGCCTGCGTTGATCGCATGATGCAATTCGCCGAGAATGCGCGTCTGCGTGATGCGGTCGGCGATATAGGTGGCGCAGGAGAAGACGGCCGGATCGATCTCGTTCTTATGTTCGGCGTCCGATCCCATCGCGGTCAGATGCTGCCCGGGCTCCAGCCAGTCGGCCATCAGGATCGGCTTTTCCGCCGGCGTCGTGGTGACGACGATGTCCGCGCCTCGTACGGCTTCATGCGGATCGGCAATGGCGACGACGTCGATGCCGTGGGCGTGGGAAAATTCGGCCGCGAGCGTTAGCGCTTTCGCGTGATCGCGCGCCCAGATGCGTGCCGACCTGATTTGCCGCACCAGCATCAGCGCCTGAAGTTGCAGTTGCGCCTGCATGCCCGCTCCGAAGATCGTGGCGACGGCAGCGTCCTCACGCGATAGATGCCGTGCGGCGACCGCTCCGGCCGCAGCCGTTCGAATGTCCGTCAGATAGCCATTGTCGAGAAGAAGGGCTTCGACCAGTCCCGTTCTCACGCTGAAGAGGATCATCAGACCATTGAGGCTCGGCAGACCAAGCCTGGGATTGTCGAAGAAGCCGGGGCTGATCTTGATCGCAAAGCTGTCGAAACCGGGCACATAGGCCGTCTTGACGTCTACCTCGCCACGGAATTCCGGAATCTCCAGACGCAGGATCGGCGGCATCGCGATTGCCTTGGTGGCGAGCGCGGCAAAGGCCTGCTCGATACAGTCGACCGCAGAAATGTCGAGCCTGACAGCCGCGCGAAGATCTCTTTCCATGAGGATGCTCATCCGGCTCATGCTGCGGTCCCCTCGACGATTTGCCGATGGGTGTCCGGATCGATATTGCCACCCGATACGATGATGACGGTGGGTCCCGAAAGTTTGATCTTCCCGGCGAGGATCGCAGCGACGCCGACCGCTCCGGCACCCTCCACGACTTCGTATTCCTCTCGTGCCATGTGGCGAACGCCAGCGGCGATCTCGGCTTCCGTCAGCAGCACGATGTCATCGAGCAGGTCGCGGCAGAGCGGGAAGGTGATGGTGTTTGTGAGGCCGATGCCGCCGCCGAGGGAATCCGCCAGCGTCTCTTCTTCGCGGACCCCGACCGGTTTGCCGGCCGCGATTGCCGCATACATGGCCGCGCCGCGCTCCATGGAGATAGCGATAACCTGTACCTGTGGTTTCGCGGCTTTGACGGCTACGGCTATGCCGCCGACCAGGCCGCCGCCGGAGAGAGGAACGAGCACGGTTGCGAGGTCGGGCAGGTCCTTGACGATTTCCAGGCCGATCGTCCCTTGACCGGCCACTACATCGACATGGTCGAATGGCGGGATTGAAACGAGGCCAAGGGTTCGAACCAGGCGCTCGACTTCCTCCTGCGCATCGTCCTGCGAGACGCCGACGATACGGATGTCGGCGCCGAGTGCGCGGATAGCCTCGATCTTGTTCGCGGGAACGAGCGACGACATGCAGATAGTGGCCGACAAGCCGAGTTCCCGAGCGGCATAGGCTACGGCACGGCCATGATTGCCCGTTGAGGCGGTGACAAGGCCACGTTTCCGCTCGGCATCATCGAGCGACAGGATGGCGTTCATTGCGCCACGCAGCTTGAAGGCCCCGATCGGCTGGCGCGTTTCGAGCTTGAGATAGACAGACTGGTGGGTGCATTCAGACAGTGCGCCGGAGTGCGCTAGGGGCGTAGGCTCCAACCGACCGGCAATGCGCGCCGCAGCCTGCTCGATATCCGTCGGCGTAACCGGCAGCATCGCTTGGTCGGGAGTTCTGGGCAGGTTGGCGCTCGTCATGATTGTCATGTTGGGAGCGAAGTAAAATCATGTCAATTATTATATTGTCATGATTCAATGATTGTGGCGGACAGCCTCAGCCGATCGAACCTATATCGTAGACGGGCGGCAATTGCTCGAACGCCTGGCGCACCGTCGTTAGCGCCTTGGAGAGGCTCGAATGGCTCATGCGGCCGCCGATGCAGATGCGGATGCCGCCGCCATGGCCGGGGCCGGCGACGAAGGGCTCGGATGGCGTTACGGCGACATTCTGGTTGGCGAGCGAACGCACCAGTCCGTCTTCCGCCCAGTGCTTCGGCACTTTCAGCCAGGCGCAAGGCGACAGCGGATGGCTGGAAGCGATGTGATCGCCCAGAATGTCTGTCGCGATTCCCTGGCGGGTTCGGATTTCGCCGCGCTGGATACCGATAAGCCGCTGGAGCGTACCGTTTTCGATCCAACGTGTGGCGATTTCGGCGGTAAGATAGGTGCCGCTCCAGCTCGATACGCGCAAGATGGAGGCCGCACGAATGGAATAGGCGGGGGGCACGACAAGATAGCCAACACGCAACCCGGTCAGCACGGTCTTGGTGAAACTCGTGACGAAGAAGCCGAGATCGGGCAGCATTTCGGCGATCGAGGGCAAATCCTCGTCGATCATCGCCCGATAGACCTCATCCTCTATGACAAAGATACCGTGACGCTTTGCGATCGTGGCGATTTCATGTCGTCGGGCGGCGCCTGCGACATGACCGGTGGGATTGTTGAGCGTCGGAATCCAGACGAGCGCTCGAACGCCACCTGATGCGCACGCGGCTTCAAGAGCGTCGGGCAGGATACCTTCTTCGTCGGTGGGCAGGCCCTTCAGGCTGAAGCCGAGTATGTTGGAGAGGCCGATAATGCCGTGATCGGTGAGATTTTCGCAAAGAACCACATCGCCGGAACGAATGATGCAGGTAAGCGCGAGAAATATGCCGTGGGCCGCACCGTTGGTCACGAGGATGCGTCCGGCATCGGCGGAGACGCCCAGCGTGCGCAGCCAGATCCGTGCGGTCTCGCGATGGCGGTCGAGACCTGCGATCGGGCGGCAGGGACGCATGAAATCGGCGACATTCCCTTCAGCCATCTCGCGAAAGATTTCTCGCGATGCGGTTTCATGCTCATCGAGATAGACACCGCGAATGATGGACAGGTCGAGGACTTCGTTGGAGCTATGATCCAGCATCATTCGACCGGCACGATCAGTCACGCGCGCCTTCACGAAGGTGCCGCGGCCGATCTCGCCGCTCAGATAGCCGAGCCGTTCGGCCTCCTTGTAGGAAAGGCTGACGGTCTGCACGGAAAGGCCGAGATCGCGCGCCAGGTCGCGATGTGTGGGCATCCGGTCCATCGGCTTGAGAAGGCCGCCATCAATATCGGCGATGATGCGTTCGGTCAGTGCCGCGTGCTTAGTCTCGCCCTTCTGTTTGGCGAGGCTTGGTCGCCACACCACCGGCCTCGTCGCAGGGCTCGAGTCGGTGGCAAGCGGATTGGCTTGGCGGCGCATGAAATTGTCTCGTTATTAGAGCTATAATTTCATGACATTATGCACGCTTCATCCATAAAGATGAAGCGTTTTGCACGACGCGGCGGCAATTGCCTTGAAGATAAGCGCAATTGCCGGGCTTTTGGGCTCCGAATATGTGCCGGGAGAGCGAGTCCAGCCCGGCACATGCCGGGATCAGATTTTTTCGCCAGCTTGTGCCAGTTCATCCATGACGGATCGGACGGCAGATTCTGCAATGGCGACGATTTCGTCGACTTCGGCTTTTGTGGTGACGAGCGGCGGCGCAAAACCCAGGATGTCGCCATGCGGCATGGCGCGAGCAATCAGGCCACGATTGCGAGCCGCCTTGGAGACGCGTGCGCCGACAGCGAGAGCCGGCGCGAAACGCGTCTTCTTATCGCGATCCGCGACGAATTCGATCGCACCCATCAAGCCCACTCCGCGCACTTCGCCGACGATGGGAAGCTGGGCGAACCTCGCCTTCAACTGCTCTTGGAAGTAGGTGCCGACCGCCCGCGCATTGCCCGGCAGGTCTTCTTTCTCGACGATGTCGAGAACGGCATTTGCTGCCGCAGCACCGATCGGATGGCCGGAATAGGTGTATCCGTGGGAGAAGGTTCCGACGCGATCTGCTCCTTCCTCCATGACCTTGTACACCTTCTCGCCGACGATGGCGGCCGAGAGCGGGAAATAGGCTGAAGTAAGGCCCTTGGCGACGGTGATCAGGTCCGGTTCGATGCCGTAGTGCTGCGAGCCGAACATGGAACCGGTTCGCCCGAAGCCGGTAATGACTTCATCGGCGATCAGCAGGATGTCGTATTTCCTGAGGATTTTTTGCACTTCTTCCCAATATCCCTGCGGCGGCGGCGTGATGCCCCCGGTGCCGAGCACGGGCTCGGCGATGAAGGCCCCGATGGTCTCAGGGTCTTCTCGCAGGATCAGGGCCTCGAGTTCTTCGGCACGGCGCTTGGAAAACTCGAGCTCCGTCTCGCCGGCCTCCGCTCCCCAATAATGATGCGGAGCGCCAGTATGGAGGATGCCCGCACGCGGCAGATCCATGTGGTCATGGTAGAAGCTCATGCCGGTCATGGATCCCGAGACGACGCTGCAGCCGTGATAGCCGCGTTCGCGGGAAATGATCTTCTTCTTGTTCGGCTGGCCGCGAAGGTTGCTGTAGTACCAGACGAGCTTTGCCTGGGTCTCATTGGCATCGGAACCGGACATGCCATAGAAGACCTTGCTCATCTTGCCCGGCACCATCTTCACGAGGCGATCGGAAAGGATTGCCAACTCATCCGTCGTGTGCGCGGCGTAGGAATGGTAGTAGGCGAGACGATAGGCCTGGCGCGAAATTGCCTCGGCGACCTCGGAGCGCCCATAGCCGACATTAACACAATAGAGGCCGGCAAAGCCGTCGATCAGCTGATTGCCAAGCGCGTCCTCTATGCGGATGCCCTTGCCGGTCTCGACGATCGTCGGATCGCCCATCTTGCCGCTGGCGAAGTCATTGAGTTTCGTGAAGGGATGCAGAACCGAATTGCGGTCCATCTCGGCAATCCGAGTGACGTCTATGGCCATGACAGGTTCCTTTCAGGCAGAGAGGTTGCCGAAGCAAACATATTTTGATTCGAGATATTCGGAGAGGCCGTGGCGCGAGCCTTCGCGACCGAGTCCGGATTGCTTCCAACCACCGAAGGGGATGGGCGCGCCGGTGAATTTTGCGGTGTTGACCGCCACCATGCCGTATTCGAGCCGGTCGCTAATGCGCATCGCGCGGCCGAGATCGTTCGTGTAGACATAGGCCGCCAGCCCCATTTCGGTGGCATTCGCGCGCGCGACCACGTCCCGCTCGTCGTCGAACGGGAGTATCGCGGCGACCGGTCCGAAAGTTTCCTCGCGAGCAATCGTCATGTCGTCGGTCACATCGGCCAGCACGGTCGGTGTGACGAAATTGGCGCCAAGCGGGCTCTCCTGCGCGCCGCAGACAAGGCGCGCGCCGGCAGAAAGCGCCTGCGCGATCTGCTTGCGGCATTTTTCCGCCACCGACCTCCGCGTCATCGGGCCGATATCGGTCCCGTCTTCAAGACCGTGCCCGACATGGAGTTTAGAGGTCGCTTCGGCGAAGGCCTCGACGAAACGATCATAGATCCCGCGTTGAACGTAAATCCGGTTGGCGGCGAGGCAATCCTGGCCCGAGGTTGCGAATTTGGCAGCGATACAGCCTTCGACGGCCTGAGCGAGGTCGACATCGTCGAACAGGATGAAGGGGGCGTGCCCGCCGAGCTCCAAGGAGGCTTTCTTGACGGTAGCAGCCGATTGCGCCAGCAGGATGCGCCCGACTTCTGTCGAACCGGTGAAGGAAAAAGCGCGCACCTGCGTATGTTCCAGAAGCCGGCGTGCAAGCGGCTCGGCTTCGCCGGTCAGAACCTGGAATACGCCGGCGGGCATGCCGGCCTCGTCGGCCAGCTTCGCCAGGGCGAGCGCCGAGAGGGGGGTTTCCGGAGCGGGTTTGACGATCATCGCGCAGCCGGCGGCCAAGGCTGCGCCCGCCTTGCGGGTGATCATCGCCGAGGGAAAGTTCCAGGGCGTGATGGCGACGGTCACGCCCAGCGGCTGCATGTGAACCGAAAGCCGGCTGGCGGGCAGATGGCTCGGAATTGTTTCCCCATAGGCGCGCTCGCCCTCGGCGGCAAACCAGTCGAGGAAATTGGCAGCGTAGGAGATCTCGCCAAGCGACTCCGCCAAAGGCTTGCCCTGTTCGGCCGTCATGATGACTGCAAGATCCCGTGCGTTGTCACGCATCAGCTTGCCCCAGGCCCGAAGGACCTGGCCCCGTTCAACGGGAGGTCTGTCCCTCCAGTCGAGAAATGCCTTTCCCGCCGCACCGACGGCGTCATCGGCATCTTCAAGCGAGCAAGCCGCGACATCAACGAGGTGTTCTCCCGTCGCAGGATCGACGACGTCCAGCGTCCTCGCGCGCGCGGCCCAGGTGCCATCCAGAAAGGCCCGACGTTCGATCAGATCAGGTCGTGATAGATTGGTCAAGGCAGCAGCGGCGGTACGGTTCATAGTTGCTCCGGATTGTCTTCATAGGAAGTGTACTCGCGTCTTGGCATCGCATTTCTGCGTTGACTTCTTTTTTGATGCAGAAAATATGCGATTATCGATTTGCTTTCGCCGGAGTTCTGCATGGGTGAGCTTGATAGAGCTGACAGGGTACTGCTTGATGCAGTGCAGAAAAACAACCGCATGACGTCGGAAGAGTTGGCGCAGATCGCCAACCTGTCGCCGACCGCTTGTCAGCGACGACTGAAACGGCTGCGTGAAGAGGGCGTGATCGAGGCGGACGTGGCGATCGTGTCGCCGAAGGCCGTCGGGCGCGGCATCACCATGATAGTGCTTGTCTCCCTGGAGCGCGAACGGGCGGATATCGTGGACCGGTTCAAGACAGCGATCCGTATGACCAAGGAAGTCATGATCGGCTACTATGTGACGGGCGACGCAGACTTCATCCTGGTGATCACGGCCAAGGATATGGAGGACTACGAGGCTTTCACGCGGCGGTTCTTCTATGAGAACCACGATATCAAGGGCTTCAAGACCATGGTCGTCATGGATCGAGTGAAGGCTGGCTTTGCTTTTCCGATTGAAAATTAACCATCATATCTAGATTTCCATATTGCATACGGCAGTCTTCGATCGAAGGAATTTTAGTCTCATAGTTTCGATACTGTTCAAGTCTGAGGCGTCGGTCAATACACCTTTATTTCTGTTTGAGGAGGTCCTCCTGGTGAGCCTGCCGAGAATATCATAGATCGCGCCTAGCAGGCCGCAACCCCGAGCCGGCGGCCTTTGGCGGCAGTTTCGCTTCAGCGCCAGAGCCATGTCGTCAGGGTCGCCACCATCAGTGTCGTCCTTGCGCTTGACGCTCTCTTCATGCTCGCCCAGGCTTTGATCAAGGTGCCGACCACCGAGAAGAGTTCGTCCGACAACAAGAGAGCCTTAACCCGCAGCTGGCTCAGCAAGGCGACTAGGAACTTGGCGGCGACGTCCGCCCGCCAAGAGGCGCTAAGCCGACGAACCATCGGAACAACACATTGTAGTCCACCTGCTCCATGAGCTGACGCTCAGAGCGGATCGTAAAAGGCCCGCAACAACAGGGCACGCAGCAGTTTCTCCGGCGGAATCGACGGGCGGCTAATCGCCGAATACATCACCTCGAAATCAGGCGATTGAACTTCCAGCGCCTCGTCTACAATGGCACGGATCGTCTGCAGCGGATCAGGACCTCATATTCACTCACGAAATTCAAGGAAATCGTCGTTGTATCCGGCACGATCGCCGATTCATACCCAACCGTTGTGCTCGAGGCAGCTGTCCGTATTGAAGGCGAGAAGCTTCGGCTAAGCACACGTCTCGTCGATCCTGCCGATGGTTCCATTCTTTCGACGAGCTACGAGAAGATATCCCCCCGCATAACCTGTTTGAACTTCAAGACGACATCGCTGGTTCGATGGCTACGGCGCTGGCGCACCCCTACGGTGTTATTTTTCGAAGCGACGTAGCTCGCCTCTCACAATAACCTCCGGTCGGTGTCCAGGCCTGTACTTACACCTAGGCTTATCTTGGTCGGGTTTACAGAACCCATACTTCGGTCCCGAGCTGGTTGAAGCGGGCTTCGCGCGCTATCGGGGCTGCATAACTGTCTGGGCACTTCCCTCACTGCCTTATCTCGTCGCGGTCCGCTTTCGATACCGTCTCAACTCTCTCCGAAAAGCGGGCCTGACGATCCCGGGAAACGTACGGCTTTGCTGGCCTGGTCTGTAAGTGGGCGCCGTATATTACATGATGCTACACGTATTCGCGTTCACATCGGTCTACACTCTAAGTGCATGAAACGGGCAAAGCGCCCGCTCGACGGAGGCATAGTGAAGCGGCTGAAGAGAACCGCTCCTCTGCCTGACGTCAGCCCACTCGCTCGCCCAGACGAATGAACTAGTCACCATAGGCAGGGGAGATACCGCGATGCCGAAACCGGCCAAGATGCTTGAGCAGCGGATAGACCACTTCTTCTCGATGCCCGCGGAACGCGCAGACCGGTGGCGCGATGTTGTTGCCGCAGCGCGCGCATGGTCGGTCGGGCGAGCCGATCAGAACGCGGCCGAAGCTGCCTTTGCAGAGTTAGGCCCCATTGAAGGGTTTCACGCATTCCCAGGCTCTGCGCTCATGGCGAGGCTAAGCGACAGGCTGCGGGGAGGCGATGCTGTTGGCTTTACTGATTTGGTGCGACGCGTTTCGGCCGCGATTGTCACGCGTGACTTCAAGTACGATCCTGCCGAGTGGCGAACGACCGAGGAAGTCGTCGATACGCCGGCTGATGTCCTCCCGCCCACGCTCAGACACGGTGACGCAAAGCGCCCCTACTTCGAAATGCTGATTGTTGCGCCGGGTGCCACAACGCAAGCTGCCGATCAAATCGCGCAGTTGCGCAACCTGCGACGTCCCGAGGACGCGTTTATTTACGAAATTGTCCCGGTAGACAGCTTCGAAGATGCGATCTGCGCTGCGATCATCAATCCGGATATTGCCGCGGTTACGATCTTCGAGGGCTTTAACTACGCTTCGCGACATTCGGCGCCGGTGTTGCGCAGCGTGCTGTCCGGCCTCGGACTGGATGGGGCGCGAGCGGAGGATGCTGATCTGGCGTTGCTCTTGGCAAACTCGTTGAAACGTCTGCGACCAGACCTCGACATTTATCTTCTGTCTGACCGCCAGGTAGAAAATTTGGCGGGCGATGCGCGGTCGGCATCCATCCGTCGCGTTCTCTATGCGATCGAAGAACCGTTGGAACTCCACCTGTCGGTGCTTGAGGGGATTCAAGACCGCTTCGAGACGCCGTTCTTCGACAACCTCAAGAAATATGCGCGGCGCCCGATAAGTACATTCCATGCGCTTCCGCTCGCTCGAGGAAAGTCAGTTTTCAAGTCTGACTGGATCCGCGATATGGGGGAGTTTTATGGTATCAACCTTTTCCTTGCGGAAAGCAGTGCCACAACGGGCGGACTTGATAGCCTGTTGGAGCCGACAGGCAATATCAAGCGCGCTCAGGAAATGGCCGCGCGGGCTTTTGGCGCGGACCATGCCTTTTTCGTAACCAACGGCACAAGCACGTCGAACAAGATGGTCCACCAGGCGATAGTCGCGCCCGGCGACATCGTCATTCTCGACCGAAACTGCCACAAGTCCCACCACTATGGGCTTGTACTTGCCGGCGGGCAACCGCTCTACGTTGATGCATTCCCGATGACAGAATACTCGATGTATGGTGCGGTACCCCTCAGGAGCATAAAAAAGGCACTCCTGGATCTGAAGGCCGAAGGCAGACTTGACCGTGTCAAAATGGTGGACCTCACGAATTGCACCTTTGACGGCCACATCTACAACACGCGTCGGGTCATGGAGGAGTGCCTCGCCATTAAACCGGACCTCGTATTCCTCTGGGATGAGGCGTGGTTCGGCTTCGCGCGGTTCTCACCGGTATTGCGTCCTCGCACCGCAATGGGCGCCGCTGCCGCAATTGAAACATGGAGTCACGGTTCGGCCGCGGTTGAGGCCTACGAAAAACAACAGCAGGAACTTGGGTCTGACCCCACCGTCGACGAACTGCTAACGACGCGGTTGCTCCCGGACCCGCGGAACGTTCGTATTCGCGTTTACCAGACCAACTCGACGCACAAATCCATGTCAGCGCTGCGCCAGGGCTCGATGGTTCTCGTGAAAGACGTCGACTTCTACACAGTTGAGTCGCAGTTTCACGAAGCAATCTTTACGCATGCTTCGACAAGCCCCAACCAGCAACTAATCGGCAGTCTCGACGTAGCGCGGCGGCAAATGGAATTGGAAGGCTACGGCCTCGTGCTCAACGCCATCGAGATCTCGCTTGCTATCCGGCGTGCGGTCAATTCACATCCGATAATCTCGAAATACTTCCATATGCTTGGTGCTGACGGCATGATCCCCGTGCAGTACCGGGAGAGTGGGTTTGTGGATTTTCTGGCGCCGGACACAACCTGGGCCAGCCAGGTGCGCAGCATGCACGACGACGAATTCTGCCTCGATCCTACGCGTATGACGCTTGTCTGTGGAACGGCAGGTTTCGATGGAACCGAGTTCAAGGCGTTGCTGGCCAATGTCTACGACATTCAGCTCAATAAAACGTCGCGCAATTCGGTTCTGCTCCAATCCAATATCAACAATACACGGAGCGATGTGGCGCAGCTCGTTCGCGTGCTCCTGGAGATTTCTAACGGGATCGAGACACGCCTTGCCCGCGGCGGCGATGGCGAAAGAAACGCGCTGGCCGCTCGCGTCAAGTCGCTAATGACGGACGTGCCTGACCTACCGAATTTCAGTCATTTCCATGAAGCGTTTCGACAAGACGCGGGGCGTGCCACACCGGAGGGGGATATGCGCACAGCTTTCTACGGTGCTTATGATGCCACGGGCTGTGAATACATTCCTTTGCATGGAGATGAATGTAATCGTCGCCTTCGCGAGGGGCCGGAAATGGTGTCCGCCAACTTCGTAATTCCTTATCCACCCGGCTTCCCAATCATGGTGCCGGGTCAAGTGATCACAGAGGAGACAATTGAGTTCATGCGCAAACTCGATGTGAAGGAGATTCACGGCTACGAGAAAGCGCGCGGTCTCAAACTGCTAAAGCCGGAGGTCATCTCTACCAAACTGAGGCACTAAGATAAGCGCCTATGGGTGCGTCTGCTTGCCCACGGCGGGTTCGATCCGGGGTTGGTCGTTGACTCCTTGAGCTTGACAATGGGCAGGAGTAGGGGATGGCTTTTTTTGTACAAGCATTGCGCGACAATCCTGAACTGGCAATCTTCCTTGCGCTGGCCATTGGCTTTTTGATTGGACGGGTAAAGCTCGGAAGTTTCAGCCTCGGAATCGTGGTGGGGACGCTTTTGGCGGGGGTGTTGATTGGACAGCTCGATATCAAGATTCCACCGATTGTGAAGATCATCTTCTTTGATCTTTTTCTGTTTACAACCGGCTACAAGGTCGGACCGCAGTTTTTCCGCGGGCTCAAACAGGACGCAATTCCACAGGTGGCGCTTACCTTGGTCTTATGCGTTGCATGCTTGCTCACTGCATTCGGTTTTGCGACGCTGCTTGGGTACGACGTCGGAACGGCCGCCGGACTGCTTGCAGGAGCATTTTCAGAATCGACGGTTATTGGCACGGCCGGGGAGGCTATTCAGCGCCTGGCTATTCCCGAAGCGGAAAGAATTAGCCTGCTGAACAATATTCCAGTGGCTTACGCAGTCACATACCTCATCGGAACCGCCAGCCTTGTATGGTTTCTCCCTACAATCGGACCCAAACTGATGGGAGTTAACCTGCGCGACGAAGGGATGCGTATGCAAGGCACCGCATTGGCAGGCTCCGCGCAACTGGAACTTGGCGTGACCTCGGGAGCAAGACTGTTCGATCTACGTGCTTACCGTGTCACCAATCCAAAACTCGTGAACAAGACGGTGGCAGAACTTGAAGCCTTGCCGCAAGGCTCGCGCGTGTTCATCGCAAGAATCCGACACCACGGAGGCATCATGGAGGCGCTTCCCAATTCGGTCATCCGCGAAGGTGACGTCGTCGCCGTACTCGCTCGGCAGGAAATACACGTGAACAGCGGGAAGATTGTCGGCCCGGAAGTAGACGACAAGCCTCTGCTCGACCTACCGGTCGAAGTGCTGGATGTCGTGGTTACGCGAGGGATCGCGGTTGGGAGAACACTTGGAGAACTGGCGCAGCTCGAATTTACTCGGAGCGTGTTTCTGCGGAAGCTTACACGGGCCGGACAGGAGATGCCCGTTACTGCAAAGACGACCATCGATGGTGGAGACGTGCTCAGTCTGATCGGCACTAAGCCGGAGGTTGAGAGGGCCGCAATGGAATTAGGCTATCCAGACCGCCCAACTATGGCGACGGACATGGTTTTTGTTGGGACAGGCATCGTGCTTGGGGGCCTTGTTGGCCTCTTGTCGGTAACCGTTGGCGGTATCCCGTTAACTCTGACTGCAAGCGGAGGTGCGCTGATCATGGGGCTGGTTTTTGGCTGGCTTCGCTCTGTACACCCATTTTTTGGCCGAATCCCGGAACCGGCGATCTGGATCTTCGACACTGTCGGTCTGTGCATTTTTATCGGTGTGGTTGGCATCAACGCCGGGCCAAGCTTCTTCTCTGGGCTCCAACAAACCGGTTTGAGTCTTGTGGTGGTGGGGCTGGTATCGGCGTTGCTGCCGCATACGATAGCGATTCTTTTTGGCCGCTATATGCTCAAGATGAATCCCCTTATTGTTCTTGGTGCATGTGCCGGTGCCGGAACTATCACGGCCGCCCTCCGGGCGATACAAGATGAATCTCGGAGTAGTATTCCTGCGCTCGGTTATACGGTGCCCTATGCCATTGGTAATATTCTTCTCACTGCGTGGGGGCCCGTGCTCGTCGCATTGATGACGATTGGCGAATGACGAATGTCCACCTCGCCCTTGGTACGATGGACCACCGGGTATGGCTGAGCGGAGACACTTTGGATGGGCCGACTGATGATATGATTGTGGAATCTGCGCGAAGTAGCTCGAACGTATCTTCTGACTATTCGGCTTTGGCGAGGATGACGCACTTGGCGGCATCATTCGCTTCCAACGCAACTTCTAGCCCAAGATCGGCTGCCTACCCGTTTGGTCCGGTCGACCCCTGCTGACGATCGAACGTCAGTGGATTGGAAAGTTCCCACCAGCGGAGACTTGCCCTCATTGCGCCTTGGAAGAATACTTTCAGCCAAGTCCCTACCCGGTGTCGGATACCAGCACAATGTGTTACTCCGAATCCTGGAGGTCGGCCAAAGTTTTTTTTGCTTTGCTTATTGGAAAACTGTTTGCCCCAAAAGGGCGGTGAGCTTACGCCCACCGCCAAGTGTGAGCCCAAGGCCGCGGCGACATTGAGCCAAGGGATCAACTGACCTGGATGGTCCTGTCAGCAGCGCACAAACGTACCAAAAATTGGTGATCTCCCGCCTTTGTCCGGAATGACTGTCGGACATGGAAATGGGCTCCGACAATACGGAGGCTGCAAGTCCGAATCCCTCGGCTTGATACAGGGGCATCGGCTGTAGGAAACCCGCAATGGACATGGCAGGAATTCCGAAGCCGAGTTAGCGTTTTGTGAGTTTTGCTTAAACGCTGACGCGATTTAGAATATACTTTAGCAAAGGGGCGGTGAGCTTGCGCTCACCGCCAAGTCTTGAGCCCGAGGCCTCGGATGGCAGTGAGCCAAGGGCCCAGCCGACCTGGATGCTCCGTCAGCAGCGTATAAACGTGCTAAAAATCATAGATGTTCCGCCTTTGTCCGGAAGAGACAGGAAATATAGCGACTGAAGGAAGGCTCGGACATGACGGCCGCTAGCGCTGTGCTTGAAGCAGGGGCACATATTCAACAGGGCTCCCTGCGACGAATGCCCTAAATCAAACTAGCCCCCGTCTTCACGATCGATTTAATAACAGTGCTGTTGACCAATAATGAAAGCGGCCGGGAATATCCCGGCCGCTTCATATAAAAGAAAAGCTTCTTCAGCTCTGTCCACCCTTGCGGCCGGCTTCGCGTGCACGTTCAGGGTCGTCGGCAAAATTGCCGCCTCCCTGGCGTCCGCCCGTATTATCGTCAGATTGTTGGCGGTTTTCATCGTTCTCTGCGGATTGCTGACGGCCAGACTGGCCACCACCCGACTGCTGTCCACCTTGGCGCCCAGCTTCGGCTGCGCGTTGCGGGTCATTCTTGAAATTACCACCGGACTGACGACCGCCTTCGCTAGCGATCTCACGCTGCTTGTCTTCATCCATCGACGCAAAGCCGCGATTGGACGTATCACCCTGTTGATTGCGTTCATTTGGCATTTTGTTTCTCCTATGGTTCGTTTCCGCCCCCGTACATGGCTAACTTGGATCGGCAAAAACAGGTTCCCGGTTATACCTCATGTGTCCGAAAGCGGACGTTGACCTCCCGCGGCATAGGTGGAGGGAACCTTAGCGCTGGATGCCTCTTAAGGGGACTGCAACTTGCGGTAATTGAAAAAGAGGAGATATCGCCGTGGCTGACAAGACCCTGGAAACGCTGTTTCATGAAACGCTGAAAGACATCTACTACGCTGAACGAAAAATCCTGAAAGCCCTGCCGAAAATGGCGAGGGCCGCATCTTCCACCGAGCTCAGGGCTGCGTTTGAAAAGCATCGCGAAGAAACCGAAGGCCATGTGCAACGGCTGCAGGCGGTTTTTGAAGCCCTTGGCAAACGCCCGCAGGGTAAGACCTGCGATGCAATTGAAGGCATTATTTCCGAAGGCGAAGAGATAATGGAAGAATTCAAGGGTCAACCAGCCCTTGATGCAGGCTTGGCTTCGGCCGCC